>JBBSLG010000003.1:0-232720 GCA_038255435.1 Lysobacterales bacterium
CAAGGCAGAGTTCGAAAAGGCGCGTTCGGAGGGCAAGACCGCGAGTCTGCTTGAACAGCTCGACCCCAGCATTTTTCGAATGAATCTGGCGAACGTGCTTCCAGGAGACAAGATCGAGGTGGAGCTGCGCTACACCGAGTTACTGGTCCCGACCAAGGGCGAGTACGAATTTTTCTTCCCGAGCACAATCGGCAATCGCTACGCGAGCCCGGGAGAGACGCCGATCACTACTCCTACGTCGCGGGACGATAGCGTCGTGGATTATTCATTCGATCTGCAAGTCAACATCGTTGGCGCCTTGCCGCTTGGCGAAATCAGCAGCCCTTCGCACATGGTTGAGGTCGAGCGACCAGCCGCGCTGCAGGCGCAGATACTCCTCGGCGAGGACTCCCAGCGGGATGCGGCCAGCAAGGACTATTCGCTCCGGTTCCGCTACCAGGGCGGTGAGATCGAGACCGGGATCATGGCGTTCCCTGAGCAAGACGGCGGCTACTTCCTGATGTTGGCGGAACCACCACGACGCGTGGAAGCCACCCAGGTCGTGCCGCGTGAATTCATCTTTGTCGTCGACGTTTCAGGATCAATGCACGGAATGCCCCTGGACATCAGCAAGGACATGCTGCTGGATCTGGTGGGCTCGATGCGACCGAACGAACTGTTCAATATTCTGCATTTCTCGGGCGCGTCGGAAACCATGTCGAAGTCCGGGTCAGTTCCTGCCAACCCGGATAACGTCAACCGGGCGCGGTCGTTCATCGAAGGAGCCAAGGCTGGCGGCGGCACAGAGCTGATAGATGCGCTCCAGCAGGCTTACGCCCTACCCCGTACACCAGGCTTCGCTCGAAGCATCGTCGTCGTGACTGATGGCGCCATTTGGGTTGGAGGCCAGGCCTATCGGGCGATCCGCGAGCATCTGGGTGAGGCAAACCTCTTTGTCTTCGGCATCGGCCCCTCGGTCGAGCGCCCCGTAATCAACCTGCTAGCGCGCGCCGGAATGGGCGAGCCGTTTATCGTGAACGAACTCGGCAAGGGTCGCGAGGTGGCGCAACGGTTGCGCGCGTACATCGATCGGCCGCTGCTCACCGGCATCGAGCTTGGCCATGATCCTGACGGCGTTTTCGATCTCGAGCCAGCGCACCTGCCCGATTTGCTGGCGGAACGGCCCCTGGTCGTGGTGGGCCGCTATCGCGGACAGTCGCCACAGGACATCACGATCAAGGGCTCCAGTTCCGGTCAGCCCTACCAGCAAACGGTGCGCATCGTGCCGGGCTTCGCTTCCGATCGCTTGTCGGCACTGCGGCAACTGTGGGCACGTCAACGCATCCAGCGGCTGCTCGATGAGCGACAGAGTGCAAGCCATGGTCAGGCCGAGGAGGTCGACCACAGCAAAGAGATCGAGGCGCTGGGTATGGAGTTCAGCCTGCTTACCCCATACACGTCGTTCGTGGCGGTCGACCAACGCGTGCGTGCGGATGGGTCTTCCGAGCTCGTCGAGCAGCCGGCGGTGGCGAAGGGCTCGGCCAGCGGCTACGGATACGCAGCACCGATATCGCTGGACATGACCGCGCCCAAGTCGATTTCCGCTCCTCCGTTGGTCAGCGCGGCACGCGCGGCGCGATCGATCCGGGGGCGCGAATTCCTGCTGGTGCAGGGCGTATGGACGGATCGGTCGTTTGCCAGTCAGGTCGTGCTTCGCGTGCGGCTGGACGGCGAGGCATGGCGGAAGTTGGTGAAGCTGCGGCCTGAATTGGCGCAATACGCAGTCCTTGGTGAGCGCATCCTGATCGCGTTCTCGACGCATGCCATCCTCATTACACCGGATGGGTTCTCCGACTATCCGGACGAATTACTCGCCCGGATCATCGGACAACCGCGTGCGTGAATTCCGCGCCCAGATTGTCGCCTGGGGCCTCGTGCTTGGGGCTCTGATCGGGTCGCCTGCTGCAGCGGAGGACCGACGAACCGCGATCTTCGTGGTGGGCGAAGACGCCCGTCCCGACAGTGCGTTCTTCGCCGCAGGAGAGCGCTACTACCGCGACCGCAGGGTGGGCGAGGACGTATTGGTCACGCAGGCACGGAGCTGGTCCGAGATTCGCGAATGGCTCGTACGCTCAAAAGCGCGGGGCTCACTGCCCTGGGGCAACGTCGTGGTGGTCGCGCACGGGTCTCAGTGGACGGGCGCCAGCATTCCGGTGTTCCCAGGTGAGAAGCCAATGCGGGCTTCTGAGCTGGATCTGCTGATCACAAGCGGCGCATTTCCTTCATTGGGCGATGGAGTGCTCGACGAGCACTCTCTGCTCCAAGTGGAGTCGTGCGGTCTGGGACGAAGGCCGGACCTGTTGTCGCGTTACGGGCAGCTTCTGAGCGGTCGACCTGACGGACTGCGTGTCGAGGCCAGCGAACAATTGGTTGAATTCGGCTTTTCCGACACCCCCGGCGAAAAATCCTGGCGACGCGAACGCGCTTACTCTGCGCGTATCCGACCGGGCCGCACGCTCTCCGCAGAAACGATAGATCAATTCATTGCCGGAGGCGGCCGAGTCATCCCTGTCGAGATGATGCTCGGACTGTCCATGGCCCAGTGCGCGATACCCCTGCGACGGCTGGTCGGCTTGCCTTCGGTACAATCGACCTTGAGCGATTTCGGCATGCGAGCAAGCGATCTCAAGTGGTCGATTCAACGACAGCCAGGCGGCGCATGCAGCTTTCTGGGACGCGCGCAGGTGATGAGTTCCACGCACCAGCAGATCAGCGGGATTGGGTTCTAGGATTCGCCCAATCGCATCGGGTGCGGACTATCCAATTGCACTCAGAGGTGCAGTCAATCAACACCCAAGCCGCAAGGTGTCTGTCCGCGGTTTGCCATGGAATTGGATCAACGACATTGGAGTACACGGCTCCACGAACTTTGCAGCTGCTGAGCGCCAGTATCCTGGAATCTCCTGACCAGCCATGCGCAGTGAATCTCGATCATCGAGATCGCAACATCGTTGGCTCTCGCGTTCGCTCGACATCACGCTGACGAATTGGCACAAGGGAGGGCGCTTCATCCGATCTGTGCTCGCTATCGGCGTCACCGGATGGTGCTCAAGTCAGGGCGCGCGGGGAATAGAACGCCGGTATCGAATACGGTCGCGACTAGCCGACCGCGCAGTTCCACGAGTGTCCAGCAAGGCCCAAACCTGCCCTCACGGCGTACACTGGAAATACAGGATATTGTCCGTATTGGCCGCAACCGCCTGGCCTAGACTCACTGTGCCGGTTTTGCGCAGATGGATCTCATCGCGGTGGACACGGAGTTCGTCGTCGTCGCCGGATTTGACGAAGGTGCCGTTCGTGCTGCGGTCGGCGATCATGAAATAGCCGCGTTTGTATTCGATGGTGGCGTGATTGCGCGACACCCATTCGTTGTCGACCACCATGCTCGAAGTCGCATCGCGACCGAGGGTGAATGGTGGCGAGGTCGGGCTGATCTCGATCACCCGTCCCTTGAAGCGGATCGTCAACTTGGCACCGCCGGCGCCTTGCAGATCGTCCAGCCGGATCGCGCGTTGCACGGTAGTGACATTGGACAGGTCTTCCTGCCAGATGACATCGACGATCTCGAGCGGTTCGATCTTGCCGCTGACGCGTACTGCGCCAAGGGCGCGAGTTTTCACGCTGCCGAGATTGGTCATTCCGCGCACGGTCGCCACGGTCGTGACGATCTGTTCGCGTTTGGAAGTCGATCCCATCCGTGCGGCAGTATTGACCGCATCGCCGAATACATCGCCATTCTCGACCAGGGCGTCGCCGTGATGCAGGCCGATGCGTATGGCCAGATTGTCCTTGACGAAGACCGGATCGTGGGCAACCCGCTTCTGCATGTCGATGGCCGCCAGCACGCCATTGAGCGCGCCCGGAAACGTGCACATCACCTCGTCGCCGATCGTCTTGATCACGCGGCCGCCGTGGCGTGCGGTGATATCGGTCAGGGCATCGAGCACGCCCGAGATGATCCGGCGCGCTTCGACATCACCACGCAGCTCAAACAGCTTTGTGCTGCCGCTGACATCGGCGAACAGAATGGTGAGTGCTTGGGTTTCGGACATGACGGGGGAATCATAGGCGAATCCGCGCGCGGTCTCCACCCATGATTGCGCCCCGGTTCGAATCAAGCGGTCGTAGCCAGCTCCAGCAATGCCGCCGCCACGGTCTGGTCGGTTGGCAGAATCAGGTTTGCTGCCGCCGCCAGCGGCGTATAGGTATCGTCACCGACGATACGCCGCAAAACTTTGTTACCGAGGCCGCCCTCGACGATCGCGGTGAGGACACCCTCCCCTATGCCGGCGCTACGGCGGCCCTCGTCAAGCACCAGAATGCGCTCACAGTCCGCCGCATGACGGCGGATGGCTACCTCGTTGAGCGGCTGCAGCCAGCGCAAATCGATCACGCGGGTACGTTTTCCGGTATGTGCCAGCACCGTGCGCGCGGCCCGCAGCGCCATCGGAACGCCATTGCCATAGGTGATGACCACCAGGTCGCTGGCGCCCTCCTCGTACACACGCTCTTCACCATACGGGACAGACTGGTCGGTTTCGGGGTAAGACGTCAACCAACCCCCATCGCCAGGCTCGTAGAGGTCCTTGGTCATGTACAGCGCGATCGGTTCCAGGAAAACGCCAACGCGGCCGTCGATCTTGGCCATGGCAACCAGGGTACGCAGCATGCCGGCGGCATCGTCGCCACGGCTGGGACAGGCGATGGTCAGCCCCGGGATGTCGCGCAAGGCGGCGATCGAGTTGTCATTGTGGAAATGACCACCGAAGCCGCGCTGATAGCCAAGGCCGGCCATGCGCACCACCATCGGATTGGCAAACTGGGCGTTCGAGAAGAACTGCAGTGAGCAGGCCTCGCCACGAATCTGATCGCAGGCATTGTGATAGTAGGCCAGATACTGGATTTCCGGCATCGGCAGCATGCCCATATTGGCGTAACCCTGAGCGAGCCCGAGGATCGTGGTTTCATCCAGCAAGGTGTTGAATACGCGGGTGCCCTTGAACGCCTTGTGCAGGCCCTTGGTCACCGTGTAGACGCCGCCCTTCTGCGCCACGTCTTCGCCAAACAGCAGGGTTTCCGGGTATTTGCAGAAGATGTCGTGCAGGGCATTGTTGATCTGGATCGCCATGTGCCTGGGCGGCTGGCGTTCCGGCAACTGTTGCTCGCTGCCGAATACCGCCAGCCGGCGATCCGCATGATCCGTGCGTTCGGCCTCGGCGCGGACCTGATCAGCGTGAAACGGCGCCAGCGGCCGCATGACCTGGTCGCGACTCAGAATCTTGGGCGTCTTGTCGGCGTACTCGGCGGCATCCATGCAGCGCTTGCGGATCGCCTCGTAGTACTCAAGCAGTTGCGCCGCATTGAACAGTCCCGAGCTGAGGGCAAGCTCGGCCGAGCGCAGCAGCGGATCACTGGCTTCGACGGCGAGCAGTTCGGTGAGCGCCCGGTACTCGACTTCGAAATCGGTGCCGGCATGACCCATGATCCGGGTAGTGCGCAGATGCAGAAAGGTCGGCTGGCGCGTGCTGCGGCAATGCATGACTGCACGCGCGACCTGCTCGTAGCCGGCCGCAAGATCGAGTCCGTCGGCACTGAAATAGGCCAGGTTGGGCCTGCTGCGAAACGAATTGGCGATCCAGCCACCGGGCGTCTTCACCGAGATTCCGATGCCATTGTCTTCGCAGACAAAAAGCACCGGTGCCGGTAGTTTCTGGTAGTCGGTCCACTGTGCGGCATTGAATGCCGTTTGCGCCGTCGCATGATTGGCCGAGGCATCACCGAAGGAACAGATCGCGATACTGTCGGCAGGAATCGGCAGGGAGTGGCCGATACGGCGCGCCTGCTCGATCGCCAGTGCGGTTCCCAGCGCCTTGGGCAGGTGCGAGGCGATCGTCGACGTCTGCGGCAGTACCCAGAGCGGTTTGGAACCCCAGACCTTGTGGCGACCGCCGGAAGCCGGATCCTGCTCGCTGGCGGCAAATGACAGCGCCGAATCCATAACCGGATCCATGCCCGGCAGCTTGCGGAATCGCTCCGCCATGAAGCCGCCGCTGCGGTAGTGCAGGAACGCAGGATCGGTGTGCCGGGTCAACCGCGCCACCATCGCATTGCCTTCATGCCCCGAACTGCCGATGGTGTAGTAGACCTTGTTCTGCACGCGCAGCACGCGCGCCATCAGGTCGAGATGACGGCTGATCAACTGGGAGTCGAACAGGGCAAGAAAATCTGCGGCGGTGCACAGGCTGCCCTCGGCAATCGGCGCATCGGCGGCGGGACGCGCTGCCACCGGACCTGCGTAGTTGCGAACGAATTCGGAAAAATTCTCGTCACAGACCTGAGCCCGGTTCACGTTCTTTGCGCGGGCGGAAATGATGGGCGTACTGACCGACATGGTGCTCTCGTTGCTCAAGATGATTGGGGAACAAAGCCCGGCGTCGCGCGCACGCGATCGAGCCAGGCACGCAACTGCGGATAGGCATCAAGCACGAAGCCCCCCGCAGCAGCGCAATGTGTATAGGCGAACAGCGCGATATCGGCGACGCTGTAACCGGATGCAACGAAGAACTCGTTGCCGGCCAAGTGACGCTCCATGACGTCCAGCGCGGCATAGCCACGCTCATGCAGGCGTGGCAGTTCGGCGCGGCGCGGATGGCCCTCGGGCAACCAGCCGCAGATGAAACGCGCTACCGCGATATAGGGTTCGTGACTGTACTGCTCGAAGAACATCCACTGCAGTGCGCGCGCGCGATCGAGCCGGCTATTGGGCAGCAAGGGACTGGCCTCGGCCAGATAGCAGAGAATGGCATTCGACTCGGCCAGCAATTGACCATCGTCCAGGCGCAGCAGCGGAACGCGGCCATTGGGATTGAGGGCGAGGAACTCCGGCGTGCGGGTTTCACCCACTGCGCTGTTCACCTCGATCCACTGATAGGGCAGATTCAACTGCTCAAGCAGCAATTGCACCTTGTAGCAATTGCCGGAGGCCTTCATTCCATAGACGATAAGCATGCTGTGCCTATTCGGTGCCGACGTACTTGCAGCTGGGCAGGAACGCTTCGATGGTTCGATAGTCGTCGGTCTCACAGCGCCAGTTGAGGATGCCCGTGCGCAGTGCCAGCGAAACATCGGGCACCAGGCGCACCGTACCGCCATCGACACCGCTCTGCCGATCATATTCGAGCACGATCCGACCATCGCTCTGCACATAGGTGGCGCGCAGACTCTGGCCGCGCATATCACTGGGCACCGGAAGCCCGGCCTCGGCGTTGCTGGCAGGCGCCTGGCCGTTGCTCATCAAGGCCTCGGCGACCGCCATCTTGGCCATGCTCGCAATACTGAAATCCGATGCAATAAAGCTGTAGGCCTTGGCGGCCTCGCGGGTATGGATATCATCTTCGACCCCCTGCACGCGTTCGCGCAGCTCGGAGGTCTCGCCCTCGAGCTTGCTCAAGCGCTTCTCGTCGACCTGGGCATCGGCGCTGAGGTCGCCAACGGCCTTGGCCAGCACCTTGGTCGACTCGGCGTTCTGCGTGGTCGCTTCGGCCAGCTTGCCGGTTTCCCCTGTCAGGCCGGTGATGCGCTCGTCCTGGCGAACATCACGCTGATCGCCAAACAGCAGAAACACGCCAACCAGCACAAACAAGACCGCGCCTAACACCAACCAGAGTCTGGAACCCATTGCCTAGTCCTCGGAGCGCGCGATGGAACTGTTCCGTCGCGAAGACGGCAACGCCGCCACAGCCCATCAAAACGCGTTGATACCAGTCAGTTCACGACCGACCACCAATTGATGCACAGTCTCGGTGCCCTCGTAGGTGATCACCGATTCGAGATTCAGGGCATGCCGGATGGGCGAATACTCGGTGGTGATCCCGGCGGCACCGAGAATGTCGCGCGCTTCGCGGGCGATATCCAGCGCCATCCGCACATTGTTCCACTTGGCCAGCGAGACCTGGGTTGGCTGCATGTTGCCAGCGTCCTTCAGACGGCCGAGTTGCAATGACAGCAGTTGTGCCGTTGTGATGCGTCGGCTCATGTCGGCCAGTTTGAGCTGCACCGCCTGGTTGGCGGCAATCGGGCGATTGAACAGGATGCGAGATTTCGAATACTCGCAGGCCTCTTTCAGACAGGCGATCGCTGCACCGATCGGGCCCCAGGTGATTCCGTAGCGTGCCTGGGTCAGACACCCCAGCGGACCCTTCAGCCCCTTTACGTTGGGCAGGCGGTTGGCTTCGGGCACGCGGACATTGTCAAAGAACAGGGCCGAGGTCACCGAGGCGCGCAGGCTCATCTTCTTGTGGATTTCCTGTGCGGCAAAACCGGGCGTGCCCTTCTCGACGATGAATCCATTGATACCGTCATCGGTCATCGCCCAGACAATGGCGATGTCGGCAAGATTGCCATTGGTGATCCACATCTTGGCGCCATTGATCAACCAGTCGCCGCCATCACGGCGTGCATTGGTTTTCATATTGGCCGGATCGGAACCGCCGTGTGGTTCGGTCAGCCCGAAGCAGCCGATCACCTTGCCGGCCGCCATCTCGGGCAGCCAGCGACGACGCTGCTCCTCGCTGCCGTAGGCATAAATCGGATACATGCACAGCGAACTTTGCACCGAGGCGAAACTGCGGATACCGGAGTCACCGCGCTCGAGTTCCTGGCAGATCAGTCCGTAGCTCACCGCGTTCATTCCGGCGCAGCCGTATTCGGTCGGCAGACTGGAGCCAAGCAATCCCATCTCGGCCATCTCGGCGACCAGATGATGCGGAAACTCGCCCTTGTCGAAACAATCACCGATGATCGGCAGCACACGTTCGTCGGTGAATCGCGCCACCGCATCCTGGACTGCGCGCTCTTCCTCGCTGAGCAGGGAACGGATGTCGAAGAGATCGTAGGGATTGAGCGCCATGGCGGGAACCGTTTCGAGCAGAAAAAGGAGCGGAATTGTAGTGCCCGCTGCTCTGCCGCGTAACCCCGCAAGCGCTCTGGAAAGCTCCGCTCACCCGCGGCGAAACATTGCACCCATGGAAGGCGTGGCGCCAGAAACGTACCGGTCCAATATTGAGAAAGCAGCGCAATAGACCGGCCCGGCAGGCAATTCGTGTGCATGGACTGCGGCGCCGTGTCGACGTGGGCCGCCGCCTGAACGCGGGGCAACCCGGCTTTTGTCAGCTATTTGCCACACCGCGATTGGCTACCCCATGCGGCACATGGCCGGTCGCCACATGCTCGCGCGCCGAATCGCAATTGTGCTGCTGGTCGTCGAAGAAGATGTCGGCACCAAAGGCTTCAAGAAACGGGCCCTTGCTGCGCCCGCCCAGGAACAGCGCCTCATCAACACGCACGCCCCATTCGCGCAGGGTCAGGATCACCCGCTTGTGCGCCGGTGCCGATCGCGCGGTGACCAGGGCGGTGCGGATCGGCGAATCCTCGATCGGGAACGCCGCCTGCAATCGGTGCAGGGCGTCAAGAAAGCCACGGAACGGACCACCCGACAGCGGGACCGCAGCCTGTTCCATTTCGTTGCGACTGAACGCGGCCAAGCCCTGTTCATGGCTGATGCGCTCGGACTCATCGGAAAACAGCACCGCGTCGCCATCGAAGGCGATACGCAGCTGATCTTGCCTGGATGCCGCCGCTCGGCCGGGCAAAATGGTCGCGGCTGCAACCCCCGCGTTCAAAGCGTTCTGCACATCCTCGGCATTGCTCGACAGGAACAGATCGGCGCCGAATGGGTGCACATAGGGCCAGGTCGGTGAGCCATTGGTGAACGCAGCACGGACGATATCCAGTCCATAGTGCTCGATCGCATTGAAGATACGCAGACCGGTATCGGAAGAATTGCGCGACAGCAGGATCACTTCGATGCTCGGCGCGTGCGCGCTGCGGCCATTCAACCGCAGCAGTTTCTGTACCAGGTGAAAAGCGATACCGGGCTCAAGCAGATCGTTCTCGTGTTCTACCTGGAAGCGGCGATAGGCATCCAGACCCTCGCGCTCGAACAGATGATGACTTTCCTGCAGATCGAACAAGGCGCGCGACGAGATCGCGACGACGAACCGGTTATCGACGGCACCCTGCATCGGCTGCTGGATTGCGCCTTGATTCATTCGAATCCGTCGGCGAACGAGCCCGCGGCCAAGGCGCGTTGATAAGCCGCCACCGCATCGACCAGACCATAGCCGGTGAACGGGTTCGGCCGCAGTGACCCGGCCGCACCGTTGCACGTACCGGCCTGCGGCAAGGGCAATGCGCTCTGCTGCAGGATGTCACGGACAGCGGGCGGATCATTCTTCAACTCGGGAAAGGCACTCATCAACAGCGCGGCCACACCCGCAACATGCGGACCGGCCATGCTGGTGCCGCTGAAGGCACTGCTGTAGCCGGTACCGGGAATCGTGGAACAGACCGAACTGCCGGGCGCCGAAATATCCGGCTTCATCCGGTTGCTGCCGTCGACGATTACCAGGCCACGTGAACTGCTGGAATTCAACGGATTGTTGACAGCCTGATTGGTCCAGGCAACGGTCAACGCGCCCGCGTACATTGCGGCAGGCGTATTGATCGAGCCGCAGCCCGACGATCCCGAATTGCCCGCCGAGGCCACGACCAGCACACCGGCTGCCGTCAAGTTGTTGACTGCGGTATCCATCTGCGCCCAGTTCGCCGACGTGCAACCCTCCGAGGTCGGACAACCCCAGGAGTTGTTGATCACGTGCGGTGCCTTGCTCGGATCGGGATTCTGGTTGGCCAGATCGGTCGGCGCGAGAAACCAGTCGAAGCATTCAAGATAGGTCGAGGGGGTGCCATCACCCTCCTCCATATTGCGACAGCCGATCCATTGCGCGTCGGGGGCGACGCCGACGGTAAAGCCATTGCTGTCGTCCTGGCCGACCATGGTGCCCATGGTATGCGTGCCATGGTTGTTGTCGTCACAGGGAGATTGCAGATCCAGGCCGCAACTATTGCTGCCGACGCCAATCAGGCTGCGGATCGCATCATGCCAATTGTAGTCGTGCTGCACCGTCGGGCCGTTGCCGCGGTACTGAGCAAGCAACGCCGGATGATCGAAGTCGTAGCCGGTATCCTGCCCGGCTACCACGACTCCCTGCCCGCGGAAACCGAGGGCCCATACATCATCGGCATTGACCCGCTGGATGCCCCAGGTCGTCGTATTGGTGCCTGTGCAGGCATCCTTCGCCGCGTCGGCGCCGGGTAGTCGATTGCGGATGACGCGGTCATCGGCGAGGTAACGAACATCGCCGCGCGCGGCAAGTTCGACCAGTTGTGCCGATGTCAACTCAGCCGCAATCGCATTGACCACGGTGAAACTGCGATACGCAATTCCCTGCGCGCGCAACCATGCTTCGATGGGAGCCTGTGAGGCCCGCGCCGCAACGGAAAGTTCGGCATAGCTCTGGCGCAGTCTTTCATCGCGCAGCAGTGCCGAGCGTGGCGGCAATAACTTTTCGGATCTGAACCTGGGCTCGATCAGCACGCGCACCAGCTGCTTGGATTTTCTGTTCAGCGCTGCACTGATCCCGGGATCCATGCCAGCACGTGCATGACCGGATGCCTCAGGCTGTGCAGCCAGCGCGCCGCCCGCGGCGGCCCAGAACACGGACGCTATCAGCAGGGTTGCAAACGGCTGAGCCTGTGCGCGCGCAATTCGACTTGGACTAGAGCATGAATTGTTCATTGATGATGCGATCTTCTAGTTTGTGTTCAGGGTCAAACAACAGGGTCACGGTGCGCTCGCGCGATTCGCGGATGGTGACCTCGACGACATCACGCACCTCGTTGGCATCGGCGGTGGCACTGACCGGCCGCTTGTAATGATCAAGGATTTCCAGCTTGACCTCGACATGTGCCGGCAGAATCGCACCGCGCCATCGTCGCGGCCGGAACGGCGAGATCGGCGTCAGAGCCAACAGACGGCTGTCGAGCGGCAGGATCGGGCCAAACGCCGAGAGATTGTAAGCGGTACTGCCGGCCGGCGTCGCCAGCAGCAGTCCATCGCAGATCAACTCAGAAATTTTCTCCGAGCCATTGAGCAGGATGCGCATATGCGCAGCCTGCTTGGTCTGGCGCAGCAGGGAGACTTCATTGAATGCCACTGCCTCGATGGTCGAGCCGGAGTCGGAAACCACACTCATTTCCAGCGGGCGGAGCAAGGTCGCCTCGGCACGATCCAGACGCGCCAGCAGGTCATCGGGTCGCCAGGCATTCATCAAAAACCCGACGCTGCCGAGTTTCATGCCGAACACCGGCTTAGCGCGCTCGCGGTATCGGTGCAGGGTCTGCAGCATGAAGCCGTCCCCGCCCAGCGCGACAATCACATCGGCATCCGCCGGGCTGTGATCACCGTACGCGGCCTGCATCGCGGCCAGGGCCGATTGGGCTTCATCGGAACGGCTGGCAACAAAAGCGATACGTCGATTCATGCGATCAGAATGCCGCATGTTGCGGTGAGGCGCCAGCCATTCAGGCGCGGCACCGCGTCTGCGTATCCGCCATCACATCAGCGGCACGGCCGGCGCCGCAATCCGCACAGTCCGGATCAGCGCGAAAGCGCAACTCGCGAAACGACCCGGCAAGTCCATCGAAACACTGCAGTCGACCGATCAGAGGCGCGCCGATACCCAGCAACAGCTTCAGTACCTCGTTGGCCTGCAAGGTACCGACAATGCCCGGGAGCACGCCGAGCACACCGGCCTCGGCGCAATTGGGCGCCTCTCCCGCCCCCGGCGGCTGAGCGAACAGGCAGCAATAACAGGGTGCAACGCCGCGGTTGAGATGTGGCGCAAACACACTGACCTGACCCTCGAACTGCTGGACGCCGCCATAGACCCAGGGCACCTCGGCGCGGATGCAGGCAGAATTGATCAGATAGCGGGTGGGGAAATTGTCGGCGCCATCGATCACGACATCGCAGCCCTGGATCAGGGCATCGACATTGTCCGGACCGAGTCGGGCATCGATCGCCTCGACCTGTACATCCGGATTGAGCGCGCTGAGCGCCCGCGCAGCAGAGCCCACTTTCTTGGTACCGATGTCCTGATCGCGATGGATAACCTGGCGTTGCAGGTTGCTGCGCTCGACGCGATCATCATCGACTACTCGGATATGTCCGACGCCGGCTGCCGCCAGGTACAGGGCGATGGGTGAGCCCAGGCCACCCGCGCCGACCAGCAGTACCTGGGAATCGAGCAGACGACGCTGGCCTTCGATTCCGACCTCGTCCAGTCGCCAGTGGCGTGCATAGCGATCAGAGCGTGCCGGCTCATCCCGACCCGGCAGCTCGAGGGGAAACTGCAGCGCCTGCCAGGCGTACTGGCCGCCACTTACCGACACCGCCGTAGCAAATCCAGCCGCGCGAAACGCGGCCGCCGCATGCAGCGAACGTACGCCCGCCGCGCAGTACAACAGGATCTGCCGATCACGTGGCAACTCCGCGAACAATCGAGCAAAGCCCTGCGACATCGGCGCATGCAAGCTGCCGACCGGATAGCCCGACAGGCGTTCCGCTGATTCACGCACATCGAGCATCAGGGCGCCCGCGGATTGAGCGTTATGCGCCTGCTCCACCGAAATTTCCAGTTGGTTCATCGCATCAGTCTATCGATCTGCACCGGCCTGCGCACCTGTGGCTCTGCTCAGCGGTAGCGCATCACCGCCACGACATCGCCGACGCTCCACTGCTGACGCTCGGCTTCCAGCACTACCAGGGCATTGGATTCCACGACACTACGCAGAACGCCCGAACTCAGCGCAGCGTGCAAATGTGCGCGCTGGATGCCCTGGGCATCGATTTGCACGGTCGCACGGCGAAATTCCAGGCGATCGTGATGCTTGCTGGCGGCCTCGCCAAGTTGCGCGTAGTCCGCGGCCGGTGGTGGCGCACCTTGCATCCTGCGCAACAGCGGACGCACCAGACTCAGAAATCCGGCAACCACCGCAACCGGATTTCCGGGCAGGCAAAGCACCAGACACGACCCGATCCGACCGAACAGCACGGGCATTCCGGGCCGCATCGCGACCTTCCAGAAAATCACCTCACCCAATTCGCCGAGTAGCCGCGGCATGAAGTCAGCGACTCCGGCCGAGGCACCTCCGCTACTGATCACCAGATCGGATTGGGCACAGGCGCGCAACAATTCCGCGCGAATCAACCCGATATCGTCGGCGAGGGCCGGGCCCGGTGCGACGTCGATATCCTCACCGAGCAGGAGTCCACGCAGGGTCGCGGCATTGCTGTCATGTATTCGTCCGGGCGGACGCGGCGCACCAGCCGGGACCAACTCCGATCCAGTGACCAGTACGCTGACACGCGGCTTGGCGGCGACACGCATCTGTGTCGATCCGAAGGACGCCAGGGCACCCAGGCCGGCAAATCCCAGTCGACTGCCCGCAGAAATCGCCAGGGCACCCGCTGCATAGTCGTCCTCGGCACCGCGGATGTGCGTGGGCGATCCCTCGCCCCAATCGAGCAGTACCGCGTCTTTCCCTGCCCCATGTGAAGCCTCACGAGGAACCACTCGGGTCGCCTCATCAGGCAGCATCGCGCCGGTCGCGATCAGCACCGCTTCGCCAGGTTTGAGCGCGCCAAATGGCCGATCACCGGCAAGCATCTGGCCGACGATGCGAAATTCCGCATTGGTCGCTGCCGCCCTGCCGTCACGAATGGCAAAACCGTCCATCGCCGAATGACGGAAACCGGGAACCGCAAACGGAGCGCGGATGTCTTCGGCCGCAATACGTCCGGCGGCGAATTCAATCCCGATCGATTCGATGGCCAAGGCATGCTGCGCGCCAGCTTCGATCACCTTGTCCAGCGCCAGTTGAAATGGAATCAGCGCCATGGCTGCGGGCGACTTCAGCTGGACTTGAGATCGAGTTCGGAGTTCACGTTGCGAAACAGCGCAGCCGTACCCGGCATGCTGCACTCGGCAACATTGAGCTTCTCGTGCCAACGCCAGACTGCACGCTCCCCGGACTCGAGGGCGCGTTCGGCTATTTCGGCCATTTCCCGGCGGTACAGCGCAAACAGGAACTGGCGCTGCTCGCCATCCTGCGCCACCACCACATCCGCAGACGTCTCACGCTGTCGCCGCAGCAACTGCGCAACCAGATCGGAAGGGAAATTCGGCGCATCGCAGGACACGGTCACCAGGAAGGGCGTCTGCAGACGCGCCAGCAGGGTGGCGATTCCGGCCAGAGGGCCAAGAAATCCGGCACTGTCATCGGGATACACAGCGAAACCGGTCTCGGCGTAGCGATCGAGATTACGGTTCGCGCTGATCAGGATCGTGCTGACCTGAGCTTGCAACTGCGCGCAGGTCCGTTCGACCAGGGTACGAGATCCGATCTCGACAAGTCCCTTGTCACGCCCGCCCATACGCAGGCCGCGCCCACCTGCCAGCACGCCCCCGGTTACTTCCAATGCTGACATCGTTCGACCTCGCCCATGCTCGCTGGCGATTATGCCACCAGATCCTCGGGGCGGGCTCTGACTAAAGACAGTGCTGCGGGCGCGACGGCTGGCGAGCCGTCATCGCTTCTTCACATGTTGCATCAGCCGGCGGCGCCGTTGCACCTGCTTCTCGGTCAACACATTCTTCTTGTCGGCAAACGGGTTCTCGCCCTTGCGGAAATCCATCACGATGGGGGTGCCGACCAGTTTGAAGCGCTTGCGGAAGAAATTCTCGAGGTAGCGAATGTAGCTCTGCGGCAAGGATTCGAGGCGGTTGCCGTGAACGACGATACGCGGCGGAAAACTGCCGCCGAAGTGCGCGTAGCGAAGCTTGGCAACATGACCGGAAACCGCCGGCGGATGAAAACTCTCGACCGCCATTTCCAGTGCCTTGGTCACTTCCGAAGCGCCAAAATTTGCTGCGGCCGAAGTCGCTGCACGATCCACGGCGATCATCAGTTCGCCCAGGCCGGAACCATGCTTGGCCGAGATGAAAAGACGCTCGGCCCAGGGCACGAAGATCAATTTGCGATCGAGTTCAACCTCACAGCGCTCACGCTGGTAGGTGCTCAGGCCATCCCACTTGTTGATCGCAACAACCAGGGCGCGGCCGGCCTGCAGGGCAAGACTGAGCACCGAGGCATCCTGGTCGGTCACGCCTTCCTGGGCATCGATCATCAGCACGGCCACGTCAGCGCGCTCCAAGGCCTGCAGGGTCTTGATGATGCTGAACTTCTCAACCGCTTCTTCAACTTTCGACTTGCGCCGGACACCTGCTGTGTCGATCAGCACATAGGGTTTGCCATCGCGTTCGATCGCAATCTCGATGGCATCACGCGTAGTACCGGGAACCTCGGAGGCGATCATGCGGTCTTCGCCGAGCAGGCGATTGACCAGGGTCGACTTGCCGACATTGGGTCGGCCGATGATCGCCACGCGCGTGCCCGGCATGCGCAGAGTGATTTTCTCTTCCGGCGGCGGCGGCAGTTGCGCTTCGATCTCGGCAACCAGCGAATCGATGCCGCGCTTGTGTGCAGACGAGATGGCGAACACCTGCGACAGACCAAGCTCACTGAACTCGGCCAGTGAATCCTGCAAATCCTTGCCATCGGTCTTGTTGACGGCAAGGATGATCGAACGACCAAAACGGCGGAGCTGCGCGAGAATATTGCGGTCAGCGGCGGTGAGCCCGTCCTTGGCATCAACCACAAACACCGCGAGATTGGCTTCGTCGACGGCTGCCAGCGACTGACGCACTGTGGCCTCCGCCAACAGCTCGCGCTCGTCGGTCAGGCCACCCGTATCGACGATGAAAAATGGCTGCTCACCCACTCGGCAGACACCATAGTGACGATCGCGGGTGACACCGGGCTCGTCATGAACCAGCGCATCGCGGGTGCGGGTGAGCACATTGAAGAGTGTCGACTTGCCGACATTCGGTCGGCCGACCAGGGCCACTACAGGCAACATCGTATTCCAAGCCTCTTGGGGGCCGTGACCCGGTCACGGCGGCTAAATTGGGGTGGGAAGGACGCATCAAGCCGCAGTATTCTGCGGCTCGCCCTCTGCCCGTGCGCAGACAAGATAGCGCGAGCGCCACGGACGAGGCCAGCGGGAATCGATCCGCTGGCCTGGAGGCCGCTTCGGCGGCCGGGTATTGCTGGACAGTTGACGCTCAGCCGAAGCCGCTGTCAGCCGCCTGCCTGGAACGCCGCAAGCTTGCCATCCACCGAGGCGACGTAAACGCGATTGCCGACAACCAGGGGCGTGGAACGGATGCCCTTTTTGCCGACACGGAAGCGCGCTGCCGTTGTCCCGTCTTCGCGCTTGAGCCAATGGACATAGCCTTCAACGTCGCCGACCACAATATGGTCAGCCATCACCTGGGGCGTGGTCATCCAGCGATGCGCCAACGCATCCTGGCGCCAAAGCGAACTGCCGCTGCGGCGATCGACCGCCCACAGGATTCCTTCGTCATCGACGCTGTAGAGCGTGTCGCCCGAGCTCGATACACCGGAGTAGGAAGACAGGTCACGACTCCAGAGCGGACGTCCGTTGTCGATCGACAGGGCCGTTATCTGACCGCGGTAGGCGACCAGATAGAGCGCGTCGTCGATCAGCTGAAGCTCACCGTCGATATCGTTCATGCGCTCCAGTTCGGTGCGGCCATCCGGCCTCGCGATGGTCTGTTCCCACAGCAGAACGCCATCAGCCACATTGAGCGCGACCACTCGAGCATTGTCGTAGCCAATATAGACCTTGCCCGCTGCCAGCAATGGCGGACCATTGCCGCGCACACTGATCAACGGGGTGCTGCGATCGAATTGCCAGAGTAGCTTGCCATCAGCGGCCGAAAGACCATGCACCCGGCCATCATTGGAGCGGGCAACGACCACTTCGGCACCGATGACCGGCGCGACTACCAGCTCAGAGGAGACCCTATGCGTCCAACGCTCGGCGCCACTGTCGGCATCAACAGCAATCACCAGCCCGTCAATACTGCCGGCGACGACCAGACCATCACGCGCCTCGGCACCCGAGACCAGTCGCTCGGCGCTTTTGTAGCGCCACAGCTGCTTGCCGCTGTCGGCCGAGTAGGCCAGCAGGCCGCCTTCGATATCGGTGACAAAAATCCGGCCATCCGAAAACGCGGGACGCGGCCGGACACCGGTTCGATCAACGCCGTCACCGGTACTGGTCGACCAGATCCGCTCGACCCGCAGCGATGACTTGAATTCAACCAGGGCTGCAGGCGGCTCGAGCGTGTCTTTGCTCTTGCCTTTGAAGAACTTGCAACCTGGCAATACTGCCAGTGCGATCAGCAGCCAGCCGAGGCGGCGCATCAGCCACCCGCCTTGGAGCTATTCGCCGTCGCCGCGATGTCGTCACGCTTCATCTCGACAAACTTGCGTCGAGGTGTAACCGCATCGAGTTCGGCAAGCGCCTGCTCGTAGGCCAGTTTTGCGTCAGCCGACTTGCCCTGGGCGAGCAGGATGTCGCCCCGGACCTCGTTGACAGGACCGCCAAAACCGATGGACTTGATGCCATTCACTACGCTGAGGGCCTCATCCAGCTTGTTCGAATCGATAAGGGCCCGCGCCAGACGGAGGCTGGCGAGATCTTTCAATTCCGGAGAATTGGCATTGGCCTGAGCCCAACGCAGAGACGCAAGCGCCTCCTCTTTCTTGTCGCCGGCGGCCAGGGCGCGCTCCGCCTCGCTCATCGCGGTCAACACCGCATAGGGCGAGTCCTTGAACTTGGAGCGCAGCTCAGCGCCAATTTTCTGGATCTCGTCGGCATCCTTTTTCTCGACTGCGGCAAGATAGCGCCCGTAATCGAGACCAGCGCGATCACGCGCCGTAACGCGCCAGTCCTGGTACTTGCCATAGCCCCAGATCAAGGCCAGACCGCCAGCGAGGCCGATCAGGATGGCGCCAAAATTATTGCGCAACCAATTGCGCGCAAGCTCACCGAGCTCGTGGTCGTCGAGATGTTCGTTTGCCATGGGATTCCAGTTGATTGCCTGAGTCCGGGTCCAAAGCCCGGCGGCGCATTCTAACGCGAGGGAGTGGTGCTTGTCGGCTCGGCCTCGAACAGCCTGAGACGGGCTACGTTCAGGCGCGCAAACGGTGCCAGATCCACCGGCTTTCCGTCCACACGCAGCTGGGCACCTTCGGCGTTGCCGACAATCATGGTGACCGGGCCACGCGCCAAATGGACGCGACGATCGCCTGCACGTGCCATTCCATAGTCGATGCGGGCGCCCGAAGCATCCATGACTTCCAGCCAGCTGTCCTGGCTGAAGGACATTTCGATCCGGTGTTGATCACCAGTTTCCGCAGACGCGGAGTTCCCCATCGGGGTCATTGACGCCATCAACGGAGCCGTCGCCTGGGGCGCCTGATCCAGCAATGCCGCGGTCGGATCCGCCGCAAGACTGCTGGGCGGACCGATCGATTCCGGCCGATCTCCGGCTTGCGCTGGCTGTTGGGTCGAATCTGGTATCGCACTCGCACCGAGCTCACTTTCTTCCATCAGGCGAACCTGCGGCACCGGAGAATTGATGCCGCGCTTGGGAATCAGATTGAATACCGGAATCGCCAGGAGCAAGGTGAGGACCACATAGGTCGCACCGGCGGCATAGCGCCGCCACGCCGAAGATGGCACTGCAGCGACGGTCAGGGCAAGTGGGACGGGACCTTCAATATCGCGCAAGGCATGGCGCACGACGATCGTCGGCACATCAAGGCTACGGGCATAACTGGTCAGATGCCCGCGCACGTAGACAGCTGCGCCGAGGCGCTGCCACTGGTCGTTCTCGATGTCCTGGATCACGCTCGGTGAGACACGCATGCGGCGCGCCATTTCCTCGCGGCTGAGCCCCTTGGCTTCGCGCGCGGCGCGCAGACGCTGACTCAGCGAGGGTGCAACTTCCACTGCAACGGACTGCACTTCTTTGACCGCAGCCATACCCCCGACTTCCGTCGCCGGAAGTCCGTAAATATCCTCCTGCGCTGCCTGTTCACTCCCCGGCAGGTCAATCGCCAGCTCGGGCTGCTCGGCCCGGGTCGGAGCCAGGACGATCTCATCCACTGGCACCTCGGGCACAACAGCCCGCGCCTGCTCAATCGCAGCCGAACCGGCCTCAGCGCCAGACTCGGCCAGCACCGGCTCCGGCGCGGGTTCGACAATTCTATTGGCAGAGCCCTGGGCGGGACTCTGCTCGACGACCAGCCTGCCCTGCTCGACATCAGCGGACACGGCGAGATCAAGCTGCGCGCCCAGCGGCGACCTGGCGCCGGCGAGCCCGCTTTCGACATCAACTCTTGCGCGCTTTTTCTTGCTCATGGCGAGTTGCTAGCCTTGGCCACACTGAGGGCCTGGTCGGATTCGGGAAATTCGGTCAACAGCCTGCGCCGGTAGCTGTCGATCGCGCGGCGGTCACCCAACGCAGTCTCGATCCGCATTCCCAACAGCAGAGAGTCTGGAGCCGCCGGGGCTCCGGAGAGATGGCGCTCGATGAAGGCACGTGCCCGCATATAGTCGCGGTCTTCAAAAGCGAGCTGGGCCATCTGCCGCAGCGCCTGCGAGTGTTCGGGTGATGCCTGCAACACCAGGCGCAGACTCTCCGCCGCCAAATCGCGCTTGCCCCAACGCATGGCGCAGGCTGCCCGATTGACCAGGGCGGTTTCCGGATTCTTGTAGAAGGGATCGGCCAGTGCCGCGGCAAAATGTTTGTCCGCCTCGACAAATTTTCCGCGCGCACAGTAGAAGCGGCCCAGGTTGTTGTTGCTGGCTCCGAGTTCGGGCGTCAGTTTGTAGGCGCGCAGGTAATGCTCTTCCGCGCGCTTGTCATTATTGATCTGCTCGTAGAGCACGGCCAGCAAGGTGTGCGCATCGCTCGACTTCGGATTGAGCTGGACCGCCTTCTGCAGCTTGTCCATCGCCTGCTCGAGTTGGCCCTTGGCGAGATAGGCCTGGCCCAGGGACACATTGAGGCGCGAAGCCTCCTCGCGATCAGGCTCCTGGTTGCGCGAACTGCTGGAGCGCGAATTGTTCGCGGCAGCACCCGGCGCCGGGTTGAAATTTCCTGGCTTTTTCTCGGCACTGCCACAGCCCACCAGCATGCCGGCCGACACCGCCACCAGGGACACCAGGATCAGGCGCAGATCATGCCGCATCGGCGCGCGCCTCCAGCTTGGCCTTGTGTTCACGACTACGCCGCGTACGGTCGAGCACCTGGCCGACCAACTGGCCGCAGGCCGCATCGATATCATCCCCACGTGTGCGCCGCACAGTAGCGATCAGGCCAGAGGACATTACGATGCGTTTGAACGCCTCGATGGCTTCCGGTGTGGAGCGCTCATACTGCGTGCCTGGGAACGGGTTGAACGGAATCAGGTTGAGTTTGCTTGGAACCTTGCGTAGCAACTTGATCAGCTTGCGGGCATGTTCCGGGTGATCGTTGATCCCCTTCATCAGGGTGTACTCGAAGGTGATCGACGAGCGCGGCCGGCGCGCCTGATAGCGCTGACAGGCAGCCAGCAATTCGGCGATCGGATATTTCTTGTTGAGCGGAACCAGGGTGCTGCGCAGCTCATCGGTCGGCGCGTGCAGCGAGACCGCAAGGCTGACATCGCAGCGCGTTGACAGCGCGTCTATGCCGGGTACCAGTCCTGCAGTCGACAGCGTGACACGACGATTGGCCAGGCCGAAACCGAAATCGTCGCGCATCAGGTCCATGGCATCGGTGACCGCATCAAAATTCAGCAGCGGCTCGCCCATACCCATCATCACCACATTGGTGATGCGCCGCTCACTCAGGCGATTGTCGCGATGCACACTACCGATGCGCTTGGCAGCGACCCAAACCTGGCCAATGATCTCGGCGGTGGTCAGATTGCGATTGAAGCCCTGGGTCGCGGTCGAACAAAAGGTACAGTTGAGTGCACAGCCGATTTGCGACGAGACACAGAGCGTGCCGCGATCCGCTTCGGGTATGTAGACGGTCTCGATGGCATTGCCACCATCGAGGCCGAGCACCCACTTCATCGTGCCATCAGCAGCGACTTGCTCGTGGATCAGTTTGGGAAGCTTCAACTCCGCAAGCTCATCGAGTTTGCCCCGCAACGCCTTGCCGACATCGGTCATCTCGTCGAAGTTGTCCACCTGCTGGTGATACAACCACTTGAGAATCTGCTGCGCACGGAACCGCTTCTCGCCCAGCCCCACGAAAAACTGCTCCATTCCCGGCTTGGCCAGGTTGAACAGATTGGTGCGTTGGACGGAAGTGGATGTCATGACAACAGAAATACTCCGATGATCAGGCCCGCGGGCAGAGTTCGATGCCGGAGAAAAAATAGGCAATTTCGTTGCGTGCGGTCTCTTCTGCATCAGAGCCGTGCACGGCGTTGGCGTCGATCGATTCTGCGAAATCCGCGCGAATGGTTCCCGCAGCAGCCTTCTTCGGATCGGTCGCGCCCATCAGGTCGCGGTGTTTGGCGACGGCGTTGTCGCCCTCGAGTGCCTGGATCATCACCGGACCGGAGATCATGAACTTGACGAGGTCCTTGAAGAACGGGCGTTCACGGTGAACCGCGTAAAAACCCTCGGCCTCAGACTGTGAGAGCTGCTTCATTTTGGCGGCGACGATCCGCAGACCGGCAGCTTCAAAACGGGAATAGATTTGTCCAATGACGTTTTTGGCGACGGCATCGGGCTTGATGATGGACAACGTGCGCTCCAGCGCCATGGTAAAGCTCCTCGTGAAAGCAAAGTGAAAGGCCAAGGTAATCAGCGTAAATGTTAGCACCATTTCCTGAAAAAACGCGCTCTTAGCGCCACATTTGAAGCCAATTTGCAGGCAACGGTCACAGTCGCCAGCTCCCCTCCGGTGCCCCACCGGACCCTATCACCACCTCCCTGAGCATCCGGCCACTGACTCCGCCCGTCTGGTCTGGATGACCGTTTATCCTGCTGAACGATCCCAAACTGTGAAACAAGTCTCAAAACGCAAACGATCCCCGAGCGAACCCGCTGTAGAGAAACTTATGTTGCCATTCCAGGCCATGCTCGCTAGCATGCGCCCCCTCACGAGTCGGGGTGTAGCTCAGCCTGGTAGAGCGCTACCTTCGGGAGGTAGAAGTCGCAAGTTCGAATCCTGTCACCCCGACCATCTGATAAAAAAGCCCGCGTCACGCGGGTTTTTTTGTGCCTGTGCCCCAGCCACCGCGGGCATGATCGAGCAATTGCAGTCGTGCAAGCGGGCACTGCGCCAGCCGTGCTCCCATTTGATTCGACTGGGCCTTAAGCTGGCGCTGTCGATCCGCAGCACGGGACGGCGCCACCCTGGCAGGGAGCTACGACGATGATTGATCAGGTGTTTTCGCAGCGACGCAAGAGCCTCGGCGGCTTCGACGTCGGGCGGGTGCTGCCCCATGCCCAGCAACGCATGGTCGGACCGTTCGTGTTTTTCGACCATATCGGGCCGGTCGCGTTTGCCGCAGGAATTCCGCGCGAAGTCGACGTCCGGCCGCACCCGCATATCGGCCTGTCGACCGTGACCTATCTGTTCGAGGGCGAGATGATGCACCGGGACAGCGTCGGCTCGGAGCAGGCGATACGCCCGGGCGAGGTCAATTGGATGACCGCTGGCAGCGGGATAACCCACTCCGAACGGTTCGAGCGTGCACGCGCCGAGGGCGGCCCGATGCACGGCATCCAGGCGTGGATCGCTCTGCCCAGCGAGGATGAGGAATGTGCACCGAGCTTTGCCCACCATGAAGGCGACGAACTGCCCAGCTACAGCGGCGGCGGGCTGCAAGCCCGCCTGATCGCGGGCCAGGCGTTCGGTGCGCGAGCGGCGGTGAAGACTCACTCACCGCTGTTCTACGTGCATTGGCAGCTGGAGCCTGGCACGCGTGCCAGCCTGCCCGCGGAGTACCCGGAGCGCGCGGCCTATATCGTGCGTGGCGAGGTGGAAGTGCTCGGCCAAACCTATCGCGACGGCCAGATGCTGGTCTTCCGTGCGGGGCAGCCCGTGCTGTTCGAAGCCCGCACAGCGGCCATCGTCATGCTGCTCGGCGGAGAGCCCGTCGGCCCGCGCTTCATTGACTGGAACTTCGTGTCGTCGTCGAAGGAACGAATCGAGCAGGCCAAGGCCGACTGGCGCGCGGGTCGCATGAAGCTGCCGGATCTGGACAACAAGGAATTCATCCCCCTGCCCGGCTGACTGCGCCAAGTTTCAGTTGCCGGCGCTTTCAGCCTGCGCACAAGCGAAATCAGCGCCGCTTCAAAACGCCGATGCCAGCGAGGCCAGACGAACGCGCAGACCGTCCAGACAGGGATTGGCCGCACCACCCGCCGAAACCCGGGCGGCGAGACTGCCTTCAGCGCTGCGCTCGCCCTCCCAGGTGGCGGGATCGGCCGCCTGTCCATAGGCTTCGCGAAACGGCACACCGCTGCGCGCCAATTCGATGGCGACGTCGGTGGCATACATTCCTGGATCTATGGCAGCACGCATTGCCGCTTCGTCCCACTGCACCGCATCGAGCAGCGACTCGCAGATCGACAGGCTGTCCAGGCCATGGGCAAACGCGCGCAGCAATGGCGCCTTGCCGGCCTGCTGGTCACGGTGATAGCCCGATGGCAGCGATGCCAGCGCCGAAAGCTCGCTCATTGCGCCGAGCGCGACTGCCGGAGCGGCGCGCAACAATTCAACCACGTCAGGATTGCACTTGTTGGGCATCAGTGAAGAGCCGGTAGTAAACGCGGCAGGCAACTGGGCAAAACCGAACTCCGCGCTGGTGAACAGGCTGATATCCCAGGACAGCCGACGCACATCATTGAGTGTCTGGACCAGGGCGGCCAGCGCCTGCCATTCGTACTTTCCGCGCGAAAGCTGGGCCGCGATCGGGCTGATCTGCATGCGGTCGAACTTCAGCGCAACCGTCGTATAGTCGCGATCCAGCGCCAGATTTACCCCGTAGCCCGCCGCGGTACCAAGCGGATTGGCATTGACCCAGTCACGCGTGCGCAGCGCCAGCGCGGCACTGTCGGCAAAGGTCTCCGACCAGCCTGCCCACCACATCGCGGTGGACGACACCACGGCGCGTTGCAGATGTGTGTAGCCCGGCATCGGCAGGGACGTCTCGCCTGAAGCTCGACGCAAACACTGCGCGGCCAGCGCATGTGCCTGCCGCGCCAATCGATTGAGGCGGTCGCGCAGATACAGGCGCATCGCCACCAGCACCTGATCGTTGCGGCTGCGTCCGGTATGGATACGCCGACCGAGATCGCCGAGGCGGTCGGTCAGCCAGTTTTCCATCGCGGAGTGACAGTCTTCGGCCGGCGGCTCCAGTACAAATCGGCCGCTCAGGAAATCTTCGCGCAATTGCGCCAGAGACTGCGAAATTTCGTCCGCATCGGCAGGTGCAATGATGCCGATACGGGCCAGGCCACGGGCATGCACCTGGGTCGCCTCGATATCGAAGACGAACAGCTCACGATCAAGAACGACGTCCTCTCCGGCGAGGAAACGCATCAGCCGCGCGTCGACCACGCTGTCGCTTTTTTTCCAGATCGGCTCGCTCATCTCGGCATCTCCAATCCATCAAGGCCCATCATCAAGGCCGGAAAACTCGGGCAGCCCCAGGGCAAGATTGAGATTCTGCACTGCCTGGGTTGCCGCACCCTTGAGCAAGTTGTCGAGGGTGGCAACGACCACCGCTCTGCCGCCATCGGCAGACAGAGTCAGCCCACCGATCTCGGCGTAATGCTGTCCGGCAATCGCACTCACCCACGGTGCATTCTCACTCAAGCGCAATAATTTTTCTCCCGAATAATATTGCCAGTAGCGCGCCCAGAGTGCGTCGCGACGCTGCGGCAGCACAAAATGCATGTTCACGGTCATCGTGATCCCGCGAAAATGCGGCGCAACATGGGGCATGAACTCCACATCGTGGCCAAGATGACGACTGACTTCGCGCTCATGGATATGCCCGGTCAGGGCATAGGGCATCAGATTATCGTGCAGCTTGGCCGGATCGTTGCGGTCGGAAGGACTGGTGCCAGCCCCGCTGTAGCCGGAGACGCCGAAACACTGCGCGGGGCCAGCGAGCAGTTCACGGACCGGAGCCAACGCCAGTTGCATCGCCGTGGCATAGCAGCCCGGGTTGCTGATGCGCGTCTGGCCGGCCGATCGCGCGCGGGTGAGCTCGGGCAGACCGTAGTACCAGGTCGGGTCGAACCGGTAGTCCGCCGACAGATCGACCAGGACGCAAGGCTGCGCAGTCACGTCTACAGCAGCCACAAACGGCGCAGCCATGCCATTGGGCAGGGCGAGAATCATCGCATCAACGCCCTGTCCGGCCGCCTGCTCGGGACCGTGGCAGGTGTACACCATGCCACCCTGGTAGCCGGGTTCGTGCTGGGCCAGGGCCTGACCCACGCGTTCCCGCGAGGACACGAAACCAAGCTCCAGATCGGGGTGATCGCTCACCAGGCTGATCAGCTCACTGCCGACGTGCCCGCGCGCGCCCACGATGCCGATACGGAACGTCATGCGCGCGGCCCTCCCCGTTCCATCAGAAAGCGCAGCTGTCGTTTCACTGCCGGCCACTCCGACTCGATGATCGAGTAGACCACGGTATCGCGGTAGCCACCTTCGGGCAGCCGGATGTGGTTGCGCAGTACCCCGTCCTGCTTGGCACCGAGGCGCTCGATGGCGCGCCGCGACTGATGGTTCATCCAACTGGTGCGCAGCTCCACGGCGCTGGCCCGCAGCACCTCGAAGGCATGGCCGAGCAGAAGAAACTTGGCCTCGGTGTTCAATCCACTGCCTTGCACGCGCGCCGAGTACCAGGTCCAGCCGATTTCCACCCGTCCGTTGACGCTGTCGATATTGCCGTAGCGGGTGCTGCCGACGATCACGCCGTTGACGTCGCGGACCACAAAGGCGATCGCGCTGCCAGCGCTTTGCGCAGCAAGTGCTTTTTCGACATAGGTCGTGGTCTCCTCGGGGCCGGGCACCGATGTGTACCAGAGCTTCCAGAGTTCGCCATCCTGGGCCGCCAGACGCAATCCGTCGACGTGATCCTGCGCCATGGGCTCGAGACTGACATGGGCGCCGGCCAGTCGCAGCGGCTTGATCCAGTCCTGACCGATCGCTTGCATAGTCCTCAACCCTTCAGCGTGGCCGGGCGCACCCGGCAGTGCTCAACGCAGCGCTGGATATCGGCAAAGTTGTTCAGGCCATACCAGAACACCGTCCAGCGTTCGCCCTTCAGACAGCCATCGCACTCCTCGCCATAGAACTCGTTGACCGGATTTTCCGGCCGCGATCGCCAGAACAACTGCGGCGTATCGGCTTTCATGCGCAACCACGCGGCGCGTCCGAGGCCCTCACCCTGGGCATCCTCGGCGACAGCAAATTTATCCAGATGGGGGATGCCATCTTCCATGGTGATGATCAACGCGGCGCGATAATTGGCACTGATATAAGCCCGATGCAGGCGGGTCTTGCGGAAGTAGTCCGCGGTCAGCCGGCGCCCGAATCCCGACTCGATCAGGTGCTTGAGGCGCTCGCTGTCGATCTGGCTCCAGCGCGTATAGCGACGTATGGCCTCACCCTTGCGGATCAGGGTGCCCGAGCCGCGATGGGTGAACAGTTCCTTGGCGAGCTCAGCCGGCCGCGTCATCGACACCGACGAGGAGCCCGGCAGTCGCTGCAGCAGATCGGCGATTTGTTCGACCTTCAGACGCATCCCCGAGTGCAGCCACGGCGCCGCGCGCAGGGCTTCGAGATCGGTGCTCAGATTGATCGAGGAAATCAGTTCGCCCGATCCGTCGAGCAGGCCGCCGGTGCCAGTCAGAAACACGATCTTGTAGGGACGCAGTACCGAGATCAGTTCGTTCGCTGCGATATCGGCATTGATATTGAGAATCTGGCCGCCCACCGATTCACCGAGACTGGCGATCACTGGTATCGAACCCGCCTTCAGGCTGGCCTTGATCGACTGCAGATTGACTCCGGTGACCTTGCCAACCAGTCCGTACTTGCGACGATTGAGAAAGTCGGCCTCGAATACACCACCGACCACCGAACTAGCATGCGCGCCAACGCTGTGCAGGGCCTCAACCAGCTTCAGGTTCTCGGCATGGAAAACCCTGCGGACCACCGACAGCGCAGCCGCAGAAGTGACCCGCAGGCCATTGACGATCGGCGCGTCGATATTCTGCCGAGCCAACTCCTCGCTGAGCTGCGGTCCAGCGCCGTGCAGGACAATCGGCGTCAGCCCGACCTGTTGCAGAAAACTCAGCGCGGAGGCCAGATCATCCAGTTCATCGCGCAGAATGGCGCCGCCGACCTTGACCACGGCGAAGCGCTCGGCGTCGAGCTGCGAGAAGCGGCGCAGGTATTGCTGGATTTCCTTGGCGCTGCCGAGGTTGGAAAGCAGCCGGACGATGACCGGCCGCAGTCGATCAGGGACTTCCATGGCCAAACATCCTCCGATAACTCTGGGCAACTTGATCCAGTTGTTCGAGCGCGACCCATTCGTCGGCACTGTGTGCCTGCGCGATATCGCCTGGGCCATACACGATCGCGATCATCCCGGCGCGCGAGAACAGGGATGCCTCGGTCCAGAAATCCACCGCGTTTGCGATCGGCAAGCCAAGACCTTCGGCGAAGTCGCGGGCCTGCAATCTACGTTCCTCCGCAGTCGCGACATCGCCGGCGGGCAGCGGCGGACCGCGAAAGGTCTCGGCATAGGATTCGATTCCGGCGCTATCGGCACAGGCCTGCAGCGCGGTGTGCAGCACTTCGAAAGATTGCGATGGCAGGGGACGAAATCCAAAGCGCACTTCGGCGCTCGGCGCGATCATGTTGGCCTTGATGCCGCCTTCGATGCGGCCAATATTGAATCGCAATCCGGTCAGCCCGCCAAAGCGCTGCTTGGCATAGCTATCGACCAGTTTGAGCGCGGCGTGACTCCAGCGCACTGCACTGTGTACTGCCGAATCGGTTGCCGCGGCTGCTCCGCTGGCGTGGCCACTGCGACCCTTGAACAGCACCCGCGCAGCGGCGATGCCACGGTGCGCGAGCACGGCCTTGGCCATGGTCGGCTCAGCGATCACCGCATTGCTGAAGCCATGATCGGACTTGAGGAAGGCCGCGATACAGCGCGCATCATTGGCTTCTTCGTCAGTGCTGAACAGGAACGCCGCATCACCCTTGCTGGCCGCAGCAGCCGTCAGCAGACAGGCAGCAGCACCCTTGATATCGCAGGCACCGAGGCCAATCGCGCGCTCGTTGTCGACACGCAGACGCAAGGGATCAGCAGTCCACTCATCGCTAGAAGGGACCGTATCCAGATGCACATTGAACACCGTGGAAGGGCTGCCGCGGCGCGCGAGCAGACTGATCGCGCCGGCACCGTGATCGCGCAGATCGAACTCGAAGCCGACCAGGTGGCTCTTCAGGTAATCGAAGATACCGTCGGCGGCGATCTTCCGTGGCGGATTGCGGGTATCGAAGCCGACCAGATTCTCGAGATGTTGCAGGACCAGTTCAATCATGAGGCGGCGACGCTCCGGCGCGACGACCGACATCGGCCCAGAGGCCGCTGGACATGCCGTACAGTCGAATGAAGCCGTCGGCCTCGGCTACGCCCCAGTCTGCAGTCTGGGCATAGGTCGCGGTGGCGCTGCTCAGAATATATGGCGAGCGCACCGCGATCGCACAGACACTGCCACCCTCGGTCTCGATGTCGACCTCGCCAGTGACACGGGCCTGGGTGCTGGCGAGGAAGGCATCGAGATCATGCTTGAGCGGATCGTGGAAGAATCCTTCATAGGCAAGCTCGACCCAGCGCCGGCCGACGTCGGGCTTGAAGCGGTTTTGCGCCTTGCTCAGCACACATTCTTCGAGGGCACGATGGGCCTGGG
The DNA here is from genome assembly GCA_038255435.1 of Lysobacterales bacterium. GTDB lineage: Bacteria > Pseudomonadota > Gammaproteobacteria > Xanthomonadales > Ahniellaceae > 0-14-3-00-62-12. The sequence continues at coordinate 29,957 of JBBSLG010000003.1, forward strand.
CCAGGGCCGCCAGGCCCGGCGCCTCGAACACGATGCGGCCCTTGAGCCCGATCGTGGTGTCGCCGGTGTAGATCGAACGACCCACACCATACTCGGCAAACCGCCGATTGAGGTCTTGCAGAATCTCCGGGCCAGTGCGGCGTTCGCCGTCGACGCTGACCGGCACGCCACGCTCGAAACCGATGCGCACACGCAGCGGCGCAGACGGCCATTCGCTGCGCGGCTTGCACCAGCCGCGCGCGCCCGGGCCGGGCGCCTCGAAGCGGTCAACTTCGCCACCCGAGAGCGTCACGCCGAGCACATTCTCATTGATCGTGTAGGCCTTGACCTTGTCGCGCACGGCAAAGCCGCGGTCCTCCAGGTATTGGCGCTCCCAGGCGCGGACTTCGCCAACCTCTCGCTGGATCTCGCGGATCGGCGCGATGATCTGATAATCCCCGAGGGCGCGGGCAGTCAGATCGAAGCGGACCTGATCATTGCCCATGCCGGTGCAGCCATGGGCAAAGATACGTGTACCCAGTTCATCACAGCGCGCCAGCGAAGCCTTCACGATCAGATAACGATCGGAAACCAGCAGGGGATACTGACCCTGATACCACTCACCGGCGAACAGCAGCGGCACCACGAATTCGTCCCAGATCGGCTGGGCGATATCGACACTGCGATGACTGGCAGCACCGAGCTCGGCCGCGCGCTCCTCGATGTAGGCGCGCTCTTCAGCATCTACACCGCCGGTATCGGCAAACACGGTGTGCACGGCATAGCCCTGCTCGCGCAGCCAGGGAATACAGAAGCTGGTATCGAGACCACCGGAGAACGCGAGTACGAGATCCTTGGACATGGGGAACACCTGTTCTGATTGAAATCTGGAGGAATGCTCGCGCGCGCCATGGCCGATGTACTGGTCCTGGCGCGGCGATGCTGATCAGCTGCGACGGGCCGCCTGGGCTTCGAGCAGCCAGCTCATCACCGCCTTCTGCACATGCAGTCGATTCTCGGCCTCATCGATCACCTTGCAGCGCTCGGAGTCCATGACCGCGTCACTGGCCTTGACGTTCCGGCGCAAGGGCAGGCAGTGGCTGAAGATTGCATTGTTGGTCAGGGCCATCTTGCGCTCATCGACCATGAAGTTACGCGAGGCATCACGCACCGCACGCTCGCCTTCCCAGGCGCCAAAATACGGCAAAGCACCCCAACTCTTGGCGTAGACCACGTCGGCACCGCGATAGGCCGCGTCGATATCATGCGAGACCTGCAGGCTGCCGCCACTTTCGGCGGCATTGTCGGCGCCCAGTTGCATATAGCGCGGATCGAGCAGGTAGTCGGCGTTGGGGCACAACAGCGTCACATCCATACCCATGCGAGTCGCGATCAGCAGCGCCGAGTTGGCGACAGCGGTGTTCAGCGGCTTGGGGTGGTAGGTCCAGGTCAGCACATATTTTTTGCCGCGCAAATCGCCGAGTTGCTCTTTCAGCATCATCGCGTGGGCGAGTTCCTGGCAGGGATGGGTGATCGTTTCGAGATTGATGACGGGCACCGTGGCGTGCTCGGCAAATGCGCGCAGAACCCGATCCTCGCGGTCAATTTTCCAGTCCACAAATTTGGGAAAGGCGCGCACCGCAATCAGGTCGCAGTAGCGCGACAGTACCCGTGCGACTTCACTGACATGTTCTTCCGGATCGCCATCCATGACCTGCCCGGGGTCAAATTCGATGCCCCAGGCATCCTTGCCCGGCTGCAGCACTACCGCGTAGCCACCGAGCTGCCAGGCACCGATTTCAAACGAGCTGCGCGTCCGCATCGAGGGGTTGAAGAAAACCAGGGCGATGGTACGCCCGGCCATTTGGCTGCCGATCGGACTTTGCTTGAAGGCCGCCGCCTGCAGCAGCAGTTGGTCGATCTCACCGCGCGACAGGTCGTTGGTGTTCAGAAAATGTCGAATCATTGTTCGGATATCCGTTTGCGGAAAGGCAGAAACAAAAAACCCGGCGCGAAGGCCGGGCTTTGGTCGATTCAGTTCGCCAGGAACCGTGACGCAGCGCCAGCCGCTAGGCGGGTGAGCGTCGGCGGGCACGCGAGGTCATCCCCGATGCCTGGCGGGCGGCGCATTGCAGGTTGGTGGGCGGAATCGAGCGCGATGACATGGTGTGAACTTAGCGGCAGCGCCCCGAGCTGTAAAGTCGAAGCTGCGTCAGCACTACATCCGATCCCAGAACGCCTTGACGCCATCGAGCCAACTGGTCTGCCGCGGAGAATGGTCCTTGCCGTCTTCAAAGGTGCCCTCGAACTCTTCGAGCAGCTGGCGCTGGCGCTTGCTCAGTCGGACCGGGGTCTCGACCACGACACGGCACATCAGGTCGCCCTGGGCGCCGCCGCGCACCGGCTTGACGCCCTTGTGTCGCAGGCGGAACAACTTGCCGGTCTGGGTCTCTGCCGGCACCTTGATCACCGCCTCACCCTCGAGTGTCGGGATCACGACTTCGCCACCCAGCGCCGCCTGCGAGAAGCGGATGGGCACTTCGCAGAACAGGTCGTTGCCGTCGCGCTGGAAGATCTTGTGCTCGCGCACGCTGACTTCAACGAAGAGATCACCGGCGGGTGCCCCGTTCGGACCGGCCTGGCCCTCGCCGCTAAGGCGAATGCGATCGCCATTGTCGACCCCGGCGGGAATCTTCACCGAGAGGGTCTTCTCGCGCTCGATGCGACCGTGACCGCGGCAATGCTTGCACGGATTCTGGATTTTCTTGCCGGTTCCGTTGCAGGTCGGGCAGGCCTGCTCGACCTGGAAAATCCCGCGGGTTCCGATCACCCGACCGCGACCCCGACAGGTCGAACAGGTTTCAACCCGGCGATCTTCGGAGCCGGTGCCCTCGCAGGGCTCGCAGGCGACAACGGTCGGAATATCGAACTGCTTCTCGACGCCAAACACCGACTCTTCGAGGTCGAGTTCCATGACATAGCGCAAGTCGCCGCCGCGGCGCGCCTGCTGACGCCGTCCGCCACCGAAAATGTCGCCGAAAATGTCGCCGAAAATGTCGCCGACATCAGCAAACCCTGGGCCGGCGCGACCGCCCGCCGATCCACCCTCGAACGCAGCATGGCCGTGCTGATCGTAGACCCGCCGCTTCTGTGGATCGATGAGGACCTCGTAGGCCTCCTTGGCCTCGGTGAACTTGGCCTCGGCGCTCTTGTCACCCTCATTGCGATCAGGGTGGTACTTCATCGCCAGTCGACGATAGGACTTCTTGATCTCGTCGTCGGATGCGGTCCGTTCGACAGTCAGTACTTCGTAATAGTCACGCTTGCTCATCAGACCTGGACCCCAACCCTTATTGAACGGCCGAACCACCTTCTGGTCGGCCACTCCGGCTGACGCGGTGCATCCGTTAGATCACGCGACATCCGGCTGCGCACCTCACGGTGCCCGAACTGTCTTGCCGCGCCCTGGCAACTCCGAAACCCTGCCCGCCACAATCACAGACGCCGCGAAGACCGCGGCGTCCAGTTACGCAACAGGGTCCGACGCGAATCGCTCCGCGTCGGACCAGCGGCTTCAGTCCTTCTTGACCTCGGTGAATTCAGCATCGACGACGTCGTCATTGCTGCTCGCCGCTGCCGCGCCTTCCGGCGTCGGACCTGGCCCAGCGCCACCACTCGAAGCTGCGGCAGCGAGCGACTGGGACGCGGTCTCGAGCGCGCTGGTGCGCGATTCGATCCGTGCCTTGTCGTCACCTTTCATCGCCGATTCCAGCTCCTTGATCGCCTCCTCGATCGGACCGATCTGACTGCCATCGATCTTGCCGCCGTGTTCCTTCAGTGCAGCACGCACACTGTGCACCAGTTGGTCCGCCTTGTTGCGCGCACCGACCAGTTCGTGGAACTTCCTGTCTTCCTCACGATTGGTCTCGGCATCGGTGACCATGCGCTGGATCTCATCCTCGGAAAGGCCCGAACCTGCCTTGATCTCGATGCGCTGTTCCTTGCCGGTCTTCTTGTCCTTGGCCTGGACATGCAGAATGCCGTTGGCATCGATATCGAAGGCGACTTCGACCTGGGGCATGCCACGTGGCGCCGAGTCGATGCCGGCGAGGTCGAACTTTGCCAGCGACTTGTTGAAGCGCGCCTGCTCGCGCTCCCCCTGCAGCACATGCACGGTTACCGCGGTCTGGTTGTCCTCGGCGGTCGAGAACACCTGCGAAGCCTTGGTCGGGATCGTGGTGTTCTTCTCGATCAACTTGGTGAATACGCCGCCCATGGTCTCGATACCGAGCGACAGCGGCGTCACATCGAGCAGCAACACGTCCTTGACCGTACCGGCCAGCACACCGCCCTGAATTGCAGCACCGATGGCGACTGCCTCATCCGGATTGACGTCCTTGCGCGGCTCCTTGCCGAAGAACTCGGTGACCGCGGCTTGCACGCGCGGCATACGGGTCATGCCACCGACCAGGATCACTTCCGAAATATCGGAGTTCTTGAGTTTTGCGTCGGCCATGGCGATGCGACAGGGCTCGATGGTCTTCTTGACCAGGTCATCAACCAGGGCTTCGAGCTTGGCGCGCGTCAACTTGATGGTCAGGTGCTTCGGACCACTGGCATCGGCGGTGATGTAGGGCAGGCTGACATCGGTCTGCTGCAGGGTCGAGAGCTCGATCTTCGCGCGCTCGGCAGCATCCTTCAGGCGCTGCAAGGCGAGCGGATCGTTTTTCAGATCAATGCCCTGCTCCTTGCGGAACTCGTCGACCAGGAAGTCGATGACGCGCTTGTCGAAGTCCTCGCCACCAAGGAAGGTGTCGCCATTGGTCGCCAGCACTTCAAACTGTTTCTCGCCATCGATCTCGGCGATCTCGATGATCGAGACATCGAACGTGCCGCCACCGAGGTCGTACACGGCAATCTTGCGGTCCTTGCCGCCCGACTTGTCGAGACCATAGGCCAGCGCCGCCGCGGTCGGCTCATTGATGATGCGCTTGACCTCAAGACCGGCGATGCGGCCGGCGTCCTTGGTCGCCTGACGCTGGCTGTCGTTGAAGTAGGCAGGCACGGTGATCACCGCTTCGGTGACCGGCTCACCGAGGTAATCCTCGGCAGTTTTCTTCATCTTCATCAGCACCTTGGCCGAGATTTCCGGCGGCGCCATGCGGCGGTCGTCGCTGGTGGTGACCCAGGCATCGCCATTTTCATGACCGATGATCCCGTACGGGACCAGGTCAAGATCCTTCTTGACCTCGGCATCAGTGAACTTGCGACCAATCAGGCGCTTCACTGCGTAAAAGGTGTTCTTCGGGTTGGTGACGCCCTGGCGCTTGGCCGCCGCACCGACGATGACTTCGCCATCCTTGGCGAAGGCGACGATCGATGGCGTGGTGCGGTCGCCTTCCGAATTCTCGATGACGCGGACGGTGCCGCCTTCCATGACGGCAACGCAGGAATTTGTGGTGCCGAGATCTATGCCGATGATTTTGCCCATGACGGGATCCTCTACTTGGTTTTGTATGGCTCAGGCTGAGCCGCTATGGGTGTGAAATGAGGGTTCAGGCGAAGCTTTCAAGCTCTGACTTGCGCCGCAGTCATCTCGTGCAGGTCGGCTTCAGGGAATCCGCAGCCGGCAGCGCTCCCGCGCCGCCTGCCGAACGGACTCAGGCTTCCTTGGCCACAGTCACCATCGCCGGCCGGACCAGGCGTTCATTGAGACGAAAGCCCTTCTGGAACACCGAGACGACATTGCCGGGCGCGACTTCGGATGATTCGACCGTCGCCACCGCCTGGTGGAATTCCGGATTGAACGCGTCGCCAAGCGGGTTGACCGGCACGACGCCGTTGGCCTCGACCGTCTTCATCAGTACGCGCAGGGTAAGCTCCATGCCCTCGCGCAGCTTGTCGGCATCGCGACCGCCCTGGGTCAGGCCAGCTTCCAGGCTGTCGATGACCGGCAGCAGATCGGTCAACAGGCGTTCGGCCCCGTATTTACGGGCCGAGTCGACATCGCGCGCGGAACGCTTGCGCTGATTGTCCATCTCGGCAATGAGGCGGATCTGTTCATCCTTGGCAGCGCCCAGCATCTCCTCAAGCTCGCCGATGCGGCCCTCGAGGATGTCGATCGCCGTCGGCGGAATATCGGCGCTCGTCGCGCCGTCCTGGTGTTGTTCGGTCATCAAATTCTCCGCGCAGCCACCGTGGCTGCCATCTGTCCCGTCCCACTTATGGAGTCAGGCCCGCGCTTTTCAAGGTGCTCGACAGCACCTGGGCAGTGGCCTGGACAACCGGGATCACCCGATCGTAGTCCATCCGGGTGGGACCAATGACCGCAATAACGCCCAGAGTGCGGTTGGCATCGCCATACGGTGCCGTGATCACACTGCAGTGTCCGAGCGGGGCGTAGCCGGATTCCTCGCCAATGAACAGACGCACGCCGTCGGCATGCACGCAGCCTTCGAGCAGGCGCACCAGTTCGCGCTTGCGACCAAAGGCATCGAACAGGTCACGCAGCCGTTCGACATCGCCCAGCCCACGCGCGCCCATCAGGTTGGTCTGCCCGGCCAGCACCATATCCTCGCGATGCTCGGCATTGAACGAAGCCTCGGCGATCTCGATGGTGGCGCGCATCAGCTGGTCGATCGAAGCCCGCGTCTGCTCCATCTCGCCAACCAGGCGGCGCCGGATTTCCTCCAACGGCAGGCCGGAAAAGTTCTGATTGAGGTAATTGGCGACCTGTTCCAACTCGCCGGGGAGATAGGCACGCGGCAACTCGAGCACGCGGTTCTGTACCTCATTGTCGGTGAACACCAGGATCACCAGCACCCGGTTGGAACTGATCGAAACAAAATCGATCTGCCGGAAGGTGAACTGCTCGCGCCGTGGCACCGTCACCAGCCCGACAAAATGGGTGAGCTGGCTGAGCACCCCGGAAACCCGGGCCAGCACGTCCTGGGTGGATGAACCACCCGGGATTTCACTGCGCATCCGGTGCAGGTCCTCGTCCCGCATCGGCTTGAGCTCGAGCAGGGAATCAACGAAGAGCCGGTAGCCCTGTGCCGTCGGCACGCGGCCAGCCGAGGTATGCGGCGCGGTCACCAGACCGATTTCCTCAAGATCCTGCAATACATTGCGGATCGTCGCCGGGCTGACGTCCAGGCCCGCGGTTTTGGCCAGGGTACGCGATCCCACCGGCTCGCCATCACGGATATATTGGGCGATCAGTGCACGCAGCAGGCAGCGTGCCCGGCTATCAAGGGTATTGGATCGGACCGGGCGCTTGAGTGGAGAGGGAACCATCTTGCCAGCAAGCTAGCAATCGCCACGCTTGCTGGCAAGGCCGGATCTCGCCAGCGTCAGAACGGTCCGTCCACGCGCCCGCCGATCTGGCCGCGGCGGCCGTGCCCTGCTAGCGTGCGCGCCCATGCTACGCACACTATACGTCAAAGATTTTGCCATCATCGACCGCGCCGAGATTACGCTCGCCAGCGGCATGACCGTGCTCACCGGCGAGACCGGTGCGGGCAAGTCCCTGCTGGTCGATGCCCTGCTCCTGCTGGCGGGTGCACGCGCGGATTCGGGCGTGGTGCGCCACGGCGCCGACCGTGCCGAACTGGTCGCCGAGTTCGACGTGCGCGCTCTGCCCGCAGCGCGCGAATGGCTGCGCGAGCGCGAGCTGGACGAACCCGACACGCTGCGCCTGCGCCGTGTCATTCGCGCTGACGGCAGCTCACGTGCCTATCTCAATGATTCTCCGGTATCGCTGACCTTGCTCAGGGAGGCCGCCGGACATCTGGTCGAGATCCATGGCCAGCACGAACATCAGGCTTTGCTGACCCGCAAGCACCAATGCAGCCTGCTCGATGGCTACGGCAACCACGCCGACTTGCTGGCCGAGGTCGCGGCGCTGGCGCGTCGTCACAGCGAACTTGGACAGCAGCTGAGCGCGCTCGAGGCAGGTGAACGCCATGATCCCGAGCGGGTCGATTTTCTGAAATTCCAGCAGGCCGAACTCGAGCGCCATGCGCTGAGCGCGGACGACTATGCGCGCAAGCTCGACGATCATCGCCGGCTGGCGCATGCCGCCACCCTGATCGAAGGCGCCGAGTTGCTGCGCGAGCAGATCGATGGCGATCATGATGATGCCCTGCAGCCACGGGTGCTGAAACTCGCCACCGAGTCGCGTCGGCTCTGCGCAATGGATCCGGGTTTGCAGAACATCGTCGAACTCCTCGACGCCGCCGCCATCCAGCTCGGCGAGGCAGGGTCCGAGCTGGAGGCCTACCTGGGCGGCAGCGAGCTCGATCCGGAACGTTTTGCCGAGCTCGACAGCCAACTCGGTCGACTGCATGAACTCGGCCGCAAGTACCGGGTCGCCCCGGCAGAACTGGCCGGCAAGATGAGCCAGCTCGCCGCGGAACTGGAGCGCATCGAGCAGGCGGGTGGGCGCCGGGAGTCACTGATCGCCGAGCGCGATGATCTGGTCCGCCGCTATCACGCAGCTGCCGAGGCCTTGAGCGCGCAGCGTCGGCGGAGCGCTGACGGTCTGTCCAGAGAGGTCAGCGGCCTGCTCGCGGAACTCGCCATCGCCGGTACTTTCGAGATTGCGATCCAGTCCAACCCTGGTTCGATTCGCACTGATGGTTTTGACGAGATCGAGTTCATGGTCAGCCCTAATCCCGGCCAACCGCTGCGTCCATTGCGGAAAATCGCCTCGGGCGGCGAACTGGCCCGGGTTGCCCTGGCCATCGAAGTGGCCGCGATCGGCAGCGACGATATTCCGGTCATGGTGTTCGACGAGGTTGATTCCGGCATCGGCGGCGCCACCGCCGAGGTGGTCGGCCGCAAGCTGCGTCAACTGGGCAAGGCACGTCAGGTCCTGTGCGTAACGCATCTGCCCCAGGTTGCGGCGCAGGGGCACCAGCATTTTGCCGTGCGCAAGGATGTCGTCGATGGGCAAACCCAGACCGATTTCAGCGAGGTCCAGGGCAAGGCACGCACCGAGGAAATCGCCCGCATGCTCGGCGGCGTCGAATTGACACGCGAGACCCGCGCCAACGCCGACCAGATGCTGAAGCAGGCTGCTGCTGGCTAGTGTGGTATTGCGCACTTGTCGGCACAAATAAAATCGATGGATTCGGCCCTGTGGCGAGGCGCGTATCGCCGCCAAGGCTGGTGGCCTTGGCAAGATGCGCAACGACGGCACAGGGTCGAAGACGCGATTTTATGTGTCGCAGAGTGTGCAGCACCACACTAGGTGCCGCCGTTAACGTACTGGTAGCGCGCGCGAATGCGCTGGCGCCACGCTCGACTCAATTCGGTCTACAGCCAACCCTTCTGTCGAGCGATCCGGTACGCCTCGATGCGATTCTCGACGCCCAGTTTGCCGATCGCCTCACTGAGGTAATTGCGTACGGTGCCGTGGGTAAGTCCGAGCTTCTCGGCGATGTCGTTCGCCGGCATACCCTCACCGGCGAGCCTGAGCACCTGGCGTTCGCGGTCACTGAGTGGATCGGATTCACTCCAGGCGTCCACCGCCAATTCGGGATCGACGGCACGACCGCCACGATGCACCTTGCGCAGCGCATCGGCGAGTTTTTCAGCCGGCGAATCCTTCAGTAGATAGCCGCTGGCACCAGACTCGAGCGCTCGGCGCAGATACCCCGGACGCGCGAATGTGGTCAGGATCACCACTTTGCACGGCATCGCACTGTCGCGAATACGCTGGGCCAGTTCGAGGCCGGTCAGCTTGGGCATCTCGATATCGGTCAGGGCGATATCCGGACGCAGCAGGCGAATCTTCTGCCAGGCCTCTTCGCCATCGCCGGCACTGCCGACCACTTCGATATCCGATTCAAGACTGAGCAAGGCGGCCAGCGCGCCGCGCACCATCGACTGATCTTCGGCCAGATATACGCGGATCATCGCGAGGCCACCAGGCGCAATTTCTCGAAGGTCTCGCTACCCGAATCAGGCGGCTCGGGTAGCTCCAGCGGCGCGGTCACAATCAAACGGGTACCACCACCGACCGGTGACTCCAGCTCAAGACGACCACCCACTTCGGCCAGGCGCTCACGCATGCCGGCGATGCCATTGCCCTCGGCACGCACGCCGCCGCGACCATCATCCTCGAATTCCATGCGGACACTGTCGCCACTGCGGCGCAGCAGGGCGCGACAGCGGTGGGCTTGGGCGTGCCGGATCACATTGGTGGCCGCTTCGCGCAGAGCGAAGGCCAGCACCGATTCGATCTCGGGCGCCAGGGTAATCGCATCCGCCTCGTACTCGAAGTGGACCTGTGCCGACTCTAGCGCTACCCGGGCACTGGCGCATTCGGCCAGCACACCATGCGAGCGCATGCCAGTCACCGCGCGCCGGACCTCGCTCAAGGCGTCACGGGCAACCCGTTGGACCTCGTCGATTTCGCGTCGCGCGGCATCGATATCGCGGTTGATCAGTCGGCTCGCCAACTCCGACTTGAGCGCGATCACCGAGAGCGTGTGACCGAGCAGATCGTGCAGATCGCGTCCAATGCGTTCGCGTTCGGCCATCGCGGCCATGCGCCCCATTTCTTCCTGACTCAGGCGCAGGGCGACATTCTTGCGCGCATAGTTCAGCCAGATCCGGTTGCCAACACAGGCCATGCCGGCCGAGAGCAGGGTCATCGTCAGCGCGGGCACCAGTGGAACGCCGAGCATCGCCAGTCCCGCAACGAACAGAACCTGACCAAGAACAAACACGCCGATCATCTGGCGCAAAGGCAGGAATGCCGCGAGCACCGAGCCATAGATCAGATAGGTATGGGCAAACATATTGTGCGGCATCAGGGCAAGACCGAGCACCGACATCACGATCAGAGTGCCTACCTTGCGCCAGCCGCGCGCCCAGTAGAAATGAAAGTAGACCGGCAGGAACAGCACGATCGAGGCCACGGTTGGCCACAGGCTGAAATGCGCCTTGGGCCCGAGGACCAGGGGAAACAGCAGCAGCGCCAGATAGCTGAGCGAAAAGAACGGCATCGCCCCAGGCGTCAGCACCGGCGGCAACAGCCGCGCGCGCAGCCAGGCATCGAGCATTCGCATCCGTCCGCGCAGCGACGACGACCAACTGCGGCCATTCATTCGACGCCACCCACGATTGCAGCCATTGCGATCCGATTCGACATGCGCTGCAGTCTAGGGTCACGCTTGAAAAGTCGCACGTGCCTTATCCGTATTTCAATGAGATGGCGGCGCGCGACAAGCCGACCCGCATTCATGTCGCCAGCCGGTTTCCCGGCGAAACCGGATGCGGTGTAGCCGCAAGCCAAGGGCACACTCGCCGCGTCGGATTCGAACTGGGTGAGGCTCTGGCGATTATGCATAGGCTTGGATTCACTGGTTTGGCTGGAAGGCTTGCAACTCACCATAGGGCAGCACGAACACCGCGGGCAGTCGACTGCGTCAAACGACAGGCGTGACAAATGTCAAACGCCGAGGGGTTACGGCAAAAGGGCGCCGCTGCTACCATGGGCGACTAATCCAACTTACTGATTTTCAAGACGGTTCCTGGAAACCGGAGAGGAGAATACGATGAATTCGATGCAGAAACTTCAGGCGATGCGCCAGGCCGGCAGCAGTGCGCGAACCGTCGGCATTGACGAGGCTGCGCTGCAGCCGTTCATGGCCGCGGGCGGCGAACTTGAATCCGCGATTACCGCAGCTTACGAGGAATTCCTGTCACTGCAGCGCGAGTTTCCGGAGGTCATCGCCCTCGATGAGTCCGCGCAAGTAGATCTCATGCAGGACGGATTCATCAATTTCTACCCGGACGACGCGGTCAATCCCTATGTCGCCCTCGCCGCGCGCGGCCCCTGGGTCATCAGCCTCAAGGGAGCCGCAATCCACGATTCCGGCGGCTACGGCATGCTCGGCTTCGGTCATACACCCGAGCGCGTACTTGCGGCGATGAGCAAGCCGCAGGTGATGGCCAATGTGATGACGCCCGGCATCGGCCAACTCCGCCTGACCCGCGCGCTACGCGCCGAGATCGGCCATAGCCGCGGCGGCTGTCCCTATCCGAAGTTCCTCTGCCTCAATTCCGGTTCGGAGTCGGTCTCCCTGGCCTGCCGCATCGCCGACGTCAATGCCAAGCTGATGACCGATCCGGGCGCGCGACATGCCGGGCGCACGATCAAGCGTCTGGCCGTCAAGGGTGCCTTCCATGGTCGCACCGAGCGGCCAGCCCTGTACTCGGACTCGAGCCGCAAGAACTATGTCCAGCATCTGGCCAGCTTCCGCAATGAGGACAGCCTGCTGACGGTCGAGCCGTATTCCATCGAGCAATTGCGCAAGGTGTTTGCCGATGCCGAGACACAGGGCTGGTTCATCGAGGCAATGTTCATCGAGCCGGTCATGGGCGAAGGTGATCCCGGCCGTGCGCTGCCGGCCGAGTTCTACGCGGTCGCCCGCGAACTGACCAAGGCGCATGGCGCACTGCTGCTGGTCGATTCGATCCAGGCCGGCCTGCGTGCTCATGGCGTGCTTTCGGTCGTTGATTATCCGGGCTTCGAAGCCTTGGAAGCTCCCGACATGGAAACTTATTCCAAGGCACTCAATGCCGGTCAGTACCCGCTGTCGGTGCTCGCCGTCAATGAACGCGCCGCCGGCTTGTATCGCAAGGGCGTCTACGGCAACACCATGACCACCAATCCGCGCGCGGTGGACGTCGCCTGCGCGGTACTGGCCGACCTGACCCCGGCAATCCGTAGCAATATCCGGGCACGCGGCCAGGAGTTCCTCGACAAGTTCCGTACTCTGGCGCGTGAACTGCCGGCCGGAATGATCACCGCCGTGCAGGGAACCGGGCTTCTGTTCTCCTGCGAACTCGGCAAGCAGTTCAAGTGCTTCGGCGCCGGCAGCACCGAGGAATACATGCGCGAACGCGGCTTTGGGGTGATCCATGGCGGTATCAATTCGCTGCGCTTCACGCCGCACTTCGGCATCACTTCGGCCGAGGTCGACCTGATCATCCTCGGTGTGCGCCAGGCTCTGCTCGAGGGACCGCGAATGAGTGAAGCGGCGCCCGTACAGGCAGCCGCCTAAGCCGATACACAGGGCGCGCAATCAGGCGCCCTGCCCCGGTAGTAGTTGCGCGCGGGCCTTTCTGCAGTCTCCGGCTCGTGCCAATCGCGCCTGACACGATCCGGACCAGACCATGAACCTGCGTCAGCAACTTGCCGAACACGGTTTCGAATCCAACGACGATTATGATTTCCAGGTTCGCTGCCTGTTCCAGGCGCGCCTGAGCCATCTGCGCTGCCTGCAGATTGGTGGCGAGTCGGGTCGCCGCAAGACCGCGCTGGCCAGCGCACTCGCGCACGCCCTGGCCTATCCACGCATCCTCTATCTCGATTTTTCGCAACCCGAGCCTGCCGCCCCGGCCCCAGTCGCGATGCACGCGGACGAAAGTGGCGGCCCGCCCGAGCCGGCGCTGAGCGCATTCGAGCGCGTCGTGCTGGAAGCCTGCGCATTCAGCGAAGCCGAGCGCTGCATCCTGATCCTCGACCAGTTGCAGGCAGCTGATTTCCGCGAACAGATCCGTCTGTTCCAGTTCGTGCAGAGTTGCGAATGGACCGCCGCCAGCAGCACGGTCAAAGCCAATGCGCGCAATCTGCTGCTGGTGCTGATTTCCGAGCAGCCGATCTATCATTCGCTGGCGCATCTGGCCTACCGGATCTGGGCCGATGCCTCGGGCGGCCGTTTCGACTACCGCGTCGAGGACTTCGGCCTCGGCCTGGATGCCCGCGAGTTGTTCGCCGCGATGGGCGTGCTGTTCGATGCGGTGGGTACCACGCCGACCGCGAGCGAATTGCGCCGCATACTCGATGACAGCCTGGCCAACGTGCGCACCACCGAGCAATTGCGCCACTGCATCTTCGGCTGGATGGAACGCATCGACCGCGCGCAATTGTTCTCGCCGGCGATGTCGCCAGCACTGGCGGCCTGCGTCCAGGCCATCAATCACTACATCGGTATGGACGAGATCGAACTGGGCAGTTGAAGCGCCACCCGGTCACCACGCATCGGACAGCCGTCACATCAAAGCGCTAACATCCTCGTCCCCAATACATTCCCTACGACCTGGGAGGGTCTCATGAGCAATCGCATCGCCTTGGTTACCGGTGGTACCGGCGGAATCGGTACGGCCATCTGCCGCAAGCTGTCCCGGATGGGTCATCGTGTCGCCACCAATTATCGCGACGAGGCCAAAGCGAAAAAGTGGCAGCAGGAACAGTCTGCCGCTGGATTCGAGTTCACCATTGTGCCAGGCGATGTGGCCGATGCCGACTCGGCAATCGCCATGGTCAAGGCGGTCGAAGCAGCGCTCGGCCCCGTCGACATTCTGATCAACAATGCCGGCATTACCCGCGACACCACCTTCCACAAGATGGACGCGATGCAGTGGCAGGAAGTGATCAACACCAACCTGACCTCCTGCTACAACGTCACCCGTGGCGTGATCGAGGGCATGCGCGCGCGCAAGTGGGGTCGGGTCATCCAGATTTCGTCGATCAATGGCCAGAAGGGTCAGTACGGCCAGGCCAACTATGCTGCCGCCAAGGCCGGCATGCACGGCTTCACGATCTCGCTGGCGCAGGAAAGCGCCAAGCTCGGCATCACCGTCAACACGGTATCGCCAGGCTATGTCGGCACCGATATGGTGATGGCCGTGCCCGAGGAAGTTCGCGCCAAGATCGTCGCGCAGATTCCGGTTGGCCGACTCGGCTCGCCCGATGAAATCGCCTATGCCGTCGGCTTTTTTGTTGCCGAAGAGGCGGCATGGATCACCGGGGCCAACCTTTCAATCAATGGCGGACACTACATGGGCTGGTAGCACAGCCAGCCACGCGCGCCATGCCCAAGCGCTACGACCGCGCCTACTTCGACCGCTGGTACCGCACGCCGCGCCAGCGGGTCGGGCTGCGTTCCCTGCTCGAGCGCAAGGTCGCGCTCGCCGTGGCGATGGCCGAGTACCACCTCGGCCATCGTGTGCGCAGCGTGCTCGATGTCGGTTGTGGCGAGGGCGCCTGGCGGGCACCCCTGCTCAGATTGCGACCGGGACTGCGCTATACCGGCTTCGATGCCAGCGAGTACGCGGTTGCCCGCCATGGCACGCGACGCAATCTCAAACTGGTCCGCTTCGGCCAACTGGCCGCGGTACGTCTGGATGCGCCAGTGGATCTGCTGATCTGCTCTGACGTCCTGCATTACCTCAAATCCTCCGAACTGCGCCTGGGCCTGTCGGGATTTTCCGAGCTCTGCGATGGTGTGGCATTCGTCGAAGTGTTTGCACGCGGCGATGATTTCGTCGGCGACACCGATGAATATTTCGCGCGCCCCGCGGCCCATTATCGCAGTGCCCTTGCCGAGGCTGGCTTCCTGCCCTGCGGCTCGCACTGCTATCTCGGGCGGCGCCTGTCGGACGCCGCCAGCCGGCTTGAGCTGACCTGAATCGATCCGGGTTCATCAGCGACTCATCGCGCCCCGCCGGCACTGGCTAGAATGACGCGCTGGCCCTACCCGCCATAGCCGAGGACCGTCGATGCCCCAGTTCCGTTTTCTGCCCGTTCGCCGTGCGGCCGTCGCTGGCTTGATCCATCTGGTCATTGCGACTGGTCCGGCCTGGGCCCACACCGCCGAACCGGCGCAGGAGAGCAAGCCGCCGACAATGACCGAGGTCCTCGCCAACTCCAGGGCCAGCGACTGGCGCGACCTCGATCCGGAAAACACGCTGTATCTGAATCTGCCCGGCGGCCACGTCATCATCGAACTGGCGCCGCGCTTCGCGCCGAAACACGTCGACAACATCAAGACCCTGGTCCGCGAGGGCTATTTTGATGGGCTCGCGATCCTGCGCGCGCAGGACAATTACGTCGTCCAGTGGGGCGACCCAAATTCCGGCGACACCGAGAAAGCGCGCGAGATGAGGCGCGGTGTCGCCAGCCTAGATGCCGAATTTGCCGTCGGCTTTGATCGATCCTTTCCGTTCACCGTGCTGCCCGATGGCGATGGCTACGCGCGCCAGGTCGGATTCAGTGGCGGCTTCGCTGCGGCCCGCGATCCGGAGGCGAAGCTCACCTGGCTGACCCACTGCTATGGCGCCGTCGGCGCCGGTCGCGATGTCGCGGCCGACAGTGGCAGCGGATCGGAGCTCTACGTGGTGATCGGCCATGCACCGCGACACCTTGATCGCAATGTCACCGTGGTCGGTCGGGTGATCCAGGGCATGGACCTGTTGTCCACCTTGCCGCGCGGCACGGCTGCGCTGGGCTTCTATGAAAAGGAGGAACAGCGCGTGCCGATCCGTTCGATCCGCATGGCCAGCGATGTGCCGACCAAGCAACGCCCACAACTTCAGGTGATGCGCACCGATACCGCCAGCTGGACCGCCCTGATCGAATCGCGGCGCAATCGCCGAGATGAGTGGTACCTGCGCGCGGCTGGTCACGTCGAACTCTGCAATGTGCCAATTCCGGTGCGGCAGCGTCCCGACGACAGCCACAAGCCCTGATCCTGCGTCCGGAGCGGTCGATGGTGCAGGAGATTTCCAGCTGGAATATGCGGGCGGACCAGGCCCGAGCACACGCGAGCGCGCGGGTTTGGGCGCAGCCGATTCCCCCGCACGGCGCGCACATCGTGGCCGCGCTCATGGCGAACAAGGCCCAGGCTATTGCGCGACCAGAGTCGGCACAATTCACCGGCAGTACATCCGCCCAGACAGCCCGGCAATCCGAGCATCGCATGCAACGACACCTGTGCTGGCCATGGCTGCTGATCGCCGTCGCCTTGGCCACGGGCTGCACGACATCGCCACGACCAGACGGCCCAACGGAGTCAGTGCCGGTCCCGCTTGCTGAATCGAGCTTGCCGCCGGCCGAACCTCTGGCCAGCGAATCGACTGAACCACCCGCTCCATTGCCCGATCCGGAACTCACTGACGGCCAGGCCCGCAGAGACCGTGCGCTGACCGCACTCGGCGTCCGCTATCGCTACGGAGGCAACACGCCCGAAACCGGTTTCGACTGCAGTGGCCTGATTGGTTGGATCTACCAGGATCGTGCGGATGAACTGCCGCGATCCTCGCTCGCGCTCAGCCGTGTCCCCGCCAAAGACGTTGCACGCGAACAATTGCAAATTTCCGATCTGCTGTTCTTCCGGATCAATCGTGCGCGTACCATTTCACACGTCGGCATGTACATGGGTGACGGTCAGTTCATCCATGCACCGAGCAGCGGAGGCAGGGTCCGTGTGGAGTCGATCGACAGCCCCTACTGGGCCGCGCGCCTGGTCAAGGCCAGACGCTTGCCAGTCGGGTCCAAGCACGACGCGCGCATGCAGTGAAGCTGTCGGTGACCGGCTGCACGGCGCAGTCGCCCGCTGCACAGTCGCGGGGCAGAAAATTTTGTCGAGCCAGTGGAACCGAGCTCCCGGCTCTGCTAGGTTCGGCGTATGAGCAAAATCCGAATCATCAAGAAGTATCCGAATCGGCGCCTGTACGACACCGAGATTTCGAGTTACATCACGATCGATGAAGTGCGCCAGTTGGTCGTGGACGGTGAAACCTTTGAGGTTCGTGACGCCAAGTCTGGTGATGACCTGACCCGCAGTGTGCTGCTGCAGATTATCTCCGATCACGAGGAACGTGGCTCGCCATTGTTCACCACGCAGCTCCTGTCGCAGTTGATCCGTTTCTATGGAGATTCCCTGCAGGGTTTCATGGGCTCGTATCTCGAGCGCAGTCTGGATGCGTTTGTCGAGCAGCAGCAGACCTTCCGCAACCAGATGAACAACGTGCTCGGGCAGACGCCATGGACCGTGCTCAACGAGATGACCGAGCGCAATATGGAGCTCTGGAAAACCATGCAGGCGAGCGTGCTCAACCCAGGGGCAAAGCCGAATGACCCGGGTACCAAGAAGCGCTGAGCCAGCCGAGCCAGCCGAGCCAGCCGAGCCAGCCGAGCCAGCCGAGCCAGGTCAATGATGCGCCCGTCCAAGCGGGCATTCGAAGAGTTTCGTCGGTAGCAACCGACGCCGCGCCCACCAGCCACCGCCTCCGCTATCATCGCGCACTTTTGCGGCGCCGAGGCTGGCCCGCGCATCCCTTACTGTACGGACGTATTCATGACACAGCGCATTGCGGTGGTGACCGGCGGCATCGGTGGACTGGGTACAGCAATTTGCCGGCGCCTTGCCGACTCGGGACGCCGGGTGATCGCAGCCGATCTCGGCAGTCGCGAGGAACGCGTGGACCAGTTCCGTCGTGAAGTGAGCAGCTATGGCGAGCAGATCGAATTCGCTGCCGTCAATGTCGGCGACTTCGAGGACTGCCGACGCCTGATTGGTGAAGTTCGGCAACGTCTGGGCGCCGTCGACGTGCTGGTCAACGCGGCCGGGATCACCCGCGATATCAGTCTGCGCAAGATGAGCCCCGAGCAATGGCACGATGTCATCCACATCAATCTCGATGGCGTTTTCAACATGTGCCGCCAGGTGGTCGATGGCATGTGCGAACGCGGATTCGGCCGCGTCGTCAACATCTCTTCGATCAATGGCCAGACCGGACAATTTGGCCAGACCAACTACTCGGCCTCCAAGGCCGGATTGCATGGATTCACCATGGCGATGGCGCGTGAAGTGGCGCGCAAGGGCGTCACCGTCAACAGCATTTCTCCCGGCTACTGCCGGACCGCCATGGTCGAGACGATCCCGGAAGACATTCGCAATCAGATCATCAGCCAGATTCCGGTCGGGCGGATCGGCGAGCCCAGTGAGATCGCGCGTGCTGTTGAATTTCTCAGCGCCGATGATGCCGGCTTCATCACCGGCATCAATCTACCGGTCAATGGTGGCGGATTCATCAGCTTCTGAACGGAGTCTGCCCGGTCCGCACTACCGGATTGGTTACGGCCGCATCATCAGATCGAACAGGGCAGCTTCGACCTGACGCGGCTTACTGAACAGGAAACCCTGGCCCTGGGTGCAGCCGAGGCTCAGCAGTACATCACGCTGCTCGGCCGTTTCGATTCCTTCGGCGATGACCTCGACGCCCAAGGTCTGCGCCAGTGACAGCACGGCCTCGACCACGGCTCGCGAGTTTTCTCCCGGGCCGGTGAGGCCAGTGACGAACGAGCGATCGATCTTCAGGGCATGCATCGGAAACTGATGCAGATAGCTCAGTGACGAATAGCCGGTTCCGAAATCGTCGAGCAAGGCGACCAGCCCGGCACGCCGCAACTCTTCAAGCATGGCGCGCGCCTCGGCAGGATTGTCGAGCAGCGAGCCCTCAGTGACTTCCAGGCGCAGGCGCTCGGTGGGCAGGCCATGGCGATCGATCATTTCGAGCAGCCGGACCGGAAGCTCGCGGTCACGAAAATGCCGCGGCGACAGATTGACGCTGACGTAGATGTCGTCTGGAAAACCGATCAGATCACCGCAGACACGCTCATAGATCTCCATGTCAATCTGCTCGACGACGCCGATCTCCTGGGCGACATCGAGAAACTCTCCGGGACTCATCCAGCCTCTCTGCGGATGCCGCCAGCGCAGCAGGGCTTCGTAGCCCTGAACCGTGCCATCGCGCAGATCCACGATCGCCTGATAAAACGGAATGAACTCGCCCTGCCCGACCGCACGTCGCAGATCGCTCTCCAGATCAAGCAGACGCAGGGCTTTCTCATGCAGGGTTTCATCGAACACTTCGTAGCGCTTGCGTCCGCGCGACTTGGCCAGGTACATCGCGGCATCGGCATCGCGCAGCAACTCATCCGGCACCTTGTAGCGCATGTGGCTGAAGGCCACGCCCACACTGGTCGAGGTGAACAGTTCCTTGCCATCGACATACATCGGCTGGCTCATGGTCTGGATCAATCGATTGGCGACGATGCCAACGTCCTGCAGGTTGTGCACGCCTGGCAGCAGTACGGCGAACTCGTCGCCACCCAATCGTGCCACGGTATCGACCTCACGCAATGCCGCCTGCACGCGCCTGGATGCTTCGATCAGTAGGGAATCGCCGACCGCATGGCCCATGCTGTCATTGATTACCTTGAAGCGATCAAGGTCGAGGTAGAGCACAGCGAAGGTCTGGGTCTCGTCGCGGCGGAACCGCGCCAGCGCGTGCTCCAGGCGATCGCGCATCAGGACGCGATTGGGCAGCCCGGTGAGTGCATCATGCAGGGCATCATGCTTGAGCTTGTTCTCGATGTGTTCACGCTCTTCGGCTTGCCGACGCAATTCGGAGTTTGCATCGGCGAGCAGACGGGTGCGCTCGTTGACACGGCGGTCGAGCTCGGCACTGATCGATTTGAGTGTGTCATGGTTGCGCTTGCGCGCCACCACGATCGCAATCTGGTGCGCGGCGTAGCGCAACAGCAAGGGATCCTCGCTACGCCGCGCCAGGGCTTGCCGGAAGCCCCAGACGACCATCATGCCAATCAGCCCGGAATCATCGCGGATCGGCACCAGATAGGCGCCGTGCGGGATGGCGGCAGCGGGCGCATCCCGACCCGAAGGAGGAATCATCTCGGCGATATCGGACTGCTGCAGCAGGATCAGGCCGGCGGCCCGGCCCAGGCGCTCGGTGAACGGCTTCATCAGCGCGCGGGTCACCCGCTGCGCTGGCAGCGCCTGTTCACCGCCACTGTGCGGAAAGGTCAGATCGTCACGCCCGGCATTGAACAGCGCAACTACCCAACCATCACTCTGCAGGCCAGAGGCAAATCGCTTGTTCAGATAGTCATAGAGATCGAGTGCATGCGGCGACGTCGCGGTCAGCTCGGCCATCGTCATCCAGGCGTGCAGGGTGTGCTGGGCCTGCTCAGGCGTGAATCGCGGCCATTCGTCGATGCGTGTGGTCTCGGGTGGTGCGCTCATCGGGCCAGTCTATCAGTGGCGCGCTGCGGTCTGGCAGCGCACAGTCGCTCAACTGGAGCGGACCAGGCCTGCACCCGCCAGCACCCTGTACAGGTCCTGGAGCGCAGGTTCGTAACGACGCCAGCGCCCTACAAAGCCGGAATGCAGTGGCTGGTCTACGATGACCGAACCCGGCGCGGTGACAGGGCGCAGATTACGACTCGGATCGGCGCATTCCTCGCTCCAGTCCAACCCGCAAAAACGGAACATCGCCCGACCTACCAGGGCCGGCATGGCCACCAACTGCTCGTAGCGCACCTGGAGCATGCGATCAGGCAAACCGTTGGCGAATTGCCGCATCCACTCGTCGTAAGCGACATAGTGTTGCGCCAGCTCCCTCTGGTTGAACGAGAACGGATTCACGCCCGTGTACATCTGCCGGAAAATCGAGAAGCAGTTGTCCATCGGATCGCGAACGATATGGATCAGGCGCGCCTCCGGCAACGCCCTGGCGATGGCTGCGGCATAGATGTAGTTGGCCGGCAACTTCTCGGTCACGAATCCGCCAGCGCCGAAACGTTCGCTCAGGCGCTGCCGGTAGCGCCGCGCCAACGCCTGCCAATCGAGCTCGCCCAGTCGCGCCGCCAAATCCTCGTCGAGAAAGTCGTCGCGCAGCACGCCCAGTTCCTGCTTGATGCACCAGACAAAATCATGGCTCTCGCCAGCGTGACGGACCTTGGCATGATTGCCCAGCATCCGCTCTACCAGCGTGCTGCCCGCACGCGGCATGCCCACGATGAAGATCGCCGTCGGCGCGCCGTCGGGCGCAGCGGCGGCATGCACCTTGTCGGTCTCGCGTTCCCAGTTCTGCAGCCAGGCGCGCATCTGCTGAAACACCCTGGCATTGGCCTCGGTATCCAGGATCAGGCTGCGGCGGAAGTGTGTTGCACCCCGCAGCAGCGCGGCAATCGCTTCCTCATCGCGGTCGAGCGCTTCGAGCTCGAGATAGCGCGCGTAGTCGAACCAGACGCGGTCAATCGTCGAGTCGTCGAGCAGGGCGGACCGCGCTTCGATCCGGGCCAGATGATTGTGTTCCGGATGCAGATCAGAAACCTGGGCCAGTCCCCAGTAGGCTCGCGCATTTTCCGGCGCAACCTCGAGCACTTTTTCGAAAGCGGCTTCCGCCTCGGAGCGGCGACCCTGCGCGCGCAGGACGAATGCGCGCGACAGCAGAAATTCGGGATCGGCGGGCGCATCGAGCAAGGCGCGATCCAACAGCAGCAGCGCCTGCTCGTATTCACCGCCGCGCTGCAGAATGCGGGCGAGCGCTTCGAGCAGGGGACCCTTGACCGGATTGAGCGAGACCGCGCGCATTGCCGACGCGATGGCCGGATGACTGTCGCCACAGCCCATCTGGGCGCGCGCCAGGGCGGCGAAGTAGCCAGGACGTTCGGGATCCAGACGCGTGGCTTCCTGCAACTGTGCGATTGCTTCCCGATACCTGCCCGCGACCAGCTCCACCATCGCGTACCAGTAGCGCGCCTCAGGAAGCCTGGGAAAGCGGGCAACACAGGACTCGGCGACCGCAAGGGCGGCGACCGGATTGCCGGAATCCAGATACAGCTTGATCCGTTTCAAATCGCGGCGTGCGCGTAATTCCGCAAGATCCTCCACCAGCACTCCGAATGCCGCATTCCCGGTCGGCCAAGGTGACAGCATAGCGGCCCGCACCAGCGCCTGGCTGAGAACCCGGCAGAACCGAAGCTGGCGGCATCACCCGAGGGCCGTAAGACGCATCCGCGCATCGTGCAATCTGCGCCGTGGTTTGGCACTGCATCAGTTTGAAATTCTGGCGATGAACCCCTTCTCCCGTTTACGGGAGAAGGTGCCGCAGGCGGATGAGGGAAACGTGCGATAGCGCTCGGGGTCTGCCGCGCGCATCGCAACAAGTAGCCAACACCATCGAACGTTTCCCTCATCCGGCCCTGCGGGCCACCTTCTCCCGCAGGCGGGAGAAGGGGACCGTTGCCAACATTCAAACTGATGCAGTACCCGTGGTTTGGGTGTGCATTCGGATACAGAGCAGCTAAGGTGCCCGGATCAGTTCTACCGCTGCGATCGGAGCTTGTCCCGAAATGCCGTCGAAGAATGCCCACCTGGTCGTGATCGGGGCCGGTCCGGCCGGGCTCATGGCCGCCGAACGCCTGGCTGAACTGGGGCATTCCGTGGATGTGTACGACAGGATGCCTTCGGTCGCCCGAAAGCTGCTGATCGCCGGTGTCGGCGGACTGAATCTGACCCACTCCGAACCCAGAGCGCAGTTCACTTCACGCTACCGCGAAGCTGCTGGACGTGTCGGTGCCTGGCTGGACGGCTTTGATGCGGATGCAGTCCGCGCCTGGGCGGCGGGGCTGGACATCGAGACTTTCATCGGCAGCTCGGGCCGTGTGTTTCCGGTCGACATGAAAGCCGCACCCCTGCTCCGCCACTGGTTGCGGCGGCTGAAGGCGCTGGGCGTAAAGATCCATCTCCGCCACCGCTGGCTTGGTTTCGGGGCGAATGGCGAACTGCGCTTCAGCGCGGCCGACAACGAGATCAGCGTAAGCGCGGATGCGACGGTGCTTGCCCTAGGCGGCGGCAGTTGGTCGCGGCTGGGTTCCGATGGCAGCTGGATGGATATTCTCAATGGCCGGGGTGTGTCGACGCAGCCCTTGCGTTCGGCCAACTGCGGTTTCGACATCGACTGGAGCGCGCATTTTCGTGGCCGTCACGCCGGCGCCGCACTGAAACCCGTGCGCCTGGCCTTGGCCCCCGGGCCGGCAAGCCTGGGTACCCAGGGCGAAATGGTGGTCAGCGAACACGGCATCGAGGGCAGCCTGGTCTATGCCCACGCCGCCCGCTTGCGCGAGCAGATCGAGCAGCATGGGTCTGCGATCGTGCATCTGGATCTGCACCCCGGCCGATCTGTCGAACAGCTGAGTCGGGCACTGGCAAAACCGCGCGGGCGCCGCAGCCATTCCGAACAGCTGCGCCGCAGCGTCGGCATCGACGGCGTCAAGGCGGCCCTGCTGTTCGAGATTCTGGGACGTCAGCTGGTGGAGGAACCTGGTCAACTGGCAGCGGCGATCAAAAATCTGCCCCTGCATATCCTGCGACCACGTCCGCTTGGCGAGGCCATCAGCAGTGCCGGCGGTGTCGCCCTCGACGCCATCGATGGAAAGCTGATGCTGCGGTCCCTGCCCGGAGTTTTCTGCGCCGGAGAGATGCTCGATTGGGAAGCGCCAACCGGCGGCTATCTGCTCACTGCATGCTTCGCTTCCGGCCGTGCCGCCGCCGATGGCGCAGCCGCCTGGCTCACTGCCAATGCGGCCCCCGCGACCCGTTCCTAAAGCCCCGGCGGCATGGCACACTGTGCCCGCCACAAACTTAGGAGGGCACGATGAGCAAGGGTATGGATCGCAAGAAGGACACCAAGAAGGCGCCTGCCAAGAACCTGAAGGAAAAGCGCGCCGAAAAGCAGGCGAAAAAGTCCAAGTAAGCGCTGCGATCAGGCGACGCGCGCCAGCTGCCGCGCGCCGCGATTCAACCCGGGTTTGCAGCCGAAACAGGGGGCGCCTGCGGGCGCTTGGCAAC
This sequence comes from Lysobacterales bacterium, assembly GCA_038255435.1. GTDB lineage: Bacteria > Pseudomonadota > Gammaproteobacteria > Xanthomonadales > Ahniellaceae > 0-14-3-00-62-12. The sequence goes on from JBBSLG010000003.1 coordinate 54,457, forward strand.
TACGATGCAGCGAAGCACGGGGCAGACATCCGTGTTTCCGATCGGCATCGCAACCGGGGAATTCGTCATGACCGAAGCCGAACGCCGCAGGCTCGCCAGTGCCCAGCAGGGTAAATTGAAGCGCGAGCTCAACGACGACCAGCTCACCACACTTTCCAGCCTGGAACACTTCGGCTGGGAGTTGAAATTCATCCGCCACAAACTTTTCCAGGACCCGGTCGCCGTGGTGTTCGACGGCGGGCGTGCCAAATTTGCTGTGCTGGAACCGGATGGCAGTTTGAACGAGAGTCCAGGATTCGATATCCGCCATTGAGTCTGCGCGGCGTGGATGCTTGGAAATCTGAACCGTAGCTGCTGGCATGACTTCAATCGCGGAACGATCGCGCGCTCGAACGGTCGCAAGATTGTTCCCTTCCCGCGCGAGGCAATGCAGATGGCAACACCCGCTCCCTGGATCAAGTACGCCGCCGCTCTGGCTGGCCTCTCGCTCGCTGGCGCCGGCGGTTACTGGTACCTGCAGCGCACCCCCGACGCCGTCGTTGCCGAGCCGCCACTGAGTGCGCCAGCCCCGATCAGTGCCGCCGAAGCACCGGCGATCCGCTATCCGGTCGAACCCGAAGTCGTAGTCGACGAAGAGGCCGCAGCGCCGCCACTGCCAGCTATCGAAGAAAGCGATCCGCTCGCATTGGAAAGTCTGTTGGGTCTGTACACCGCACCGGCCGTCGCCGCCCTGCTGAAACCCGAGTTCGTGATACCGCGCATCGTCGCAACCATCGACAATCTGCCGCGCGACAAACTCAATGCCCATGCGATGCCGGTCAAACCCGTGCCCGGCAGCTTTCTGATCGATGCCAATGGCGATGAGGTCTACATCGCGGCGGGCAATGCCGCGCGTTACACGGTCTACGTCGATGCCTTCGTTGCAGCGGATACCGCGGCAGTCGTCGCCGCGTACCGGCGCAACTATCCACTGTTCCAGCAGGCCTACCGCCAGCTCGGCGATCCCGATGCGTATTTCAATGACCGTCTGGTCGACGTGATCGATCACCTGACGTTGGCGCAGGCTGCCGAACCTCCGATCGCCCTGGTCAAGCCGCGCTCGACCTGGGACTACGCCGACCCCGAACTGCAGTCGCAGTCGATTGGGCATCGCTTGCTGATCCGTATGGGTGAGGAACACGCGGCGCGCATCAAGACCAAGCTGCTCGAACTCCGGGCGGCCCTGATTGCATCGCCGCCGGGCAATCAGTAGACCTCGATTGCATCGAATCGTCCGCTCGCGACTGGCTCGAGCCCATCACGAACCGAGTGATTGCGGGGTACGCTCGCTCCGAGTGGTGCCGACCGCATCGAACGACTTGGAGTGAAGGTGGCAAGCGCGTAGATCAGACCGGAACGGATGCCGACAACGGCAGAAGCCAGTCGCTGACCAGAAAATTCGAGATCGACTTCACCTTGCCCGGCAGGTCGAGCGCGACAACGCGCGCTACTCGGCCAGCGCACTACCAACCCAGGGCGAGCGCGACGCGATAGGTGACAAACGAGGCCAGATAGGCCAGCGCGAACAGATAGCCAGCGGCGATCAGGGGATAACGCCAGCCACCGGTTTCGCGTTTGATTGCGGCCAATGTGGCGAGGCATTGCGGGGCGAAGACAAACCATGCCAGCAACGAAAGCGCAGTCGCCATGCTCCAACTCTTCGCAATCAGCGGACCCAGAATCGCAGCGGTGTCGTCGCCGGTCGCCGACAGCGCGTACACCGTACCGAGCGAACTGACCAGCACCTCACGCGCCGCCAAGCCCGGTACCAGGGCAATACTGATCTGCCAATTGAATCCGATCGGCGCGAACACCACCGCCAGCCAGCGGCCCAGGGTGCCGGCAAAGCTGTACTCGATCGGCTCGCCAGTCGCGCCCGGCGGCGGCACCGGGTAGCTGGCCAAAAACCACAGCGCGACCGTCAACACCAGGATGATGCCGCCAACGCGACGCATGAAGATCATCACCCTTTGCCAGAGCCCGATCAGCACATTGCGCACCGTTGGCCAGTGGTAGGTCGGCAGTTCCATCATCAGCGTACGCGTGTGCTTGCCCGAGCCGAACCGGCTGATTACCCAGGCCACGGCCAGGGCGCCGAGAATTCCGGCGAGGTAGAGACCAAACAGGACCACACCCTGCAATTTCAGATAGCCACCGGCCAGATCGCGTTGCGGGATGAAGGCGCCGATCAGCAAGGCGTAGACTGGCAGCCGCGCCGAGCAGGTCATCAATGGCGCGATCATGATGGTCACCAGGCGATCGCGCGGATTGGTGATCGTGCGCGCCGCCATGATGCCGGGGATGGCGCAGGCAAAACTGGACAGCAGGGGAATGAACGAGCGTCCCGACAGGCCCACTCCACCCATGAGCCGATCAAGCAGGAAGGCGGCGCGGGGCAAATAACCGGATTCCTCGAGCACCAGGATAAAGAAAAACAGGATCACAATCTGCGGCAGGAATACGACCACGCCACCGAGCCCCGCAATCAGGCCATCGACCAGCAAACTACGCAGCCAGCCCTCGGCAAGCATTCCCTTCACCACTTCGGCCACCCAGCCGGTCGCCGCTTCGATTGCGTCCATCGGCACGACGGCCCAGGCAAACACCGCCTGGAAAACCAGGAACAGCACCAGGGCGAGCAAGATCGGCCCGATCACAGGATGCAGGGTGATCCGATCAATTCGATCACTGGTCAGATGCGGAACAATCTGATCCAGCCCGAGCCGCTGGAGCATCTGCCGCACGGTTTCGTGATCGCCCTCCTCGTTGTCGGGCAAGGCGGCAGAACTGTTGGGCGGCAGCCAGTTCTCGGCGTTATCAAGCGCCTGTCGCAGCGCGGAGTCGCCGCTGGCCTGCACGGCTATGGTCGATACCACTGGCAGTCCCAGTTCGCGCGACAACGCTTCCGGGTCGATACGCACGCCGCGGCTTGCCGCCATATCGGCCATGTTGAGCGCCACGATGCAGGGAATGCCGAGCCTGCGCACCGATAGCACCAGGTGCAGACTGCGCCGCAGGTTGGTGGCATCGACCACGCAGACGGCGAGGTCTGGCCGCTTCTCACCGAGCGCACGCCCAGCCAGCACATCGCAGGTCACCCGCTCGTCGGGCGAGCGCGGATGCAGGCTGTAGGTGCCGGGCAAATCGAGCAGGCGGACTTTCTTGCCGTCGCCAAGAATCAGCTGGCCTTCCTTACGTTCGACGGTAACGCCAGCGTAATTGGCGACCTTCTGCCGACTGCCGGTGAGCCGATTGAATAACGCGGTCTTGCCGCAATTGGGATTGCCGACGAGCGCGATCAGCCGACCGATCGGCTGCAGATGCAGAACCACTTCATTCACGGCTGCAGGCCGGGCTGGGTCGCGATCACGCGCACGCAGGCCGCCTCAGCGGCGCGCAACGCAAAGGTGGACATTCCGACCCGCACCATCAGCGGATCACCACCGAAAAAGCCTCGGGTCATAAGCACCACGCGCTCGCCGGGATAGAAACCCAGTTCGCGCAGCCAACCGGCCCACTCGGGCGTGCCAGGCGCAGCGACCACCGATCGCACTGTCATCGGATAGCCGATGGGAATCTGGTCCAGACCGACTTCGACGTTCTCCTTCATGTCGAATCTGCCGGGCTGTGAGGTACAACAGGCAGCCCCGACGGAGAATCCGTCATGAGTGTTGACTTGAAGTATTGGCCGCACATCTTTGATTTCAAGGTAAAAAACCTCGGCTATACTGCGTGGCGGCTATCCGGCATTGCTACATGGATAGGAATCATTCGCATTCTAGGACAGTGCAAGGCATCCGACAACTGGTCCGTCGTCAGCCGCGCCTTGCGCCGCGCCATCCGGACAGCACAATCCAGTCAGCGTCTACACTCGGCCAACACAACGACAAGCCACTCATGACCACATCCAGCCCGCCGATCAACCTGTCGATACGCGAACAGGTAGCCCATCTCCGGCTCAATCGACCGGAGATCCACAATGCCTTTGACGATCAGTTGATCGCTGCGCTGATTGCCGCGCTGGATGAAATGGCCGGCGACCCCGACGTACGCGTCGTGGTCATCAGCGGTGAAGGCGCCTCATTCTCAGCCGGCGCCGATCTCCACTGGATGCGCCGCATGGCCACCGCCGATGAGGCCAGCAATCACGCCGACGCAATTGAACTCGCGCGGCTGATGCGCACGCTCGCCTATTTCCCCAAACCCAGCATCGCACGCGTCAATGGCGCGGCCTTTGGCGGCGGTGTCGGCCTGATCGCCTGCTGCGATATCGCCATCGCCGTCGAAGGTGCGCGCCTGGGCCTGACTGAAGCACGACTGGGCTTGGTGCCCGCGGTAATATCACCCTATGTCATCGATGCGATCGGACCGCGCTGGGCACGGCGTTGGTTTCAGACCGCCGAATTGTTCACTGCGGCCGATGCCCTGCGTGTGGGACTGGTCCACGAAGTGGTGGCCGCCGACAAACTCGATGACTGCGTTGACCGCGTACTGAAGTCACTACTGGCGAATGGCCCGGTTGCTGTCGGCGAGGCCAAGCGCCTGGTCGAACGCATCGGCACGCGCAGCATCGACGAGCAGGAGGAACTCGACAAGGCCAATGCAACATTGATTGCGCGCCTGCGTGTATCGGAGGAAGGACAGGAGGGAGTCAGCGCCTTCCTGGACAAGCGCAAACCGGTCTACGCGAATTAGAGCGGGCCGCGGTTGTCACCAGGATCCTTTCAGCCCACTACAATAGCCAGGCGAGCACGCTGCCGAGCCTGCTCTGCGCCAGATGGAAGTCCGAATCGAAGTGCCATGGAGGTCGCTGCGTGTTCAGCAATATCCTGATTGCCAATCGCGGCGAGATCGCCTGTCGCATCATCCGCACCTGCAGGCGTCTGGGCATTGCCACAGTGGCGGTGTACTCGGACGCCGATGCCGACGCCGAGCATGTCCGTCAGGCCGACGAGGCCGTGCATATCGGCGGATCGGCGCCAGCCGAATCCTACTTGCGCGGCGATGCCATCATTGCGGCGGCCCGCGCCACGGGTGCCGAAGCGATACACCCCGGCTATGGTTTTCTTTCCGAGAACGCCGACTTCGCCGAGATGGCCGAGGCCGCTGGCATCCGCTTCATCGGCCCCAGCGCCGCGTCGATGCGCAAGATGGGTTCCAAGGCCGGCGCCAAGGTGCTGATGCAGGCCCATGGCGTGCCGGTGGTGCCGGGCTATACCGGCGAAGACCAGGACCCTGCCCTGCTCATGCGCGAAGCCGATCGCATCGGCTATCCGCTGATGATCAAAGCCGCGCACGGTGGTGGCGGCAAGGGCATGCGCGTCGTGCACAGCGCCACCGAATTCGCTGCCAGCCTGGAATCCTGCCAACGCGAGTCACGCAATGCTTTCGGTCGCGATCGCGTGTTGCTTGAGCGCTATCTGCAACGTCCGCGCCATATCGAATTCCAGATTTTCGCCGACAGTCACGGCAATACCATCCACCTCAACGAGCGCGAATGCTCGGCGCAGCGACGCTATCAAAAGGTGCTCGAAGAATCGCCCTCGCCTTTCGTCAATGCGGACCTGCGCCGCCGGATGGGCGAGGCCGCCATCCAGGCCGCGCGCTCGATCGACTACTGCAATGCCGGCACCGTGGAATTCATCGTCAGTGCCGACGGCGAATTCTATTTCATGGAAATCAATACGCGATTGCAGGTCGAGCACCCGGTCACCGAGATGGTGCTAGGCCTGGATCTGGTCGAGTGGCAATTGCGTATCGCCGCCGGCGCGCCTTTGCCGCTCAGCCAGGAACAGATCGCCGCGCGCGGTCATGCCATCGAAGTACGGCTCTATGCGGAAGATCCGGATCAGGGTTTTCTGCCGGGGTCAGGCCGGATCGAACGCCTGAGGCTGCCCGCGCCCGATGCCCATTTGCGCATCGATGCCGGCGTGATCGAAGGCAGTGTGGTCAGCATTTTCTACGATCCGATGATCGCCAAGCTGATCGTGCATGGTGCCGATCGCGGCGACGCCATCCGGCGCATGCAGCAGGCACTCGCGGAGTGCGATGTACTTGGCCCAAAGTCCAATATCGCCTTCCTCGAACGTCTGCTGCATCACCCCAGCATTCTCGATGCCAGCATCGACACTGGCTATCTCGATCGCCATCTCGATGAGGTGCTCGACGGCGGTAGCACCGTTGGCAACGAGGTCTTTTTCGCGGCAGCGATCGCTGCCCTGCTCGATGAAGAATCGCAGGCACGGGCACGGGCCGCTGCATCTGCCGATCCGAGCTCTCCCTGGGCAATCGCCGATGGCTGGCGGGTTGCGCACCCAGGCAAGCGGCTGATCTGCTTCCAGCATCTGGACACACGTATCGAGATCGCGGCACGCGGGTACGGCGGGCGCTACCAACTGGAACGTGACGGCAGCCAGTTCAAGATCGAGGCGGCCGAGCACCGATCGGGCTGGCTGCATTATCGACACGAGGGCGAGTCGACGCGACTTCGCTGTCGGCAACTGGGCGAGGACTGGCTGGTCTTTGTAGACGGACAGCGGGTGCGATTGCATGCTGTGCCGGCGTTTGCCTTCGAGGCCACTGCGGTCGTCGGCGGCAATCGACTGCAGGCGCCGATGCCAGGACGTATCATCGCGGTACGCAGCCACGCCGGCGCCGAAGTTCTGGCACAACAGGAGCTGATCGTGATGGAGGCAATGAAGATGGAGATTACCCTGCGCGCGCCGCGCGCAGGTCGGATCGCTGAGTTGCGTTGCAGCGAAGGCGATTTCGTCGAAGCCGAGCAACTGCTCGTGATGATGGAGGACTGAGATGTCGTCGATCCGTGATTGCTTTGCCCTTGTTCCCTCGCAATGGCTGCGCCCTGCACTCTTTGCGCTGCTGGCACTGAGCCTCGCTGCCTGCGAACAGACGCGGTTCGAGTCACTTCCCACCGGTACGCAACTTGATTGCGATCAGGCCTGGGTGGGCGCATGGCGGGTATCTGCTGGTGAGGACGACGCGGACGAAGAACCCGGCTATTGGGTCGTCCGGCCGGACTGCAAGAGTTACCAGACAGTCGAAGAAGACGGCGCCTCCGAAGAGGACGATGAGTTCCGATTCCGCTACGTGAAGCAGGACGGGAATTCCTACCTGGCCGTGGCGAGCCGCCCTGATCCAAAGGCTGACGATCAGGCTTGGGAGAACGCCTTCATGCTGATTCGTTACGAGATTCGCGGCGAGGACTCGATCCGCCTCTACGCCATCGACGATCACCGCCTGGCTCAATGGATTGTCGACTATCAGATCAATGGACGAACCAAAGTTTCCAGCGGCGGAGCCGACCAGAAGCCAGGCCGCCGCAGCAACAGCATCAATAACCTGATCTATGGCGATAGTGCGGCGACCGACAAGGTGCTTGGTCGTCGCGGGGCGTACAAGCGCAAGCCCTGGATGTTGCTTGAGCGCATAAGCGAGGAAGAGATCCATCAGATCAAGGCCAAATTGCCCGCCGCGAACGGCCCCGAAAGTGGCTGAGCGTATCCGCCTGGTCGAAGTCGGTCCGCGCGACGGCCTGCAGAATGAGGCGCAGGCGGTGCCGGCTGAAATCAAGATCCGCCTGATCGAGGATCTGGTCGATGCCGGCCATACTACGGTCGAGGCGACCAGTTTCGTCAGTCCCAAGTGGATACCGCAGCTCGCTGACGCTGCCGAGGTGTATGCCTCACTGCGTCGACGGCCGGGAGTGACGTATCCCGTTCTGGTTCCCAACCTGCAAGGCCTGCAGCGCGCACTGGCCGTCGGCGCCAACGAAGTGGCCATCTTCGGCGCCGCTTCCGAGGCGTTCAGTCAGCGCAACATCAATGCCAGCATCGATGCCTCGATCGAGCGCTTCAAGCCGGTGATGGAACATGCATTGACCAATGGCATCCGGGTCCGCGGCTACGTCTCGACCGTGCTCGGTTGTCCCTATCAGGGCGCGGTTCCGCTCCATGATGTGGTAAGGGTCGCGCGTGCCCTGCATGAACTCGGCTGCTATGAGATTTCGCTGGGCGACACCATCGGCATCGGCACGGCGCGCGCGGCGCGCGAGATGCTCCAGGCGGTTGCGGCTGTGGTGCCGATGGCCCAGCTCGCGGTACATTTTCATGATACGCGTGGTCAGGCTCTGGCCAATGTATTCGCCTGCGTCGAGGCTGGCGTGCGCGTCGTTGATGCCTCGGTTGCTGGCCTGGGCGGATGTCCCTATGCCGAGGGCGCGAGTGGCAATGTGGCCACTGAGGATGTGGTCTATCTGCTGCATGGAATGGGCTTTGAAACCGGTGTTGATCTGGGCAAGCTGGTAGCGGTTGGTCGCTGGATCAGTAGCGAGCTCGGCCGCCAGAATGGCGCCAAACTCGGGCAGGCATGGAAGTCCTGAGCGATTCGGGTTCGCCGGCCCGCCTGCCGCAGGGCTGAATGATGGCCGCGCAAAAGCTTGTCTCGCTGGCACAGAGCGCCTATGGCCAGGGCAACTACGCCGAGGCGATCACCCAGGCACGCGCTGCCCTGAAACTGCAGCCGCTTGATCAGACGGCGCTGGCCTTGCTGGCCAATTCGGCGATGCAATTGCAGGACGGCGCACTCGCGGTCCAGGCACTCAGCCGATTGCACGCACTGCGACCACAAGACACTGCCATCGCGCGCAGCCTGAGCCGCGCGCTGAATCGTCGCGGGCACCAGAGCGCCGACGTCGATGACATCGTCCCGGCCGTCGCCGACTGGCGCGCTGCACTCGAGCTCTGGCCCGACAATGTGGATGCCGCCTTCAATCTGGCTTCGCGCGCAGCTGGCCTGGTCGATGACACGGAAGCAATTGTGCTGTTGAGGCGGGTACTGCAGCAGCATCCCGACGATCTGCCAGCGCTGCGCCTGCTGCTCACCTGCCTGCGCGATGTCGGCGACCTTGAGGCCGCGCGCGGGTTGCTCAGGCAACAGCCCGATAGCCAACTGTGCAGCAGCGGGTGGCGCGCGCTCTCGCTTTCGATCGCGGATCAATCCCTCGCTGAGCAATACATGGCCCACGCCCACGGCGCAGGCGAGTGGACGGCCAGTGCACAGTCCGCCCTTGCCACGCTGGCGACGCTGCAGCGCGACATCGACGCTAAAGCCGTGGTGACCGTGCTGAATCAATCGCAAATCATTGGCCAACATTCGCCCACTCTTCGTATCGCGCTTGCTGATTGTCTGAGCCTGCCTGCGGTGCATGCCAGTACCGAGTCGATCAGCTCCGCTCGCCTACGTTTTGAACAGGGCCTATCCAGGCTCACGGCCACTTTTGACGCGCAACGTCTGCGCCAATGCGCGCCCGGGCTGGCCCAGCTGAACTGGTCCAATTTCCTGCTTGCCTATCAGGGCGAAGACGATCGTGATCTGCAGTCACGCTACGGCGACTGGCTGCATATGGCCGCCGGCAGCCTGCGTCCCGATCTCGCCGAGCCGCCAGCCAGGCGACGCCCGGGGCCGCCGCGCATCGGTCTGTTGTCTGGCCATTGGTATCGCAGCACGGCGGGCTCATATTTCGCGAGTTGGATCGACGCCTTGAATCGAGACGATTGGGATACCCAGGTATTCGCGCTCGGACCGCGCTTCGATGCCTACACCGATCAATTGGCCGCGCGCAGCCAGAAATTTTTCCGACTCGACGACGACATCGATGCCGCCGCCGATCATGTGTGCGCCGCCGATCTGGATCTACTGATCTATCCCGAGCTCGGTATGGACACCCGCCTGCTGCCGCTGGCGGCGCTGAGACTGGCACGTCAGCAATGGATGGCCTGGGGACACCCGGTGAGTTCGGGGCTGCCGAGAATGGATGCATTCCTCAGTTGTGCCGCAATGGAACCCGAGGGCGCCGATGTGCACTACCGCGAGCGCCTGCTTCGACTGCCCGGCCTCGGCACTCGCTACGATCTGCCGGAGGCGCCAAGCCTGCGCTCGCGCGCCGAGCTTGGATTGCCCGGTGGCGCATTGGTCGTGGTTCCGCAGTCTCTATTCAAAGTTCACCCGGACAACGACACCATTGTGCACAAACTGCTTGATGCACGTGCGGACGCGCATCTTTTGCTGTTCTGCGGCGAATCGCGACTGGAAGCCCGCATTGTCCGCGAGCGCCTCGAACGCAGACTGGGCAAACGCCTGGCCGGTAATATCCTGTGGCATCCGATGGTCAGTCGCGAACGCTTTCTGCAGATTCTGGCAAGCGCCGATCTGATGCTCGATAGCCTGCACTGGTCGGGCGGAAACACCACACTGGACGCCCTGCGTGCCGGCTTGCCGATCGTGACCACGCCGTCACGTTTCATGCGTGGGCGCCAGAGTGCCGCGATGCTGCAGGCCTTGGGCTGCGCGTCCTCGGTGGCTACCGATCCCGCCGCCCTGGCCGCTCTCGCGGTCGAGCGTCTCGGCAGCGAGGCTGCACCGCGGCCGCGTGCCGACGAGGTCGAGGCGTATGCGATGGACGACGCGCCCCTGCGGGCACTTGTGGCGCTTGCGCAGCAGGCAGTGGCGGGCGTAGTGTAGTCGGTACCGCAATCCGGAAGTCTGGAAACATGAGAGCGCGTCTTCGCTTCCATGCCTTCGCTGCGAACTCTGCCAGGGCGAGCCGCCTTGACTGCCGTTTGCAGCACGCCAGTCACGCGTTTCCGACGCGTTGGCATGGGCCGGAATATCAGGTTCGCGGTATCAGGCACCCGTGGGGACGGGAACAGGCGAGTAGCTGGTGAAGCTCAGCAACGAAGATCAGGACAGGAGCACCCATCCATCGCTACGCGCCTCCTGTGAGGAAGCGCTTGCGCGGATGCGGCACGCGCTTGTCGCGCTTGATGCCGGATCGTCGGCGGCCGCCCAGGTGCGCGAGGCGATCGAGCGTATCGAGTTTCTGCTGCGCAATGCAGAGAGCATGGAATCGCGTTATCGCAGTCTGCTCGATGCCGTCCCGGATGCAGTGACCGTGCATGATCGCCAGGGTCGGATCATCGAGGCCAATCAGACCGCGGTGACCACTTATGGTTACTCGCTTGAGCAATTGCGTGAACGCAGCGTATACGACCTCAATCCCGACCTCGCCAGCGACCGTATGGAAGAGGTCTGGCGCACGTTCAAGCTCGGTCAGACCGTCACCGTCGAAACCGACAATCGCCATAGTGATGGCACGCGCTTCCCGGTCGAAGTGCATTCCAACATGTTCGCCGATGGCCAGGACAAACGGATCATCGCGGTCACCCGCAATGTGACGGCGCGGCGCGCTGCCGAGCAGGCGGTACGCGAGTCCGAGCTGCGCTATCGCCAGCTGTTCGATTCGATCGACAAGGGAATTGTCGTGCAGAATGGCAAGGGCGGTGTGATTTCGGCCAACGCTGCCGCCGAGCGCCTGTTGCAGATCAGCGAGCAGACCATGGTCAGCAAAGGCTTCGACGCGTCGGCCTGGCGCTTTGTCGACGGCAATGGTGAGCTGATCGCCGAACGCGACCTGCCACCCTATGCGGCCCTGCGCACCGGGGCAGCGGTCGACTCGACCCTGATCGGCACCTTCAATCCGATCGCCAACCGCTACTACTGGTTCAACGTTTTTTCGCTGCCTCAATTCCGCGATGGCGAGGACCGACCGTTCCAGGTCATCAGCATGTTTGGCGACGTCACCCCGCTCAAACGTCAGGCGGTGATGTTTGAGGAGGTACAGGCGCTCGCTGCGATTGGTGGGTGGGAAATCGACCTGCTGCGTGATCGTGTGTTCTGGAGTGAGCATATCTACGAACTGCTTGGCCGTACTGCGGATGGACCGCTGAGTCTGGCCGATTATCTCGCCTGCTTTCTGCCCAGCGATGGCGAGCGATTGCAGCGCGCGATCGAGGAAGTCCGTCGTCATGGCAAGCCCTTCGATCTTGAATTGCGCACCCTCAATCGTGATGGTCAGCGACGCTGGCTGCGGGTGATTGGACACACCCAGGCACACTCAGGCGTCGAAGGCAGCCTGATCGGAATCGCACAGGACATCAGTGCGCGCAAGCGCTTCGAGGAAAATCTGCGTCGCCAGGCGCTGACCGATGCACTGACCGGGCTGAGCAATCGCGAGGACCTGATGCGGCAACTGACCCAGGCCATCGACGAGGCGCAACCTGGCCTGGGTCCGGTCCTGCTCTACGTCGATCTGGATCGTTTCAAGGTGATCAATGACCTGCTCGGTCATAGCGCCGGCGACGGCTTGCTGGTCGCGGCCGCGCAGCGATTGAAGAAACTGGCCGGACCTGATGTTCTGGTGGCGCGCATGGGCGGAGACGAGTTCATGTTGATGTTGACCGGCGAGGCCGATGAATCGCGGCCACGCGATCTGGCGATGGCGATCACCCACGCCTTTGCCGAACCGTTTCCACACAGCGGCGAGGATTTCACCATCACCGTGTCGGTCGGCATCGCCCAGTACCCCGGCGACGGCGCAACGATCCAGCAACTGATCAATCACGCCGACGCGGCGATGTTCGATGCCAAGCGTCGCGGCCGCAACAACTGGCAGCAATTTTCGCCAGCGCTGTCACGCCAGCTCACCGACCGCCTGCTCATCGAGACCCAACTGCGCCGGGCACTCGACAATCAGGAGTTCTACCTGCACTTCCAGCCCCAGGTCGAACTGCAGAGCGGACGGGTCATCGGTGCCGAGGCCTTGCTGCGCTGGCGCAATCGCCTGCTCGGCGAACTCAGCCCCGATCTCTTCATCAGTCATGCCGAGAACACGGGCGACATCGTGCCGATAGGTGCCTGGGTGATTCGCGAGTCGTGCCGACAACTGAGGCTTTGGCGAGATGCCGGACTGGCGCTGCGGCGCATTGCGGTGAACGTTTCCTACCGCCAGTTTCTCAGCGAGAACCTCCCCGAAACGGTGCACTCGGCGCTCAAGGAATTCGATCTGCCCGGCGAGGCGCTGGAGCTCGAGATGACCGAGCGCGTCTTGATCGAGGATGTGCCCGACACGCTGGAAACCTTCAATACCCTGCGCGGCCTGGGTGTTTCCCTGGTCATCGACGATTTTGGCGAGGGCTACAGTGCGCTCAATTATCTGCGCCGGCTGCCCTTCAACGGCATCAAGATCAGTCATGACTTCATGCACGGCATCCCCACCCATCCGGCGGACACAGCCATCTGCGAAGCGATCATCCGGATCGCACAGTCGCTCGGGCTGAGTGTCGTCGCCGAAGGTGTCGAGAACGAAGCACAGCGCGGTTTCCTGCTGAAGCAAGGGACTTCCCGCGCCCAGGGCTTTCTATTCTCCCGCCCGCTCGCCGCCGATGTCTTCGCCGACTTTGCGCGCGATCGGCTGCGGCGCTGACGCCTGCCAGATTCATCCATAGTCGGGATAAGATTGGCGGCGCGAACCGGATCCGAGCATGACTGCCATGAGCTTCAATATTCGTCCCATCCGCCCTGGCGATGATGCCGCCGTGGCCGACATCATCCGCAACGTAATGCCGGAATTCGGCGCCGATGGCCCCGGCTTCGCCATCCACGATGCCGAAGTGAGCGCGATGTACTCGGCCTATTCCGGGCCCCGCAGCGCGTACTTTGTTGTCGAACAGGATGGCCGGGTGCTCGGCGGTGGCGGTATCGCGCCCTTGCAGAATGGTGACGGCGACACCTGCGAACTGCGCAAGATGTATTTCTTGCCAGCGCTGCGCGGTCTGGGCGCCGGCGCGGCGCTGATGCAGCATTGCCTGGACGCCGCGCGCAGACACGGATTCCAGCGCTGTTATCTGGAGACGCTGACCGGCATGGAGCACGCGAAGAAGCTGTATCGGAAGTCTGGATTCAACGCGATCCCGCAGTCGCTGGGCGCCACCGGCCATTTTGGTTGCGACAGTTTTTTCATCCGCGAACTGTAAACGCGCCGGGCAATCCGTTCGCTCAGCGAGATGGCTCACCGGCAAGAGCGCCCATGTGCTGCCGATAAAAGCGCAGTTCGGCAATCGATTCACGCACATCAGCCCGTGCCGTGTGCGTGCCCTGCTTGCTCACGCCTTCGAGCAGGCGCGGGTTCCAGCGTCGGGCCAATTCCTTGAGTGTCGACACATCGAGATTGCGGTAGTGGAACCAGCGCTCAAGCTCAGGCATGCAGCGCGCCAGAAAGCGGCGATCCTGACAGATCGAGTTGCCGCAGATCGGCGAGACGCCCTTCGGCACCCAAGCTGACAGAAACTGCAGCGTTGCGCGCTCGGCAGTGCGCGTATCAACGCCCGACTCGATCACCCGTTGCCACAGACCCGAAGCAGTGTGATGGCGTCGATTCCACTCATCCATGCGATCAAAACGGTCCATCGCATGATGGATGGCCAGCTCCGGGCCTTCGGCCACGATATTGAGCTCTTTGTCGGTGACGATGGTGGCGATTTCGATGATGCTGTCAGAGTCCGGGTCCAGGCCGGTCATCTCCAGATCGATCCAGATCAGATGGGTCTCGTTTGGCAACGGTGCAGTCCTTGGGCCGGATAAGCTGCGAAGCATAGCCTGACTCAGGGCCGCAGGGATGGACTGCAATGATCCGCGGGCCTGATCCGTGACCCGCCCGCATCGCTTGCGTCAGATCGGTCGCTGCCTGGCCGCGCGACGCTTGGATCGAAAATATTCGGTCAGCAGCAGGGATGCCGGCTCGGCCAGCACCCCGCCCTTCACCTCGACCCGGTGATTGTGGCGATCCGAATGGATCAGATCGAACACGCTGCCGGCAGCGCCGGTCTTGGGATCGCTGGCGGCAAAGACCAGGCGCGCGATGCGGGCGTGAATCATCGCCATCACGCACATGGCGCACGGCTCAAGCGTGACGTACATCGTCGTGCCGATCAGCCGGTGATTGCCCAGCACCTGACCAGCGCGGCGCATAGCGACGATCTCGGCGTGGGCACTCGGATCGTGTTCGCTGATATTGCGGTTGGACCCTTCGGCAATCAGCTGCCGATCTGCGTCGAGCACGATGGCAGCCACCGGTACCTCATCGTCTTCCTGCTGCGCACGCGCAGCCAGGTCCAGGGCACGTCGCATCCAGTGCTCGTCCGTCGCGTCCTGATGGTCTGGTGCAGCCGGCACAGGCGTTGGCTTGACGGTTTCCATCGGTATTCCGGACATTAATGACATTGCCGGCGCATTGTGCCCGAGTGCTGCGCCCAATGCGCGCACGGAGCGCACTTGGCGCTCCGTGCTCAGCCAAAACGCAGCTGACCGCGAACTCGGCCGCTTATTCGTCGCGGTTGCGGCGGCGCTCGGACTTGTCGGACTTGTCGGACTTGTCGGATTTACCCGATTCTTCCGAATCGTCGGATTCCTCCTGCTTGCTCTCGCGAGGAGCACGCTCGGGACGTGAGGCCCGCTCGGGTCGCGCGCCGCGCTCCGATTCACCGCTATTGTCCGGCTGGATGGCGCGCTGTTCGGCCTGGACCCGCTCCTGCTGGGCGCGGTCGACACGCTCCTGCTGCTCTGCACGCGCGCGCTCCTGCTGCTCGGCCCGATCGGCCTGAGCCCGCTCGCGCTCGGCCTGCTGTGCGCGCACCTTTTCCTGCTGCTCGGCTTCGCGCTGGGCGCGCTGCTGTTCCTGTTCCTTCTGCTGCCGCTGTGCTGCCTCACGATCGCCGCGAACCCGCTGCTCCTCGACCTCGCGCTGTACACGGGCCTGTTGCTGTTGCGCCTCGACCTCGCGCTGCACACGAGCCTGTTGCTGTTGCGCTGCCTCGCGCTGCGTGCGCGCCTGCTGCTGTTGCGCCTCGGCTTCGCGCTGACGCTTCGTCTCCTGGTTCTGGTTCTGCTCGCGCTGACGCTCCTGCAGCTGTTCGCGGGCATTCTGCTCTACCCGCTGCCGCGATTCCTGCTGACGCTGCTGCTCGCGGGCACCATCAACCCGTGCCTGTTCGGCAGCCTTCACGCGCTGCGCCTCATCAACGCGCTGCTGCTCGGCGCGGGCCTGTTCGGGTGATTGCCGCGTCGTCGGCACGTCGCCGCGCTGGCCAGGGCGACCATCCGGTTTCGCGTCGCCAGCTGCCGGGCGCCCACGATCCGACGTGCTGCGCTCTGCCTGACGATCAAGGGCACCACGGGCACGATCCATCTTGTCGCGGGTCTGCACGGCTCCTGGCTGGGCGCCAAGTACCCGTACACGTCGCGACTCATCGATCTCGCGGCCACGCGAGGGCTTGCCGGCCGGAGCGGCTTCGGCGGGCATTCCGGGGTTGCGCTGCAAATTACGCGAACGCGACTCGAACGACTGCAGACCCGGCGGCGGTGCAGTGCGCGCAATCACTTCACGCGAAAACGCTTCCTTGCCCGGGCGTCCGCTGGTTGCCGCCGGCGCACCGACCAGACTCTGACGGGTCGGCGCCACGCGGGCGAGATGCATTACCTCGGCGCGCGCGGAATCGTCACGCCCCAGTTGCAGGGTCGATCCGCTAACCGAGCGTGCCGACGCGAACACTTCCGCAGATACCGCAGTCAGCGCGCCGGCAATCCCGCGGTTGGCGTAGCGCACACCGCTCAGGTTGGGTCGACCTGAGGCATAGCCTCGATAGGCCGAACCGACCACCGTGATACTCACGCTCGAATTGTGGATATTCACCCGGTTGAAGTAGTCGCGACTGGCACGATACGAAGGCACATAGACATCGCGTGGGCCGAGCGGGAACCAGCCGATCGGGCCGTGTCCGCTGGTCACACTGAGACTCCAGTTGTTGCCACCGACGAAGGCGACCAGTGCCGGCGCATAGACGGCGCGTTGTCCGCGCGGTCCCGGCGTCCAACCCCAACGACCGCCAATCCAGGCCCAGCGGCCATAATGCGAGGGCGCAAAACCCCAGGGCGCATCATCGACCCAGGTCCAGCCCCACGGCTCCTGCCAGGCCCAATGACCATCCCGGTACGGCGCCCAGTTGCGATCGACGCGCTCGGGATACCAGACAGCGCCGTATCCGGACTCCGTACGCCAGTAACCGTAATCGTCTAGATCGGAGTAACCGATCAAGTCGTCATCGACGTAGCGCAGTGACGCCGAACGCTCGAGGCGAACATCACGGGCAAGGCAATAGCGATCAAATGCATCGGTACGTGGCAGCGAGAAAAGTTCATAGTCGCGCAGCGAGGCGTCGTAGAAACGAACCGCCTCACCTGCGTACAGCGGAAAGCTCGAACGCTCGCCATAGGCGGTTGCGCTGCCTTCCAGGACCACCACCGTGGTAACGCCATCACGCGGATCGACATCGACCCGGTAGCGTCCGCGCTCGGTTATGGCCAGCGCCAGTACCGGGGTATCGATTTCGTACTCCTGGTCCTCGTAGACGCCGCGCACCCGAAGGTTGAGCGTGCCCTGGGTCAACTCGACCTGCGCGAATTGATCGTCCAGTCCGAGAATACTCAGCGCACTGTATTGGTCGAGCCGGAGCGCACTCTGCCCGATCTGCAGCTCCGCACGGGCGCGATTGTCCGTCCACAGCCGATCGCCACTGATCAACGGACGATTGCGTGAGGCGCGCACCCAATCGGCTTCTCCAGCAGGTGAGTAGCTCACCGAACCTGCCGCGTCGCTAAGTCGCGCCACTCGGCCAGAGGGATCGCCGCCGTATTGGGCGAAGCTGGGCGACAAGGCCCCCAGTAACAGCAAACCCAGCAGCAGGCTGAATTGCCGAGGTAGCTTGATTATGGATCGCATAGTCGTTCCTTCCTGGTTGCGGGTGACGCACAGCCCGTTGAAATCAGCATGACCGCGTGGGCTTGGCTACAACCTGAACGAGGCCGTCCGGCGCACCGACCTGGCGCCGCCGAATCAGGCCTCGTTCATCCCGATCCCAAACACGAGAAATGCTGTAGGGCGATGGTTACATGCGTTGCAACGCCCGTCTGTGGCAAAGCAGACACAACACACGCGCTCGATGGGGAATCATCGGCCAGCCAATTCCGAACGGCCGCTGTGGACCAATCGCTGGGCTATTCCCACTCGATCGTGGCCGGCGGCTTGCCCGAAATGTCATAGACCACGCGCGAGATGCCACGCAGTTCGTTGACGATGCGGCGCGATACCAGATCGAGAAAATCGTAGGGAAGATGCGCCCAATGTGCGGTCATGAAGTCGATCGTCTCGACCGCGCGCAAGGCGACCACCGGCTCATAGGCGCGGGCATCACCGACAACACCGACCGAGCGCACCGGCAGGTACACCGCGAACGCCTGGCTGACTCGATCGTAAAGATTCCACTTGCGCAATTCCTCGATGAAGATCGCATCGGCCTGGGCGAGCAGGCTGGCGGCTTCTGCGCTGACCTCGCCGAGGATGCGCACGCCCAATCCCGGGCCAGGGAACGGATGGCGGTAGACCATCTCGCGCGGCAGGCCGAGTTCGACACCGATGCGACGTACTTCATCCTTGAACAGCTCACGCAGCGGTTCGACCAGCTTGAGATTCATTTTCTCCGGCAGGCCGCCGACATTGTGGTGTGACTTGATGACATGCGCCTTGCCGGTGCGCGAGCCGGCCGACTCGATCACATCAGGATAGATCGTGCCCTGGGCCAGCCAGCGGATCCCGCTGAGTTTGTGCGATTCCTCTTCGAAGATATCGATGAACAGTCCACCGATGATCTTGCGCTTGGCCTCGGGATCGGCCACGCCCTTGAGCGCGGCAAAGTAGCGTTCGGCAGCATTGACACGGATTACGCGCACGCCCATGTTCTCGGCCATCATCGCCATCACCTGATCGCCTTCGCGCCAGCGCAGCAGACCAGTATCGACGAAGACGCAGACCAGGCGATCACCGATGGCGCGCTTGAGCAGGGCGGCAACCACCGATGAATCCACGCCCCCGGACAGCCCGAGCAGCACCTGATCCTCGCCAACCTCGGCGCGCACGCGCTCGATGCAGTCGTCGACGATATTGGCCGCAGTCCACAGGGTCTGACAGCCACAGATTCCGCTGACGAATTGCCGCAGCAGCGCATCACCGTGCTGGGTATGGGTAACTTCGGGATGGAACTGCACACCGTAATAGCGACGCTGTTCATCCGACATCGCCGCCAAGGGCAGATCATGCGTGCGCGCACTGGCGGAGAATCCCGGTGGCAGGACAGTGACCCGGTCGCCATGCGACATCCAGGCACTGAAGCTGTCCGGTTCCGCCGGCAGCGCCGAGAACAATCCGCTGGCACGTTCGAACTGCACCGTGGCCTGGCCGAATTCGCGACTGTGTCCGGCCTCGACCGCACCGCCAAGTTGCGCTGCCATGGTCTGCATGCCGTAGCAGATGCCGAGTACGGGAAGACCGCTATCGAACACCTGCTGGGGCGCACGCGGTGCATCGGTTTCGACCGTGGATTCGGGACCGCCAGAAAGGATGATGCCGCGCGGCGCGAATGCCGCGATGTCCTCAGGCGCGTGATCCCAGGCCCAGATCTCGCAATAGACCCCGAGTTCGCGAATGCGGCGAGCGATCAGCTGGGTGTACTGCGCACCAAAATCGAGGATCAGGATCTTGTCGGAATGGATATTGCTCATGGCGCGGATCATCCTTGCTCACGGCATCCGCCGCGGTGGTTGCGTCGGCGGCGTCGGGACTGCGGCCGCGGCCGCAAGGGCGCCGGCGCTGCTCAGTCGAGTCGGTAGTTCGGTGCTTCCTTGGTGATCGCCACATCATGCACATGCGATTCGCGTACGCCGGCGCTGGTAACGCGCACGAACTGCGGCTTGCTGCGCATCTCTTCGATACTGGCCGCACCGCAATAGCCCATGCTGGAACGCAGGCCACCGACCAGTTGATGGACGATGCTGCGCAGCGTGCCGCGATAGGGCACGCGCCCCTCGATGCCTTCGGGTACCAGCTTGTCGGCGTCGGAGGCATCCTGGAAATAGCGGTCCTTCGAGCCCTGCTGCATCGCGCCGAGTGAACCCATGCCGCGATAGCTCTTGTACGAGCGACCCTGGAACAATTCCACTTCGCCGGGCGCCTCTTCGGTACCGGCAAACATGCCGCCGATCATTACGCAGCTGGCCCCGGCCGCAATCGCCTTGGCGATATCACCGGAGTAGCGGATGCCGCCATCGGCGATCAGCGGAACGCCGGAACTGTGCAGCGCTTCGGCAACCATCGACACCGCCGTGATCTGCGGCACGCCGACTCCGGCAACGATGCGGGTGGTGCAGATCGAGCCCGGACCGACGCCAACCTTGACTGCATCCGCGCCGTAATCGACCAGTGCACGCGCGGCATCTCCGGTGACGATATTGCCGCCAACGACCTGCAGATCCGGATAGCTGCGCTTGGCCCAGCGCACGCGCTCGAGCACGCCCTGGGCGTGACCGTGCGCGGTATCGACGATGATCAGATCGACACCGGCCTCGACCAGAGCCGCAATGCGTGCCTCGGTGTCGCCACCCACACCGACCGCAGCGCCAACGCGCAGACGCTCGGCATCGTCCTTGGCAGCACTGGGATTGTCGCGGGCTTTCTGGATGTCCTTGACAGTGATCAGGCCACGGAGGCTGAAATGCTGATCGACCACCAGTACCTTTTCGATCCGATGCGCATGCATCAGACCGAGCACCTCATCATCCGAAGCACCATCCTGCACGGTAACCAGCTCACCCTGCGCGGTCATGATGCGGCTGACCGGATCGTCCAGATGGGTCTCGAAGCGCAGATCACGGCTGGTCACGATACCGAGCAGCTGACCGTTCTCGACGACTGGCACGCCGGAAATATTGCGCGCGCGGGTGAGGCTCAGCACATCGCGGATGCTGGTGCCCGGCGTTACCGTGATCGGGTCACGGATGACTCCTGCTTCGAATTTCTTGACCAGGCGCACCTCGGCGGCCTGCTGTTCGACATTCATGTTCTTGTGGATGATGCCGATGCCGCCGCACTGCGCCATGGTGATGGCGAGCCGCGCCTCGGTTACCGTATCCATTGCCGCCGAGACGATCGGCACATTGAGCGAGATGCCGCGGGAAATGAAGGTCGTCGTGCTGACGTCGCGCGGCAGCACTGTGGAGTGCGCCGGCACCAGGGAGACATCGTCGAACGTGAGGGCTTCCGCTAGGATGCGCATCAGACAGGCTCCGTATGGGAAGCCCGGCATTCTAGCGTCGCGGCTCGTTCTCCGTAAGCGGCAGCGCCGAATTCGGGCCGGGCAAACTGCGGGCAATTGCGCCGCAGCGCTGGCTTTGATGCGGGCGCAGTCTGTCGATTGCCGCCACCGAACGGATTCGCATGACGTCCCAGCCACAACCTCCCTCGCGCATCACCACGCAATCGCCGCACCATGCACCGGTGGTGCTGATCCTGCTGCTGTCCTGGTGGCTGGCCCTGGCCGGCATCCGTGCCGACCTGGTTGATTCGGCATTTGCCAGCTATGTGGGCTGCGCGCATTGCTTCTACTGGCCGACGATTGTGCACGACCTCGGTCTGATCGCCATTGCACTGGCCCTGTCAGGCAGCGCGCTACTGCTGCGCCACGGGTGGCTGCGCCTGCTGCCCCTTCTGTTGCTGGCCGGCTTGATGGTGGCGATGGCCGCCGACTTGATGGTCTTTCACAGCCTGACCCATCGCTTGCTGTGGAGCGACGTGCTCAAGTTCGCGCGCGAATTGGCGGCGGTCAGCGACGTTGGCGCGCGCAGCCTGCACGGCTCGGCCCGCGCTATCGCCGTTGGACTGGCCGTCGCCGCCCTGCTCATCTGGTTGGCGGCTCTGCGCAGCCTGCATTCCAGGCCCAGGCTCGGGCTGCTGACGCTGGCCGCGTCTCTGGCAATCGCCCTCGGCGCCGGCGCGCTGCGCGGCCGCGATCCCGACTACGTCAATGCCAACCTGTCGTTCCAGAATCTGCTCGAAGTGAATCTGGCGCAGTCGATCGATGCGGCCTACAGCCCGGAGTTCATCGCACGCATGCAGGCCGTCCCTGCCCTGCCTGCCAGCTGCGGACCGGGCCAGGCGCGCCGGCCCAATGTGATTCTGGTGATGGTCGAATCGCTGTCGGCATATCAGAGCCGGCGCTATGGCGGCGAGCTCGATGCCGTGCCGCAACTGGATGCCCTGGCCGAAAGCGGGCGCTGGTTTGCCGACTTCCATGCCAATGGATTCACCACCGACGGCGGCATGATTGCGCTGCTGACCGGTCAGGCGCCGATTCCGGTGTTCGGCCGCTACTCCAGCATGGACGCCTTCGCCGGCTATGCCGACCGGGGACATTCGGTTCCCGTACTGCTGGGCCAGCATGGCTACTACTCGGTGTTCTTCACCACCGGCGACCTCGGCTTCGTGGACAAGAACCGCTGGTTGCCACAAATCGGCTTCGAGCGGTTCGAGGGTGCCGAGTCGGGTTACTACGAGGGCAAGGCACGCGGGATTTTTGGCGCCGCGCGCGACAGCCTGCTGTTCGATCGATTTGCCAACTGGTACGACCAGGAACGCGAGCCTGGCCGCCCGTTCTTCGCCGCCCTGCTGACGGTCACCACCCACCCGCCCTTCATCAATCCCGAGACCGGCATTGCCGACGAAGAAGCCGTGCTGCGCGAAGTCGATGCCGCTATTGCCGGCCTGCATCGGCACCTGCAGTCGGCCGGATATTTTGATGACGGCATCCTGATCGTCACCGGCGATCATCGGGCGATGACGCCGCTGCATCACGCCGAATATCAGCGCTACGGCGAGTCGGCCTATTCGCGCGTGCCGATGTACAGCTGGGGCCCGAGCGATTTCGGCAGCGGGCGCGTCGACGGCGTATTCCAGCACAGCGACCTGCTGCCCTCGTTGCAGAATCTCACCGCGGCCGAGGCCTGCCATGGTCCTGGTCAGGGGCTAATGCTGAGCCCGACACCGCAAGCCGCCGGATTTGCCCTGCACGCGCGCGGCATGCCGCGCGATCGCATCGACGTGATCGGCGCCGATTTTGCCGGCGCGGTGATCCTCGCCGGCGATCGCAGTCACTGGACCGGCGACCAACCCGCGCACTGGCAGTCCATTGAAGCTTCCATTCATCTGCAGCGCGCCAGCCGTGCCGGCGGCAGCCGCAATCTACTCGAGCGGCTGATTGAATTGCGGACGCCTGCGCCGTAGTCGTGCCTCGGGAAGTTTTTCCATTTACGGACCTGATTGTTCCGTTCCTCGGCCGCTGCCTAGCGCCAATGGCGCGGTTCAATCCAGCCCAGGACAGCGCCCTGGGTAGCCGGATCGAACCGTGGGACAGACCTGAAAGGGCGACTCAAAAACCTGCACGAAGCGCACCTGCGTTGGATCGCCCCTATGGGGTTCGATCACCCGACGCCGCATTCCTCATCGCCCCTGCCCAGCCCTGATTTGACTCGCCCGGTCGGGGCTTGATGCGCGCCTCGACGTGCATTGGCTGAGAATCAGAACCAGCCGGTTCATAGAAGTGCCAGCGACAACCAGGGCACATAGGTAATCACCAGAACCGCGGCCAGCAGCAGCCAGAAGAACGGTAGGCAGGCGCGGGTCAATTGCACCACCGGCGTACCGAATCGATAGCTGGCGATGAACAGGTTCATACCCACCGGCGGCGTGAAGTAGCCGAGCTGCATCTTGGCCAGGAAAATGATGCCGAGGTGCACCGGATGGATGCCGAAATGCAGCGCGACCGGCACCAGGATCGGGACCACGAGCACGGTCGCCGAGAACACATCAAGCAACATGCCGAGAATCAGCAGAAAAACATTGAGCAGCAGCAGGAATCCGAGCTTGCTGTGCACCGTTGCGTTGACCCAGGCAATCAGCCGTGCCGGAATCTCGGCGTCGATGATGATATTGGTCAGGGCCAGCGCGGCACCAAGGATCAGCAGGATGGCTCCGACCAGCATCATCGCTTCGCGGGTCAGTTTCGGTAGCGCGCGCAAGCTGATTTCCCGGCGGATGAGCACGGTGACCAGAAGCACGTAGAACGCTGTCACTGCCGCCGCTTCCGAGGCCGCGAAGTAGCCGCCGTAGACGCCGCCCAGCACAATGAAGGGCAGCGGAATTTCCCAGCGTGCATCCCAGATCGCGGCCCATGCCTCCTGCCGCGAGAATGGAATATCCTCTCGGCGCGCAGGCGCCTTCCACATGCTGTAGGCCGCCAGCACGCCAAGCATCAGCAGGCCCGGCAATACCCCGGCGACAAACATGTCGTCGATGCTGACTGGTGGCGTGGTGCCCAGTTGCTGCGCCACGATTCCGTACAGAATCAGTGGCAGTGAGGGTACAAACAGTAGCCCCAGGCTGCCCGACGTAGTGACCAGGCCCAAGGAGAATTTTTCCGCGTATCCCGCCTGACGCAAGGCCGGCAGCAGCAACCCACCGATCGCCACGATGGTGACGCCCGATGCACCGGTGAACGCAGTGAAGATTGCGCAGGCGATCAGGGCGACGATGGCGAGGCCTCCATGCAACCAGCCAAGCAGTGCTTCGGTAAGTCGGACCAGGCGCCGCGGCGCGCCGCTCTCGCTGAGCAGATAGCCAGCCAGGGTAAACAGCGGAATCGCGATCAGCACCGGCATTTCGGTCAGACCCCAGAACTGCGCGGCCAGCAAGGTGTCGTCATAGCCGGCTGCGCGAATCCCGATCCAGGCAATCACAGCGATCAGGGCGAACAGGGGCGCGCCGAGCAGGGCGAGCAGAATCAGGGCGATGATGATCAGCAAGGTCATGGGTATTGGGTCTGCTCGGGCACCCAGGAGCGCAGCAGGAAACGCACTGCGAGCAGGGAAAACGCGACCGGCAGGATCAACTCGGCCCACCACATCGGAATTCCGGTCAGCACCGTGGTGCCCGAATCGCGGTCGAGCGCAATCAGACTCAACGAGGATTTGACCAGCAGGAGGCAAACCGCAGCGGCAAACCACATCGTCACGAAGCGTGCGACCGCCAGCGGACGGCCGGAAAGCAGCCGGCCGATCACATCAAGATTGATGTGCTTGTCCTTGCGTGCCGCGGCGACAGCGCCGAGCAAGCCGACCCAGAGCACCAGCACACGCAAAACAGGATCGAGCCAGACCAGCCCCTGGTCGGCAAGGCGCATCACGATCTGTGCACCAGCGAGCACGGCCAGACTCAGCGCCAGCAAGGCGATCAGGGCATTTTCCAGCGCGTCGAGCCAGTCGAGTACCCGGCGCGCGGCTGCATTCACGGCGTTTTGGCGCCCACACCAACCGCCGATCCGGCACGGTACTCGGCCTGCAGCTTCTGGATCACCGACATCAGATCGTCGGAAATCGCGCCCTCGGCACGGAGTTTGGACAGCGTATTCTGCCCTACGCCGCGCCAGTACTCGGCCTCACCGGCATCCGGCTTGTGGAACACGATGCCCTGCTTGCTGAGCACATCGCGCGCCGATTCATTGTCGCGACGATTGGCCGCGTCGAGATTGGCGAATGCGCGCCCGATGGAATCGCGAACGATGGCCTGATCAGCCGATGCGAGTTTCGCGAACACACGCTGATCGATCACCATGATGCCCATCACATAGGTCAGCGGCAGATCGACCACATGCTTGATGCGCGTATGCCATTGAAAGGCGATGGCGCCACTGGTCGTATTGGCGACGGTCTCCAGCAAGCCGGTCTGCAATGAGGTGTAAACATCAGCCAGCGGCAGCGCAATCGGATTGACTCCGGCCTCACTGAAGGCAACCTGGGCAATGCGATCATTTTGCGGCACCCATACCTTGGTCGCGCGCAGCCCGTCCTTGCCCTTCACCGGCTTGGTGCTCATCACGTAGGCAAAGCCGCCACCGGAAAGACCGAGCGCGGCATAACCGGCCTGTTCGAATCCCTGCTGCAACAGCGAATCGACCCGCGCACGCACGTACTCGACTTCGGCCAGATCCTTGAACAGAAACGGCACACTGTAAATCTGCGAGTCCCGATAAACCGCGGACAGTTCGGCCCCGGAGAGCGCACCACCCTGAAGCTGACCGAGTTTGATCTTGCGCAGTACCGCGGTGTCATTGCCCATCACGCCGCCGGGGAAATATTTGATTTCGACGCGGCCTTCGGTCTTCTGCTTGATCTCGGCACCGGCAGCACGCATCTCCTTCATCCAACTGGTGCCCTCGGGCGCCAGGGTCGCGATCTTGATCGTGGTTGCCATGAGCGGGGCAGCACCGGCGAGCAGCAGGGCAAACAGTGTGGTGTGCAATTTCATCAGAAGTAATCCTTTCCGGATTCCAGTAGATCGGCGGCGCGGCGCTTGGCAATGACATTGGACAAGGTCAGGCCAGGCGAGTTCGCCGGTGCATCCAGCACGGTGTTGATTGCAGCATCATGAAGCACCTGATCGAACAGCAGACGTGCGCAGAACTCGGCCTGTAATACCTTGGGCATCAGATTCTGCTGCTTGCTGTTGATAAAGGCCTGCTCAAGGCGATCCCGGCCACGTTCGGGCTTGCCGCCGAGGCTCGCCGGTCGCAGGCAGTCGAGCACGCCGAGATAGGCCAGCGCATTGCCATGGTCGTAGTTCGGGTCACTGCGCCAGACGCGATCGAGCGCGCTCTCGATCCGCGGCAGGTCGGCAATCCGCGACCAGTCACCGGTATCGGCCTGCAGCCAGCTCGCCCAGCTTGAGGCGAGCACATATAGGGTGTCGATCTGATCGTCCGGGCGGGCGCGAACGTAGCGCTCGTAGCTTTCGAAATCGCCAGAGCCCAGCAGCAGACAAAATTTCGGGTCGCGTGCGCAGACACCGCGTCGCGCATAATCAAAACCGCGGTCGGCGAGCCGCCGCCGCCGCGCACTGTCGCTGACAAAACCTCCCGAATAGGCGCTGTACAACTTGGCACCAGCAAACAGCAGGCCGGCATTCTGGGGGTCTTCGGCAATGAAACCATCGATCAGGATCAGATAGGCCGGCAATCCGGCCGCTACCGTATCGGGATCATCGTGATTCGCGATGCCTGCGCTGAGACTGCTGCCCAGTCGGTCCGCGGCCTTGTTGGCGATGCTCGCGCAACCGCCAAGCACAAAGCCCGCGAGCACAGCCAGGGCCACGGCGAGATTGCGCGCTGTCCTGGTCCTGGTCGAA
This sequence comes from Lysobacterales bacterium, assembly GCA_038255435.1. GTDB lineage: Bacteria > Pseudomonadota > Gammaproteobacteria > Xanthomonadales > Ahniellaceae > 0-14-3-00-62-12. Next base: position 81,527 of record JBBSLG010000003.1, read on the forward strand.
TTGCAATGGTGCGCGGCCATCCGTCTGCCCTTACTCCGAAGCTTCAAGCGTATTTTGCATCAACATTGCGACAGTCATCGGTCCAACGCCCCCCGGAACCGGGGTGATCCAGCTCGCCCGTTCAGCTGCCGGTCCGAACTGCACATCACCGGTGAGGCTGCCATCGCTGAGCCGATTGATGCCCACATCGATCACCACCGCACCCGGCTTCACCCACTCACCGGGGATCAGACCTGGCTTGCCGACCGCGACACAGAGAAGATCGGCGGCCCCGACATGGCCACGCAGATCCTGGGTAAATCGATGACAGGAGGTGACTGTGGCGCCGGCGAGCAGCAATTCCAGTCCCAGTGGCCGACCGACGTGATTGGACACGCCGACAATCACGGCATGGCGGCCGCGTACCGGTTTGTCGGTATGCGCGAGCAGGGTCATGATGCCCTTCGGCGTGCACGGCCGCAGCCCCGGCTGGCGCAGCGCCAGACGACCGACGTTTTCGGCGTGGAAGCCATCGACGTCCTTGTCCGGGCGGATGCGCTGGATCAAATTGATCGCATCGACGTGGGCAGGCAGGGGCAACTGGACCAGGATGCCGTGGATTTCCGGATCATCATTGAGTCGATCGATCAGCCCGAACAATTCATCGGAACCGACCGTCGCGGGCAGATCGAAATCGCGGGTGACGAATCCTACGCGCTGGCAGGCACGGCGCTTGTTGCGCACGTAGACCGCCGACGCCGGATCGTTGCCGACCAGGACCACGGCCAGACCGGGTGGACGCAGCCCGGCCTTGACGCGGGCGCGCACCCGCAGCTCGACGCCATCAAGTACTTCTTCCGCGATCTTCTTGCCGTCGAGTAACTTTGCCGCCACGTTGGGTCCTTTGAACTTGTTCGGCGCCGCAATCGTTCCCGGATCGGAGCGCAAAAAATCTGCAGGCGCCCGGGTGTCCGGAAAGCGATAAGCTGGCGGTACTTGCCAAGCGGAGAGAGATTCCCGCTCCGCCCGGCTCGATCCCTGATTCGGCGATCATTATCGCCCATAGCGGGCCCATTCTCCCCGATCAGCGAGGGCATTCCGATGACCAGCATTGACGCCGTTCAGCAGCAGGCCTTCGAGGCAGCGGCATTCCGCCGGCTGATCGCGCATCTGCGCACGCGCACGGATGTGCAGAATATCGACCTGATGAACCTCGCCGGCTTCTGCCGCAACTGCCTCGGCGACTGGTACCGCGAGGCCGCCGCAGAAGGCGGGATTGAACTCAGCAAAGACGCCGGCCGCGAGCACATCTACGGCATGCCGGTGCCGGAATGGAAGGCGCGTTATCAGGGCGAGGCGAGCGCCGCTGCCCAGGCTGCGTTCGCTGCAAGCCTTCCGACGGGGTCGACACCGCCCAAAGGCTGAGCCAACAAGCCTCAGCCTTTCGGCGGCGGTGGTGCCAGTACTTCGCGGTTGCCGTTGTGGCTTGGCGGTGAGACCACGCCCTGCGCTTCCATCTCCTCGATCAGGCGCGCCGCGCGGTTGTAGCCGATCTTCAATCGGCGCTGCACACCCGAGATCGAGGCGCGGCGCGATTCAGTGACGATCTTGACCGCCTGATCGTAGAGCTGATCCATATCACCAGCGGCTTCCGCATCCGCCTCGGGCAGGCCGGTCGGACCGATCACCATGCCATCGCCAAAGCTCTGAACTTCCTCCAGGACACCAGGAATGTAATTCGGCCGTGCCTGATGCGACTTCAAGTGCGCCACGACGCGATGCACTTCCTCGTCGCTGACAAAGGCGCCATGCACACGCTCGGGTACACCGGTGCCCGGGGGCAGATAGAGCATGTCGCCATGACCGAGCAGGGCCTCGGCGCCGGCCTGGTCGAGGATGATGCGCGAGTTCAGCTTGGTCGACACCTGGAACGCGATGCGGGTCGGAATATTGGCCTTGATGAGTCCGGTCACCACATCGGAGTCGGGGCGCTGGGTGGCGAGAATCAAGTGGATTCCGGCCGCACGCGCCTTTTGCGCGAGCCGCGCGATCAGTTCTTCGACCTTTTTGCCGACCAACATCATCATGTCGGCAAACTCGTCGATGATGACGACGATAAACGGTAGATGCTCGAGCGGTTCGGCGGTCAGCTCCGGCATGTCCGGACGCGCGACAAACAGCGGATCGAGGATCGGCTGACCGCTGTCCGCAGCGTCCTTGACCTTCTTGTTGAAGCCGCCGAGATTGCGCACACCGACTGCCGACATCAGCTTGTAGCGGCGCTCCATCTCGGCCACGCACCAGCGCAGGCCGTTGCCGGCCTCCTTCATATCAGTCACCACCGGCGCCAGCAGATGCGGTATGCCCTGATAGACCGAAAGCTCAAGCATTTTCGGGTCGATCATCAGCATGCGCACTTCCGACGCGGTCGCCTTGTAAAGCAGGGACAGCACCATCGCATTGACCGCAACCGACTTGCCCGAACCGGTGGTACCGGCAACCAGCAGATGCGGCATCCGCGCCAGATCGACCACGGTCGGGCGACCGGCAATGTCCTTGCCGAGTGCCAGTGCGAGCGGCGAATTGAGCTTGTCGTATTCCTTCGAACGCAGAATCTCGGAGAGATAGACAATCTCGCGATGGGTGTTCGGGATCTCCAGGCCGATCACCGATTTGCCGGGAATTACATCGACCACACGCACCGAGACCAGACTCAGTCCACGCGCGATATCGGTATCGAGCGCGCTGATCTGGCTGCCGCGCACACCGGGCGCCGGCTGCAATTCAAAGCGGGTAATCACCGGGCCGGGATAGGCGCCGACCACTTGCGCCTCGATGCGAAAATCCTTCAGCTTCAATTCGACCTGACGCGACAAGGTCTCCAGGGTTTCCTTCGAATAGCCCTTGGTCTGCTGCTTGGGCTCGTCGAGGATCGATAGCGGCGGCAACTCGCCGGCCGGCAAGGCATCGAACAGCGGGATCTGCAGTTCACGCGCAGCGCGCTCACTCTTCTCTACAGGCGGCGGTGGTTGCTCGATGCGGATCGGTTCGCGCTTGGCCTGTTTCACCCGCTCGACTTTGCGAACCTCTTCGCGCTCCTCCTGCACGGCGCGGGTCTCGCGCTGCTCGGCGCGCTGCTGCCAGAGCCGGCGTGCCGAATCGATCAGTCGCAAAGTCCAATCGCCGACCCTTTCCATCAATCGAAACCAGGAGACCCCGGTCACCAGAGTCACCGAGATCAGCATCAGTCCGAACAGGATCAGCGTCGCGCCCAGATTGCCGAGCCCTTTGCGGGTGAGATCGCCCAGCAACCCGCCGAGCACACCGCCCGATTGCGCCGGAAGTCGCAACGAAGCGAAATCCAGATGCAGATGCGCCAGCGCACTGGCGGTGAACAGCAGCAGCACGCAGCCGAGCAACAGCCAGGCCGAATCCGCCCGTGTCGTGCCAGGCAGGGGATTGAGGTCGCGCACCAGTCGCCAGGCGATGCCCGCGAGCAACAAAGGGAACACAAAAGCCACTCCACCGAACAATTGCAGCAGCGAGTCGGCGACTTTCGCCCCGATCGCCCCGCCCAGATTGTGTACCGGCACATTGCCGCCCGCATGCGACCAGCTCCAGTCGTCGGGATCGTAGGTAAACAGACAGATTGCCAGATAGACCAGGATCGGCAACAGCAGCAGAACCGCCGCCTCGCGCAGGCGGCGATCCCACAGACTATCGTCGACCGGCGTGGTCGATTCGGTGTTCTTGCGCGTCAAGGCTCAACTCTCCAGACTCAGGCCGCCATCTTACTGAGTTCTGTGGACAATCCAGCGCTGCTGCGCGATATCGGGGCGTTGGGTTGCCCGATCGAAGGGCAAGGGAGAGGCCATGCGCAGCAATGGCCCGGAGTGCCTACGGAACCCTGGGCCATGTCAGGCGCTTGAACCGACGATAACCGCCGCCCGTTGCGGCCAGGAACCAGTCGTCATCATCCAGCACCTCAAGAACTTCACTGACCCTCACATGCTGGACACCTGCCAGGACCCAAGCATTCGCCGCATGACGCCTGCGCTCAGGAGCACCGCGAAGCGGCGTCAACTGCAGCGACGGGTCGGATCGCGACGGGGAAAAACTCATGCTGTTCATCGGACACCGCCTGCGCCAAGAAACACCAGCCCGCCGAAAACGAACCACACTGCGATGGCACACACATTTACCAGACACAATACGATCAGCCAGCGCAACGTTCTCTTGTTCGTGATGCTGGCTCCGATCCACAGAGAAGATCGCTTCGCCCATAGGACAACCAAAGTCGCAAGTGCGACCCCCGGGGCACCGATCCCGACCCACACGTAAGCCCAGAATAAAAATGGGGGAAGCCGGAATCGCAGAAAGCCGGCTTCGGCATTGGCGTAGCCGATGGCCACGCAAGCCAGGATGATAGCGGTCTGAACCAGCAAGGTACTGGCGTACAGGAAACGCAGATACCTAATCCAGGTGGGGACGTCCGGCGACATTGCAGATCCTTCAAAGGATGCTGGGGCACGAGGTGTGAGCAGGGATGCGCAATCCAGCGTGGCCGCAGGAAAACTCAACCGCCGCGCAAATCCGCAATCTCCGGGCGAGTCCGCTCACCTCTTCCAAGGGTCTGCTGTCCAATGCAGAGCGCTTGCTGATCTCGATTTTCCATTTCGCCACCGAAAATTGGGGAGGGGATTTTCTGCAGCCTCAACGCCGCGCCAAGCCGGCGCCGGGCCGCAGCGGAAAGTTTGAACGAAGAACTTTCGCGGGGTCAGTTTCCATGAGGGGATCGACACCTGCCCCGGGGCGCATGCGCCCTCAGGGCGCCAGGCCTCAAGGCAATGATGTTCGAAGCGTTGCCCTCCGTTCGGAGTCCGTTTTGAAGTCTACCGCTGCGCTCACCACAACCGCTATTGATCTCGCGAAGAACAGCTCCTGTCGGCCGGCGCGGATTCAACGTTTCGGGCCGTCCGCTCATTGCGTTGGAAGCGCGCTGATTTTCTATTGTCCTGGAAGTGTAGCGACCGCTTGCGCGCCATTGGCGCGCGTATCGACGAACGACGAGTCAGGAAAGAAGCCAACATCAAGTGCAAGTTAGTCCAACGCGGTGGCCAAGAATCAGACTCAGGAAAACGGCGCGGCCGCGTTGATGAAACACTTGTGATAACGGGAAGCTCCGGGGCGCCTGAACGCTAGCCACATCACGACCTTGACCGGATGGCGCTCAACAGCGGAGCTGATCCACCCCTTCGGGGTCGCACTATGTCCAGGCGTCCCCGCGGGCCACTAAACAGGGCGTCTACCGAGTTCCTCGGTGAGATGAATACACCGCCCAGCTTTCGCCTGATGATCAAAGCCGAAACGGTTTACTTGGGAGCGGAGTCCCTATCCACGCAGTGGGACCTCAATTTGCCAGCACCTCCAGCATGGGCGATCTTCCGTGGCGCTGGGCTTGGCGACAGCAGAGCCTTTGCCTTCCCACGCTGGTGCTACTGCAAGGTTTGTCGCGTCTGCTTGCCTGACGATCCGTGTTGCCTTCGGGGCAAGAGCACGAGGGTAGAGACGTTTGCGTCTGATCGAATAAACCGCCTGTGCGCACCGCTATGTGAATCGAGCAAGAGCGCCCGCTGTCAGCGCCCCCCCTTCCGCAAATCAGCAGGCGGCGGATCTGCCGCCAGTAGTCCGAACGGAGGTCAGCGTGCGCCAGCGAACCGACTGCAACGCAGCAGCGACGTAGGTTGAGCACTCACCGTCCATTCTGCTCTCCAGGCAAAGGAAGAATCATGAAAGTCATCTCGACATTGCTGACCACATCCGCCGCGCTGTTCCTGGGCGCTTGCGCATCCAACCCGCCGAATGACTATCAACCGGCGCCGCCGCCGCACCATCAGGCAGCGCACGCCTCAATGCATGATCAGGTGCATGCCGCTATCAACGACCAGATGGGCAGTGCTGGCTCGGACATTTCTGTTCGCGTTGACGGCACCAAGGTCTATCTCAGCGGCCACGTAGGCAGCCAGGCAGACCACGATCGCGCCCACGACATCGCGCACCGCGTTGCCGGCGTCACTATGGTGGATCACAAAGCGCTCGTGGTTCACTAGCCATATCGCGCTCGATCCTGCGAAAGGCACGCCCCGATCGGGTCCGCCGATTGGGGCGGGTCACGATTGGCTGCCGATGCCGCGCGGATCGGCGCGAGGGCCATGCAAACTCGCGATCTGAACCTGCACAAAGGTTATGCCAGCGCGTAGGGCGGCGATGCCGAATCCGAGATTGAAGCCCCCGCGTTCCAGCTCATCATCTGGACGACGCGCTGAGTTCTTTGGCGATTCCGGCGAAACGTGCTGGACACCAAGCCGGACAGGCGTCAGCGTGACCCATCACCCGCAATGCCTGCGCACGCACCGGATAGCCCGGGCAAGGCACTCCCCCGCCCTTCCCCGCCAAGCCACCTGCTTCATCGAATGGTCAAAGGTCTTGGCACGAGGAGACGGTCCGACCTGATCGCTACGAAAGCTTGGGCGTATTGCTCGATAGACTGACTGCGCCGAGCGTTCAAATCGAGCGCCACCAGTCGCCGGAGCATGGCGGAGTTCAGTCCCATGAGCAGATCATTGCGGGTAACCATTCACGTCCTGGCCGCGGCGCTGTTGACGCTTCAGACGAACGTGCTGGCATGTTCGGCACCCGGACCGGCGCCGTTTGAAGAGGTGCTGGCCGAAACTGTTTCCACTGCGGTCATCCGCGTCGAGGAGGTTCGCCTCAAGCACAAGGGGCCCCGCCTCATTACGATCAGACCAGACGCGGAGGCCCAACTGCGCATCACGATCGGACCAGACGTCGAGGCGGAGGTGCGCGTCACTGAGACCCTGTCAGGCAGGCCGGCGGCCGTCAAATTGCTCTCGTACTCCAGCAGCTGGTGCGGAGGGCACAATCTGAAGGTCGGTGACTACTATGTCCTGCTGTTGCGCGAGAACCGTACCGCCGTGGAGTTGCTCCCGAACGACCCTTCAATCCTGTACCTCTTCGGCTACTACGACGAAGAGTCCGGCAGCACAGAAAGTCGCTCGCGCCTGCTGATGCACCTGCGAAACTACCAGCGCATCCACAGCTTCCCGGACGCATTTCCGGTCCAGAAATACTTCGAGCACAACTTCGTCGATAGCATGGTCGAACCGTCCGCGTGAGCTTCTATGCGATCGCGATCGGTGGTCTCCCATGGGCGGTGCCTCCGAAAAGCCCAGAACCCGGCGATTGCTGGTGATGCGGCCAACCCGCCGCGCCCCTTGATTCCTCCGCCCTTCGCCCGCATGCTGTGACGTCACCCCTGACGAACTGCGATCGAGAGTCCTGATGAATGCCACCCGACACTGCCCCCTCCTGATTCTCGGCTCCGGTCCTGCTGGCTACAGCGCGGCGGTGTATGCAGCGCGTGCCAATCTCAAGCCGGTGTTGATTACCGGCATGCAGCAGGGTGGTCAGTTGATGACGACAACGGATGTCGACAATTGGCCCGGCGATGTCGAGGGATTGCTCGGGCCGGATCTGATGGTGCGCATGCAGAAGCATGCCGAGCGCTTCGATACCGAGATTCTGTTTGACCATATCCACACGGCCGAGTTGAAGCAGAAGCCCTTCCGGCTCAAGGGTGACAACGGCGAGTACACCTGCGATGCATTGATCATCGCGACTGGCGCCAGCGCCAAGTATCTGGAGATTCCGTCCGAGGAGACCTTCAAGGGCCGCGGCGTCTCCGCCTGCGCGACCTGCGATGGATTCTTTTTCCGCAATCAGGATGTCGCCGTCATCGGCGGCGGCAATACCGCGGTCGAAGAGGCGCTGTATCTATCCAATATCTGCTCCAAGGTGTACCTGGTGCATCGCCGCGACAAGCTCAAGTCAGAGAAAATCATGCAGGACAAACTGTTCGAGAAGGCGCGCGCAGGCAAGATCGAGCTGGTCTGGGACCATGTCGTCGACGAGATCACCGGCGATGACAGTGGCGTTACCGGCCTGCGCATCGCGCACGCACAAAGCGGCGTCAAGCGCGACATCGCCGTCAATGGCGTATTCATTGCGATCGGGCATACACCGAACACCAGCCTGTTCGAAGGCCAGCTCGATATGAAGAACGGCTACATCAGGATTCGTAGTGGACTCGATGGCGGCGCCACCGCCACCAGCACGCCCGGCGTGTTTGCTGCTGGCGATGTCGCCGATCAGGTTTATCGACAGGCGGTGACCTCGGCCGGATTTGGCTGCATGGCCGCGCTCGATGCCGAGAAGTATCTCGATCATCTGGGTTGACGGCACGCCTGATTCGTACCAGTCCGCTTCCCCTGTCCGCTTCCGCCCTGCCTGAGCGCGCACGGGCTATGGGGTTGCGGACGCACGGAGGGCAGCGCTCCCGCGCGGCCGCTCTGGCTTCTGTCCCAAGCCCCCCCCTGATCCCCCGCTTCTGATGGAACCCGCGCTGAGCCCAATCTGATGGACTGTCGGTAGCCGGCAGGCGTCGCAGGAGCGACGCCCTCCATTCGCAAAGTCCGATGCCGAAGGTCCAGCGACTGGTGAGGATTTGTACGAATCAGCAGAGCGCATGGGCTGGCGTGGAAGGTGCCCGCTCAGATTTCCGGAGCGCGCGCGTCGATCGAGAGTGCGTGGATATCGGTCTGCATCAGCGCGCCAACCGCAGCATAGACGGCGCGGTGGCGCGCCAGCGGAGGCTGGCCGCGGAATGATTCGGCTATCACGACGACAGCAAAGTGACCGCGGCCATCGCGCGCCCCTTCGTGGCCGACGTGGCGATGACTCTCATCGATGACGCGCAGTTCCTGCGGGTCGAATGCGGCACGGAGTGCCGACTCGATGGCGGCAAGTCGCTCGGTCGGAGTCATGGCAGCACCTTGCGGAAAGGCCGAACCACGACCTCGGCATAGACGCCTGCAGCGAGATAGGGATCGGCATTGGCCCATTCCTGCGCCGCTTCGAGCGAGTCGAACTGGGCAATGATGATGCTGCCGCTGAAACCCGCGGGGCCCGGATCCTCGGCGTCGATCCTTGGCAATGGCCCGGCCAGCAGAAGTCGGCCTTGATCGCGCAGCGATTCCAGTCGGGCCAGGTGTGCCGGCCGTACGGCCTGGCGCGCGGCCAGGCTGCCTTCCCTGTCGATTCCGTGAATGAAGTAGTTCATCCGGGCATGATATCCCGGCAGCCCGGCCAATTGCGGCTGGACAGCCACAACGACAGCGCGTAAGCTCACAAACACTTACAGTCGCCGGGGTTAGATGCGACTGGCGCGGCGAGCAGCCGCGTGACCTTTCCTTCGCAATCCAGCAGCGCCGGTCCCACCGGCGAAGGCGATCCGCTTGCTGCAATGGCAGTTCGTGATGTCCGAGATGCGTTGGGGGTTTCGACCCGTCGACCGCTGTCTGCACATTCTGCAGATGGCACCGCAAGAGTCCGCTGCTCTCCTTGTCTGTTTCGGATGAAACAGGTTGGAATCGCGGAAGAATGGGCGTGATGGACGCCTCTGCCCTGCCGCCGCCAACTCAAGCAGCGCGCCGAGTTGAAAGCCGGTTAAACATGATCAGAACGAGCGAGCACTTTCCGCCTTGTCCACTGCAATTCACAGAATCTACTGATCGCCCCTGATGACCAGCGAACCCGCTGTATCGCCCAGTGCCGACATGGCCAGCAACGTAGTGCCCTTTCCTGTGCCGCCGCAGCAGCAGGAAATGCCGCTCGCCCTGGTTCGTGGTCAACCCATGCTGCAGATGCCACAGGATCTGTACATTCCGCCGGATGCACTCGAGGTCATCCTTGAGGCCTTCGAGGGACCGCTCGACCTGCTGCTGTATCTGATCCGCCGGCAGAACATCGACATTCTGGATATTCCGATCGCCGAGATCACCCGCCAGTACATCGATTACATCGATCTGATGCAGAACATGAAGCTCGAGCTCGCCGCCGAGTATCTGGTGATGGCGGCGATCCTGGCCGAGATCAAATCCCGTTTGCTGTTGCCACGTCCACCTGGGGCCGAGCAGATCGAGGAAGATCCGCGCGCCGATCTGATCCGCCGGCTGCAGGAATATGAGCGTTACAAGAAGGCCGCCGAGGACATCGACGCGCTGCAGCGTCAGGACCGCGATTTTGTCGTCGCCCATGCCGAACCCGGCGAGCACAAGGTCGTGCGCATTCCGCCCGCGGTCGATTTGCGCGAGTTGTTGATCGCATTGAAGGACGTGTTCGCGCGCGCCGAGCTGTTTGGCCAGCACAACATCCGGCGCGACACGCTGTCGGTGCGCGCCCGCATGAGCGACGTGCTCAATCTGTTGCAGGATCTCGAGTTCCACGGCTTCGCCAGTCTGTTCACCGTGGAAGAAGGTCGGCTTGGTGTGGTGGTCAGCTTCCTCGCCATCCTCGAACTCGCCAAGGAAAATCTGATCGAGATCGTGCAGAACGAGGCGCTCGGTCCCATCTATGTCAAGACGCGCGCCGTCGCGGCCGAGTCCTGATCCCACAATGTTCAAACATGCACACATGGAAATAGCCGAACTCAAGCGCATCCTCGAGGCCGCCATCCTGGCCGCCAATACGCCGCAGACCCTGGTCCAGCTCAATGATCTGTTCGGGGAGGAAAATCCTCCCGGTGTCGACAGCATCCACGCGGCCATCGAACTGCTGCAATCCGACTACGCCGATCGCGGCGTGGGCCTGGTCGAAGTCGCCAGCGGATGGCGCTTTCAGGTCCGACCCGAGATGCAGGTGTGGGTCTCGCGACTGTGGACCGAGCGCCAACCCAAGTACACGCGGGCCCTGCTCGAGACCCTGGCCCTGATTGCCTACCGGCAGCCAGTGACCCGCGCTGAGATCGAACAGATCCGCGGTGTGGCGGTGTCCTCGAACATCATCCGCACGCTGGAGGAACGCGAGTGGATCCGCGTACTTGGCCACCGTGATGTACCAGGCAAGCCGGCGCTGTTCGGCACCACCCGCCAGTTTCTCGACTACTTCGGACTCAAGAGCCTGGACCAGTTGCCGCCGCTTGCCGAGCTGCGTGACCTTTCCGAATTCGAACCCCAGCTCGATCTCGATCGGATTGCACCGGTCGCGATTGCTGGCAGTCTTGCCGACGCCAGCGCCGAGCAGGACGATGACCAGGCAACGGGCAGCGATGCCGAATCGGATCGGTTCGACAATCACATCGATGACGCCGGCGACGGCGATGAAGGCGATGTACTCGAAGCGTTTCCGCTGCCCTCCCATGCCGATGAGGTGACGCTCGACAGCGTCGAAACCGTCATCGACTCCAATCAACCCGCTCACGAATCAATCGAAGCAAACGTCGACGACGGCAACCTGCCCGACTCTGCGAAGGACACGCCATGAACACTGAACAACCCGGTCGCCGCAAACTTTCGCTCAATCGTGAGGCCAAGCTGGTCGGCCCCGTCGTCGAGGAGCGATTGCAGAAGGTGCTGGCCCAGGCCGGACTCGGTTCACGCCGGGTCATCGAAGAACGCATCATCGCCGGCGAAATCCGCGTCAATGGCAATGTTGCCGAAATCGGCTCCAGTCTGCGCAACGGTGATCGCGTCGAACTCGACGGCAAGGCATTCATGGCGGTGCCCACGCCGTCCGATGAGGTGCAGGCGCTGGTCTACCACAAGCCCGAGGGCGAGCTGACCACCACCGAAGACCCGGAAGGTCGCCACACGGTTTTCGAGCGCCTGCCCCGACTCAAGGGATCGCGCTGGATCGCCATCGGCCGCCTCGATATGAACACCACGGGTCTGCTGCTACTGACCACGGACGGCGAACTTGCGCACGCCATGATGCATCCTTCGCGCGAACTTGAACGCGAATATGTCTGCCGCATCCACGGTCAGGTGACCGAGGCGCATCTCGAACAACTGCGCAAAGGTGTGCTGCTCGACGATGGCCCGGCACATTTCGACGAGATCCATGTGATCTCGATGGGCGAAAACCACAGCTGGTTCCGCGTGGTGCTCAAGGAAGGTCGCAACCGCGAGGTGCGCCGCATGTGGGAGTCCATCGGCACCCAGGTCGCGCGGCTCAAGCGCATCCGTTACGGCGTGATCGAACTTCCGCGCGAATTGCGCCGCGGTCACTATCGATTGCTCGAAGAATCACAGATCAAGATCCTGCGCGAGGCCTGCGGTCTGGGCGACCTGCCCGATACGCTGACACTGCAAGCCGTCGTGGGTGTCCGTCGCGCTACCAAGGCGGCCAATGAGTACCGCCCCGACAAGCCGCGTGGCGCTGGCTGGAGCGGCGCAATGGCCGACGAGGCCCGCGAATTGCGCGCCTTCGATCGTGTACGCGACGACGATGCCCGGCCCGGCCAGCGCAAACGTCCCGGTGGCCCTGGCGGCCCCGGCGGCAAACCGCGCTACAGCAAGCCCGGCGCCAAACCCGGCGGTCGCCCTGGTGGCCGTCGTGGTCCGGCCCCGGGTCAAGCCGTCGAAGCCTCAAGTTTCCTGACCTACTATCCAGGCCAGGAAGGTATCGACGGCAATCGAGCGCCGCCATCGGGCAATGCGCCCAACCGGAGGGGAGCGCCGCGCCCGGCCGGAAAGCCAGGCGGCAAGCCTGGGGCAAAGCCTCGCGGCAATCGCGCGCCGGCGACATTCACCGGCCCGATGGATTCCAATAGCTACATCAACCAGACCCCGCCACCGCCGCGGGGTCGACGTGGACCACCGCGCGGCCCGCGTTGAACTGGGCTGACGCACAAACAAAAAAACGGCGGACCGAGGTCCACCGTTTTCTTTTCGGATCAGGCAGCGACCGGGCGTAGCCCGGCCAGCCTCAAGCAGTGTCGACTAGTCGTCCAGCTTGATCGCCGAACGGGTCTTGTCACGCCGTGCGCGTTCCTTGGCACCGTACTCTGCCTCGCAACCATCCTGAGCCACCATCACGCAATCGAGATAATCGGTGATCTCGACCAGCACGGCGCGAATGGCCTTGCCTGCCGGCGTGTTCTTTTCATTCGACAGCGCACCACCAAAGCCGCCGCGCGAAACGCCAACGCTCACGCCGCCGCTCTTGGCCAGGCCCTCGACTGTACGCGAGTAATCAATTTCACCGGTAGTGGCGTTGATCACGCGGACATCGACCGCGATATAGGCCTTCGATGATTTGCCGCCCAGCGATATGCCCTTGAAGCTGACGCCGCCACCCGTGCTCGCAGTGTCTTCCTCGTAGGAAGTTACCGTGCCGGCGATGAGATACTGCGCACCGGTGATCTTGCCGATCTTGGCAGCAGTACCGCCAGCAACCCGTCCAGATGCGCCCATGTTCTGCTCACTCAGGACCGCCTCGATCTTGCTGCGTTCCAGAACGCGGAAGGATCCCAGGCCGGAGAGTTCGTTGGAGAGCATGCCGGACAGCTCCCAGCCGACCCCGCCGCGCCACCAACCCGCGCCCGACTCGTTCTTGAACTCGATGACCGCCACGCTCGGACCATTGTTCTTGGCCACGACTGCCGAGCTGGCGACCATGCCGGCCGCAACGGCGACTGCCCAAATCAGCTTCTTCATTTCCTCTCCTCGCGCCTTCGCGCTGTTCTGAAATCGCGTACCGGTCGAGCCGGGCTCGCTCCGATTCTAGTACCGCAAGCCGGAAGTTGGGAAACGTCGGGCCGAATGTCCGCTTGCATCTGATCGTTACAGACCCTGCCAAGGCAACAGCCGCGGCCAAGGTTCGCATTCGCGACACCCAGGTATTTCCAGTGCCTCACTGTACCCAGACTTCCGGAGCACGCTCCTGGCTTGCCCGACCGGTTTGGCTATTGCGATAAAAAACGTGTCGGAGCGCACATTCCGGACACCCAGGGAGTGGGAAGCTCTCGCTCGCCGGCCGAAAAGCTACGTTCAGCCGGCTGGGGAGCGATATAGAAGGACAACTCTAGTGCGCTGCAGCATGGTGTGACGGCGTCTGGATTTGCGCTCCTGGTCCTGGACCCGTGACCAGATCGACGGCTATCCCACTCCAGACACCCAAAGGACTTCAGCATGCACCGGATCCCACTCGCCGTCCTGCTTTGTTCGCTACTCGTGCCGCTTGCACACAGCGCGGACATCCGCGTCACCGATCGAGACAGCGCCGGCCTCGTCCAGGCGATCGAGCGAGCAAATCGCAGCAAGCAGGTCACCACAATCCATCTGGCCCGACACGGGCTCTACACCTTGACCCAAGTGGCCGCTGACAGCCCGGGCTATGGCCTGCCGGTTGTACGCGCCCATGTGGTGATCGCCGGCAACCAGGCCGAGATCCGCCGCTACGCCCGCTCCGAGTTCACCTTGCTGGCTGTGGCCGGCACCGGCAAACTGCAGATCAGCGACCTGACCCTGGCCGAAGGATCGGAAGGTGCGCTGCTCAACCACGGTGAGGTGGAACTGCGCCGGGTCAAGATCATCGACAACCAGGCCCGCCATCAGTCCGCCATCGTGGAGAACTATGGCGACCTGCGCATCCTCGGCGGTGAGATCAGCCACAACCAGCTTGACGGTGCCGAACGCGACGCCGGTACTGTGATCAACTACGGCAAGCTGAGCATTGACGGCACCCGGATCGCCGGCAACTGGATCAGCCGCCGCTACGATTCCCTGTACGCCGCATCCGCCGTGCTGAACTACGGCGATCTGCAGTTGCGTCGCGTACACATCAACGAGAACACCGCTGAGCCGCAATCCAGCGAGCGCACGATTGCAGCCGTACTCAATATCGGCAAAGGCATCTACAGCGGCAGCGGGGTCGAGCTCAGCAACAACGAACCAGCGACCGCGAACCATATCTCCGCCAGCATGGCGCGCCTGCTGCCCTGAGGGACAGCAGCCGGTCGCAGCCTGCCGTCTCGGCAGCTGCGGCCGAGGCACTCATGCCAGATCGTGCAGGCGCGCGCGGCGCGCCTGGAGACGCTCGGCGCGGGTCTGCTTTGATCGCCCGGCTGCTGGCTTCTTAATGAGCTTTCTGAGGGGCGTCGGATCGACCTTGGGCACGGCCGATTTTTTCGTGGACCCTGGCCTTGGCCCGGCTGCTCTCAACGCGGGATCGGCAGGTCCAGCGCGATCAGCTTTCGGAGTTGGCTCGCGTCCGGGCTTGCGCTTCGACAGCGGCGACGGATCGGCGGCCATGCCGGCAAATCGCATCATCGTGGCCGCAGCACCCGCGCTGCAGATCGTATCGTCCCAGTCCTCCATCAGCGTAGCCAGCACAAGCTTCTCGAACTCGCCGGCAAAGCGCCGGATGATCCGTTCGGGCTCGGGGACCAGACGCGCATCGGTGATCAAGCCGAAATGCACGCGGCCGTTATAGCTGAGGATGCTGATGCCCATGCCGATCGATCCGGTCTGCGGCACCCAGAACATCTGATCGACGATACGGCTGCCGGCGAAATAGAGCGGCATCTGCGGTCCGGGCACATTGGTCGCCACTGCCGTGGCCTTGCGGCTAAACATCTCCAGCGCCGGTTTCTGCACGGCCGCCGGGCTCATGCCCAGGGCCGCGAGCAGACCAAATGCAACGATCGCCTGGCGCGATCCTTTCAGTGCGCGCATTTCCTCGGCGATGCGTTCGAGTCGGCGCAAAGGATTGGCCTCCCCGATCGGCAGGGTCAGAAAGACCAGGCCAAAATGATTGCCGAGCTTGCGCGCATGCTCGAGTGGGCGCAGATTCACCGGCACGGTGGCGCGAATGTCGCTGCCATCCGGGTCAACCCCGATCTCGATCAAGTAGGCGCGCAGCGCACCCGCGGCACATGCCATCAACACATCGTTGACGGTACAGCCAAGTGCACGTCCAACAATCTTGACCTCATCGATCGGCATCGGCTCCGCCCAGGCACAGCGCTTGCTCACACCCAGTGGACCCCGGAAGGGCGTGGCCGGATCGTCCGACAAACTGAGCGCATGGGCGAGCTCACGAATAATCTCGCTGCCCTCGTGCGCGACCCGACCCAGTGCTTCGGGATCGGTCAATATCTCGCGACCCTTCTCGATCAGCACCTCGCCGACATGCATGGCTTGCGACAGCCCCTTGCGCGCGGGCGCGACCAGACGCTCGACGACGCCACCACGGTCTTCCTTGAACCACACCTTGGCCAGGGCAGCGCGATCCTCGGTGGTCGGCTTGACATCGGTCAGCGACAGCAGCACCTGAATCAATGCCACGCCGTCGGCGTAGCAATGGTGAATGCGGGTGATCAGGGCGCTGCCACCGTCGTAGCGCTCGACGATATGAAACTGCCAGCGCGGCTTGGAATAGTCCAGCGGTGTCGACGCGAGTTGCGAGCACAGGCGCTGCAACTCGGCCTGCCCTGCCTTGCCCGGCAGAGCGGTGATCCGCACATGCCATTCGAGATCGAAGTCCTCGTCGATTTCCCACCAGGCGCCCGCAGGACCATCCACCGCTTTCTGGCGAAAGCGCCGGAAGGCGAGAAAGCGCTCATTGAGCATGCGCTTGAAGCGGGCGACATCGAGTTGATCGGCCAGCATCATTACACCGGTGATCATCATCAGATTGGTCGGCCGCTCCATCCGCAGCCAAGCGGTATCGACCTTGGACATCGGCTCGCGACTACCGTCGTGATCTCCACTCATGGGCATGGGACTACACTCGCTGCTGAAACCACTGTGTACCGGTGCCTGCGCAGATCGTCAACGACGGCGCAGATTGACAAGCATTTACCGGGTTTTGGCCAACATTCAGTGCATGAACAATCCGGCCTGTGCACAATAGCGCCATGAACACTGCATTCGACCCACAATGATCTCAATGGCCTTGCTTGCCGCCCTGGCACTGGGTGCCCACGGAGACATCTACCGCTGCGTCGGCGCCGATGGCAGTGTTGGTTTTCATGACAAGCCCTGCAAGGCCGGCTCCAGTGTCCTGATCGGCCAGAAATCCGACACCCCGCAGGCCGACCTGCGCCGCCTGCGGCTGGCGCTCTCGAAGCTGGAGCGCGCCGAGCCTGGCCACCAAAGGTCTGAGTCTGTGATCAAAGTCCTGCCGCGCAGTCTGAGCTGGAAATCGAGGGGTCCGGCCAATGAAACCTTGCTGGCCGCCTGCTCGGCGCAATTTTTTGAATGCGCGCAGGCCGATGCAGTACGCATGGATCGCTGCGTCGCGGCACTGCCGCGTTGTGGCAAGTCGCGCTCCAGCGGCTGCTGCCCCGATGCCTGTGTCAGCCGCTACGGGGATCTGCGCGGACTCGGCTTGGCACCGGCGGCGTCGGTGCGCAATGCGCTGTTCGACGACACCTACGGGAGTTGCAGCGCACGTTGACGCCGCAACGGGTTCAGCGCGCCGTGGCCACTTCGCGATCCGGCCCGCGGCTGCCCGACTGATAGGCAGCGAGCGCCTGATTGCGCGTCCCAGCCAGGTCGATCAAGGGAGCGGCGTACACCGTACCCTCGATACCGGCGCGCGCCCTGGCGCCTGCGTCCATTTTCCAGGGCTGCTGCAGATAGCGGTCGGGACCCGCGGCCAGTTCAGGCAGGTAGCGACGCACATAGCTACCGTCCGGATCGAAGCGCTGCCCTTGGGTCACCGGATTGAACACGCGAAAATAGGGAGTGGCGTCGGCGCCTGTGCCCGCGCTCCACTGCCAACCCTGGGTGTTGTTGGCGAGATCGGCATCGACCAGGGTGTCCCAGAACCAGCGTGCACCATGGCTCCAGTGATAGCGCAGATTCTTGGTCAGCACGCTGGCGACCACCATGCGCACCCGGTTGTGCATCCAGCCGGTGCGCCAGAGCTGGCGCATGCCAGCATCGACAAACGGAATCCCGGTCCGACCCTGTTGCCAGGCGCGCAACAAGCCGGGCGCAGGTTCGGCCCAGGGGAAGTCGGCGAAGCGAGGATTCATGTTGCGCTCCGCAGTGTGCGGAAAGTGATGAAGCAGGTGATAGGAAAACTCCCGCCAACCCAATTCGCGGACAAAGGACGCGCTGCCCTCGCTGGCGCGCGGACAATCGGCCAGGCCCTGCTCGATCGTGCCGAGTATCTGACGCGACGAAATATTGCCCCAGGCGAGATAGGGCGAAAGGCTGGAGCTGCCGGCCAAGTCGGGCCGGTCGCGATCTCGCTTGTAGTTGGCGATTCCCTGCGCCAGAAACCGATGAAGCTGAGCCTGCGCTCCGCGCTCACCCGGCTGCCAGTGCTCGCCGAATTCGCTGTGCCAGGGGATGCGCGGCAGCAATCCAAGCGAATCGATCGTCGACTGCAACAACGCCGCGGCGGTCGAATCGAGCGCGGCGCTCAGTCGGCCCGGAACCGGAAGCGGCGGGCAGGCACGCGCAACTGATTCGGCCGTGCGCCAGAACGGCGTGAACATCCGGTAGGGCGTGCCCTGCAGCGTCCTGATGTCCCAGGGCTCGACCAGCAGACTGCCGTTGAAGCTTCGCACCTCGATGCCTTGAGCACGCAGCTCGGATTTGATAAGCGTATCGCGCGCCATTGCAGCGGGCTCGTAGCGCCGATTCCAGCAGACCGCGTCGATATCGTGCGCAAGGATCAGCGCGTGCAGGCAGACCAGCGGATCGCCGCGCCCGATCAGCAGCGCGCCGCCATGCGCACGCAAATCACCATCAAGCGCAGTCAGCGCATGATGCAGCCACCAGCGCGAGGCAGCGCCCGGCGACCACGGATCGACAGGGTCCGACTCGGCAATGTAGAGCGCCAACACGCGATCGCCGGCTGCAACGGCGGCAGCAAGTGCGGGATTGTCGGCCAGACGCAAATCACGACGAAACCAGACCAGGATGGTTTTCATGGGCTTGGTGCGCTTGGTGTGGTCATGATCGGTCGTTGCGCCTCATGTTGTTCCCTGTCGCAATGATTCAAAAGTCAGGTCGATCCGCTGAACGCCCAACCGGGCCGCGAAGCCTGCTGCGAAAGCCCCGCGCAAGCGCAGCAGTCATCGCCTTGTCCACGCGGATAACGCGACCCCGAATCGCTCCAGTGCCTGCCCAGCGAGCTTGCGCAGTGCACAGCTGCCGGCTGTGATCAGCTCGACTTGGAGCAGTTTGCACGAATGCTTGTGTCGGTTGCGTAAACGCCGCCCGCAATAGCGCCCGATCCAGCGCTGATCGGGCCGCATTGGGCTGCATCCTGCTACACGCTGCGCAACGATCCGGCCATACTGCGCACCACCACAGCACGCCGGAGCACACCGTAATGAATCGTTGGATACGTTCGATTGGCCTGATGCTGCTGGCGTTGAGCCTGCTCACTTCCTGCGGCAAGAAGGACGACGGGACACCGCCTGAAGTGTCCAAGGCTGCCGAGCCCAGCAAGGGTGCCGAGGCGATGGCCTTTGGCCTGCTCAACGGCAGCGGCGAATCCTACGAGGGCCGTCCCTCGGTGGTACTGAAATTCTCTCGGCCCTTGGTCGGTCAGCAGGCATTCGACCAGTTACTCAGCATCAAGCTCAAGGATGGCGCCGCCGCCGATGGCAGCTGGATCCTGGATGGTGACAGCCAGCAACTGCGCTTTCCCTACCTCGAGGCCGACAAGACTTACGTGGTCGGTATTTCCGGCGCCCTGGCAGCAACCGATGGCAGTACGATCGGCGCCGCATTGACCCAGGAAGTGCACAGCGGCAATCAGGAACCCATCGTCGGTTTCGCCAGCCAAGGCAGCATTCTGCCGGCGCACGAGTCACGTGGACTGCCGATCATTGCGCTCAATGTGGCCGAGGTCGATATTGAATTTCTGCGCGTATCCGAGGCCAACACCGGCCCGTTCCTGCGCGAGTACCTGCGCAACGGCCGACGCAGCTACTGGTCGCTCGAGCAGTTGTCGCGCATGGCAAGTTCGGTCTACAAGAACCGATTCGCCTTGCAGGCACCGTCGAACGAACGCAGCGTCAGCTACATTCCGATTCGCGATATCGAGGAACTCAATCTACCCGGGCTGTACTTCGCCGTGCTCAATCGTGCCGGCAGCTTTGGCTACGAGCAGGAAACCGCGATGTTCTTCGTCAGCGACATCGGTCTGCATGTGCGCGCCTACAAGGACCGGCTGCTGATCCTCAGCACTTCATTGAAGAGCGGTGAGCCCAAGGCAAATGTCGCGCTGACCATCCAGGATGAAAAGGGCAATGCACTCTTTCAGGTAAAGACCGACGACAAGGGTCTGGCCCTGGTCGAGTACAAGCCCAACAGCCAGCATCTGCTCAGTGCACGCTTCGGCAACGATGTTTCCCTGCTCCCGTTCAATCAGCCTGCGCTCGACCTGTCGGAATTCTCGCTCGGCGGTCGCGCACAGACCGATCTGGAAATATTCCCCTGGACCGGTCGCGATCTTTATCGTCCCGGCGAGACGCTTGGCGTATCCGCCCTGCTCCGCGATTTCGATGGAAAAATTGTCCCGGCACAGCCGATTTTTGTGACGCTCAAACAGCCCGATGGCCGTGCCCTGGCCACCCAGCAACTCGATCCGGGCGAGCTCAATTACCTGCGCTATGAACGGGTAATTCCGGCCGATGCGCCAACCGGCAAATGGTCGCTCGATTTGAGCACCGATCCAACCATGAAGCATCCGGCGACGCTTACTTTCCGGGTCGAGGAGTTCCTGCCGGAACGGCTGAAACTGACCCTGGATGCTCCGGAAGCGCTGAGCCCCGGCGATGCGCTGCCACTCAGTGTGGAAGGCGCATGGCTGTATGGATCGCCAGCGGCGGGCAATCGCTTCACCGCGCGGCTGAGTCTGCAGGCCGATGCCCATCCGATCGCGACGCTGAAGGATTTCCATTTCGGCGATCCTCTGGTCGAACTGCCCAAGCAGCCCAAGGATGTGGTCGACGAGGTGCTCGATGAAGAAGGCAAACTGGAAAGCGAAATCGCGCTCGATGAAGTGAAGACGCCGAGCGGAACGGTTGCAGTGATCGTATCGGGCAGTCTGTTTGAATCAGGTGGCCGCGCGGTAACCCGTGTGATCAAGCGCAGCTTGTGGCCAGCAGCAGAAATTGTCGGCGCAAGGCCACTATTCGATACCACGGAGGGCGCAACGCCCGATGGACAGGCCGGGTTCGAGCTGATTCGTGCCAATGCCGGCGGCGAACTGCTCGGCGCCAGCAAGCTGAAGGTCAAGCTGCTGCGCGAGAACCGCAGTTACAACTGGCGCTGGGCCGATGGCTCGGGCTGGCAATCGGATTATCTGTCGACCTGGGTGAGTGCGGGCGAGCAGGAACTCGATATCAAAGCGGGCGAGCGCGCGAAGCTGAGTTTCCCCGTGCAATGGGGTGGCTATCGGCTTGAGGTTTTCGACCCGGCGACCGCACTGACGATGAAGTTTCCGTTCCAGGCCGGATGGAACTGGTACAGCCAGGGACAGGATGCCGGCAGTCGTCCCGACAAGGTGAAACTCGCGTTGGACAAACCAAGTTACCGTGAGGGCGATACGGTCAAGCTGACGATCAAGCCGCCGCATCCGGGCAATGCGCTGGTGCTGCTCGAGGGCGAGGGTTTACTCTGGCAGAAACTCCTGCCGGTCAAGGGCGAAACCCTGGTTGAGATTCCGCTCGACAAGGCCTGGAGCCGCCACGATCTGTACGCGACTGTGCTGGTGTTCCGCCCGGGCAATTCCGCCGAGAAGATCACGCCCTCGCGCGCCGTCGGTGTGCAGCACATCGCCCTCGATCGCAGCGCACGCAAACTCGCGGTGACGCTGGAGGCGGACAAGCTCACCCGGCCCGGACAGAAGTTCAAGGTTCGTGTGCAGGCGCCGGCCCTCGCCGGCAAGCCGGCACGTGTCGCCCTGCATGCAGTCGACGTCGGCATCCTGAATCTGACCCAGTTCGCGATGCCCGATCCGGCCGCCTGGTTCTTCGAACCACGTCGCTATCTGACCCAGGCTTACGATGTTTTCGGTCGCATCATCGAGGCGATTGACGGCAGCAAGGCCAAACTTCGCTATGGTGGCGACGCCGCACTGCTCGCGCTACCACAGGCCAGACGGCCCAACGTTAAAGTGCTGACGGTCGATATGTACGAGCAGCCGGTCGTACTTGACGGCGAAGGCAAGGCGGTGTTCGAACTGGATCTTCCCGACTTCAACGGAACGGTTCGACTCGGTGCAGTCGTGTATGGCGAGCAGAGCTATGGCACCGCCAGCCAGGAGACGATCATCCAGGCGCCGCTCGTGGTCGAGATCAGCGCGCCGCGTGCGATGGCCTCGGGCGATCGCGCTGAAATCGCGCTGGACCTGGAAAATCTGAGTGGCAGCGCTGGCGACTACAGCATCAGTCTGGATGGCGGCGACATGCTCAGCATCGTTGAGCCCAATCGCAAGCTCAAGTTGGCCGACAAAGAGCGCAGCACGCAGACGTTCAAAGTCACCGCACGCCAGAAATATGGCGTGGCTGCCGTGGTGGCCCGCGTCACCGGCGGCGAAGCCAAGGTCGAACGCCGGGTCGAATTCGCCATGCGACCGGCCTACCCTGCCGAGCACCGCAGCCGCGCTGTTGTCCTCGATGCCGGTCGCGACATCCGGCCCGAAGCCAGTCTGCGCGCTGGCCTGGTGCCTGATTCAGTGGTTTCGCGAATGACCATGGGCACCTTGCCGCCCCTGCCGTTTGCATCGGTGGTCAAGGACCTGATCGCCTATCCCTATGGCTGCGTCGAACAAACCACGAGCAAGGCTTTCCCGCTGGTTTTCCTCGACGACGACACCGCGCGCCGATTTGGAACCACGCCGCTGAAACCCGAGGTCCGCGCCGAGATGCTGAACGTCGCCTTCGCCCGTCTCGCTTCGATGCAGACCGAGAACGGCCACTTCAGCTACTGGCCCGGTGACTCCTACGTGGTGACCTATATCACGCCCTATGTCGCCGAGATGCTGGTGACTGCGCGCGAAGCCGGATTCAATCCGGGTGAGGCCATGCTGGAGAAAACGCTGAAGCGATTGAACGATGATCTGCTCTCTGGCGGCACGCCGCACTACGAGTACGAGTACAGCGATCATCTGCGCATCGCCGAGCAGGCGCATGCCGGCTATGTGCTGGCCAAGCTCAAGCGCGCACCGCTCGGCACCCTGCGCGCGATCTACGACAATGAGCGCAGCAAACTGGTTGCCCCACTGCCCCTGGTTCATCTGGGCGCAGCACTCGCGATGCAGGGCGACCGCACCCGCGGCGAAGCGGCGATTGCCGAGGCGTTCTCGAAGAAGTGGGATCGACCGGCCTGGGTCGGCGACTATGGTTCACCACTGCGTGATCTCACCCTGATGGTGGCGATCGCCAACGAAGCGGGGCTGAGCAAGCCCGAGTACGACGCCCGCGTCTACGAATTGGCGCGCGAGCTGCAGGGTCGTGCGACCGAGCGCGGCTGGGGCTACAGCTACTTCAGCACCCAGGAACAGATCGGTATTTTCCGGCTGGGTCGTGCCCTGATGGGTGACCTCTCTCGCAAAATCGAAGGTGATGTACGCATCGGCGCAAACAGCGAACCGTTTGCGCCGACCTCACAGGTCTCGCGCAACTTCACGATCGAGGACCTGGATGCCGGAGTCACCCTCGGCCCACGCGGACCTGGCCCGATCTTCGTGGTTGAAGATGTGGTCGGTTACCCGATCTCAGCGCCGGCCATCATCGATCAACATGTGGCGATCCGGCGCAATCTGTATCGTCCCGACGGATCGGCGTATGACGGCTCGCCGCTGATCACGGGCGAGACCCTGATCGCCGTGCTCGATGTGACCGCCAAGGAAGAGATGCGCGACGCGCTGATTGTTGATCTGCTGCCCGGCGGTCTGGAGCTGGAGAATCTGAATCTCGGTGATCAGTCGATCTGGGAAGGCGTGACCATCGACGGCGTCGCGATGCACGAGCGCAGCGGTCAAGCAGAGATCCGCTACGAGGAGTACCGCGATGATCGCTACGTCGCTGCAGTCCAGCTGTATGGCGGACAACGTTCGAAGTTGTTCTACATCGTGCGCGCGGTCAGCCCGGGTACCTACAAGGTGCCCACCCCGATGATCGAAGACATGTATCGGCCGATGATGCGCGGTATCGGTGCCGCCGTACCGGCGAGCATCGAAGTCCGCGAGCCCGAATGATCCCTGCGGGCGACGGGAGGACCGAATGCCGGACGCACCGGCTCGGGACCTCCCGTCGGATCGCGCGACCCGCACCAGCCCGCGTCGATCGTCGACGCTTTGGCACCCAGTTGAGCGCAAGGCCGTGATCCTTTTCCAATGAACGAAACGGCTTCCAGCACGACTGTCTCCGGCAGGATGGGCGAATGGCTGCGTCGGCATCCGCGTTGGTCGGCGCTGGTGCTGCTGCTGTTGGGGCTCGCCCTGCTCGATCGCCTGCTGCCACCGCCGATCCCCGATATCGTCGGCGATGGCGCGACGGTGGTGCTTGCTGCCGATGGCACGCCGCTGCGCGCCTTCGCCAATTCGCGCGGCGTCTGGCGCTATCCGATCACCATCGAGCAGGTATCGCCGCTCTATCTGGAAGCCCTGCTTGGTTACGAGGACCGCTGGTTCCGCTGGCATCCAGGGATCAATCCATTTGCTTTCGCGCGCGCGGCCGCGCAGGCACTGTGGCATCGCGAGATCGTCTCCGGCGGCTCGACCCTGACCATGCAGGTGGCTCGGCTGATCGAACCGATTCCGCACAACGGTTGGGGCAAGCTGCGCCAGATCGTGCGCGCAATGCAGCTGGAACTGCGCCTGGACAAGGACGAAATCCTCACGCTGTACCTGAATCTGGCGCCGATGGGTGGTGGCATCGAAGGGGTGCAGGCAGCGAGCTACGCCTATCTTGGCAAGCCCGCCCTGCAGCTGAGTCACTCGGAAGCTGCCCTGCTGGCCGTGCTGCCGCAGGCACCGAGTCGACTGCGCCCGGATCGGCATCCCGAGCGGGCGCGTCGGGCGCGCGACAAGGTGCTCGATCGTCTCGCCCAGTTTGGCGATTGGCCAGCCTCGGTGATCGCTGAAGCCGGCGATGAGAACGTGGTGGCACGACAACTTCGCCAGCCCATGGTCGCGGCTCTATTGGCCGAACGACTGCGCCGTGAGCAGCCCGATGCTCGCCTGATCCAGAGCAGCATCGACGCCAATCTGCAGATGGCGGTCGAAGACCGCATTCGCCTATGGGTGGAGCGACTGCCCGATCGGACCTCGGCCGCCGCCCTGATTGTCGACAATGACACGCTCGAGGCGCGGGCCTATGTCGGTTCGGCCAGCTTCGGCGATGAGGATCGACTCGGTCACGTCGACATGATTGCCGCCGAACGCTCACCGGGCTCGACGCTCAAGCCTTTCCTGTACGGACTGGCGATGGATGAGGGACTGATCCATTCAGAGAGTCTGCTGCTCGATGTCCCGCAGGACTTTGCCGGCTATCGGCCGGCCAATTTTGGCGACAGTTTCAATGGGCCGGTCAGCGCCGCCGATGCCCTGCGGCTTTCATTGAATGTGCCGGCTGTGGACCTGATGGAACGCATCACACCCAATCGCTTCGTCGCGCGTCTGCGCAACAGCGGCGTGCAGCTTGGCCTGCCGCGCGGCGCCAAACCCAACCTGACCATGATCCTCGGTGGCACGTCGGCGCGCATGGATCAGCTGGTCGGTACCTACGCCGCATTTGCACGTGGCGGCGTGGCCGGAAAGGTCCGGATGCGTCCGGATGCAGCGCACGAGGACCGCCGGCTGTTGAGCGAAGGCGCCGCCTGGATCGTCCGCAGCGTACTTGAAGACCACGGTCGTCCCGGCGATCCGGAAGCGATGATCGACAACCGCCGACGCACCCGCGTGGCCTGGAAAACCGGGACCAGTTACGGCTTTCGCGATGCCTGGGCGATTGGCGTCACGCCGGCTTACACCGTAGGGGTCTGGGTGGGGCGTCCTGATGGCACACCCAGTCCGGGTCAGTATGGCGCGGCCACGGCGCTGCCCCTGATGCTCTCCCTGGTCGACCGTCTACCGCGCAATGCCAGGGTCTTGCCCAGCGCGATGCCGGCGAGCGTGCAGAAACTGGATGTCTGTTGGCCACTGGGTGAGGTACCGGACCCGCAACAGCCCCATCTCTGCCACCGGCGGCGCCCCGCCCTGATACTGGACGGTGTGGTACCGCCGACGCTGGCGGCGCGCGCGGCCCCGAGCGCGTCCCGCTATCTGCAGAACTGGCTGCGTGAGCCGGCGTCGGGCCTGCGCATGCTGCCGGGCTGCGCCAGCGCCTCAGTCCTGCCGGTGACAAGCGCACAGTGGCCGGTGCTGGCCGGCCCCTGGTTGAGTGCGTCGGAACGTCGCGCAAGTGCCCTGCCCGCTCTGGCACCGGGCTGTGCAGCGTCGGCGCCCAACGAGGTCAGCGCGACCCTGCGCATTGATGGAGTCCTGGCCGGGGCCATCCTGCGCACCCCGCCAGGCACCAGCAGCCTGCCTGGCGTCAGAGTGCGTGCGCTCGGCGGCCGCGGCCGGGTCGACTGGTTGCTCAATGGGCGTCTGATCGCGCAGTCCGAGGGCGAATCCAGTATCGATTATCGCTTCGAGCATACCGGCGCGCATTCCCTGGTTGCGGTCGATCAGGGCGGCGCATTCGATAGCGTCTCGATGCGCGTGCAGCAGTGATCACCGAAGCGCATCTGGTTCACTGAGCGCGGGCTGAAGGCCGTCACGGTCGGCAACCCCGAAACAGCCGGGGCTGCGTTCTACAGTGCCATGACCACCGACTCCCGCCATTGTGTCCTACGCACTCGCCCTTGAAATGCATGGGTTCAGCCCGGCCGCTATGCCGAGGCGGGCGCATGCACTACCCTCTCGCCCCATGCTGGATCGAAGTGACGAGGAACTCATGCAGGCCTACGCGGGCGGCGAGACACGCGCCTTCGAGGTGCTGTACACGCGGCATCGCGGCACCGTGTATCGGTTTCTATTGCGCAGCCTGTCCCGGCGCGAGCTTGCCGATGAGCTGTTCCAGGATACCTGGAGCCGTGTCATCAGTGCCCGCGACCGCTATCGGCCGGATGCGCGCTTCACCACCTGGCTGCTGCAGATCGCGCACAATCTGCTGATCGACGGATTCCGCCGCGCGCGACCCGAGGAATCCGGCGAACAGGCCGAACTCGCCATGCAGTTCGCCGAGGGCGACGAGGCTGAACGACCCGAGCGCGTGCTCGGCGAGTTCGAGCAAGCCCGACAACTGCAGAATGCCCTCGCCGAACTTCCTGACGATCAGCGTTCGGCGTTTCTGTTGCGTGTTGAAAACGGGCTTTCAGTGGAGGAAATCGCCGAAGTGACCCATGTCGGCCGTGAAACCGCAAAATCGCGTCTTCGCTATGCGCTGGAAAAACTGCGCGAGGCACTCAGTTGATGAATACGCCCCTGCTACCAGGTGACGAGGAGCTCGAGCGTCTGCTTGCCGAGGACAGCGACCTGCTTCGTCGCTATCGGGCACTGCCGCAGAGCGAGCCCGGCAAACACCTCGACGCCGCTATCCTCGGTCGCGCCAGCAATGCGGTGCGACGCAATACGGTGCGCGCCCGCTGGCTGGTGCCGGTGGCGAGCGCAGCCTCCATCGTTGCGGCTGCCGGCATCGGCTGGAAAGTGCTGAGCACGCAGCAACAGGAGCAGCAGGCCGCTGCCGTTCCAGAGAGCAAGTACGAAGTCTTCGAGATCGACCTGCAGGGCGGTGATCGTCAACGCAGCCTGGACACCGCGTCGATGCCGCCGCAGTCCGCGGCCGCAGCTGCGGCAAAGCCCAGTGAGCCCGCCGCCACTGCGAAATCCGCCGATGCGGCGGCACAGTCGCGACCCAGCCTGAGCGAAATCATCCAGGGCCCGGCACGGGATAGCGGCATTGTGGTCGATGAACCGCATACCCGCACCGATCATGCTGTGCCCGGACGCGCGCCGGAGCAGCGACAACCGATCAGCGACCCCTATGGCACCGGCTTCGCCGGCAATGCAGCCCCGCGTGCGATGGCGCCAGCAGCCCCGCCGGCGCCCGCCGCCGAGGCCGAATCAGAGCAGACCCTCGACCGCATGGAATCCAGCGGTCGGCGCGAGCAGCGCGCCAAGCGTGCCGCCGACGAGGGTCTGGCTCGTGGTCAGCTCGGCGCACTGGCCGATGCCGAGGACGACCTGCCACTTTACGCGCCAGCCGACTGGATTGAACTGATACGCGACCTGATCAGCGCGCGCCGTCAGCAGGATGCCCGCAGCGAAATCGTTCGCTTCCGCGCTGCCTATCCCAGTTACCGTCTGCCACCCGATCTGCGCCGCTACGATCGCTGATCGTGGCCTGGACGCTGGCTGCGCCCTGCCGATTCGAGCAGGAAATCCGCAAGAGTCGTTTCGTCGCCAGCGCCAGCTCGGTGTCCGATCCGGCATCCGCGCTGGCGTTTATCGACGCGCAAAGCGGCAATGACGCGCGCCATCATTGCTGGGCATATCGCATTGGCAATGAGTATCGATCAGCGGACGCCGATGAACCGGCGGGAACCGCCGGCCGGCCAATCCTCGCCGCGATCGATGGCCAGGGCCTTGATCGCGTCGTGGTCGTGGTCGCGCGCTGGTTTGGTGGGATCAAACTCGGCGCGGGTGGCCTGGTCCGCGCCTATGGCGGCAGCGCAGCCGAATGCCTGCGCCTGGCCGAACGGGTCGAGATCGTCGAGTATCGCCGCCTCCACCTGCGCCTCGGTTTCGATGCGCTGGGCAGCTTGCACACCTGCCTGCATCAATACGATGCATGCAAGCTCGGCGAGCGCTTCGATGCCGCGGGCGTCGAGATCGAAGTCGACATCGCTGCCGATCAATTCGCAGCATTCTGGCGCAGCCTGCTCGACGCCACACGCGGCGCGGTCGAGCAGTTGGACTGAGACTCTGGTCGGCTGGGCTGGGCCCGGATCGCAACAACAGGGCTGGCTCTGCTACTTTGTGCGATTGCCACGCTGACAAGCCTCCGATGAGCACGCCGAACGAACCCGAGAAGCCAAGGTCACTGAGCGCATTGCGCCAGGTCTGGCCCTATGTACGTCCCTACTGGCGTCTGGTGCTGGGCTGGCTGCTGTTCCTGGCAGTCTCCACCACGGCAACCTTGACCCTGCCCTTCGCTGTGCGCCAGATGATCGATCACGGCTTCTCCGCGGCCGACGCGGGCACCATCGATCGCTACTTTCTGGGCCTGCTCGGAGTAGCCGTCGTGCTTGCCGTGGGTACCTCGCTGCGATTCTTTTTTGTCAGCCTGCTCGGCGAGAGCGTGGTCGCCGATCTGCGTCGTGCCGTCTACGCCCATATGCTGCGACTGGACGCAGCATTCTTCGAGCGCAGCCGCAGCGGTGAGCTGCTGTCGCGACTGACCTCGGACGCCGAACTGATCCAGACCGTGGTTGGCTCCGGCGCCTCGGTGGCCCTGCGCAGCGTCGTCATGCTGTTCGGCGCCGGCACCCTGCTGGTGCTTACCAGCCCAAAGCTTGCCGGTCTTGCCGCCCTGGTCATACCGATGGCGATCCTGCCGATCATGCTGTTCGGTCGCCGTCTACGTGGCCTGTCACGACAATCGCAGGATCGGCTCGGCGATGCCAGCGCGCAGGCCGCAGAGTCACTCGGCGCGATCCAGACTCTGCAGGCCAACACCCGCGAGGCTGCCGAGCGACTGCGTTTTGACGGTGCAATCGGGCGCAGTCTGGCCACCGCCCGTCGACGCATCGGTACCCGTTCGTTGCTCACCCTTACCGTAATCCTGCTGGTTTTCGGCGCGGTAACCGCCGTGCTCTGGGTCGGTGCCAAGGACGTGATCGCCGGCGTGATGACGGCCGGACTGCTCAGCCAGTTCGTGCTTTACGCAGTCACGGCGGCGGGATCGGTCGGCGCGTTGACCGAGGTGTGGGGCGATGTGCAACGCGCTGCCGGCGCGATGGAACGAATCGGCGAGGTCCTCGCCACCGAGCCCGCGGTGCGCGACAGGGAATCTCCGATGCGACTCGAAGCACCCCTATCGGGACGGGTTCGCTTTGATCGGGTCAGCTTCCATTATCCCTCGCGGCCCGATCACGCCGCGCTTGAGGACTTTTCCCTGGAGATTGCCCCCGGCGAGACCGTTGCCCTGGTCGGCCCGAGCGGAGCGGGCAAGAGCACGGTCTTCCAGTTGCTGCTGCGTTTCCACGAGGCGCAATCGGGACAGCTCAGCCTGGACGATCACCCCATCGAATCACTGAAACTCGACACCCTGCGCGAGAACATCGCACTGGTTCCACAGGACAACATCATCTTCGCCGCCAGCGCGATGGAAAACATCCGGATCGGGCGCAGCACCGCCAGCGACGCAGAAGTGATCGACGCGGCGCGTGCCGCCGAAGCGCATTCCTTCATCGAGCGCCAACCCGAAGGTTATGCCGCCGATCTCGGCGAACGCGGCGTCAAACTCTCCGGCGGCCAGCAACAACGTATCGCCATCGCCCGCGCCATGTTGCGCAATGCCCCGATCCTGCTGCTCGACGAGGCCACCTCGGCCCTCGATGCGCAGAGCGAGTCCGCTATCCAGAAGGCGCTGGAGCAGGCCATGCACGGACGCACCACGATTGTCATCGCGCACCGACTGGCCACGGTACAAAAAGCCAACCGCATCGTGGTCATCGACAACGGTCGCATTGTCGCGATCGGCCCGCACGAACAGTTGGTCGCAGCCGGTGGCCTCTACGCCGACCTGGCGCGCCTGCAGTTCGTAGCCTGAGCCTTTGCAGTTTCGCAGGAGGTGCCGGGTCCCGTAGGATGCGCTGAGCGCAGCGAAGCGAAGCGCATCAATCCGCCGATCTGAAACCGCGGACTGAAGTTTATGTATTCAACCCGGCATTGCCGAGAATCGCGCAGCCCATCCTGGCGCTCCCGTCAGTTGCCGAGCAGGGCGCGAACCAACGGCGGAACCTGTGCCGTACTTTCACCCAGAATCGCAAAAATCTCGTCGATACTGATCTCGACCTGATCGCCACAGCCGGCGGCCCAGTTGGCGACCATGGCAAGGCAGGCGTATTCCATCCCCAACTCACGGGCGAGCACAGCCTCGGGCATACCGGTCATGCCGATCAGATCGCAGCCATCTCGAAGCAGGCGTGCCACCTCGGCATTGGTCTCCAGTCGCGGGCCCTGGGTTGCCGCATAGCAACCGCCATCGACCAGGGCGATTCCAGCGGCCTTGCCCGCCTTCAGCAGGGCCTGACGCAAGCTCGCGGTGTAGGGCCAGGAGAAATCGACATGCTCGACCTTGGCGCCCTCGACATCACAAAAGCTGGTGTAACGGCCATGGGTGTAGTCGATGATCTGGTCGGGAACAACCAGCGCCCGCGGCCCCATGTCCGAACGGATGCCGCCGACTGCGTTGACGCCGATCACCCGGCGCGCACCGATCGCATGCAGCGCATGCAGGTTGGCGCGGTAATTGATGCGGTGCGGTGGAATGGTGTGCGACTCGCCGTGACGGGCCAGAAACGCCAGTCGGCGGCCATCGAGTTCGCCGATGACAATGGCGCCCGAAGTGATGCCGTACGGCGTCTCCAGTGACTTCCGCTCGATCTCGCGCAGGCCTTCGAACCGATAGAGACCGCTGCCGCCGATGATTGCCAGTTCAACGCTCATTGTTTTTCTCCAGCAGGAAGCGCGACGCCTCAGGCATCGCGCAAGGCGTAGATGCCATCGAGATTGCGGCCGAGTTCGTAGTAGTCCATGCCAAACCCATAGACGTAGCGATCCGGTACACGTACCCCGATGAATTCAGCGCTGATGCCGGGGACGCGGCGATCATGTTGTTTCTCGCAGAGTACGGCGATCTGCACCCGCGTTGCGCCCTCATCCAGGCACCACTGCTTGACCGGAGTCAGGGTGCGGCCTTCGTCCAGAATATCGTCCACCAGCAATACATCACGCCCCTTGAGCGCAGTGCGCGGGCGGGCGACCCACTCCAGACCATGGCCCTGGGTGGCGCCGCGGTATCGCGTGGCATGTACATAATCAAACTGGAATCCGGTGCGACAGCGCAGCGACATTTCCCCTGCCAGCATCAGACCACCGTTCATCACGGTGATGAACAGTGGCGTGTCGACACCGGCATAGCTCGCGTCGATTTCTGCGGCCATACGCAGGATGGCCACGTCAAGCTCCGCGCGCGGATAGAGCAGATCGGAGGTCGTAAGTGCTTCGGCAAGCGATCTCTTGGTCATCGGGTTCTCATGCATGGTTCAATGGATCGACGGCCGCGCTGGCTGATTTCCAGTCAGCGCTCGCCATCAAAGTCTCCCACCGCATGGCGGGCTTGGCCAGCAGCAGGTCGAGTCGCGCGGCACTGATCGCCGGGCGATCGGCAACTGCCTGGATCGATTCGGCAACCAGCGAAGGTGGGCAAACCAGCACGATATCGCAGCCGGCATCGAGATGCGCTTCGATGCGCGCCTTCACACCACCCGCGGATTCAGCGGCTGCCATGCCAATATCATCGCTGAATACAATACCGGTGAAGCACATGCTCGATTGCAGGATTTCCCGGATCCAGCGCTGCGAATAGCCTGCCGGATCATCCGAAACTTCGGGATAGCAGACATGCGCCATCATCACTGCCTCGGCGCCGGCAGCCTGGCCGGCGCGGAATGGATAAAGATCTTCGCGCTCGATGCTGTCCAGCGCGCGCGGATCGATGGCCGCGTCGAAATGGGTGTCCTCAAGCACCGAACCGTGACCCGGGAAGTGCTTCAGCGTCGCTGCCATACCAGCTCGTCGCATGCCGCGCACATAGGCAGCGGTGAAAGCGGCCACGACGGCCGGATCATCGTGAAAGGCGCGCTCGCCGATGGCGCGGTTGCCGCGACCGAGATCGGCTACCGGTGCGAAGCTGAGATCAATACCGAGCGCGAGTATCTCGCTGGCCATCAACCAGGCGTGCTGCTCGGCAAGCGCGAGCGCCTCGGCAGGATCGATCGCATAGCGCTCACCCAGACGCAGCAGAGCCGGCAGTCGACTGAAGCCATCGCGGAATCGTTGCACCGGGCCGCCCTCCTGATCTACGCAGATCACGAACGGTCCGGGTCGCACCGCGCGTATCTCGGCGACGAGTTCCTGCACCTGTGTACGCGCGCTGAAATTGCGCGTGAACAGGATCACGCCACACACTTGTGGGGCGGCGATCCAGCCGCGCTCCTCGTCGCTCAATGTGGTGCCGACGAGTCCGATGATCAACATGCCAGTTCCTTCAGGATCAGATCACGATCAGGCCAATGACAGAATGGGTGCTGAGCCAGCCGCGCGTTGTAGTAGCGTGCTTCGTGACTGACTTCACGACCCAGCCAGGACGGAGCGGCAAACGCCTGCTCAGCGTGCTCAAGCTCGATCTCCGCGACGATCAGACCCGCGTTGTCCGCGGCAAACTCGTCGATTTCCCAGAGCATGCCCTGATGCCGGACATGGTGACGGGTCTTGGTGACCAGATCGCCGGCGAGCTGCTCGAGCATCTGCTGGGCATCGTCGAGGACGATGGGGTACTCGAACTCGAGCCGGCTGGTGCCGGCGCTGCGCGATTTGATATTGAGCAAGGCCTGCTCACCCTCGATGCGAACCCGCACCGAACTGCGCTCGCCGCCGAGGTATCCCTGCGCCATCGGCAGCGATCGCTCCACGTCGTCGCGCCAGCT
Source organism: Lysobacterales bacterium (assembly GCA_038255435.1). Lineage (GTDB taxonomy): Bacteria > Pseudomonadota > Gammaproteobacteria > Xanthomonadales > Ahniellaceae > 0-14-3-00-62-12. The sequence continues at coordinate 115,162 of JBBSLG010000003.1, forward strand.
GGTGCCGACAACCAGGAACTTGCGTTCGATCTCGAGCGCCATGAATCAATTCAGCCCGATGTATTGCCGCGTACCGGGCAGGCAGCTGCCTGCCCGGCGCGATCCATCAGGGCCGGCGCTCGAGGTAACTGGTATCGCGCGCACGCGGCAACAGATCCATCCGCGAGGCACCCAGCCAGAGCAGCAGGGGACAGGCAATGAAGATCGACGACACCGTACCGATCACGATGCCGATCATCAGCGACAGCGCCATGTTCTGCAGCGGGCCACCACCAAACATATACAGCGCCAGCACGGTCAGGAAGGCCACGAACGAGGTGATCACGGTACGCGAGAGGGTCTGATTGATCGAGCGATTCAACAGGTCGTACGGCGTAATGTTGTGGACGGTGCGGAAATTTTCGCGGACGCGATCGAACACCACGATGGTGTCATTGATCGAGAACCCCATCACCGAGAGCACACCGGCCAGCACATTGAGATCGAATTCATGCTGGGTAATCGAAAAGAAACCCGTGGTGACAATGACGTCATGCATCGTAGTGATGATCGCGGCAATGGCGAACTTCACCTCGAAGCGCAGTGTGATGTAAGCAAGGAAACCAATACCCACGAACAGCACGGCCAGAATGCCCTGCTGAGCCAGCTCCTTGCCGACCTGGGGGCCGACGAAGTCGCTGCGCATGACCGATGCCGGATTTTCGGCCGACTGCACGGTGGTGAGAACTGCCGAACCCATCATCTCGGTGTTGCCACCGGCCTTGTCGACGCGCAGGCGGATCACCACCTCGGTATTGTCGGCACCGATACTCTGCACGGTTGCATCGATGAAGCCGGCATCCTCGATCTGCTTGCGGACGACCTCGATGTCGGCAGGCTTTTCGAATTTCAGCTCGACCAGGGCACCGCCGGTGAAGTCGAGGGCGAAGTTGAGCCCCTTCGTCGGGAACGCAATCACCGAGATCAGGAGCAGCAAGCCCATGATGATCATCGATGGCTTGCGCCATTTCATGAAATCTACTTTGCTGTTGGAAGGAAACAGTTCCACGATACGGACTCCGGATCAGATCGACAGACGAGCAAGCTTTTGCTTGCCGCCGTAGATCATGGAAGAAATGCCACGAGACACCGAGACCGCGGTGTACAGCGAGGTCAGAATGCCGACCGACAACGAGACTGCGAAGCCGCGGATCGGGCCAGAGCCGAAGGCAAACATCGCAACACCAGCGAGCAGTGCGGTGACATTGGCATCGAAGATGGTGCCTGAAGCCTTTTCATAACCGGCCACGATGCTCGACAGAGGCGAGTTGCCGCCGCGCAGTTCTTCTCGGATACGCTCGTTGATCAGCACGTTGGCGTCGACCGACATACCGACTGTCAATGCGATACCGGCCAGACCGGGCAAGGTGACCGTCGCACCCAGAGCCGACATGATGGCGAACACCATCAGCAGATTGAGCAGCAGGGCAATACAGGTGATCAGACCAAACATCCGGTAATAGACCAGGAAGAACAGCAGCACGAACACAAATGAAAACAACACGGCGGTCAGGCCGGCCTTGATATTGGCCTCACCGAGACTGGGTCCGATGATGCGCTCCTCGACAATGCTCAGTGGCGCCGACAGGGAACCTGATTTCAGTGACAGCGCCAGCTTGCTGGCTTCCTCGGACGAGCCGAGCCCGGTGGTCTGGAACTGCGCGCCGAATACACCCTTGATATTGGCGACACTGATCACCTCTTCCTTGGTCTTGAAGGTGCGGACCGGCTTGCCATCGACCATTTGGGTTTCGCGCACCTTGTTGATCAGCACCACGGCCATGCCATTGCCGACATTGTCCTGGGTGAAATCGAGCATCTTGCGCGCGCCGGCGGAGTTGAGCGTCACCGAAACCGCCGGTGTACCGGACTCGGGGTCGATCATCGACGAGGCATTGATCAGCTGATCACCCGAGGCGATCACGCGACGCACCAGCACAATCGGCGTGCCATCACGATGGTAGTAGATGCGTGAGCCCGCCGCGGGCTTGCCAGTCCTGCGCGCAGCCTCGTCGACAGCGTGATATTCCAGGGTCGCCGTCGAACCCATGAGTTCGATGGCGGCCGCGGTGTCCTGCACACCCGCCAGATCGACAGCGATACGCGAAATACCCTGCCGCTGGGTCAGCGGCTCGGAGATTCCGAGGCTGTTCAATCGCTCGCGCAACGTGATCAGGTTGGAATCAATTGCCGCGCTGATGGCGCTGGCGTATTCCTCGGGCTGGATCGATCCAACCAGGGGGAACGCGGTGTCGCTGGTTGGCACACCCAGGCTGAACTTCACACCGGGAAAGCGTCCGCCCAGCACATTGGCCATGCGGTCACGATCCTCGCTGCTGCGCAGCGTAAGCACGGGACCTTCCGGTCCACGGGCCACGGTGCCGCGAAGTTTTTCACTCTTCAACAGGGCGCCGGCCTCTTCGACCAGACGCGTCTCATGCTGCGACCTGATATCGGACTCGGACACTTCCATCAGGAAGTGGACGCCGCCCTGCAGATCGAGGCCGAGCGCCATTGGCTTGGCACCGATGGCGCGTAACCAGGCCGGCACCGTCGATGCCTTGCTCAAGGCAACGGTGAATGCTGGTTGATCCAGATTGGGATTGAGCAGACCAGCGATGGCCTTTTGGGCATTCGCCTGAGCAACTTCATCGGCGAGCTGAACCATCAACTGGTTGCGTTCCAGGCGCAGCTCACTGAAGGCGATCTTCTGCGTTTCCAGCACTCCCTGGACGCGCTCTTTCAGCGCCTCATCCACCGGCGCTGATGTGGTGCTCGCCACCTGCACAGCCGGAACCCTTGGAAACAGGTTCGGGATCGCGTAGAGCAGCGAAAGCGCCATCACCAGAATGATGATTATTTTCTTGTAGCGTGGTGTATCCAGCATTGCTCATCCCTCTCCGATGCCCGCCAGGCGGCACAGCGGTGCTCTAGGTCAGACCGACTTCAACGTTCCCTTGGGCAACACCGCCGAGATGGCGCTGCGCTGCAGTTTGATTTGGGTGTTTGGCGCAATTTCAACCGTGGCGAAGACATCGCCCAATTCGGTGATCCGGCCGGCGATGCCGCCACTGGTGATCACTTCATCGCCCTTGGCCAGCGACTCGACCATCGCGCGATGCTCCTTGGCCTTCTTCATTTGCGGACGAATCACCATGAAATACATCAGGGCGAAGATGAAGATCAGGGGCAGAAGAGTGGTGAACGGATCGCCGCCGGCACCCGCCGCCTGGGCGTGGGCGTCAGAAATAAAGAAATTCATGGGCTCGCTTCGCTATTGGGGCCGCGCCGGGACGGCGGGGCGACTTAAAGGGCGCGGATTATGCCACAGGGGCAGGCGCATAGAGCTATTGACGTGACGGCGTCAGTGTGTAGCCCTCGGCTGCGCGAACCCGAGCGGCCTATTGATCTGGCTCGACGTCGAGCTCTTCCGCGCTGAGCTTGCGCTTTTCCTTGCTGATCAGGATCACCTCGGGCTTGTCCCAGCTGCCCTGCACGCGATAGCGGGCGGTCACGATGCCGTCCAGCGGCTTGCGCAGCACGTCCTGGGCCAATACCCCAACCACCGCGCCCACTGGCCCGGCAGCAACGGCGCCGACCAGAGGCAGGGCGCTGCGCACCCTGGGTATGACTTCCATTTCCTGGTCGTAATCGCGTGCGATCAGGCCGGCGCGCCCGCGAATCTCGATCTCGGCAGACGGAGCCTTGACGTGCAGATCGCTGGTATAGGCCTGGCCCGCATCGAGCTGGAAGCTGCCCTTGATCGAATCGAATGCCATTCCCGATTTGAAGAAATCGCTGAAATCCAGCGACAGCCGGCGCGGAATCGCGCCGAAATTGACCAGGCCGAACAATCGGCCGGCGCCCGGCTCGACTTCGAGAATGCGCCCCCGACCAACTTCGCCCTCCATGGTCCCGATCACGCGGGCCAGCCCAAACTGAGCCGGCGATCCCGCCCAACGTCCCTGCAGGCGCGCGACAGTCTGCCCGCCATCGATGAAGCTTCCATAACCCAGGCCCTTAAGCATCTTGCCGATATCCTCGGCGCTGAAGTTGATGTCCAGGTTACTGAATTCACCGTTGTTGCCGAGTTCCCAGGCGCCAGACGCACGCATGGTCAGGGTCGGTGAGCGTGTCGTCAGTTCCTCGATGCGCATTCCGGTGGCGGTCGGCCGCGTCTCGATGCGGGCCTCGCCAAATCCGGACGCGCCCAGCCTGAGGTCGCCCACCCAGATATGCAAAGGCGGAATCAGGGTCGGGTTCATCGGTTTGGACGGCGCGCGCGGATCTGCCTCCGGCCAATGCAGGGTCTTGAAGCGCGCGGTGATTCCGGGCTGCTCACGCTGCGCAGGGGAAAGCTCGAATCCGCCATCGATGCCCTCACCTTTCAGTTTAATGCTCAGCCCGGCCGAGCCGCGGGATATCTGCACCGTAGTGTCGCCGAACGCCCGCCCGAGCACATCGACCTCTTCGGCGCGCAGCGCCACATCCAGGTCGAGCGAGCCATCGCCGCCGTGGCCGAGTCCGGCCCAGCCACCGAGGTCGAGTGCGGCGATCTCACCGGTGATCTTCAGCCCCGGTCCTGGAATTGGATCGGGCAGACCTCCGCCCAACGCCAGATGTCCGGCAAAGTCGCGCTCGGCGCCCTCCGCCATGCCGCGAAAACGCGCCAATTGGCCGAGCTTGATCTCGATTTCTCCCGACTCCAATGGTAAGTGCAGGTCGACCTGCAAGGGCATCGGGGTATCGGCATCTTTGCGCAGAGGAGCCGGCAAATCGATCTCGATGCCACGCAGGTCAGAGCTCAGACGTAACCGCATGTTTCCGGGCACGCCATCGACGGCACGATCCGCCAACAATGCGATATCCCATTGTGCAGCGCCCGGAAAACGGTCGCGGTACGCATCCAGCGCAGTGATTCCAGCAGCAACGTTGGCGAAGGGCAGTTCGCCGCGCAGGCTCGCCTCCAACTGGTGGGACTCGTCACCAACAAAGTCGCCCAGCGCGATGCTGAGTTCGGCGACGTAGTCACCCATCCGCACATTGAGCGCGTCGGCGCTGAATCCAGAATCATTGAATCGAATGTGACCGCTGGCCTTGTCGAAGCGCAGGTTCCATTTGAGGTCGCGCAAATCGGCATCACGCAAAGTCACCCTGCCCTCGATCTCACGCTCACCACCGCCGCGGCCGACGGGCAATTGCAAGCGGATGTCGACATCGGCGCCACCCTCAACACTGACGCCGAGCAACTGGGCGCCGAAGCGATACCGCAGGGGACTGCTGTGGATCAACGCAAGCAGGTCGCGTCCCTGACTGCTGCTGCTCGCTTCGATCTCGAGTACCGGGAACTTAATGTTGTCAATGCGGACCACCGCAGCACGCACGGGATTGCCGGCGACACTGGCAGCGGGCAGGTCGATTTGCATCGCGTTATCGACAAATTGCACGCGCGCCGATTCGAGGTGCGCCTCTGGCCACTCTGGATTGAATTTCACCGCGGTATCGCTGACCCAGGCGACCGCATCGAAGCGACCCTCGTTGCCGACAAACGGCCAGTCGTCCAGATCACCACGGATCACCGCCATGCCGTGATCGATCTGACCACCCAGCAAGGCCTGATCGAGCCAGCGCACCGTGACCGCAGGCATTACATTGATCGGCCACACCGCCTTCGCTGCGGTGACTTCACCCGGAAGCAATTCAATTGCGGCCTCCACATAGGGGCGATTGCCGCCGCGCTCGAACTCCAGGGCGAGCTGACCCTTGAGGCCCAAGCCCTCCGCCTGCAGGCCAATTCCCTCGACCGCCAGTCGGACACCCTCAGCTGTGGGCGCCAGCGAAACCGTCATCGGAGCCAGCTTCAATGCCAGCGGCTCGCGCAAGACACCAGGATAGGCCAGCTCGGTCTGGAACGCGTTCAGCCGCAGAACGGTGGCCAGGCGATCACCCTGCAACTGGCCACCCAGCCCTTGCAGGCGTGGCAGCCGAGGCGTCGCGTTCCAGCCGACATCATGCAGAATCCCGCTCAGCGCACGATCGCCATTGTGTTGCTGGGTCAGTATGAACTGGCGCAGTTCTCCGCTCGGCGCAGCCTCGTACAACATTCCGGCCAGCACCGGTGACAGCGCATCACTCAGCGTCAGCCAGGGCAGGATGCGTTCGAGCCTCAGGCTCGCAATGTGCAGTTCAAGCTTACGATCGACGTCCGTGCCGCTGGCGTGAATCGACAGGCGGGTCGGCGCGGTTGCAACCAGATCGGGCGCAAGTGAATCTGCTTCCAGGATATCCAGCCGCCAGCCAGAATCCGCCTGCAGCTGCCATTGCAGGGCGAGCTCCATTCGTTCGGGCCCATAGCGGGGCTCGACAGTCTGTCCAGAAGCCAGTTGAACGACTCGATCGCCGCGCCAGATCGCCCGGCTCGCAGTCAGTTCAACGCGCGCACGCTGCGGTACGAGTTCCTGCAGATCAATCCAGGCATCCAGATCCAATCGGCCTTCCAGGGCCGATACGCCATGGATCGGCCAGGTCCGCGACCAATCCGCTGCGCGCAACTGGCGACCGCGCAGGTAGCACTGACCGTCGGCAGAATCGCTGCCCAGGCTGCAGGCAAGTTGCAGGGGTACCGATCCCGACTCGGTACGGAAGCTGGCAAAAACTTCTCGGCTACTGGCCTGCGGACTGATCCGCAACTCGACATCGACAAGCTGCAGATAGTGGCCACGCTCAACATCCGACAGCCGGACGCGTGCTCCGCGCAAGCCCACCGCGCCCAGACTGCGCAGGGCGGAGAGATCGAACTGGCCAGCGCCACTGCGCGCGCCCTGCCACTGACGCACCTGCCAGCGGCCGTCAGGCAGCCGCTGGATATCGATCTCCGGCGCGACGATGCTCAGTTCATGCCAGGAACGGCCTCGGTGCAGAAACGCATAGAAATCCAGCGACAACTCGGCACGCTCGATGCTGAGCTCGGCGCCGCCGTCCGCCTCGCCAATACGCAGGCCGGACAAGGCGAAACGCGGACCCTTGGCGCGCCACTCGCCGCTGATCGAATCGAAGCGCACCGGTCGCTGCAGCCGTTCGGACAGAAAGGTCTGGACACGCTCGGGATGGCTGAGCAGCCATGGGAACATCAGGCTGGCGCTGCCGACCAGGGTGGCCATCAGGATCAGGCATATCGCGATGAACCCTGTGATCCAGAGTCGCCAGCGACGCGCTTTTGCCACCCTGGTTTTCACAGCAGGATGACGTCGAACTGCTCTTGCGAGTACTGGTCTTCGGGCTGGAAGCGAATGCTCTTGCCAATGAACTCCTCAAGTTCGGCAACGGCTGCGGATTCCTCGTCCTCGATGCGCGCCACCACCTTGGGCGCTGCAAGCACCAGCATCTTCTCGGCGTCGAACTGGCGGACCGCGCGGGTGATCTCGCGGAATATCTCGTAGCAGACGGTCTCGGCGGTCTTCAGGGCGCCACGTCCACTACAGGCCGGGCAGGGCTCGCAAAGCTGGCGTTCCAGGCTGTCGGCGGTGCGCTTGCGGGTCATTTCGACCAGCCCCAGCGGCGACATCTCGTAGACGGTGGTCTTGGCGTGGTCGCGGGTCAGCGATTTCTCGAGCTGCCGGATCACCTGACGCTGGTGTTCCTCATCGACCATATCGATGAAGTCGATGATGATGATCCCGCCCAGATTGCGCAGACGCAGTTGTCGCGCCGCCGACTGTGCGGCTTCCAGATTGGTCCGGTAGACGGTTTCCTCGAGATTGCGTGTACCGAGAAAACCACCGGTATTGACGTCGATCGTCGTCATTGCCTCGGTCTGATCGATGACCAGATATCCACCGGACTTGAGCGGCACCTCTTTTTTCAGAGCACGCTGGATTTCGTCCTCGACTCCGTACAGATCGAAGATCGGACGCTCGCCCGGATAGTGTTCGATCCGTTCGGCCAGCGCCGGCATGAATTGATTGGCGAACTTTAGGGTCCGCTCGTAACTCTCTCGCGAATCGATCCGCACCTTCTCGACGTTGGCACGCATCAGATCGCGCACGGAACGCAGCGGCAGCGAGAGGTCTTCGTAGACACAGTCACCGGCCTTGGCATTGGCGAAGCGTGCGCTGACTGCACGCCAGACCTTGGCCAGGTAGGCAATATCTTCCTGCAGCAATTCGCTCGGCAGTCCCTCGGCATTGGTGCGCACGATGTAGCCGAATTCGCGATCCGGCGAAAGCTCGCTGACCGCGTCACGCAGTCGGGTCCGTTCCACTTCGTCTTCGATGCGCGCGGATACGCCGATGGTCTTGCTGGTGGTAAGCAGAACCAGATAGCGCGACGGCAGCGACAGATGCGTGGTCAGGCGAGCGCCCTTGCTGCCGATTGGATCCTTGACGATCTGCACGACAATGTCCTGACCTTCGTGCATCAGTTCATTGATCGGGGGCATCGGCGGCAGCGGCGCGTCGGGATCGACCGCCTCGATCGCCGGCGTGCGGACGATGTCGGACGCATGCAGGAACGCCGCGCGCGACAAACCGATCTCCACGAACGCCGCCTGCATGCCGGGCATCACCCTTTGCACGCGTCCCTTGTAGATGTTGCCGAAATATCCCCGGCGCGACGCCCGTTCGATCGACACTTCCTGCAGCATGCCGTTCTCGACCACGGCAACGCGGGTTTCGCGCGGAGTCACATTGATCAGCAGCTCTTCGCTCATCCAGCGACCCTCAGTACCAGCGCACCAGTTCGCGCCGGATTTTCGGTTCGTTGACCACGAAGCGAACTCGATTGCCGCAACCGGCCGTTGTCAAGCTCAAGCTGCCCCGCACACCTGGACGTGGCAGGGTGCAACGTCGTCATGCCGCTCTGGCTTTTCATCGCAATCACCCGGAATTGAAGACTCTCTCCCACCTTATAGCCGCTCCGGGGTGAATCGAACCAGTCTCGCCAGACGTCACGGATTGTGTCAGCGCTGGTCCAGCGCTGGCGCTACTGCTCGAAGCGTCGCAGCAGGTTGGCAGTCTCGAACAGCGGCAAACCCATCACCGCGCTGTAACTTCCATCGATGCGTTCGATAAAACGCGCGGCCCAGCCCTGGATGGCGTACGCCCCGGCCTTGCCGCGCCATTCACCAGTGGCGAGATATTGCCCGATGTCGTGCTCAGAGAGCTCGGCGAACTGGACTTCGGTGACGCAGACCAGTTCTTCTTCACGCCCGGCACTGAGCAAGGCGACCGCCGACATGACCTGATGGCGACGACCCGACAGCGCAGCGAGCATCTCGGCAGCCTCGATGGCATCGGCCGGCTTGCCGAATACCCGCGCGCCGAGCACGACCTCGGTATCGGCGCCGAGCACCAGGGCGTTGGCGATCGCGGCGACCTTCATCAACCCTGCTCCCGCCTTTTCGCGGGCCACGCGTCGAACATAATCGAGGGCTGGCTCGCCGGGCAGTACCTGCTCGTGCACAGCGACATCGAGCAGCTCGTAACGCACGCCGATCTGCTCCAGCAACTCGCGACGGCGAGGAGATTGCGAAGCAAGAAACAGGGTCGAGCTGGTCATGGCGATGCTCTGTGATGGGACGGATATCTGACTGGCAAGCTGATGCTCATTCCAGTGCTCAGGGACGATGGTACGGATGCCCGTCGATGATCGATTGAGCACGGTACAGCTGTTCGGCGACCAGCATACGGGCCATGCCGTGCGGTAGCGTGAGCGGCGACAGGGACCAGCGCTGCTCCGCTGCCGACAGGATCGCAGCCGACAGACCATCCGGCCCTCCGATCACGAAGGCGAGATCACGGCCGGACTGTTGCCAGCGTTCCAGTTGTTGTGCCAGCTGCACGCTGGCCCACTGGGTTCCGCGCTCATCAAGCGCCACAACGAGGGCGCCCTTGGGAACGGCGGCCAGCAGTCGCTCGCCCTCATCCGCCTTGGCGCGGACAATGTCATCGCGGCGCTTGGCCAGCGCCAGCTCGACGACCTCAGCCGATAGATGCCTGGGCAACCGCCGCAGGTACTCGTTGCAGCACTGCGTCACCCAGTCCGGCTGGCGTTCGCTGATGGTCAGTATGCGAACGCGCATGGCAACTCGGCAGCCCGCAGGCACGACTGGGGTGAAGGCTGCTGCAGCATTTCAGTCGTTGGATGCCTCGGCATCGCCGCCCACGCTCCACAACCGTTCCAGAGCATAGAACTCACGGATGCGCGGAAGCATGAGATGACAGACGATGTCGCCGAGATCGACCAGTACCCACTCGGCCTCTTTCTGGCCTTCGATGCCAAGCGGCATCATGCCGGCCTTCTTGACGAACTTGACGACTTCGTCGGCGAGCGATTTCACGTGGCGCGTCGAAGTGCCACTGGCGATCACCAGCAAATCCGCGAACGAGGCGCGACCACGGATGTCGATCTCCTTGATCTCCTTGGCCTTCATCTCCTCAAGCGCCGAGATCACGCTCTGGCGCAACTTGGCGACGATCGGCGCGAGCTTGCCCATTCCCGGGTCGAGCACGGGCGGCGCAGGCGCCGCAGCACGTGATTTTGTCGCCGGAGCGCTCTTTGCTGTGGTGTTGCGTTTGGTAGCACCCTTCGCTGCGGCCTTGCGTACTGCGCCAGATTTGGCGGCGGCCTTGCGTGGTGCAGCGCCCTTGGTTCGGCTGGATGCCGCGCCGGGCTTATTGCCGCGGCTGCCGGCGCTTGCCGATTTTGCGGACACCTTGGTCGGCGCTTTGGTTGGCGCCTTCGCGGGCGACTTGCGCGCACTGGCCGCCGCTGCCGGGCGCTTGGTCGTCGTCTTGTCTTTGGTCTTCAAGGTCGGGATTCTGAGTCGGAACGGCGAAGCTGCCGCGTGCATAGTATAGGACGCAGTGACGACATTCGTGGTTCCGTCTGTCGATCCGACTCGATGAGCCCGATCAAAGCCCGTCATCGCCCGGGACACGGCCGCAGGATCGCCGCCGCTATCGCCAGCGACCCAGACTGACGCGGTCGCGTGCCTCGTCATCGCGCCGGGTCTCGACATCGATGAAGCCTTCATTGGCGAGCAGCTCCCGCACCGCAGCGCCCTGATCCAGACCGTGCTCGAACAGCAGAAACGCGCCAGGCTTCAGATGATCGGGGGCGGCGTGGACGATCTGCCTGATCGACTGCAGTCCATCACCACCGGGGGTCAGGGCCATCCGCGGTTCGAAGCGCAGATCGCCGCGCGACAGATGGATGTCGTCAGCGGCCACGTAGGGAGGATTCGACACGACCGCGTCAAAGCGCATCCCGGCGGGCAATGCCGCAAACCAGTCACTGTGCAGAAAACGCACATTCGCAATCGCCAACCGCTGCGCATTGGACTCGGCGACCTTCAATGCGGCGCGTGATGCATCCAGTGCCCATACTTCGCAGGCGGGGCGCTCGCTGGCGATGGCCAGAGCAACAGCGCCGCTTCCAGTACCGAGATCGGCGATCCGCAGCCCGCTCGCGGGCAGCGGAAGACAGGCCAGCGCCTGTTCGACCAGCAACTCGGTTTCATGGCGCGGAATCAGCACATCGGGCGTCACCTGCAGACGCAGACTCCAGAACTCGCGCTCGCCAAGCAGATAGGCGACGGGCTCGCCGCGCTGTCTGGCTTCGATCAATTCGAGACAGCGCGCGGCTTCGGCTTCGGTCAGCAGATGATCGGCATGCGCAAACAAGCCCGCCCGACTCAGGCCCATGGCATGCGCGATCAGGATCTCGGCGTCACCGCGCGCCTGCTCATCGGCCAACAGGCGCGCCGCAGCGCGCACCGCGTCGCCGAGGGTCTGGTCTTCATGGATCACCGGCCAAGCCTCGTCATTCGGCATTGCCCGCGTCCGGACCGCCGCTGCCTTGCTCCGCCACCGTGACCTGATCAACGGGTTGCGCAGCGGCTACCACGGCGGCCTGCGGCTTGCGCTTGAACCAGGTACGCCAAGCCCCGTCGCTGACGAAACACTGCACCGCCCAACGCATCCAGCGGATCAGGGCCCAGGCCATCCAGAACGCCCAGGCCAGCATCAGCGCCCGATACAGCCACATCGGCAAGGTGAATACGCTGCCGACCGGCATCGCCGACTCGGTCTGATCGTGGAACCACTTCAGCGAATGCGCATACGAGCCGTTGCCGGTGACGTGCAGGTCCGGTGCGCCGAGCAGTCCGGTGCGAATCGCCGAGAACAGCGCGGCCGCGGCCGCAATCGTCAGAAAAACCAGGCCGATCTGCACAAAATTGAATTTCCAGCGCAGGGCATCAGGCTGCAGCCGCGAACGCCAGTCGAGCGCGAACAACCAGAGTGCGAACACGACCAGATCGGGCCAGCCGACTGTGGAAAAGCCGATGCCGAGCAGCAGCCAGTCGAGCAGACGCAGTGGCGTGCGCCGGGTTCGCGACAGCCCCCAGGCCAGCAAGGCCATCACCAGCAACTCGCCCCAATACAGCACAGCTGGTCCGACGCGCGGCCCGGACGTCGCGACGACCCAGCGCTGCTCGGGAAGGATCAGGCCCAAACGCAGGTTGGATGCATCTGCATTCAGTTCAAGCTCGGGCGTCTGCATACGCATTCCCGCACCCTTGCCATCGCGCCACTTGATCACGATCTGGTTGACGCCCGGAGTGAGTGGCAGACTCAGCTTGCCGGCCTGCGGTCGAATATTGATCAGGCGCCCATTGATTTTCAGTTCCATCACTTCGGCGTCGGATGGCAGTCCGATGCTGTGTTGGCCACCCTGGGTCGCGCGCAAACTGAGACTGAGTTCGTGATCGGTACTGCGCTTGCCCACCCGGCTCTCGACCTGCGCCGAATCGATGGCGATGGTATTGCCCGTGATCCCCTTCGGTCGGGAGATACTCAGCTCCAGCACTTCGCCGGGCAGGGGATGGTACTGGTACATGCCGGACTGCGGATGTACGCCGGGCACACCACTCGGCAGCACATTCCAGGTCGGGCTCACGTTCAGGCGCCAGACCTCGGCACGACTGCCCTGATCGGGCGCGGTCAGACTGAGGGTGTCCACCGGATCGAGGCGCGACTCCCAGGAAACCATGCTCTGACCATCGGCAAACGGCACCGTGAGCACGGACTTTTCGACCTGAAATCCGGTACTCATCACGCGCTCACCGGAAAGCAGCGGAACGCCAATCGAGAAAGCCGCATCCTGGGGAGAAACCCTGGTGACCGTCGTGGTCAGCGACCAGTCGAGGTCAAAGCGAAGCTCACGGGTGACCTGCACAAACGGCGCGAATCGCTGGGCGACGCCGGCTCGACTGCCGATTTCATCGGTACCGGCCAGGCGGGTCAGCTCCAGGCTGCCAGTCGCCAATTGACCCTCGTCGATGCCGCTGGCCTGCCAATCCTGTCCGCGAAACTCGACGAATCCGGGCGCCATTGGAAAGCGCAGGCTGATGCTGTCGGCATTGGCGGTACGCCATTCCAGACTCGCCCGATGAACACCACGCGGCACCAGCAGCCAGAGCGTGCCGTCGCCACCACGCACCGTGCCGGATGCCGCAACACCATCCAGGCGCAGGGATTGCAGATCGAGCAACTGCTCATTGCCGGGAAGTGGCAGCGCGAGAGATTCGACTGCATGCAATTCCAGTGCGACGCTCACCACCGTCGCGGCAGCGCTGACTTCGGCACGGGCAATATGACCGCATTCGGGCGTGCAGTCGGGCAAGGCCAGCACCCGTTCACCAAGCTCTGCGAGGAGCTCAGGGGTGGGCACTTCCGCGGCATTCGCAGCACCCGCGCCGAGCAGAATCAGCAGCAAGCTGGCGGCCAGCTTCGGTGTCTTGACCAGCGCCGGTTTGAACACGACCTTCAAAAGCATCAGCAGGGAACCGGCCAGCAGTGCGGCAATCAGCAGACGCGTCATACGCGTCAGCCAAGGCGGCGAAATCAGCAGGCGCACGCTCTGCTCGGGTTGTACGGGTCCAGCAATCTCAATGTTGTAGCTGCGCCAGGCCCAGGTTGGCTCGCCGCCACCGGCTTGCACGATGACATTGGTCTCGTAACGCTTCATCCGCTGCGGCATCGGCGCGGTGTCCGCGGCAAATTTTCCATTGCCACGCTGGATCCTCGATCCGGTGACCTGGACGCGCTCGAGTTCCTGTGCCTGGTCCTGCACAATCGGTGCAGGCGGTTCAGCCGCCACGTTTTCATACATCTGCGCGGCAGGTGCAGCAGCCTCCGCGTAGGCATCGGCGGCCTGGTCGTAGCCGTACTCGAAACGTTGCGAAGCGTATTGCCCCTGCTCCAACTGTGGATGCAGGGCCTGCCGAATCTGACCGGCCGCGAACGGCACCGAACCCAGAACCAGGATCACGGCTGCCAGTTGCGCGATTCGGCGCAACCAAATCGGCAGCTTTACACCCTGCGTCACTGCACCGGCGAGCAGCATGGCCGCAAGCGCGATCAACAGAGTCATCTTCGGGGCGCCCTGCAGATGCCAGGCCAGCAGCACATAGCCGAGCGGAATCAGCGCGGCGAGCCGGCCAAAGGCAATGGCCGACAAAAACACGATCAGCGCGGCGACAAAAACATCAAGCAGATCCCAGCGATCCAGCCAGGCCTCGGGCGCCCGATCGGCACCGCGCGCCGCAATCAGTTCGTAGCCCGGCGGAAAATTCAATCGTGTCGACACCGACTCGAAGGGTGTCTGCCATCCGGTAACTGGCAATTCTCCGCTCCCCGACTTGAGCCGTGTACTTGCCGTCAGCGCCAACTGGCGCTCGCGAATCTCGACGCCGGTCCAACCCGGTTTCTGGCCCGCTGTGATCAGCAGCGCAAAGCCGTTTTCATCGGCACGGGTAAGCTGATACGGCGGCGCCAAATCGAGCCGCCAATCGCGCATCACGCTGCCATTGATCCGATCCTTGCTGGTCCAACCATCGCCGGAAAAATCCATCCAGAGCTCACGACTGAGGCTGAGCCGGTTCATGTCCTGATCTGACAAGCCACGCGAGCGCTCCTGGATTTCCAGCACCGCATCAGCCGCCATTGCGAATGCGGGCAAAGCACGCCAGCTTTCAGGCACCTCGGCCATTACCGGATCGATCTGCGGCGGTCCACCGGCATCGGTCACCCGCAACTGGGTCTGCGCCTGATAGCTCCAAATTTCCTCAGTGGGCCAGATTCCGGAATGGGCGGCAACGCTAAAACGCGTCATCGGCGCATCGGCGCGCGCCTGCACCGTGATCTCGTGGGTGCCCGGACGAACCTGCACATGCAGACTGCCGTCCGCTTCGATGCGCGCCACCAGGGCGCCGCCGAGCGCGACCGGCGTAAATCCCTCGGGAAGAATCCGGGCGAGTGATTCTTCCCTGCCCTTGCCGGAGACGCGCAGACGCAGCAGGGTTTCCAGTCGCTGCGGCACCTCATCGGACAGCCGGCGGAACACCTGCAAATCAAGGCTGTCGGCTTCCTGCTCGGTAGATTCAGCCCGGCCCAACCAAAGCGAATCAGCATCACGCTGCAGAGGAAATACCCGGGCGCCATCGACGCTGAGCGCAATCCGCGCCAACCTGCTGTCGATATCGATCGATTCGGGACGTTCGGTCCATTGCAGGCTGCCCGATATCCGGTAATTGCCGGGCGACAGCCAGACCTGGGGCTGATCCATATCGCCCAGCACCACCGGGGCCGCCTGCCCATTGACCTGCACCGACTGCGGCCAGAGCTCCTCACTGCCCGGCAGCGGAATCGCGGTCTCGGCGTACAGTGTCCAGTTCTGGCTGAATCGCGCACCCTGTGCGCCGACCTGCAGATCGAGCACATCGGGCCAGGCGCAAAGGTAGGAATCCTCGTCGTCCGCATCGGCGCCGGACATCAGCGGACAGGCGCGGTATTCCTGCTCATGACGCACCCAGTCCTGCCAGTCACGCAAGGCGACCGGCAACTGGGGCGCGGTCTGCGCCAATAAGACCTGGGAGCACGCAAGGCTGATCCAGACCAGCAGCACGAACTGCAATCGACGCTTGAGATACTCCATGAGGGATCCTTTAGACAAGTCCGGAGCCACGATAGCCCCCTGAATCAGGGCGAGAAAACCGCAGGTTTTGACCAGCTCCACCGTTGAAGGCAGAGGCCTGGCGGCGACGCTGGGTAGTGAAGACGATGCAGTGACTCATGCAGGTTGATCAGAGCTTTCCCGGCTGCAATCGTTCAACGCATCAGAACACAATCGGGGTTGCCCCCCTCACTCAGAGTTGAATGGCGAACATCACCGCCTGGACCAGGGCAGCAATCACGAAACCACTCAGAAAGAACAGATAGCTCAGGCGCAGATAAGGGTACTTGTGATTTGCCAGATAACAGCCGAGTGCGTAGACATCGCGGGCCATCGCATCGTAGGCGGAGCCATCGTTCTGCATCTGCTTGGCCAGCTCAGCGCGAAACCGATCCAGGTCGAGCGCGGCAAAATGCGCAAAGAACAACAGGTTGAACCCGGCCGGCAAGCTGCCATCGCGCAGCTTCTGCGGTTTGAACTTCGGCAGCACCGCGAGTATCGCGGTCAGCAGGGCGAGCAGCGAAAACACGATCAGGATGATCGCGCTGGCGCGCAGACTGACATCACCCAGACGACCGAGCGCCATCGTCAATACGATCGACGAGACCGTGATGATGATGTTGCACTTGGTATCGGCCAGAAAGCTCAATTGCACATGGTGCTGCTGCGCGGTGCGCAACAGATTGTCTCCGGTGCTGCGTTCCGGCACCTTGGCGAACGGATTGCGCGGCGGATCTTCGGTCTGGCTCATGGCGCCTCGGATTGGGTACTGCCTGAGATTATCCACCCGCGCGGGCGCAGGGAAGCGATCGGCTCGTCAAGGTTGACGAGGTGCTCACGGGCGGCCGGCTAAGCTGTCCAATTGATCACCCCGAGCCCACCAGTACATGCGCGTCCACTATGCACCGCTGCTGATCCTGCTGGCGATTCTGCTCAGCGGCTGCCAGGCCAGCTACTTCGGCCTGTTGAATGCAACGCACACACAGCCGGGGGTCAGCGTGCAGTCCTTCGAGTACGAGGCGGACGAACAGCTGAAACTGGACGTCTATCGCAGCGCGAACACGCCTGCGGATGCCGCCGTGCTGGTATTTATCTACGGCGGTTCCTGGCGCAGCGGCGAGCGCTCCTGGTATCGCTTTATCGGTGAGGCACTCGCAGCCGAAGGGCTGATTGTCGTGATCCCGGACTACCGGAAGTATCCCGAGGTCCAGTTTCCTGCATTTGTTGATGATGCTGCCGCGGCGATTCGCTTCAGCCGCGACCACGCACGCAGTTGGGGCGGCGATCCGGATCGCCTGTTCATTGCAGGACATTCCGCCGGCGCGCACATCGCCCTGCTGCTCGCCTCCGATCCAGCCTATCTGCAGAGGCAGGCCATGCAGCCCGGCGAGCTCAGCGGTGCCATAGGCATCGCCGGTCCGTACGACTTCGCGCCGATCGAATCACGATCATTGCGCGCCGTATTTCCGGACCGGAACCACGAAGCCAGTACCCAGCCGATCCACTTTGTCGATGGCGATGAGCCGCCGATACTTCTGCTGCATGGCGACGCCGACAAACGGGTCTGGCCGCGCAATAGCGAGCGACTGGCGGCGCGGTTGCGCTCCGTGGACGTAGCTGTCGAACTGGTGATCCTGCCGGGAGTAAGCCACAGCAGCATCATGAAAGCACTCGGCGAAACCGGGGCGGCGGCGGTGCCGACGCGCGCCCTGCTGCTGGATTTTGTCCGCGCGCACAGCAACTGATGCCTGATTCGGCCAGCACCACGCACTGGCCGACGGGCTTTACATCATCCCGGTTTCGAGCTGGGCGGCCTCGGACATCATGCTACGGTTCCAGGGTGGGTCGAAGACCAGATCGACATCGGCTTCTTCGACTGTCGGCAGCATCTCGATTTTCTCGCGCACATCCGAGACAAGAATTTCGCCCATGCCGCAGCCCGGTGCGGTCAGTGCCATGGTGACGTTGACTTTGCGACTGCCATCGCCAAGACGCTCGATGTCGCAGGAATAGATCAGGCCCAGATCGACGATATTGACCGGAATCTCCGGATCGAAACAGGTACGCATCTGCTCCCAGACGGCCGCTTCGACTTCTTCATCGCTCGCGCTCTCGGCGATCTGCGGCAACTCCATCGGCTCCTTGCCGAGGGCATCGGCATCCTCATTGCGGATGCGAAAGAGATTGCCTTCAACGAAGACCGTAAAGCTGCCGCCCAGAGCCTGGGTGATGTAGCCGACCTGGCCGGCGGGCATATTGACCAGATCGCCCGAGGGCACCATGACCGCAGGACAGTCACGCTCGAAGCGGATCGGTTCGGAACTTTGACTGAATCGGCTCATACTCGTTGCACTTCGGGGGACCGCCCATTGTAGCTGCGTTGCACTGGATAGCGTTCAATCTTGGGGTAACGCGCTCAAAACACAAGCGTCCAGGAATATCGACATGCCAGCGCCACCTTTCCCGAGCTCCGGCAACTCGGCTAGCCTAGTCGCCGAGTTCAGTGCGGGGCGAGGACCGGGCCGGAGTGTCACGGCACCGGCCCGTTCACGGCGACGCGCCATGCATCGGCCGAACGATTGCGGAATGTCCTGGGTTGGACGCGCGATCGGACGAGCGAGGCTTGATGCCGGCTCTCGAAGCTCTGCATGACCCCGCAGTTTTCGCCGTCCGAACGGATGCGCGAGCGCCCTCGGGCACCGCAACCAGATCATCAAAACCCCGGAACCGCAGCGGTCACGCCGCGGACAGACATGCAACAGCCCCGCCCCAACAGCAGCGCCACACCGATTCCAGTTCTGGGGCTTATTCTCGCCATCCTCGGCCTGGCCGCCTGTACGCCCTCGGCCCCGGTTCCGGGACAGGTCGAGCTGCTCAATGTCTCCTACGATCCGACACGGGCATTGTTCGAGGACATCAACCAGGCATTCGCCGCCGAAACCCGCAGCCGCAGCGGCATCGAAGTCGTGATCAACCAGTCACATGGGGGCTCGGCCAAGCAGGCGCGCGGCGTGCTCGACGGCCTGGAAGCCGACGTCGTCACCCTGGCCCTGGGCTATGACATCGATGTGCTTGCCCGCGGCCAATTGCTCTCAGCGAACTGGCAGGAGCGCCTGCCAAACAACAGTGCGCCATACACATCGACCGTGGTTTTTCTGGTGCGCAAGGGTAACCCGAAGCACATCCTGGACTGGCCTGACCTCAGCCGTGCCGGCATCGGCGTGGTCACTCCAAACCCCAAGACCTCGGGTGGTGCGCGCTGGAACTACCTCGCCGCCTGGGCTTACGCGATGCAGCAGCCGGGCGCCGACGAAGCCAGCGCGCGCGCCTTTGTCTCAGCCATCTTCGCCAATGTCAGCGTCCTCGATTCGGGCGCACGCGGATCGACCACGACCTTTGTCGAGCGTGGCATCGGCGACGTACTGCTGGCCTGGGAAAGCGAGGCCCTGCTCGCCGAGAGCGAACTGGGTGATGGTGCTTTCGATATTGTAATCCCTTCGCTGAGCATCCTTGCCGAGCCGGTCGTCGCCGTCGTTGATCGCGTCAGCGAACGGCGCGGCACCACAGCGCTGGCACGTGCCTATCTGGAATTTCTGTACACACCCGCGGGACAGGAGATCATCGCCCGGCATCACTATCGGCCTCGCGATCCGCTCGTAGCGGCCCGCCATGCCGCGCAGTTTCCCGTATTGAACCTGGTCAGCATCGCCGATTTCGGCGGCTGGGAGGCAGCGCACCGGGCCCACTTTGCCGATGGCGGCAGCTTCGACCGGATCTATCTGAAGTGAACTCTCCAATCGGACTTGGCAGGCTAGCGCGATGACCATCAGCGCATCCGCCAGCTTTTCCCGATCGCGTTGGCGTGTCAGTGGCTCTTTGCCCGGCTTCGGACCGAGCCTCGGCTACACCTTGCTGTACCTCAGTCTGATCGTGCTGATTCCGCTGTCGATGATCCTGCTGCGCACCAGCGAGTTGAGCTTCGTCGAATTCATCGCCAAAGTCGGCTCGCCGCGCGCGCTGGCATCGCTGCGCATCAGCTTCGGTTGCGCCCTGATCGCTGCGGCCATCAATATGCCGATCGGCCTGCTGCTGGCCTGGGTGATCTCGCGCTATTCATTCCCGGGCAGGCGCCTCGTCGATGCCCTGATCGATTTGCCGATCGCCCTGCCGACGGCGGTGGCCGGCATCGCACTGACGGCGCTTTATGCGCGCAATGGCTGGCTCGGACAGTGGCTGGAACCGTTCGGCATCCAGCTGGCATTCAGCCCGGCCGGCATCGTGATTGCGCTGGTCTTCGTCGGTCTGCCGTTTGTCGTGCGTACCGTCCAGCCAGTCCTGCAGGACATCGAGCATGAGCAGGAGGAGGCCGCGGCAAGTCTGGGCGCAACGCCGCTGCAAACCTTTCTCCGGGTGAGTCTGCCGAGCATCGCACCCGCCCTGCTGACCGGCTTTGCCCTCGCCTTCGCGCGCGGCGTCGGTGAATACGGATCGGTGATCTTCATCGCCGGCAATATGCCGATGATCTCCGAAATCACGCCGTTGCTGATCGTCACCCAGCTTGAACAATACGACTACGCCGGCGCCACCGCACTGGCCCTGGTCATGCTGCTGAGTTCGTTCGCCTTGCTGCTGCTGATCAATTCCCTGCAGGCCTGGCTGGCCCGGCGAGGTCGGCGATGATCGAGCAGGACCGCCGATACCGGCTCGGCCGCGCCGCACTGATCCTGGGCGCTCTGCTCGTTGCCGGACTCTTTCTGGTGCTGCCTCTGCTGGTCGTGCTGTTCGGTGCATTGGACAAGGGCTGGACGGTGTATCTCGCAGCCGTCAGCGAGCCGGATGCGTTGGCAGCCTTGCGACTGACGCTGACGGTTACCGCGATCGCCGTACCGCTCAATCTGATCTTTGGCGTAGTCGCAGCCTGGTGCATCGCCAAGTTCCAGTTTCCGGGTCGTAGCGCTCTGATCACCCTGATCGATCTGCCGTTGGCGGTTTCGCCAGTGATCTCTGGCCTGATCTACATCCTGCTGTTCGGCGCCCAGGGCGTCTTCGGTCCCTGGCTTGGCGAAACCGGATTCCGCATTGTTTTTGCGGTGCCAGGCATCGTGCTCGCCACCGTCTTTGTTACCTTTCCATTCGTCGCGCGCGAACTGATTCCGCTGATGCAGGCCCAGGGCAATGATCACGAGGAAGCCGCACTCTCGCTGGGCGCGAGTGGCTGGCAGACCTTCCTGCGGGTGACCTTGCCGAATATCAAATGGGGTCTGCTCTACGGCGTAATCCTCTGCAATGCACGCGCGATGGGCGAGTTTGGCGCGGTCTCGGTGGTCTCGGGCCACATCCGCGGCAAGACCAATACCCTGCCCCTGCATGTTGAGATTCTCTACAACGAGTATCAGCACGCCGCGGCATTTGCCGTGGCCTCGCTACTGGTCCTGCTGGCCTTGTTGACCCTGGTCGCCAAGACCTGGGTCGAGGCGCGCGCCCATCGTGCGCGTCATCCCGATCCAATAGCCGAGCTCGATGAGGAGTTTCCATGAGCATCGAAATCCGCAATCTACGCAAACAGTTCAGTGGCTTCACCGCCCTGCATGGGGTGGATCTCGACATCCAGGACGGCGAATTGATGGCCCTGCTCGGTCCCTCGGGCTGCGGCAAGACCACCCTGCTGCGCCTGATCGCCGGGCTGGAATCGCCGGACGCCGGAACTATCCGGTTGCATGGGCGCGATGTCACCCGACTCGGAGCCCGACATCGCGGCGTTGGTTTTGTATTCCAGCACTACGCGCTCTTTCGCCATATGAGCGTATTCGAGAATGTCGCCTTTGGTCTGCGCGTGCGGCCGCGCGCCAGTCGCCCCGGCGAGGACAAGCTGCGCCAGCAGGTCGAGCGTGTCATCGACCTGGTCCAGCTGGGCGGAATGGCACAGCGCTTTCCCGATCAACTCTCCGGCGGCCAACGTCAGCGCGTGGCACTGGCGCGTGCGCTGATCATCGAGCCCAGCGTGCTGCTGCTCGATGAGCCCTTCGGCGCGCTCGATGCCCAGGTGCGCAGACAGCTGCGCCGCTGGTTGCGCCGGCTGCACGATGAGTTGCATGTCACCAGTGTGTTCGTCACCCACGATCAGGATGAGGCGCTCGATGTCGCCGATCGCATCGTCCTGCTGAACCATGGCCGCATCGAACAGACCGGCAGCGCGCAGCAACTTCAGGACGAGCCGGCCAGCAGCTTTGTCGGCCGATTTCTTGGTGAGATCAATCAATTGCCGGCAGTGCTGAATGGCGATCGGATCCATCTCGGTGAAAGTCATTGGCCCGCCCCTGCCGGCGCCGACCTGCCCGCCGGTGCCGTCGACCTGTGTGTGCGGCCCTACGATCTGCATTGGACCGAGCACGCCGGCACCGACAGCTTCGCCGCCACCGTGACCGATGCCCGCTGGCTGGGTGGCCGCTATCGCGTCGAAGTCGATCCGGCCCTGGCCGGTGTGCCCTATCTCACGGCCGAATGGTCGCGCACGCAGATGCCGCCGCGCGAGTTGCACAGCGGCGACATCGTCCATCTGCAGCCCGCCCGCTACACGGTTTTCCCGCGATCTGCCTGACAGCAAGGCTCGCCATTGTGCGGTGCGGCGGGCACAATGGCGGATGCTCTCCCGAATGATTCACCAGTTGACCGCATTGATTGCTTCGATCTTTCTGCCCTTGGCCATCGGCGCGTTCTGGGCGGTGCTCGCGCTCCGCTCCGGCCAGGCCTATCCGATCCTGGCCCTGGCCTGTGCAGCGGCGACCTGGCCGGTGCGGCACTACTTCGCGCAGACACCACGATGGCTACGGGCGACGCTCTGCCTGGTCTGTTGCGGACTCGGTATCGCCTACGCGCAGTGGTTGATTGCGGCCAGTGTGGTCGCGCGCGAAATTGGCGTGGGATTCACCAGCGCACTCGCCGGAATTGGCGCCGAGTTCAGCGCCGCCATCTCCTGGGCCCGCATGAGCGCCGCAGACATCGCCTTGATTGCATTCGCCTTGCTGCTGGCGCTTTGCATCGGCGCCTATCGCGGCAGGCTTGAACCGGCCATTAGACGGCAATCGGCGCCTTGATGGCGGGATCGGCAACGTAGTCGTCCACCCGGATGTCATCGAAGCGAAACGCGAAAATATCGTCGACCTGCGGATTCAACCAGAGCCTGGGCAAGGCCTTGGGCGTACGTGCCAATTGCTCGCGCGCCTGCTCGAAATGGTTCGAATACAGATGGGCGTCGCCGAAGGTATGCACGAAATCGCCGACCTTCAGGTCACAGACCTGGGCCACCATCTGGGTCAGCAGGGCATACGAGGCGATATTGAAGGGCACGCCAAGAAATACATCGGCGCTGCGCTGGTACAGCTGGCAGCTGAGTCGGCCATTGCCGACATAGAACTGGAACAGCGCATGGCAGGGAGACAGTGCCATCTGTGGCAAGTCACCGACATTCCAGGCACTGACAATCAACCGTCGCGAATCAGGGTCGCGGCGGATGCGTTCAATCACCTCAGCGATCTGATCGACGCTGCGACCATCCGGGGTTCCCCAACTGCGCCACTGCTTGCCGTAGACCGGACCAAGCTCACCCTGCGCATCGGCCCACTCGTCCCAGATGCTGACCTTGTGTTCGCGCAGATAACCGACATTGGTATCGCCTGCCAGAAACCACAGCAGCTCATGGATGATCGAGCGCAGATGCAGCTTCTTGGTGGTCGTCAGCGGAAATCCCTGGGCCAGATCGAAACGCATCTGGTAGCCAAACACGCTGCGCGTACCGGTGCCGGTGCGATCGGACTTGTCGATACCGTGATCGAGAATATGCTGCAGCAGATCCAGATAGGCACGCATGAATCAGCTCGCGGTCGAAGGCAGTGTCGGTGCCGGTGCGACGATCGGCGCCTTGCGCGACATCCACAGGAACACCAGACCGAGCACGATCAAGGGGATCGACAGCAATTGACCCGTGGTCATCCAGCCGAAGGCGATGAAACCCATCTGGCTGTCAGGCTCGCGGACATACTCCACAACAAACCGGAAGATGCCGTAGAACAGCGCGAACATCCCGGATACCGCGTAGCGCCGCCGCGGCCTTGCCGAGTAGATCCACAAAATCAGGAACAGGGCCAGCCCTTCGAGCAAAGCCTGGTAGAGCTGGGATGGATGACGCGCCTCGGCATCGAGCAGCCCGGCCTGGGCCTGCTGGCGCAGTGCTTCGATGCCCAGGCCAAGGTGATCAAGCGACTTCGGAAAGATCACGCCCCAGGACACATCGGTATGCCGGCCCCACAACTCGCCGCCGATGTAATTGCCAAGGCGACCAAAGCCGAGACCAAGCGGAACCAGGGGCACCAGAAAATCGGATAGATCGACGGTATTGATTCCGCGTCGCCAACTCCACCAGGCGCCAGCGACAATGACGCCGACAAAGCCGCCATGGAAACTCATGCCGCCATCCCACACCCGGACAATGCTGAGTGGATGCGCGATCAGTTCATCGAACGCATAGATCAGCATGTAGCCGATGCGACCACCGAATATCACTCCGAGCATGCTGCCAAAAAGCAGATCGGAGAACTGCTCGGGGGTGATGCCGAACCGGCCATCGCGCAATCGGCGCATGCCCAGCCAGTAGGCCGCGGCAAATCCGCACAGGTACATCAGCCCGTACCAGTGGATCGCCAGCGGGCCGACCTGGATCAGGATCGGATCGATATCATGGAAGTACACCATTACCAGCTCCCGTCGATATCTGGAGTTCGATCACAACCGATGATCGGAGCGACGAGGTCGACTTCGCCGCGATCAGTCGACACGACAGAATACCGCCTTGAGATAGCGCGATTCCGGCACATGCGCCATCCACGGATGATCGCCACCGGCACCGCGGACCTCCAGGATCTGCACGGTACGATTGGCGTAGTAGGCCGCGCGCCGGATCATGTCGAGAAATTCTTCTTCCTTGACCAGGCCGGTGCAGGAGCAGGTGAGCAGGATGCCGCCCGGCTTGATCACCCCCATGGCCAGCTTGTTCATATCCAGGTATTTCTTCAGCGCCGGAATGACCTGCTCACGGTCACGCGTCATCTTGGCCGGATCGAGGATGACCACATCGAAGTCATCGCCACGATTGCTGGCATCGCGCAACCACGGAAAAATATCCGATTGCACAAAACGCACGCGCGCCTTGTTCATCTGCGCATTGGCCTTGGCGACCTCGAGCACTTCCTCGTCCATATCAATGCCGACCACTTCCTCGGCACCACCCAGGGCTTTTGCGTAGACCGCGAAGCCTCCGGAGTTACAGCACAGGTCGAGTACCGTCTTGCCGGAGCAGAACTCGGCAAGCCGCTTGCGGTTATCGCGTTGATCGGCAAAAAATCCGGTCTTGTGGCCACGCCCCGGTTCAACCCGGAAGCGTAATCCGTGCTCGGTGATGACTCCGGGCTCAGGCGGCGCCGGCGGATGACAGTCGAAACTTTCCTGTTTGCCAACGTGATCGTCAGCGAACCAGTAGTACTGGCTGTCCGGGAACTGCTCCAGCAAAACTTCGCGGATCAGTTCGCGCAGACGGAACATGCCAGCGGAAAAGAACTCGACGACCAGGGTCCCGGCGAAGCGGTCAACCACCAGCCCCGAGAGGCCGTCGCCTTCCGAATGCACCAGCCGATAGGCGTCGCTGACGGCATCGAGGTTCAGCAGTTCGCGGCGCAGAGCGATCGCGGCGGCAATCTTGCGACGGAAGAAGTCTGCATCCAGCGCCTCATCCGGGTCAGCGGTCAAGACCCTGAGCGCGATCCGCGAATGGCCATTGTAGAAACCGCGGCCGCACCAGGTTCCGTCGCGATCAATGATGTCGACGATGCTGCCGGGACGCGGCTTGGGCTCAGGCTTCTCGACCATCTTCTGGAAAATCCAGGGATGGTTGGAGCGACGTTCGATCTTCAGGCGGACCTGGGCTGGCAGGTCAGTTGCAGCGGGCATGTTTCTCATCCGCACATGGTAACCGATGCCGACGCCGAGCCGACCGCATACCCCGATCGTCCGCCATAATGGCGCCATGCAGCCCACCTATTTCTGGCACGACTACGAGACCTTTGGCGTCAATCCCAAGCTCGCCCGGCCGGCCCAGTTTGCCGGAATCCGCACCAATGCCGAATTCGAGCCGATCGAAGATCCGGTCAGCCTGTATTGCGCGCCGACAATTGACCTGGTGCCGAGCGCCGAGTCCTGCCTGATCACTGGTATTACCCCGCAACAGGCTGCCCGTGAAGGCGTAGCCGAGCCCGAGTTTTTTGCGCGTGTCCACGAGCAGATCAGTCTGCCCGGCACCTGTACGCTCGGCTACAACTCGATCCGCTTCGACGACGAAGTGACCCGGCATGGCCTCTGGCGCAATTT
Source organism: Lysobacterales bacterium (assembly GCA_038255435.1). Taxonomy (GTDB): domain Bacteria; phylum Pseudomonadota; class Gammaproteobacteria; order Xanthomonadales; family Ahniellaceae; genus 0-14-3-00-62-12. The sequence goes on from JBBSLG010000003.1 coordinate 141,631, forward strand.
CTACGATCCCTACGGGCGTGAGTGGCGCAATGGCTGCTCGCGCTGGGATCTGATCGACGCGCTGCGCATGGCCTATGCGCTGCGCCCGGCTGGCATCGAGTGGCCACGACGTGAAGGCGATCTGCCCAGTTTCAGACTGGAACAGCTCAGCATGGCCAACGGCATCGAGCACGGTCACGCGCACGAAGCGCTCAGTGATGTGATGGCAACACTGGGCATGGCCAAACGCTTCCGCGCCGCCCAGCCACGCCTGTTCGATTTTCTGTTCGCCCTGCGTGAAAAGCGCAAGGCCGCCGCCTTGCTCGACTGGAACCAGGCCACTCCGGTGCTACACGCCTCGTCGCGTTTTGCCGCCGAGCGCGGCTGTCTGGCGATGGTGATGCCGATCAGCCAGCATCCGAGCCAGCCCAACGGCGTCATCGTGGTCGATCTCGATGCCGATCCCGAACAGCTGATTGCCCTGGATTCATCCGATATCCGCGATCGGGTGTTCGTTGCGCGCGCTGATCTTCCGGACGGCATCGAGCGCATTCCGCTGAAGCTCGTGCATGTCAACAGGAGCCCGGCACTGGCGCCGATGTCGGCCCTGGCCGGGGTCGACTATGCCCGCATCGGCCTTGATGTCGATCGCTGCCTGCGTCACCGCGAACGCCTGCTGCAGGCGCCCCTGCTGGCCCAGAAGGTGCGCGAGGTTTTTTCCGAACAGGGCGTGTTTCCCGTCCAGCACGCCGAGGCCGACCTCTACCGCGGACTGCCATCCAACGCCGATCTGGCGCTGGCTGCCAAGGTGCGCACCACGCCACCGGCAAGGTTGGGCCAGCTTGCCGATGGTTTCGCCGATGTCCGCTATCGCGAACTGCTGTTCCGTTATCGTGCCCGCCACTACCCCGATACGCTGGATGCGGGCGAGCAGAGCGAGTGGCTGGACTGGCGTCGGCAGCATCTGCTGCAGCGGCCCGAGCCTATCGAAGGCGGCATCGACGCACAGCTTGAGCGTATCGAAGAACTGCGCCTCAGCCAGGCATCCCAGCCAGATGGCATCCGCATCCTGGACCAGGTGGAAGCCTGGATCCGCAGTCTCAGAGAGGATCTCGCTTGAAAAAGACCTACTTCACGCCGGCCACATTCAAGTTCCTGCGCGCACTGAAGAAGAACAATACGCGCGAATGGTTCGATGCCAACAAGGACGAATACGAGCAGAGCGTGCGGGTTCCGTTCCAGACCCTGATCACCGATCTGGCCGGACCACTCGCCAGAATAAGCACGCACATCGTGGCCGACCCGCGCCGCCAGGGCGGCTCGCTGTTCCGTCAACATCGAGATACCCGCTTCAGCAAGGACAAGACCCCCTACAAGACCTGGGCTGGCGCGCGACTGTTCCATCAGCGCGCCAAGCAGGTGCCAGCGCCGAGCTTCTACCTGCACATCGCCGATGGCGACAGCTTTGTCGGTGGTGGCATCTGGCATCCCGAGGCCGACACGCTGCGCAAACTGCGCAGCTTTCTTGAAGAGAATCCCGCCGCCTGGACGGCGGCGACGAAGTCGAAGACGTTTCGCACGCGCTATGAATTCTGGGGTGAGTCGCTGACCCGACCACCGCGCGGCATCGATCCAGCGCACCCGTTGATCGAAGACCTCAAGCGCAAGAATCTGGCCGCCGGCGCAGCACTCAGTGCCGAGGACGTGATCGGAGATCGCCTGCAGGAGATCGTGATCACCCACTGCAAGGCACTGGCGCCGATGATCGATTATCTCTGCGCCGCGCTCGACCTGGAATTCTGAGCCCTCGGCCGGCAATCGTCGGTCCACTCGAACACCGCAGCATGAGGAATTTCCGATGCCCCACCGACACCCGGAACGCCACCGCAGTCAACGGATAGGCTGGCTGCGCGCCAGCGTGCTCGGTGCCAACGACGGGATCGTGTCGACGGCGAGCCTGATCGTTGGCGTTGCCGCCGCCGCTACACCACACGAGGGCATCATGATCGCCGGCGTGGCCGGACTGGTTGCTGGATCGATGTCGATGGCAGCGGGCGAATACGTCTCAGTGAGCTCGCAGTCGGACACCGAGGAAGCCGACCTTGCCCGCGAACGCACCGAGTTGGCCGAGAGTCCCGCCAGTGAACTGGAGGAACTGGTCGGTATCTATATCCGGCGCGGCCTGGAACCGGCGGTTGCGCGGACGGTAGCCGAACAGTTGACCGCACATGATGCGCTGGCCGCCCACGCCCGTGACGAACTCGGAATCGTCGCCGCGCACAAGGCACGCCCGGTGCAGGCGGCGATCGCCTCGGCGATCAGCTTCGCAGTCGGAGCGGCGCTGCCCCTCCTGGTCGCCTGGTTTCTGCCCGGCAACTGGCTGAGCATCGGCGTGGTTGCAGTCTCGCTGTGTTCACTGGCGGCCCTTGGCGCTGCGGCAGCGCGCAGCGGTGGCGCGCCAATTGGTCGCGCTTCGCTGCGTGTTCTGTTCTGGGGTGCGCTCGCGATGGCGCTGACTGCCGGCGTTGGCAAGTTGTTTGGCGTGGCCACGGCATGAACGCGCACCGACAGGTCGGTCACCTATCGCTGCGCGGGGCTCCGCTCTGCGCAGCGCTACCCTGACCGCGCGGCCTGGGATCAGACGCCAGCCCAGTCAGGGCGCGTAGCCGCCCGTGACACCTTTGACCGAAACCGCCACCGCATTGTGCGGATGCAGGCTCTCGAAATGACTGGCCTGTACCCAGAAGTCGGCAACATGCGGTTCGTCATCGAGCACATTGCGCACTCGGCGTGCAGCGTCCTCGCAGAACATCAGATTGGCTGCATTGAGCCTGGCGAAGGCCTGCTCGTCTTCACGCTTGACCGCAGTCTGTACCGGTGTCTGCAATGCGGCCTCGATCTGATCGATCAGTTCGATCAGCGGAAAACGCTCGAAGCTCGGCACCAGCCGCACCTTGACCGCTGCCGTACTGCGCTGACTGTGCGGTGTAGCGACGATGCCCTGCTCGCTGCCCAGCCAGGCGAGCACACGATCGAAATCCAGCGGCCCCGCACTGCCGAAGTCCTGGCGAAACTGGTCCTGGATGAGCTGACGCGCCAGCGCGGCCGAGCACGGACAGGTACTGGAGTAGGTCACATCAAGTGCTGTCTCGACGGTAAAGTGACCACGATCGAGGGTGCCGGTCAACACCACCGGGTAGGAACGCCAGCCACTGTTTTCGCTGACCAGGGCATTGCGGCGCACCATGTAGTCGAACTGGATGCGCAGCAGGGCGCGTGTCGACAGTTCCGTATGCGAGGCGAGAAACTCCTTCAGTACCCGGCGCACCGAACACGGCGTCAACGTCTCGCTGCCGAGCAGCCGGTCGACCAGCAGGTACAGGCGCGACATGTGGATACCACGCGCGTCAGCACTGTGCAGATTGACGAAGGCATTGACCCGCGCCGGCACCTGCATGACGCTGCCATCTGCATCGGCAATGCGCACCGGCACTTCGATATCGCCCATGCCGACCCAGTCCAGGGCACCGGCAATTGCCGGCCGGGCCTCTTTGGCGATATCGGGCATCGCACGGACAGCGACGGGTTGATTCATGGTGTGGACTCCAGATTCAGGCAGCATCAGGCTGACATCATGAGATAGGGCATGTGCACACCGGATCAAGTCCACAATGCGTCATATGCCCGCTCAGTTTAACCGCTGCAGTCACTCCGACCCAGCTTCGCGTTCGATCGGCAGCTCAAAACTGAACACCGCGCCGCCGCCGGGGCGGTCCTCGTACCAGAGATGCCCTCCCATCTGGTCGACTTCCTGCTTCGCAATGGCAAGACCAAGACCCGAGGAGTGCTTGTGCTTTTCGGTGTCGACGTTGCCCAGACGCACATAGCGACGAAACAGCCTCTGCTGGTCGGCCTTCGAGATGCCGGCGCCGCGATCGAGCACACTCAGCTTGCAGAAGCCCGCACGCCCCGGCAGCACCAGGATTTCGACCGTGCTGCCCGGCGCACCATACTTGATGGCATTGGAAACCAGATTGCCTAGTACGTGCCGGGTCGCCACGGCGTCAGCATGCACAAGCGGCTGGCCGCGCACCTCCAATGACAGCAGCATTTGCCGACTCTCGGCCGCCAGCTGATAGGCGTCCACCACACGTTCACTCAGCGCGGCCAGGGCCAGCGCGTCCGGGTTGTGACGGCGGCGTAGCTCGCCGTCAGCCCAACGACCCAGGTAGCCCTGAATGAACTCCAGTGCCTCGTCGGCACTTTGGCCAATGGATTCGATCAGTCCACGCACACGACCGGCATCCTGTGCCGTCTGCTGGGCAAGCATCGAAGCACTGAACTGAATCGCCGACAGCGGGCCCTTGAGGTCGTGGGCAACAATCTGGGTGAGGTCGGCGCGCTCACGTGCAATCCGTTCGAGGTGATCGCGCATCTGCTTGAGTTCGACATGGGTGCGCACCCGCGCCAGCAACTCTTCGGCAACAAAAGGCTTGGTGACGTAATCCACCGCACCAGCGTCGAAGGCGCGAACCAGCAATTCACGCTCATTCGCAGCGGTCAGGAAGATGACCGGGACAGCGATCATGCCGGGCCGGGCGCGCAACTCGGCGAGCACTGCAAAGCCATCCATGCCCGGCATCAAGATGTCGAGCAGGATCAGATCTGGCGTTCTCAGGCCAGCGCGCTCCAGCGCCTCGGCGCCTGTAGTTGCCGGCATCACATCAAAACCGGAACGGCTGAGCAGGGTGCCCACGGTCTGGATATTGCTGACCTGGTCGTCGACCACCAGCACCATGGGTTTGCCGACATCGGAAAGTGGGCGATTGGTCATCCTGGCTGCGTTACTCATCTCTGCGTGTCCCCGTCGGCAGTCGAATTCAATTCGGCGATCCATTGCACCAGAGCAGCGCGCAGCACGCCCAGGCTGATTTCAAGACTGCGCAGGTCGAACAGTCCAGCGTCGCGGGCGATCGTCTGGATCTGGCTACGCAAGTTTGGCATCAAATTCTCATCCGCCAGCATGCGCAGCCCCTCCAGCAGGTCATCAATGTCGGAGCTCGACAAGGTCTGTGCCGCGCGTACCAACTGTGCCTGGCAGGCTGCCAGGGAAGCCAGCAGAGACTTCCGCCGCGCGTTGTCGATCCGGACCAACGATCCGGCCGCAGTTGTCGGCACCACGCTCGCCGCCTGCGCTGCGGTCACCTCGGTCGCGCCATCCGGGCGGGATCTCTCGCCAAACAACTTGCGCAATTCGGCGAGCAGGCCTGCCCTGCTGATCGGCTTGCGGACATAGCCATCGAAGCGCGAGCGCAAGGCCGCTTCCTCACCGAGCAGGCTGGAGGCAGTCACCGCAACCAGGCGAACCGCATCGAGCGAAGCCTCCGCTCGAATCAACTCAAGCGCCTGTATTCCATTGACTTCCGGCATGCGAATATCCATCAACACCACATCGGGTCGAAGCCGGCGGACCAGGGCCACGCCCTCGGCGCCGCCGGCCGCGGTGACCAAGGTGTGATGGGTCGGCGCAAACAGAGCCTCGAGAAGCTGCAGATTGAGTGCCACATCGTCGACTGCGACGATGCGCAGTGGCGCCAGATCGGAAAGATCGGAATCGCCGGCGGGCGCCCTGGACGCAGCGGGTGCCAGTGGCACACGTGGAAGTTCGAGCCGCACCTTGGTCCCATGGCCGAGCGCAGACTCGATGGCAATGCTGCCTCCGAGCAGGTCGACCAGACGCTGGACGATGGAAAGCCCGAGGCCAGTACCGACTCGGCCTTTGGCACCAACGTCACCCACTTGGGTGAAAGGATCGAATACTCGCGCTTGATCGGCCGTGGCGATACCGATGCCACTGTCGATGACCTCGATCTGGCAGGCGACGCAGAGTTCGTCGCCATCGATGGGTACCACGCTCACCCCGAATTCGACCTCACCCTGTTCGGTGTACTTGATGGCGTTGCCAATGAGATTGATCAGAATCTGGCGCAGCCGGATCGGGTCAATCAGCAGACCGTCAGGAACTTCGGCTGCCACATTGCAGCGTAGGCGCAGGCCTTTCTCGAGCGCCATCTGCGAGAACACCGTGTGCAGCGAATCAAACAGCTCGCGCAGGTCGGTCGGTACCGCGTCAACCGTCATCTTGCCTGCCTCGATCCGTGACAGATCGAGAATATCGTCGATCAGGTCGAGCAGGGCACGCCCGCTCTGCTGGATCGCCTTGACATAAAAGCGCTGCCGTTCACTCTGGACGAGATCCTCCAACAGTTCTGTGAACCCGAAGATCGCATTCATCGGCGTGCGCATCTCGTGGCTCAAATTGGCCAGAAATGAACTCTTCCGCTGATTGGCCTGCATCGCGCGCATGGCTTCGATGCGGAGTTGGGCGTCGATGTCAAGTTGGCGCAAATGTCCGCCCAACAACCAGTAGGCCGTTGATCCGGCGATCAGACCAAGAATCACGATGACGAAAATTGTCCAGTTGCGCTGCTCGACAAGCACCGCGCTTTCGTCGCGGTAGTCGTCCAATCGTCGCTCCAACGAAGCAATGAGCGCGCGCGTCTTGGCGCGCAGCTCATCCATCAACGCAAGGCCAAAGTCGCTACGCACGTACTCGATCGCCTGGGTCCGCCCTGATTCCTGCATGATCTGCAGCACAATGTCCAAATCGGTCTTCTTGTGCTCGAGCTCACTGTTGAGCTGAGCAAAAGCCTGCTCGCTGTCGGGGTAGCGTCGCAGCAGAGACCGCAGTTCCGTTGTCAGCAACGGCAGTCGCTGCTCGGCCGCCCGGTAGGGCTGCAGGTACGCCGGATCATCGGTGAGCAGATAACCGCGCTGTCCGGTTTCCAGATCGACCAGCAGACGGGTGTACTCCCTGAGCAGGCTGATGCTCTGCTGTACGTTGGTGCCGCGATCCATCTGAAGATTGAGCCGATTGCCCTGGACCAGGGCGACACCCGCGGCAGCCACGATAAGCAAGCCCGCCATCGCGACCAGAAGCTTTACCCGCTGCCAGCGTTCGGTCACCAGCTGCGAAGCTTCGCGTGAGCGCTCCAACTGCTCGAGCGGATTGATTTCGTTCATCGGTGATCTTCCCGGTCCAGACGCATGCTGTCTGCGCGCAACCTCGAGTCGCGCAAGTACGCGCAGCCTGGGCGCGCAATCAAGCGCACGCCGTCAACGACCCGCATGCCAGAAGCTGGGTGTACCGCGTGCACATCGACAGGTTACCCTGCGCGCTCGCCTGCCGTGGATTCGGGCTGCCCAGCCGTGAAGAGGAATTGTTCGCATGATCAGACCCGTGATGATACTGCTTGTACTCGGATTCGCCAGCAACCCGGTACTCGCCGCCTCGCGCACACCTGATGTTGAGCATCTGCGCATCAGGCACGAAAAGTTCCAGCTGGGCAACGGGCTGACTGTGCTCGTCCACGAAGACCATAGTGTGCCTCTGGTTGCGGTGAACCTCTGGTACCACGTCGGCTCGCGCGACGAGCGTCCCGGCCGAACCGGTTTCGCCCATCTGTTCGAGCACTTCTTCTTCAATGGCAGCGAGCACTATCCGCACGGGTTTCGTGAAGCCATGGACGACCTCGGTGCCAACAATCGCAACGGCACGACGAGCAATGATCGCACCAATTTCTTCGAGGATGTGCCCTTGTCCGGGCTCGAGCGCACGCTCTACCTGGAAGCCGATCGCATGGGATTTCTCGCTGGCAATCTCTCGGTCGAGATGCTTGAGCGCGAGCGCGGTGTCGTCAAGAACGAGAAGCTGCAAGGCGAGAACCAGCCGTATGGCCGCGCCTTTATCCGAATCGCCGAACTGGTCTATCCGGCAGGTCATCCCTATCGGTGGACACCGATCGGCAGCATCGAAGATCTCGACGCCGCCCAACTCGCTGACGTGAAGGACTGGTACGCCGCGTACTACGGGCCAGGCAATGCGGTGCTGGTGCTCGCCGGCGACATCACGGTGGAGCATGCACGCGGCCTCGTCGAAAAATATTTCGGCAGCATTCCGCCCGGACCGCCGATCTCGCGACTGCATCGTTGGGTTCCCGAGCTTTCCAGCAATATCCGCGACAGCATGCAGGACCGGGTACCGCAGCAGCGGATCTATCGGCTCTGGCATCTGCCACCGGTCAGCGATCCCAGCATCCCTGACCTCGAGCTGTTTGCCGATTTGCTGGCGGGCAGTGAGAGCGCCCCGCTCGACCGACGGCTGGTCTTCGAGACCGAGCTGGCCACCGACGTTTCGGCCTTTGTCTGGGCCAAGGAACTGACCAGCACGCTGATTGTGCAGATGAACATTCGACCGGGCGCGGATGCCGCGCTGGCCGAGCGTGAACTCGACAGGGTGATCGCCGCTCAACTCGACAAGGGAATTGCCGATGCCGATCTGGCGCGCAGCCGTTCCCGCATGCTGGCGCGATTTGCGCGCGGCATGGAGCGCCTCGGCGGTATGGGTGGCCGCTCCGATGTACTGGCCGAGAGCCAGACCTACAATGGCGACTCGAGTGCCTATCTCGATCGACTGCAGCGCCTGGCCGACGCCCGACCCGACCAGGTCGTGAAAACGGCGCGCGAATGGCTGGGCAAGGCGCACTACACCATGAGCATCGAGCCGATGCCGGTACTCAGGGCATCGGCCTCCGACCTCGACCGCAGCCAGTTGCCGGCACTCACTGCCACACCGGACCTGCGCTTTCCACAGATCCAGCGCGCCACGCTGGACAATGGACTGCAGGTGCTGCTGATGCAGCGCGACTCGGTTCCACTGGTGCAGCTGGCGCTCACTCTCGACGCCGGTTCGGCCTCCGATCCAGCAGATGCGCCGGGCACATCCGCGATGGTGCTGGAGATGTTGCTCAAGGGTACGCGGAACCGCGATGCTTTCGCGATCGTCGATGAGCGTGACGCGCTCGGCGCAGTACTCGGCACGTCCAACAGCCAGGATCTGTCCACGGTCTCGCTCAATGTGCCGCGCGACAAACTGGCCACTGCCCTCCCCCTGTTGGCTGATGTAAGTCGCAATCCGGAATTTCCAGATGCGATGCTGGAGATCCAGCGCAAACAACAGCTGACTTCGATTCGGCAACAGAAAGCCAATCCATCCAGCGCCGCGCTGCGCCTGCTGCCGGAACTGCTGTACGGAGCCGGTCATCCCTATGCCCAGCCGATCGGCGGGCTTGGCGATGAACAAAGCGTCGCGGGTCTCAGTCGCAAGGATCTGCAGGTCTGGCACCGGACCTGGTTCGTGCCGAACAAGGCCAGCCTGATTGTTGCCGGCAACATCACGCTCGCCGAACTGGTGCCGATGCTGAACGACTCGCTGGGAAAATGGCCGCGGGGGACACCAGCCGAAAAGCGCAGAGCGGATGCCGCGTCGACCGGTACCGGCAAGGTGTACCTGATTGACAAGCCGGATGCACCGCAGTCGGTGATCGTCGCAGGACACCTGGCCTCGGCGTCCGGCGGCGACAATGATTTCGCCCTCGAAACCGCCATCCGCAACTTTGGCGGGATGGCGACTTCGCGGCTCAATCGAAATCTTCGTCTGGACAAGCATTGGTCCTACGGCACCCAGGGCCTGATCACCAACAGTCGTGGCACTCGTGCCTTTGTCGTCGTTGCACCGGTGCAGACCGATCGCACCGCCGAATCGATGCAGGAAGTGAGCAAGGAAATTCGCGGACTCGCCGGCGCCCGCCCCCTGCAGGGGGAGGAATTCGAAAGCATCCTGCGTAGTCAGGTGGCGCGACTCGCGGGCAGATTCGAAACCCTGTCGTCCCTGATCGACGCAGGCACCGATGTGGTCAACAGCGGTCGTGACCCCGCCTACTACTACGATCAGGCGAAGTCGCTGCGCGCATTGTCGGCGAGCCAGGTAAATCAGGCTGCAGCCAGCGAAATCAAACCCGAGCAATTGACCTGGATCGTCATTGGCGACCTCAAGCGCGTCGGCAGTTCGATTCGCGCGCTGGACCTCGGCACTGTTGTACTCATGGACGCGGACGGTGAGCGGCTCGCGAACGATTGAACACGCCTCAGCACCCCGACGCGACAGCGCGGGGCGCTGATTGAAACGGCAGTCGGCGCGATCTGCACGGATGGCCGTTTACGGTGCCAGCGTGCGGGTCTGCAGATGGGTCTCCAGGAAGTACAACGACTTGTCGACACTTCGAGTGATCTGCGTATAGATGTCGGCGGTGACCGGGTCCTTCGCCTCATCGGCCTTGTCGACCGCGGCATAGCCCGCCTTGCTGAAAGCGGCGAAACGATCAGCCAGTTCGCCGAGCACTTCGTGCTGGTCAAACTCGCGCGAAAGTTCCTTGATATCTGTCTTCGCTGCGGTCTGGCGCACCGTGCCTTCTGCGACACCGCCCAAAGTGACGATGCGCTCGGCGACGGTATCAATCGGCTCCTGCAATGTTTCGGCGATCTCATCGAAGAGCTTGTGCAGGGCGATGAAATTATCGCCCTTGATATTCCAGTGCGCCTGCTTGACCTGACTGTAGAGATCGCTCAGATCGGACAGTGACTGGTTCAGCAGCGCCACCATCAGCTTGCGCGGCGCGGCATTGAAAGGATGTCGTGTCTTGAATGGGGTGACGGCTGTGGGCATGTGGTTCTCCTCATGGTTGCGCCCGCTCCAGGACGGAGCGGGCGCCTAGGCTGGCGTTCGGACTTATTTGCCCTTGGCCATGCGATCAGCAGACTTCTCCCATGACTCGAGCTTGGCCTTGGCATCGGCGACCGCGACTTCGTGATCCGCCTTGGCACGCACCTGACAGGCATCCTTCTGCTCGCCGGTCATGCCGTCGCACTTCTCCTTGGCGACTTGATAGGCAGCGTCGGCCTTGGTGATCGCAAGATCGTAGGATGCATCAGCTTCAGCGCGCGTCAACTCGGCCTGTGCGTCGTTCAACTCCTGCTGTGCGTCGGAGTGGTCCTTGTTGAGGTCGGCGTTCACTTCAGCGCTGACCTCACGCATGTCGGCACGGGCGTCAGAAATCTGCTCAGATGCATCTGCGCGGGCGTCCTGAACCTCCTCGCGTTGTTCCTGGCGGGCTTCAGCCACGTCTTCTGCGGTTTCCCGCGGCGTCTCTGAGCAGGCGGCAAGGGTCAGGGCGAGCAGCGCAGAAGTCGAAAAAATCAGTGATCTGGTTTTCATGGTGGAGTTTCCTTGACGAGGGGCTGGCACTGGGGCCTGCAACAGCGCGACGCGGCCAGCCTCGGAATGCGTCGACAGACTGTTGATTACAAGACCCGTGCCAGCCACCAACGAAACAATAACCCGAATAATTACATTGGGTTACGTGGAACGCCACAGAATGACTGTCCGGCAATTTGCCCGATCGGCCCGCTGCGATCGTGCGAACTGCAGACCCGCCGCCGGCCTGCCGTGGATACGCTCAGCGGACGACGACGCGGATCAGAGCCCGTATTGCTTGCGTTTTCGATACAGGGTTGAGGCGTCGACCCCCAGCGTCTTCGCCGCTGCATCCAGCGTGCTTGCGCTCGCCACAATGGCCTCGATATGCGCGCGCTCCAGGGCTTCCAGACTTACCGCCTGGCCAACGCGCAGCGCGCCGCCCGATTCTGTGGGGGCATTCTTGCCGGCAAGCGGCAGGTGCTCTGGACGGACGACTTCTTCCGGGCAAAGAATGCTGACCCGCTCGATGACATTGCGCAGCTCGCGGATATTGCCTGGCCAATCGTGCGCAACCAGTTGCGCCATCGCCTCAGCACCGATGCTGCGCGCAGGACGCCGGTACGCAGTAACGAACTGGCCAAGAAAGAATTCGGCAAACCCGGCAATGTCGTCCCGACGAGCGCGCAAGGGTGGCAGTTCCAGACTGATCACGTTCAAGCGGTACCACAGGTCTTCGCGAAAGGTTCCCGCCTTTACCATTTCCTCAAGATTGCGATTGGTCGCCGCGACGATGCGCACATCGGCCTTGCGACTGATCGGATCACCGACCCGTTCGAACTCGCGATCCTGCACGAAGCGGAGCAACTTGGGCTGCAACGCCAGCGGAAAATCACCGATTTCGTCGAGAAACAAGCTGCCACGATCGGCAACCTGTACGCGGCCCTGGCGATTGTCGGTTGCGCCCGTGAACGCTCCTTTGACATGCCCAAACAATTCGCTCTCGAGCAATTCGGCGCTCAGCGAAGGACAGTTTACCGTGGAAAAATTGTTTTTACGGCGCTCACTCCACTGGTGAATGGCGCGCGCGACCACGTTTTTTCCGGTACCGCTCTCGCCGAGGATCAGGACCGTGGCATCGGAGGATGCGGCCTGGCGCGCTGTCTCGAGCAGACGCGCCATTGCCGGATGCGCACTGGCAAATTCCGAAGGAGGCGCATCGCCGCCATCCTTCAACTGCTCGATGCGCAGTTCCAAACGTCGCGCCTCCGATTGACGTTCCGCGCAGTGCAACAGTCGATCCGGCTCGCACGGCTTGGTCAGGTAGTCAACGGCACCCTTCTGCATGGCCAGTACAGCGGTGGCCAGAGAGTTCTCGGCGGTGGACATCACGATCCGCATCCACGGCGCATCCGCACGCAGCAGCGGAAGCAGGTCGAGTCCCGATTCCTCACCAATCATCAGATCCAGGAAGCACATATCGAAAACGTTTTGGGCGAGCCTCTGCCGGGCCTGCTCGCCGTTCTGCGCGCTGACGACGTGGAATCCCGCGTCTTCCAGGCACCACCGATAGTTGCGTAACAGCGCTGCGTCATCGTCGACGAGCAACACCCTGCGGCCGGGCTGGATGGGCTGATCCGCCATATTGAGCTCCTTTGCGAAGGGTCGACCATAGCGGCTGCTCGTGCGAACTGCACGAGGGCAAGGCGCTCGTCGTGCAGCCTGCCCGCGATCCCAGGCCAGGACAACGATCCAATTATTTGATTTGTATAGTTATTTATAAAACATCAAGGCTGGCATGCGGCTTGCGCTCGTATTCACCAGGGTAGGCAACCCGCCCGCCTTCGGCCCCGACCCATCGAGGAGAATCATCATGCTGCACTACGCCATCGTCTTTTTCGTCATCGCCATCATCGCAGCCATTCTTGGCTTCGGCGGCATCGCTGGCGCCGCCACCGGTATCGCCAAAGTGCTCTTCCTGGTCTTCCTGGTTCTGGCCGTGATCTCGCTGCTGACCGGCCGCAAAAGGGTCTAGCAGGCAGCGCGCTGACCGACACCGGCCGGCGCTGCGCGACTTCAATCCATTCGTTCTGGGAGAAACACATGAGCAATACGCATACCCTGCGCAAACACGTAGAAAACGCCGCCGATCGCAGCGCCGAGCTCGCTGAGCGCGCTGGTGAGGTGGTAACCCACGCCGTCGATAGCGCGGTGGACAAGAGCGTTGAGGCCGCTGCGGCAGTGCGCCGCAAGGCCAGCAAGACCGCAGACAGACTCGAAGACGCTCAAGCTGATGCCGGCGACGCACTTGCCGAACAGCTTGCGCTCGCCTCCGAGAAATTCAGCGCTGGCAAGGAAGCCACGCTGAATTTCCTCGTAGACGTGATGGAGGGCGCGACCAAGCTGTCACAGCGCGCAGGCCGCTACGTTCGCGAGAACCCCGGCAAGACTTTTGCTGCGGTCACGGTGGTTACCCTGCTCGGCGCTGCGGCGCTGCGTCGACGCGGCAAAAACGCGGAACGGACATCCTGAGTCGATCCGTCCGAGCATCCACATAGAGGGGGAGTACCGTCATGAATGAACATTTCGAACCGGCACTCCCCCGACAGGATGCGATGTCCGAGTCGCCCAGCGCGGACCAGACCACGCGCGAATCCACGCCTCCCGATCAGGACAGCGTGCTCGCGGTGATCGGGCGCTGCATCCGGCAGGTGCAGAACAGCATCGAAGCCGGCGCCGAACTCGGCCAGATCGAATTTGCCCTGTTTCGGATGGGCCTGGTTCGGATGCTGCTGCTCAGCCTCGCAGTGTGTGGACTGCTGCTTTCGTTGTGGCTGGTGTTGTTGGCAGCGACATGGGCCGTCCTGATGACCCTTACCGGCTCGTCGCTGATGGCGTTTGCCGGATTGGCCATCCTGATTGCGCTCGGCATGATCTGGGCCGGCCTGCAAATTCGTCGTTGGTACCGCGTAAGTTTCTTCCCGCGAACGCGCCGACAGATTGATGCCAGCCTGCGTCAGTGGAACACCGCACAATGACCGCGCGCGACCTGATCAAGTCTGCGCAAGTGGCCGAGACCCGCCTTGAGTCCGCGCGATCAGATCTTGCCCCATCAGCCGCTGGCTTGCAGTCGCGCTTCGAGCACAATGCGCCGTGGCTGGTTCCCTTGCTCGGTATCGGCGCCGGCCTGATCCTCGCCCGTGTCCCCTCGCAATGGCACAACCGGTTGCTGAGGCACGGCTTGCCCCTGCTCGGTGGTGGAGTATTCTCGCTGGTCACTCCTTTCCTGCGACGTTGACAATGACGGACAATCGACTCTGGGGACTCGCCCGGTTCGAGCTCGGACAGCCGATCCAGTGGGATCCGTCCGCCGATCCAGCAGGGACCGAACAGCTCCCGACGGTCCAGCGTAGCGGCACCCAGCGCGGCATACTTCGTGTCCTGATCGCGCTCCTGGTACTTGCTCTGGCATACACCGCCAACATCACCCAGGACGTGCTGATCCCCGTGGTGCTGGCCGCCTTCCTCGCCATGTCGCTGAGTCCAGTAGTTTCGATGCTGACGCGCTGGATGCCGCGCGCGCTGGCCACTACCCTGGTCATGTGCTGCTGTCTGCTCGCGCTCGCCACGGCGGTGTCGCTGCTGATTGATCCGGCCGCTGAATGGTTGCGCAAGACGCCGCAGACCATGCAGTCGCTGGCGCCGAAGCTCAAGAGCTTCATGAAACCGATCGCCGCGGCAACCGACGCAACCGAGTCCCTGGTCCAGATCGGCACTCAGCGAAAACCGGCTCCGGCCGCGCCGGCTGCAGCCACCGACGTCCGTGTCAGTGATGCACTGCTGCAGGCACCGCGGCTATTGATCAAGATGCTGAGCATCATGCTGCTCTGTTTCTTTTTCCTGTTGCGCGGCGACGACCTGCTGCGACGCCTGGTCGAACTCTCACCAACACTGCGACACAAACGCAATGCCGTGGTCATTGTGCGCGCCATCCAATCGGATACGTCGCGCTATCTGCTGACCACGACCCTGATCAATATTCTGCTCGGTGTCATCACGGCAATCGGCCTGCATCTGCTCGGCTTGAAGGACGCCCTGCTCTGGGGCGCGGTCGCCGGGCTGCTGAACTTTATTCCCTACGTCGGCGCCCTGGTGATGGTGGGTCTACTGGCCCTGCTTGGCATGCTGCAGTTTCCGAACCCGGGCGTCGCGCTGTTGCCTGCCGCGTTTTTTCTGGTGCTGACGGCACTCGAAGGCCAGCTGATCTCGCCAACCATACTTGGTGCACGGCTCAGCCTGAGCCCGCTGGCGATCCTGCTCTGGCTCATTTTCTGGGGCTGGATGTGGGGCGTGGCCGGGGTACTGCTCGGCGTACCCCTGCTGATGTGTCTCAAAATCGTCTGCGAACGTTTCGACGCCAGCCGTTGGATCGCGCGCGCCATCGAGTAAAGCCCATGTATTACTGGATCTGGATACTCGGCTGGACACTGAGCTTTGTCGCCTGCGCCTCGGTGCTGAGTGAACGCCGGGCGCCGACGGCGACGACTGCCTGGCTTATCCTGCTACTCGTCGTACCCTATATCGGCACCTTGATCTATCTCCTGATCGGCACCCGGAAATTGCGTCGCGGTGGGCCGCAGGTACGCCGCCTTCAACACGCCGAACACTCTCCGGTCAGTCCCGAGCGCGCTCTGCCTCTGGATCGGCTGCTGCGTCGACTCGGCGTACCCGGTGCCCAGGGTGGCAACCGCGTCGAACTGCTTGCCGAAGCCCGCGCCGCGCGACTGTCCCTGCTCGAAGTCATTGACCACGCCCGTCACGATCTTTACGTGCTGATGTATCACTTCGAGTGCGATCGCAGCGGACTGGAAGTGATGGCGGCCTTGATTGAAGCGGCGCGCCGCGGCGTCTGCCTGCGCGTGATGGTCGACGATCTGGGCAGTTCCGCGCTGCTGCGCACCCATGTGCAAGCCTTGCACAATGCCGGGGCGCGCGTGGTCCGTTTCCGACCGGTCTGGTTCGCGCTGTTCAAGCGCGCCGCAAACCTGCGCAATCATCGCAAGATCGTGGTCTCCGACGGCGTCCGTGCCTGGGCCGGGGGACGCAATATCAGCGACACCTACCTCGCCGATAACGCCGAGCAGCGGCGCTGGCTCGACCTCAGCATCCGGATCGATGGGCCGGCCGCGCGTGTGCTGGAGGAGATCTGCCGCTCCGACTGGCAGCACGCGACCGAGGAAGTACTGCCCTCGATCAGCACTCAGCCCATCGAGCCGAGCGGCGAGACCAGTGTGCAGGTCATCGCCTCTGGCCCCGACCAGCGCCACGATGTCTGGCACATTGCCTTGATCAAGGCCTGCTTCGAGGCACAGTCACGCATCTGGATCGCGACACCGTACTGTGTGCCCGACGATTCGATGATGAATGCCCTGCTGACCGCCGCACGTAGTGGCCTGGACGTCAGGATATTCACCCCGAAGCGCTCGGACAATGTACTGGTCGATCTGGTCGGGCGCAGCTATCTGCGCGAGATGCATCGCGCCGGCATTCGCATCCATCGCTACCGCGAAGGGATGATGCATGCCAAGGCCGTGCTGATTGATACCGACACCGCCATCGTAGGCTCGGCCAACCTCGATGCCCGCAGCTTTTTTCTGAACTACGAAGTGATGGCGGTGGTTCACGATGAGCAGATCGCGGCCCGGCTGGAACACTATCTGAACCAGATCGCCGCGCGCAGCAGTCAGGGCATGCGCTCGGCCAGCATGCTGACCGAGATGCTTGGCAACTTCGCCCGCGTGTTCGCTCCGATGATGTAGCGCTGCGCGGTCAGCGCGACATCCGCTAGCCCAGCTTGGCAGCAACCCAATTTTTGACGCCATAAATGGCGGCAGCGACCGCCGGACCATCCTCACCGCCACCCTGGGCCATATCGGGACGACCGCCGCCCTTGCCGCCGATCTGACTGGCGACATGGGCGATCAGCTCGCCGGCCTTGAGCTTGCCGAGCGCGGAGCCGTGGACGCCAGCGATCAGGGCGATCTTGCCCTCCGATCCTGCGGCCAGGAGGACAGCACAGTCACCGAGCACCTGCTTCAGTTGATCGACACCATCGCGCAACGCCTTCGCGTCCAGACCATCAATGCGCGCCGCGATCAGCTTGATGCCGGCAATCTCGATCGGTCGCGCGGCCAGCTCGACCAGTGCCGCGTTGGCGGCGCGTGCCTTCAGCGATTCCAGTTCGCGCTCGATTTCGCGCTGGCGCTCGAAAACCCTTTTCAACTTGCCGGTGACTTCATCGCCGCTGGCACTGAGCAGCTCGGCAACCTCGTCCAGACGGCGCTCCTGCGTCTCGATCCAGGCCTCGGCCCCGGCACCGGTAACCGCTTCGATCCGGCGCACGCCAGCGGCGACGCCGGATTCGGCGATGATCTTGAACAGGCCGATGTCACCGGTGCGCAGCACATGGGTACCACCGCATAGTTCGGTGGAGAAATCACCCATCTTCAGCACCCGCACGCGCTCTCCGTACTTCTCGCCGAACAGGGCCATGGCGCCGAATTCAATGGCCTCCTGCATGCCCATCTGATGCACCTCAGCTTCGACATTGCGGCGGATTTCCTCATTGACCATGCGCTCGATCCGGCGCAGGTCCTCGTCGTCGATGGGCTGGAAGTGCGAGAAGTCGAAACGCAGGCGATCCGGTGCCACCAGCGAACCCTTCTGGGTGACATGATCGCCGAGCACCTGGCGCAATGCGGCGTGCAGCAGATGGGTGCCACTGTGGTTCAGCACAACGGCCTGACGGCGCTGTCCATCGACTTCAGCCGACAGCTTGCTGCCGGTTTTCAGTGTCTTGCCGGACCAGCGGCCAACATGGCCATGGAAGGTCCCGGCAAGCTTGATCGTCTCGTCGACCTGAAATTCCGCCTCGCCGCTGCGCAGTCGGCCCTGATCACCGACCTGGCCACCAGACTCTGCATAGAACGGCGTGCGATCGAGAATCAGCATGGCCGACTCGCCGTCGTTGAGTGCGTCGACCAATTTGCCGTCACGCAGGATGCCGACCACATCCAAGCCCTCCGCAAGCAGACTGTCGTAGCCAAGAAACGCGGTCGCCGGCAGGTTTTTCATGACGTCGGCCGACAGGCTGTGGCCGGCATCGAAGTTGGAACCGGCACGGGCACGCACGCGCTGCTCTTCCATGGCGCGCTCGAAGCCGTCCATGTCGACGCTGAGGCCACGCTCGCGGGCGACATCGGCGGTCAGGTCGACCGGAAAACCATAGGTGTCGTAAAGACGGAATGCATCGGCGCCGGTGATCGATTTGCCCGACTTCTGCGCCACTTCCTCGAACACCTTCATGCCGGTGTCGAGGGTCTCGGCAAAGCGCTCTTCTTCGCCGCGCAGGGCCTGCTCGACCATGCTGCGCTTGGCACGAAGTTCCGGGTAGGCGTCCCCCATCAGTTCATCCAGCGTGGCAACCAGAAAGTGGAAGAACAGTTGCTTCTGGCCGAGCTTGTGCCCATGGCGCAGCGCACGCCGGATGATCCGGCGCAGCACATAGCCGCGGCCTTCATTGGACGGCAGCACACCATCGACAATCAGGAACGAGCATGCGCGGATATGGTCGGCGATCACCCGCAGTGAAGGACTCGACAGATCTTCGGTTCTGGTGGCGCGCGCGGCGGCTTCAACCAGCTGGCGCATCAGGTCGATGTCGTAATTGCTGTTGACGTGCTGGAGCACGGCGGTGAGTCGCTCCAGCCCCATGCCGGTATCGACACAGGGCTTGGGCAAGGGCGTCATCGTGCCGTCGGCCGAGCGCTCGAACTGCATGAAGACCAGGTTCCAGATTTCGATGTAGCGATCACCGTCCTCGTCCTTGGAACCAGGCGGGCCACCAAAGAACTCGGCGCCATGGTCGTAGAAAATTTCGGTGCATGGACCGCAGGGGCCGGTATCGCCCATCGCCCAGAAATTATCGGAGGCGTACAGCGCGCCCTTGTTGTCGCCGATCCGGACGATACGCTCGGCGGGTACACCGATGGTCTGGTTCCACAAGTCGTAGGCCTCGTCATCGGTGTGATAGACGGTCACCCACAGCTTTTCTGCCGGCAGGCCGTACACCGAGGTCAGCAACTCCCAGGCATAGAGAATCGCATCGCGCTTGAAGTAGTCGCCGAAACTGAAATTGCCGAGCATCTCGAAAAACGTATGGTGGCGCGCGGTGTAGCCAACGTTTTCCAGATCATTGTGTTTGCCACCGGCACGCAGCGAACGCTGACTGGTGGTTGCGCGGGTGTAGCTGCGCTTCTCGGCTCCAAGAAACATGTCCTTGAACTGGACCATGCCCGAATTGGTGAACAGCAGGGTCGGATCATTGCCCGGTACCAGCGAACTGGACGGCACGACCTCATGGCCCTTGGATTTGAAGAATGCGAGAAACTCGCTGCGGATTTCAGCGCTGGTTTTCATGGATTGACCGGAGGCAAGCGGGAAGACGCGGGTGGAACAGCATTCTAGCCGTCATCCGATCGAACCTGCACTCCAGAAAGCACGGGGAGCGGTCGGCGGTGCCCCATGCGCCCCTGCTGCCGCTCTGCCCTTGCCAGGTCCACGACGGGACAACGGCTCGAGATTTTGTAGAGCGTGGCTCGCCGCGCTGCTCTTTGCTCCTGCTCCTGTCCCCTGGCGACTCCCTTCGGTCGTCCCCGGGGATTGCATAGAGCGTGGCTTGCCGCGCTGCCCTTTGCTACGGCGCCCTGCCGCGATACAGCCCGGCCTGCTCGATGTGCTCAAGCACTGCATCGGGCACCAACCAACGCACCGATGCGCGCTGCGCCAGGGCTGCACGCACCGCGGTCGCCGACACCGACAGGCCCGGGATGGTCAGTTGACACACGCAACCCGAACCGCTGCGGCGCAGCTCGGCCACGTCCGCGCAGCTGCGCGACTCGACCAGAGATTTCAATTCAGCCGCCCAGTCGAACGCCGTGGCCGCACCGGGCCGGTCGAGCACGACGACATGGGCGAGCCCGAATATCTCCTGCCAGCGATGCCAATGGTTGAATGCGGCAAAGGCGTCCGCGCCGACAACCAGGGCCAATGGCCGCTGCGGACCGAACTCGCGGCGAAATTCGGTCAGGGTATCGACGCTGTAACTCGGCCCCTCACGGCGCAGTTCGCGATCATCGACGCTGAGCTCCTTGCTGCCGGCGAGCGCGATCTGAAGCATCTGCAGACGCTGCTCGGCGCTAGCCATCGGCTGCGGCCGATGCGGAGGAATCTTGGCTGGCAGCAGCCGGACATGGGCCTGCAGCGCCAGGGCAACTTCCGTGGCGGCACGCAGATGGCCGATATGGATGGGATCGAAGGTGCCGCCGAGCAAAGCGATCAAATCGCTGGTGGCGGACGGACCCGACCGCACTTCAGAGTCGACGTCGGCATCCGGGCGAACGCTCAAGCCGGCTCCTCCATCTGCTCGGCCGCCGAGCGATCGGCGATGCGCAGCAACAGACGTTCGAGCGCAAGGAAGGGATCGCCACTGGCGCGGCCCTTGGACATCCGATCGACCCAGGCGACTTCAGTCAGCCGCTGCTCCCAGAACGCCCGATCACCGCGCGCGAGTCCACGCTTGAAGGCCGCCTGCCGGCTCCCGAACAGTCGCTCGGTGCGCATCTGATTGTCGAGCTGATTGCGTGGCACCGATGCCAGACGCAGCATCGCGTTCAACGAGCTCAGCAGCCAGCCACAGAGCCCGGCGACCTGCTCGCCCTCGGCCTTGAGGCCGGCCAGTACGCGACGCAGCCGCGCAGCGTCGCCCGCGATCGCTGCCTCGACCAGGCCGAACACATCGTAGCGGGCACTATCGGCAACGAGTTCGGTCAGGGTGTCCGCATCGATGCGTTTGCCGGGCGCCAGCAAGACCAGCTTGTCGATTTCCTGCGCAGCAGCGAGCAGGTTGCCCTCGATGCGCTCGGACAGAAGCTCCACCGCATCGGCCGTCAGATTCACCTCGCGTGACTGCGCACGCGCGGCAATCCATCCGGGCAGTTCATTGCGATAAATCGGCTTGATCTGCACAACCAGACCGGCCTGATCGACCGCCTGTACCCACTTCAATTCGTGCGCCTTGCTCCATTGCATGGCGTGGACGATCAGCACCGCATCCGGTGCTGGCCGGGCGCAGTATTCGGTCACCGCCGCGGCGCCTTCTACACCGACCTTGCCGGTCGGCAGCCGCAGCTCCAGAATTCTGCGCGAAGCAAACAGTGACATCGATGCGCTGGCACGGGCCAGATCGTTCCAGTCGAATCCGGACTCGACGTCCATCACCTCGCGTTCGCTGTAGCCCAGCGCACGGGCGCGCCGGCGCAGCGCATCGGCGGCTTCGAGCAGCAGTAGCGGCTCCTCGCCTGCGAGCAGATAGATCGGCTTGAGTTCGGCAGCGTCGCGTAGATGGCGGTCGAACTGGGCGAGCACTATGGCCACGGCTTTCAGCCCGCGATCGACTCAAGACGCCGCAGCAAGGCCTGCAGCATCTCGCGGCGCAGTTCCTTGCGCGCGAGTTCATCCTCGGCAGCGGCGCCCAGGGCCTGGGTCTCGTCGAAACGATACTCGCGCCGACGCTCCAGCGCGCTGCGTGCGGCAATGATCTTGCCGTCGGCGTCCAGTACTTCAAACTCGACCCGATGCACGACCTGGTATTCCTGGATTCGCGCGGCACCGGAATAGCTGAGCGGCACCGTGGACTGCTGATCGGCCAGGATGCGCAGCACGCTGACCTTGGCCGTCTCGTCGTCGACCAGCTCTACGCCCTGACGGAGCAGGGCACGGCCAAGCTCCTGTGGCAGCGGGCTGAGACTATCGACCGACTCGATCCGCAGGGTCTGGATTACCGCCGGCAGCTGGGCGGACTCGCGCAAATGAAAGCCGCAGGCAGCGAGCAGCAGCGTCGAGAGGCAAATCAGCAATGGCAAAAATTTACTCACGGCGCTCCTGGCAGACAGCGTATACGGCAGGTCGAATGGTAGCCGCTTCGCCGCTTCAGGGTGCGGGCGCGCACCCGCTGCTGGGCGTACCACGGCGTCTGCTAAATCACCACATTGACGATCTTTCCCGGCACCACGATGATCTTGCGTACAGTCTGGCCTTCAAGGAACTTGGCGACCGAAGGCTCGGCCAGCGCCTGCTGCTTGACCTCGTCCTCGGTGGCCGAGGCCGCAACCTCGATGGTACCGCGCAACTTGCCGCTGACCTGGACGGCAAGCTTCAGCGTATCGCGGACCAGGGCGTCAGCATCGGCAACCGGATAGCCGACGTCCTCGATCAGTGTTTCGCTGTGGCCGAGCGCCTGCCATAGCCCGTGCGCCGTATGCGGCGTGATCGGATTGAGCAACAGACAGATCGCCGACCAGGCTTCGTGCATCAGCGCACGACCCTGGTTGGACAGGTCATCGAAACGGGTCAGCGCATTCATCAGCTCCATCACCGCGGCAATCGCCGTATTGAAGGTGCGTCGCTGTCCGATGTCATTGCCGACCTTGTGGATGGTCTCATGCAGTTTGCGGCGGATCGCCTTCTGCTCGGCATTGAGCGCATTCCGGTTGAGCGCCGGGCACGGGCCCCGCTGAACATGCGCATGCACCTCGCGCCACAACTTGCGCAGAAAACGCGCCATGCCTTCAACTCCGGCCTCGTTCCACTCCAGCGAGAGTTCGGGCGGCGCCGCGAACATCGAAAACAGACGCACGGTGTCAGCGCCATATTTATCGATCATCGTCTGCGGGTCGACGCCGTTGTTCTTCGACTTGGCCATCTTCTCGGTGCCGCCGATCATGACCGGCTGGCCGTCCCTGACCAGTTTCGCGCCGACAACTTTGCCGCGTTCATCGAGCACGCTGTCGACTTCGGCCGGATTGAACCAGACCTTGGCGCCGTTGGGCTCCTCGCGGTAGTAGGTGTCGGCTACCACCATGCCCTGACAGAGCAGGTTGACCGCGGGCTCGCTGGAATGGACCAGGCCAGCATCACGCATCAGCTTGTGGAAGAAGCGGAAATAAAGCAGATGCAGGATCGCGTGCTCGATACCGCCGATGTACTGATCGACCGGCAGCCAGTAGTTGGCACGCTCATCGACCAGATCCTGGGCGCCCGGCGAGGTATAGCGCGCGTAGTACCAGCTCGATTCCATGAACGTGTCGAAGGTATCGGTCTCGCGTTCGGCCGCACCACCACAGTTTGGGC
The DNA here is from genome assembly GCA_038255435.1 of Lysobacterales bacterium. GTDB lineage: Bacteria > Pseudomonadota > Gammaproteobacteria > Xanthomonadales > Ahniellaceae > 0-14-3-00-62-12. The sequence goes on from JBBSLG010000003.1 coordinate 165,011, forward strand.
ACTGCGTACGGCGCCACTCGGGGTCCGCCTTGATTGGCGACTTGACGCCGGTGAAAGCCACGTCTTCGGGCAGGATCACCGGCAATTGCGACTCGGGCACCGGCACCGCGCCACAGTCCGCGCAGTAGATGATTGGAATCGGACAGCCCCAGTAGCGCTGGCGGCTGACGCCCCAGTCACGCAGACGATAATTGATCCTGCGCGCACCCTGCCCGGCCTTGCTCAAGCGCTCGGCGAGCGCATTGAAGGCCTGCTCGAAATTCATTCCATCGTAGGCGCCGGAGTTGATGCAGAGCCCCTCGTCGGTATAGGCACCCTGCTCAAGATCGACGTCGCCGCCATCGAGCGGACGAATGACCTGCTTGATCGGCAGTTCGTACTTGCGGGCAAATTCCCAGTCGCGCTGATCATGCCCCGGCACCGCCATCACGGCACCGGTGCCATAGCCCATCAAGACGAAATTGGCGACGTGGATCGGAATCCGCGCCTTGCTGATCGGATGGATCGCGAACAGGCCAGTCGCCATGCCGCGCTTTTCCTGGGTCTCGACCGTCGCCTCGGCAACGCCGACGTTCTTGCACTCCAGACAGAACGCCGCAAGCTCAGGATTGTCCGCGGCGGCGCGCAGCGCCAATGGATGTTCGGCCGCCACTGAAATGAAGGTCACGCCCATCAGGGTATCCGGGCGCGTGGTGTAGACCCGCACGCTCTCCGCCGGATCGGATCCTTCCACCGCGAAGCTGATCTCCAGCCCTTCGGAGCGTCCAATCCAGTTGCGCTGCATGGTCTTGACGGCATCCGGCCAGCCCGGCAGTGCATCCAGTTCGTTGAGCAACTCCTCTGCATAATCGGTAATGCGGAAGAACCACTGTGGAATCTCGCGACGCTCGACCAGGGCGCCGGAGCGCCAGCCGCGACCATCGATCACCTGCTCGTTGGCCAGCACCGTGCCATCGACCGGATCCCAATTGACCACCGAATTCTTGCGATAGACGATGCCCTTGCGGAACAGGCGGGTGAAGAACAGCTGCTCCCAGCGATAATAATCCGGGCTGCAGGTGGCGAACTCGCGAGTCCAGTCGATCGCATAACCGAGCGACTGCAACTGCGCCTTCATATGCGCGATGTTCTGGTAGGTCCAGGCCGCCGGCGGCACGTTGTGCTTGATCGCGGCGTTCTCGGCGGGCAGACCGAAGGCATCCCAGCCCATCGGCTGCAGCACATTGTGTCCGGTCATCCGTTTGTAGCGGCTGATCACATCGCTGATCGTGTAATTGCGCACATGCCCCATGTGCAGTGCGCCCGAGGGATAGGGCAGCATCGACAGGCAGAAGTACTTGGGTTTGCTGGAGTCTTCCTTCACCTCGAAGGCGCGCTCTCGGTTCCAGAAACTCTGTGCAGCCTGCTCGAGGCTGCGCGGGTCGTAATGTTCTTGCATGGTCATGGTGCCGGGTCAGCGGCCAGTTCAATCAGGGGAATGGGCCAGACTACCGTAGCCGGCGCCATCAGAAAACCGTGTTCCCGCCGTGGATGCCACGTGTCAGCGCCCTGCCACCGATCGCCGCGCAGTGACGCCAGTTCACCCCGTGCAGGCACCAGTCGACGGCTACCTCCACTATGATCCGGGGTTTACCCAGGGAGAATCGCATGCGACTGTCACTCACCTTGGCCATCGCTGGCCTGCTCGCCGCATCCGGTCTGCACGCACAGGACAGCACCATCCTTCGCTGCGGCCATTTGATTGATCCGGTCGCCGGTCGCGATATCGGTGCGCAGTCGATCCTCGTCGAGAACGGTCGGATCAGCGCGGTCCAGGCCGGGCACAGCCTGCAACATCCCGGTGCCACGGTGATCGATCTTGCCCAGCACACCTGTCTGCCCGGCTTCACCGACATGCACGTGCACATCGCCTCGCAGCAGGGCAAAGATTCCTATTCAGAGGGCTTCCGTCTCAATTCCGCCGACTACGCGCTGCGCGCGGCACAATACGCCGAACGCACGCTGCTCGCCGGCTTCACCAGTGTGCGCGATCTCGGTTCGGGCGATGGCGTGGCGATTTCTCTGCGCAATGCGATCAATGCTGGGGTTGCCCGCGGCCCGCGGATTTATGCCGCCGGCAAGTCGATCGCGACCACCGGCGGACATGCCGATCCGCGCAACGGCATCAGCCACGATCTGCTGCATAGCCTCGGCTATCCCGAACCCGAAGACGGCGTAGTCGACAGCGTCGATGAGGCCCGCAAGGCGGTGCGTGCGCGCTACAAGGAAGGTGCCGACACCATCAAGATCACCGCCACCGGCGGCGTGCTGAGCTATGCCAAGAGCGCTGACAATCCTCAGTTCACCGTCGCCGAGATCCAGTCCATCGTCGACACGGCGCGTGACTACGGATTCATTGTTGCCGCGCACGCACACGGGGCCGAAGGCATGAAGCGCGCAGTGCTGGGCGGCGTCACCACGATCGAGCACGGCACCCATATCAATGACGAGGTGATCGCGTTGATGAAGGAGCGCGGCACCTACCTGATCCCGACCATCCTCGCCGGCAAGTACGTCTCCGAGAAGGCCGCAATCGACGGTTGGTTTCCCGAGATCATCCGTCCGAAAGCGATCAAGGTCGGCGCCCAGATCCAGGCAGCTTTTGCACGTGCGCAAAAAGCCGGCGTGCGGTACGCCTTCGGAACCGACAGCGGCGTATCGGCGCATGGCGACAATGCCCGCGAATTCCAGTTGATGGTCGAGGCCGGGGTCAGCCCGATCGACGCGATTCGTTCTGCCACGCTGACTCCGGCGAAAATTCTCGGCGTCGAGGCCGACTCTGGTCGGATAGCGCCGGGGCTGTATGCCGATATCGTTGCGGTCAAGGGAGATCCCATAGCGGATATCGGTCTGCTGCGCACGATGGCCTTTGTGATGAAAGGCGGCGCGGTCTATCTCCGACCGCAACCCTGATTGCCAGCACAGTCTCAGCGCTCATCGTTGATTTTTCGCGCGCAGGCCTCACCTGTTCTGAAACCCCCTCAAGGTCTTCCATGTCCACTTCGCCCTACATCTTTGATGCCACCGAAGCCGATTTCGAAAGCAAGGTATTGCTCGCCTCCAGCACGCAGCCGGTGCTGATCGATTTCTGGGCGCCCTGGTGTGGTCCCTGCAAGCAGCTCACCCCGATCATCGAGAAGCTGGTTGCTGATCTGAATGGCAAGGTGCTGCTGGCCAAGGTCAATACCGATGAGCAGCCGCAATTGGCCGCCGCATTTGGCGTGCGCTCCCTGCCCACCGTGATGCTGATCAAGGACGGCCGGCCGCTCGATGGCTTCATGGGCGTGCAGCCCGAATCGGTCATCAAGGAATGGCTGGCACCGCATCTTGCCGGTGTCGAAGCCGCCGAGGACGTCGAAGACGAGATCGCACCAGCACTCGACCCCGCCGAGCAAGTGCAGGCGGCGCGCGATGCCATCACCGCCGAGCCGGACAAGGCCGAACTCAAGCTCGACCTGATCCAGGCCCTGCTCGCAGCGGGTGAATATGCCGAGACCGAGACATTGCTCGATGCCCTGCCCGCCAACCTGGAAACCCACGACCAGACGCGGCGCGCACGTGCCAGCCTGGATTTCGTCAAGGTGCTGCGCGATGCCCCGGACGAATCGGCACTGAGTGCGCGACTGGCGCAGAAACCCGATGATCATCTTGCCCGCTACCAGTGGGGCACCCATCGCCTGCTCGCCGGTGATCCCGAGGCCGCGCTCGAGGCCTATTTCGAGATCATGCGCAGCGACCGCAAGTTCGAAGATGACCTCGGTCGCAAATCGCTGATCGCTGCATTCCTGTTGATCGACGATGCCGACCTGGTCAGTCGCACCCGCAAGCGGATGGCAGCGGTGCTGTTCTGATTGCTGTCCAAACGCCCACGCCTTGCTGTGTGCAGGCGTTTGGAATCCTGGCTCGACAGGTTGAAGTTAGGGTCCGCCACTGGACCCTGCGGAGACTCTGATGAGCAAAGCCAGCAAGCTACGTCGATTGATGAACTGGTGGCCGCCCTTTATCGGCGCCGGCATCAAGGTCGAGACCATCAGCGATGACTTCCGTCATGTCCGGGTCCGACTCAAGATCGGTTTGCTGAACCGCAACTATGTCGGCACCCATTTCGGCGGCTCGCTGTTCGCGATGACCGATCCCTACTGGATGATCATGATCATGGAGAACCTCGGCAGCGAGTATCTGGTCTGGGACAAGGCCGGCGAAATCGAGTTCGTCCGCGCGGTCAAGGAGCCAGTCTGGTGCGAGTTCCGGCTTGAAACCGCGACGCTCGATGAGATCCGCGCCGAAGCGGCGTCTGGCGAAAAACATCTGCGCTGGATGCCGGTCGACGTGCTGACGGCCAGCGGCGAAGTTGTCGCACGCGTGCGCAAGCAGATCTATGTACGTCTCAAAGACCGTGAACGCCCGCGCTGAATCGGCTCAACTGCCGCGACCGTTGGATCGTGCGATCACCAGTTGTTCGGCCAGCGCGCAGACCCGGTCAGCCGGCTGACTGGCATCGATCACCGGTACTGTCGGCGGTGGCCGCTGGAATCCCTCGAGCACCGCGTCGACCATTGCGGGAACCCGATCTTCCGCGAGATGCCGGGTACCTGAATCGATATCCGCCTGAATCCTTGACCGGGCAAGCTCGGCCGTTACATCCAACCAGATCGGCACGAAACCAAGCCGATACTTGGCCGCGAGTTCGGATAGATGGACCAGATCGCGGGTCTTGGAGAACGTCATGCCATCGACCACAGTCGACTCGCCCAAAGCGGCGTTGACCTCGACCGCCTGGAACGCTGCGCGCACCGACGCCCTCTTCTCGGGCTGACTGTAGGCGCACTCGGGAAACAGGGCGCGACGGATGGCATCGCGATTGACTACGCGGATCTGCAAACCCTGGCGCAAGTGCTCCGCCACGGTGGATTTCCCGGCACCGGGCAATCCGATCAGAGCCACGACCACAGGACTGCACAGCCGCAATCCGAAGGACGGCAAAGACTCGGGCAGGGCATTGAGTGGCTCAGTCATGGAAATCGCGCAGGGAATCGCCGCGCTAGCTTAGCGAGACCGCCGCCAATCCGCGCGCTGGCATCAGCCGAGCGTCTGCGGCACCATGGACGAGGCCCTTTGGAGTTCCAATGCTCTCGCGCTTGAACACGACACGACTACAGCGGTACTTCCTGACCGGCGTCCTCACCATCCTGCCGATCTGGCTGACCTGGATTGTCTTCAGCTTTGTACTGCAGGGGCTGACCTATCTATCGGCACCCTGGATCAACGGCGTGCTCGCACCGCTCGCGGCAGCTCTGCCCGGCGTATTCGGCTGGCTGAGCAAGCCGCTCGTGCAGTCCGCAATCGGCATCGTGATGAGCCTGATCTTTATCCTGGCCACCGGTGTTTTTGCCACCCGCGTGGTCGGCCAGCGTGCACTCAAGATATTTGAAGGATGGATGGCCCGCGTGCCCTTGGCACAGACGGTGTACGGAAGCTCCAAGCAACTTCTTGAGGCCCTGCGTACCAAGCCCGATGGTACCCAGCGCGTCGTGCTGATCAACTTCCCCTCGCCCGAGATGAAGACCATCGGCCTGGTCACCCGCGTCATGCGCGATGAGATGACCGGTGAAGAACTGGCCGCAGTCTATGTACCCACTACACCCAACCCCACTTCCGGTTATCTGGAAATCGTTCCGGTCTCGCAACTGACGCCAACCGACTGGACCGTCGACCAGGCCATGTCCTTCATCATCTCGGGCGGCGCCAAGGGGCCAGATACCATCCGCTTTGCGCGCGGCGGAGATCGAGTCGAATGAAGGGCATGTTCAGCCGCGGCCAGTTGCTGTTCGTTGTACTCACCGGCATCTTCATCACCAATGTGCTGATCGCCGAATTCGTCGGCGTCAAGATCTTCGCGCTGGAACCGACGCTCGGTATCGACACCTTCAACTGGAACCTGTTCGGCCAGAGCGGCTCGCTGAGTTTCACCGCCGGAGTCATGCTCTGGCCCGTCGTTTTCGTGATGACCGACATCATCAACGAGTACTACGGCCCGCGCGGCGTGCGTTTTCTGTCGTGGCTGGCGGTCGCACTGATCATCTACGCGTTCGCCTTTGCCTACCTGGCGATCTGGCTGGTGCCGGCGACCTGGTGGGTGACGGTGATGGCGCCGGCTGGGGTGCCGGACATGCAGGCCGCCTTCGCCGCAGTATTTGGCCAGGCCCTTTGGACCATCGCCGGATCGGTGGTCGCCTTCCTGGTTGCCCAGTTGATCGATGTCAGTGTCTTCCACCAGATCCGCCGCCGCACCGGCCCGCGCTGGCTCGGTCTGCGCGCCACCGGCTCGACCCTGGTATCGCAGTTCATCGACAGCTATGTCGTTCTTTACATCGCCTTCGTGCTCGGCCCGCAGCACTGGCCAGTGTCCCTGTTCCTGGCCGTGGGCACGGTCAACTATCTCTACAAGGGCCTGGTCGCCATCCTCGCCACCCCACTGCTGTATCTGGTCCATCGTGTGGTGGATTCCTGGCTCGGCCATGAAGAGGCCGAGCAGATGCGCGCACGCGCGGCTGCGGCAAGCTGAAGCCGCAACTCGCATCCCGCGCACAACATGCATCGTAGAAACGTAGACCGGTCCCGCGCGGGGTACCCGATGCGAGTCGCGGCAGCAGACGGCTCTGCAACAAATCTTAGGATGTGCTGAGGCCGCAGACCGAAGCGCATCCTACGGTTCCTGGCGCGTGCAACGAGTCTACCGATCAACGAATCACGCTATCCCATCCGCCAAAAATCAAATCCGACCCGCGCGATCAATGCCATCACTACCGACAGGAACACCCAGCGGATGAATTTGCTGCCTTTGAGGATGGCCAGTCGACTGCCGCAATAGCTGCCCAGCATATTGCCGATGACAAGGGGGAGGACAACGGCCCACATCACGTAGCCACCGATCATCAGCACCGTCCACGAACTGAGGTCGGAGGCGATATTGGAAACCTTGGCGGCAGCAGAGGCGCGCAGGAAATCCAGGCCCATCACGCTGACGAAACCGAACACCATCAGGGTGCCGGTGCCGGGCCCGATCAGGCCGTTGTAGAAGCCCGTCGTCGCGCCGACCAGGGCCGCTAGCCGAACGATGTGGGGGCCTTCGGACTGCGGCTTGAGATGCTGGCCGAGGTCCTTGCGCACGAAGGTGTAGATGGCGAGCGTCACGCAGAGGACGAGCACGATGAGCTTGAGCAGGCTATCGTCAACCTGTTTGGCGAACGACACACCGATCAGCGAGAAAATCGCGGCCGACAAGGGCGCGGCGATCAGGATTCGGCGATCGACGCGCACCGAACGCAGATAGTTCCATGCCGAGACCGTGGTGCCAGCGATCGAACTGGTCCGCTGCGTCGCGATCAAACTGAGCACGGGCACACCAGGGAACAGATTGAGCATGGCCGGCGTCATGATCAGACCACCGCCGCCGACAATGCTGTCGAGCATGCCGGCGGCGAACCCGGCAAGACCGGCGAGGATGAGGATTTCGGCAGACATGCTTTTTGTAGGAGCGGCGTGAGCCGCGATTCTCCATACCATTGCACCATCAACAATCGCGGCTCACGCCGCTCCTACGCACAGGCGAGACTTGGGTCGCGAACCATCCCTGGTGCGGGGCGTCCGGCCCGGCATCCATGCCGGTCGTTGAGGGTCGGCCGACGATGCCCGATGGCATCGTCAACAACACCTCACCTCAACCCACCGGGGCCCATGCCGCCCGGCCCCATACCACCAGGACCCATCATGCCCTTCATCTGTCGCATCAATCCCTTGATTCCGCCACCCGACAATTTGGACATCATCTTCGCCATCTGCTGATACTGCTTGATCACGCGATTGACATCGGCCGGCTGCATGCCCGAGCCACGGGCGACGCGTAGCTTGCGCGATCCGTTGAGCAGGTCCGGGTGGCGACGCTCCTTCTTGGTCATCGAATTGATGATCGCGATCATCCGGTCGATTTCCTTGTTGTTGACCTTGTCCTTGACGCCGGCGGGCAATGAGGCCATGCCGGGCAACTTGTCCATCAGGCCGCTGAGGCCGCCCATGTTCTGCATCTGGCTCAACTGATCGCGCATATCGGTCATGTCGAAGCGCTTGCCCTTCATCACCTTTTCGGCAAGCTTCTGCGCTTTTTCCTGATCGACCGAGCGCTCGACCTCCTCGACCAGGGACAGCACATCGCCCATGTCGAGTATGCGCGACGCGGCGCGATCGGGATGGAACGGCTCAAGTGCGTCGGGCTTCTCGCCGGAGCCGACAAACTTGATCGGGCGCCCGGTGATGTAGCGCACCGACAGGGCAGCACCACCGCGCGCATCACCATCGGTCTTGGTCAGGATCACGCCGGTCAGCGGCAAGGCGGCACTGAAGGCCTTTGCCGTATTGGCGGCGTCCTGGCCGGTCATCGAATCGACAACAAACAAAGTTTCGATCGGCTGCAGCGACTCATGCAGGGACGCGATCTCTTCCATCATCGCCGGATCAATCGCCAGTCGACCGGCGGTATCGACGATCAGCACATCGGCAAAACTCTTGCGTGCATCATCCAGCGCGCGCTCGGCAATGGTCACCGGCGCCTGGCCTTGCTCACTCTCATGAAAAAGCACACCGACCTGTTCGGCCAGGGTGCGCAGCTGCTGGATCGCCGCGGGCCGGTAGACGTCAACCGAAACCACCATCACCTTCTTCTTGCGGCGTTCTTTCAGATGCTTGGCGAGCTTGGCTACTGTCGTGGTCTTGCCGGCGCCCTGCAGACCCGCCATCAGGATCACCGCCGGTGCCGGGCAGTTGAGATTGATCTCGGCATTGGCGGTGCCCATGACGGCCGTGAGCTCCTGCTGCACGACCTTGACCAGGGCCTGGCCGGGCGAAAGGCTGCGCAGCACGTCCTGGCCGACCGCGCGCACTTTGATGCGCTCGATCAGGGCGCTGACCACGGGCAGGGCCACGTCGGCCTCGAGCAGGGCCACGCGGACTTCGCGCGTCGCCTCGCGGATATTCTCTTCGGTCAGGCGGGCGCGACCGCGCAGGCGCTGGATGGTGGTGGAGAGGCGCGTACTCAGAGACTCGAACATGACAGAAAGCCGTGATGCAGGGCCGCGAAGTATAACTGAGCGGCTCGCGCGAGGGGCTCAAGCCCAGCCCCTCCGCCTGCGCCAACCAATTCTATAGCCGGGCTTCGGCGCCGGACCGAGCCGACCCCACCCTGGTCAATTGCCGCGCCAAGACTGCACCCGGCGCGTCGCTCGTGCGAAACTTCCTTGATGCGAATACTGCCCTTTCTGATCGCCGTGCTTATCTACCTGGCCCTGGCCCTGCGCATGCTGCGCGGACCGGCACTGGATACCCGGGGACGACACGTGTTTCTTGCCGTTGGCGGCGCCGCACTGGCCACTCATCTGATCAGCCAGTTTGTTGATGCGCGCGCGGCCGGCGGCGTCCATCTGCATTTTTACGCCGCTTTGAGCTGGGTCGGCGCGGGCATGGCAGCGGTGTTGCTGGTCGCCAGCAGTTTCCGTTCGATCGAGCGATTGGCAACCGTGGTATTTCCGATCGCGGCGGCGACCTGCCTGCTAGCCGGAATCTGGGGTGCACCAACGGACATGCGCGATGGCCTGCAGGACTGGCGTATTGTCCTGCACGCGGTACTGGCCCTGGTCGCTTTTGCGACGCTGGCGGTCGCCGCCCTGGTTGCGGTGATGCTGGGTATCCAGGACCGCGCACTGCGCGCGCGCCAGTTCGCAGCCTGGCTGCAGGGTGCGCCGCCGTTGACCCAGGTCGAGTCATTGATGTTCCAGCTGATCGGAACCGGATTTGCCCTGCTCAGCCTGGCGCTGATCAGTGGCGTCATGTTTGTTCACGACCTGTTTGCGCAACATCTGGTGCACAAGACCGCCCTGGCGATTGCCGCCTGGCTGGTATTTGGCGGACTGCTGATCGGCCGGTGGCGTTTCGGCTGGCGCGGCCAGCGGGCGATCCGCCTGGTGCTGGTTGGCGCTGCCCTGCTGGTTCTGGCCTACCTCGGCAGCAAATTCGTGCTGGAAATCGTGCTTCAGCGTGCTGGTTAGGTGGCGACTACGTCATTCACTTTATCTGGCTACGGTTGATTGCTCCGCGCGCCGCCCGGCAAAGAACCGCCGACCACTGGTCGGACTCGGGCTGTTGCCGCGAACCATGATTAGGTACAGTCCGGCGTCCCCAGAGCCGAACCTACTTCATGGCAGATGAACTCTCGACCCGTCGCTTCACCCGTATTGAATTCGAGGCCGAGGTCAAACTGTATTCCGCGGGCGCCATGTGGGAAACCTCGCTGATCGATATCTCGCTCAAGGGCTGTCTATGCCGTCGCCCTGAAGGTTGGGACGGCAGAATGGACAAACGCTACCGGCTCGAGCTTCGGCTGCCGGGTGGCTCTCGCATCAGCATGAATGCGACCGCGGCCAATGCCGACGGCGATGCGATCGGATTCGAGTGGAGCAAGATCGATTTCGATAGCTTCTCGCATCTCAAACGCCTGATCGAGCTCAACATCGGCGATCCGGAACTGATGAATCGCGAGATCAGCGCACTCGGCTGATCACCTGGTCAGCACGCTCAGGCATCGCGGCAGGCGTCGATGGCCTCAACCAGGCGTTCGACCGCGACAACTTCGACGCCCGCCGCAACCTTCTTCGGTGCATTGGCCTTGGCCATGATGATGCGCTTGAAGCCATGGTGTATCGCCTCCCGCAGGCGCTCCTCGCCGTTGGGAACCGGCCGGATTTCGCCGCCCAGGCCAACCTCACCGAACGCGACCGTGCGCAGCGGTAGCGGTCGATTGCGGAAACTCGACAACACGGCGAGCAGCACCGGCAGATCGGCCGCGGTCTCCTGCACGCGGATGCCACCGACGACATTGACGAAGACATCCTGATCGTAGAGTGCGATGCCTCCATGCTTGTGCAGCACGGCGAGCAGCATCGCCAGCCGGTTCTGCTCCAGACCCAATGTGACGCGACGCGGATTGGCCAGCGGCGACTGGTCGACCAGGGCCTGCACCTCCACCAGCAAGGGGCGCGTGCCCTCGCGGGTAACCATCACGATACTGCCCGGTGTCGGGTTCTCGTTGCCGCTGAGAAAAATGGCCGAGGGATTGGGCACTTCCTTCAATCCACGGTCACCCATCGCAAACACGCCCAGTTCGTTGACGGCACCGAAGCGATTCTTGAACGCGCGTAGCACGCGAAAGCGACTGCCGGATTCGCCTTCGAAATAAAGCACCGCATCGACCATATGCTCAAGCACGCGCGGCCCGGCGATGCCGCCCTCCTTGGTCACGTGACCGACCAGAAAAACCGCACAGCCCGACTCCTTGGCGTAGCGGACCAGACGCGCAGCCGATTCACGCACCTGCGTCACCGAACCCGGGGCTGATTCCAGGTCCTGCGAATACATGGTCTGGATCGAATCGATCACCAGTACATCGGGACTACTGGCCAGGCTGGTCTCCAGTATCCGCTCGATGCCGGTGTCGGCGAGCGCCTGCATGGTGTTCAACGGCAGACCCAGACGGCGCGCACGCGACGCGACCTGGCCGAGGCTCTCCTCGCCGGTCACATAGAGCGTGCGCATGCGATCGGAAACCGCCGCCAGCGCCTGGATCAGCAGAGTGGATTTTCCAATACCGGGATCGCCACCGACCAGCACGACGGAACCACGGACCAGACCACCGCCAAGCACGCGATCAAGTTCGCCAATGCCTATCTGGGTACGTAGTTCCTCGGCCTCGGAGACCGAAGCCAGCGCCGTGACGAGCGCATCGGGAGATCCCTTGCCAGCAAAGCCGCTGCGTTCGGCCGCCTTGCCCGCCTTCGATGCCAAACGCACCTCGCTCAGCGTGCTCCAGGCCTGGCACTGCGTGCACTGACCCTGCCACTTGCTGTATTCGGCGCCGCAATCGGCGCACACATAGGCGGTCCTGGGCTTGGCCACATCCTGCTCCTGCTGGTGCTTGAACTGAATCGGCAACGCACGCGCGCCGCTGTTTGTCCTGCTGAACTATTTGCCTACACTGCCGGCGACTGCGGCCGGTTCGCCGGCGACGGCCGCGACTTACTGCGCCGCGGGACTGTCGTCATCCAGAAACATCACTCTGCGGGTGACTCCGCAGGTCAGCTCGTAGCCTATGGTTCCGGCGGCGGCTGCCAGTCGTTCAACCGGCAACTCGGGACCCCAGAGCAGGACGCGATCATTGATCGAGGCGTCCGGATGGTCGCGCAGATCGATCGTCATCAGGTCCATCGATACGCGTCCAACGATGGCGGCGACACGACCATTGAGCAACAGTTCGGCGCCACTGGGTGCGCTGCGCGGATAGCCATCGCCATAGCCCATTGCCACCACGCCGATGCGCATGTCCTCGGGGCACTGCCAGGACTCGCCGTAGCCGATGTGCGCGCCCTTCCCGACCTGGTTGATCGCGATCAGTTTGCTCGACAGACTCATCGCCGGGCGAAAGCCGAAGTCGGCTGCGGTCTTGCCCGCAACAACCGAGAGCCCATACAGAAGACCACCCGCGCGCACCCAGTCCAGTCTTGAATCGGGATAACCGACGATCGCCGCGGAATTGGCGATCGAGCGGGCCGCGACCCTGTCCGCGGACGCGCACGCTGCGAACCGGGCCAACTGCAGGGGCGTAGTCTCGCCGGCGTATTCGTCGGAGCTGGACAGATGACTCATCAACACGATCTCGTCGTCGACCTGTGGCAGCGCGCGCAGGGCCCGCAGAATCCTGCCATGCTCATCGGTCGGAAATCCCAGGCGATGCATGCCGGTATCGAGTTTCAGCCAGACCCGCACGCGGCGAGGATCACGGTCCGCCGCAATCAGTTGGATCTGCATCGGATGATGCACCACGATGTCGAGGCCGAGGCGACGCACCTCGGCCAGATCACCGGCTTCATCAATACCCGCCAGCACCACGATCCGGTGCGCAATGCCCGCGGCACGCAGGCGCTGACCATCGGCAATCGAGGCGACACCGAAGGCATCGGCGGCGGCAAATGCGCGCGCGACGCGTTCAAGTCCGTGGCCATAGCCGTCGGCCTTGACCACCGCCAGCAGACGACTGGCTGGCGCGAGCGCGCGGATACGCTGCAGATTGTGCCGCAGCGCATCCAGGTGGATGGTCGCAATGGCCGTCCGACTCATCCAAAGCTGCCCGCGTAGTTTTGCGTGGCATGGTTCTCGAACTTGGTGTACTGGCCGAGGAAGGTCAGTTTGACCGAGCCGGTCGGACCGTTACGCTGCTTGCCGATGATGATTTCGGCAACACCCTTCTCGGTCGATTCCTTGTTGTAATAATCATCGCGATAGATGAAGACGATCACATCGGCGTCCTGTTCGATAGCGCCCGACTCGCGCAGATCGGACATCATCGGGCGCTTGTCGGCGCGCTGTTCAAGTGATCGATTGAGCTGCGAAAGCGCGATCACCGGCACATTGAGCTCCTTGGCCAGCGCCTTGAGACCACGCGAAATCTCGGAGATCTCGGTCGCGCGATTTTCCTGATTGCCCGGCACCGCCATCAATTGCAGATAGTCGATGACGATCAGACCCAGGTCATGTTCGCGCTTGAGCCGGCGCGCACGCGAGCGCAACTCGACCGGAGAGAGAGCCGGCGTGTCATCGATGAAGATCTTGGCTTCGGACAACAGCGTGATCGCCGAGGTAACACGCGGCCATTCCTCGTCCTGCAGATCGCCGGTGCGCAGATGCTGCTGGTTGATCCGGCCGAGCGAAGAGATCAGGCGGAAGGCCAATTGCGACGCGGACATTTCCATCGAGAACACGGCCACTGCCTTCTTGGTCTTCAGTGCAGCGTACTCGGCCATATTGAGCGCCAACGCGGTTTTTCCCATCGAGGGTCGCGCCGCCAGAATGATCAGGTCCGAGGGTTGCAGTCCGGCGGTCAGTTCATCGAAATCGGTAAAGCCGGTGGGCAGGCCGGTGATCGAGCCGCGCGTTTCGTAGCGCTGCTGCAATTGCTGGAAAGCTTCCTTCACCGCCGAACGCATCGGCACGAAGCCCTGGCGTCCGCGGGCACCGGCTTCGGCGATCCGGAACACGCTTTGCTCGGCCTTCTCGAGTATCTCCTGGGTCGATCGGCCTTCTGGCTGGAAGGCATCTCCGGTGATTTCGCTGCCGGCATCGATCAACTGGCGCAGCACCGACTTCTCCCGCACGATATCGGCGTAGGCGGTGATATTGGCGGCGCTGGGCGTGGTGTTGGCGAGCTCAAGGATATAGCGCGAGCCGCCGACCAGTTCGGCAATGCCCTGGGTTTCAAACCATTCGCCGAGGGTCACGGCATCGGGCGGCATGCTCTTGTCCTGCAACTCGCCGATGGCACGGAAGATCATCTGGTGGTCACGCCGATAGAAGTCACGCTCGACCAGACGGTCCGCAACCCGGTCCCAACTTTCCGGAACCAGCAACAGTCCGCCGAGCACAGCCTGCTCGGCCTCGGCGGAATTCGGCGGCACCCGCAGGCTGTCGATCTTGCGCTGGCTGGCAGAAATCGGATTGACAGCGGCCATGGTTTCACCTCGTTGCGGATCGCGAATAGTAGCGGCGCCGGCGGGGTCAGCGCTGCGCACAAGTCTGTGGATAAGCCGTGGGCATCTCACCCTCTGCGACGACAACAGCTCCGTTCATCGATGACGTTCAGCTGGCGAGGCGCATCGCATCGAGCAAACTCCTTCCATTCCCCGCGAATCCAGCCACTCCGATTGCCGGCTTGCACTGTACGGCGCACAATGTGGGTCTCATCGGATGGAGGCTCTGCATGAAACGACTGATCGCCGTGACTTCCCTCGCCTGCCTGGGCCTGCTCTGGGCACCGGCCTTGCTGGCACAACCGATTGCCAAACAGACGACTTATGCCATTGTGGTCTGCGAGTCGCTGAACAATCAGCAGAGCTTCTGCAAGGCCGACGCCTATCTTGGTGCCCGTATGGCGCGCGAAATCTCGCGCAATCGCTGCTACGAGGGTCGTACCTTCGGTTTCGAGCGCGGTGGCATCTGGATCAATGGTGGCTGCCGGGCTGAATTCGAGATCGGCCGCGGAGTCGGCGCTCCAATTGGACCGGGTCCCGGTACAGGGCCGGGGCCGGGACCGGGCGGTCCTGGCTACCATGGCGAACTGCTGCTCTGCGAGTCGATCGATGATCGTCGCGCCTTCTGCGCCGCGGACGCACGCGGCGGTGTTCAGCTGGTGCGCCAGATCAGTCGCGACAACTGTTATGAGGGACAAACCTGGGGTTACGATCAGCGCGGCGTCTGGGTCGATCATGGCTGCCGCGCCGAGTTCCGCATCGCCCGTTCGGGACCGGGCGGCCATCCACCGGGATCGGGCGGCCCGGGCTATCAGGCCTCGGTGATCTGCCGCTCGGTTGGCGGCAATCAGCAGCTGTGTCCACTCGACGTTGGCCGTCATCGCGTCGAGTTGGTGCGCAAAATCAGCAAGGCTTCCTGCGTGCAGGGCCAGTCCTGGGGCTATGACCGGCGTAGTGTCTGGGTCGGCAACGGGTGTCGCGGGGAGTTTGCGGTGGTGCGCGCGCGCGAGCCACAGTTCATGACCTGCGAGTCACTGCAGGATCGCCGTCAATACTGCCCCGCCAACACGGTTTACGGGGTCGAGCTGAGCCGACAGCTCAGCCGCAGTCCCTGCAGCGAGGGTTACACCTGGGGCTACGACCGCAATGCGATCTGGGTCGACCAGGGCTGCCGCGCCGAATTCATCGTGCATTGACCGCTGACGGCGGGCCGTTTAGCCGGCCCGCCGCGTACTGAAATTCAGCGATCGCCGATCTTGCGCAGGCGTTGCAGTGCGTCGACCTCGATCTGCCGCACGCGCTCGCGCGAGACACCGAGAACCTCCGCGACCTCGGCCAATGACTGGGCACCATGGTCATTGAGACCGAAGCGACGCTCCAGAACTTCGCGCTGCCTGGGATTGAGTGTGGCCAGCCATTCATCCAGACGATGCTCGGCCGGCTCGGCTTCGACATGCTGGGCCGGATCATTGGTCTCGGCGGCAATCAACTCACCGAGCAGGCGATCATCATCTTCGGAGCGGCTGGCATCCAGCGATTCAACGCGCTCGTTCAGTCGATACAGCCGGGCGACCTGATCGACCGGCTTGCCGACATGGCGGGCCAATTGTTCGAGGCTGGCCGGACGCCCCTGTTCGCTCAGTTCACGACTGGCACGCAGCAGGGCAGCCAACTCGCGCAGTACATGCACCGGTACCCGAACCGCCCGCGTGCGCATCAATGCGAACTCGATGGCCTGACGAATCCACCACATGGCATAGGTCGAGAAACGGAAGCCGCGCTCAGGATCGAACTTCTCCACGGCACGAATCAGCCCGAGATTGCCCTCGGCGATCAACTCCAGCAGGGGCAGACCGCGACCGCCGTGGTGACGCGCCGCGCTCACCACTAGGCGAAGATTGGACTCGATCAGGCGCTGCCGGGCCACTGCATCGCCAGCGCGCACGGCACGTCCGGTACTCACTTCCTCACTCGCCGTGAGCAAGGGAATCAAGCCGATCTCGTTGAGATACGCCGTGGTTGAATCACGCTGATCGCGATCGGACTCACGCGCCACATCGCCCAGCAGCAAGGCCAGATCGTCGGCGGGCAGGTCGGGCTTTACCGGATCGGACATGGTTGGCTCAACGGGGCAGATAGCCGAGCGGATCAACTGGCTTGCCACGCAAGCGAATCTCGAAGTGCAGCATCACCGTGCTGCCACGCTGACCCATCTCGGCGATGCGCTGGCCGCTCTTCACCTTGCTGCCCTCATCGACCAGCCTGCGCTGATTATGGCCATAGGCACTCAGATAGTCCGCAGAATGTTGCACTATGATCATCTCGCCGTAGCCGAGCAGTCCATTGCCGCTGTAGACGACCTCGCCGTCGCCGACAGCCAGCACGGGCTGGCCCAGGCTGCCGGTGATATCGATGCCGCGCTGGGTCGGATCGCCGGCGACGAAGCGACCAATGACCTTGCCGGCGGTCGGCCAGCGCCAGGACAAACCCTGGTGCGCGGCGGTGGCGCCGGAGCTGTCGACGATCGCAGCGGCGGGCTGGGTCGTTGCGATTGCCGCTGGCACCGAGGCCGCCGCAGGCGGCGTGCCAATGGCAGGAGCAGCCTCAGGCTTGAACCCAGGCGTCGGCGTTGCCGATCCAGGAGACGGCTTGGGCGGTTCACTGATTGCTGCGATCAGCGATCCCGGTTGACCCGGCGCCGGGCGGCTGCCGGCAGCAAGTGGCGGCGGCGTGCTCTCTGCAATTGGCTGCGCCTGCGCGATGGAGGCGTCGTCAACGATGGCCCGCGGACCGAGTCCGCCTTCGGAAACGGCTTGTGCGTCGGGCGTTGCGATCGGCGCCATTTGGATCGGTTCCGCCGAACTCACGAGCGACGAATCAACCGGCACGACGTCGTTACGCGGCGAGCCCAGTTGCAAGGCCTGTCCAGGGAAGATCGTGTACGGCGGCGAGATCCGATTCCAGTCGATCAGATCACGCACATCCAGCCCATTGCGGAATGCGATCGAATAGAGCGTGTCCCCGCGCACCACGACATATCGGGTACGAGCACTTTCGGCAGCGTGCTGCTCCGCCGATGCGGCGCCCGTCACAGCAGTCGACGGAGCATTGCCGTCCGCCGTCGGTTCAACGCGCACCCGCGGTGATACGCCGCAGCCGACGAGAATGAGGACGGTTAACATCGACAGCAGAATTGCACGCCTGTTCATGGAATACATTTTGTCCTATGTGCGCGGCCAGAACTTGAACACTGCCAGAGCGACCAGCAGCAAGGCGAGCACCAGATAGCCCAGGCGCTCGACATTGCGCCGCAGCCAGGCCTCGGCACGCGGCCCGCCCAGACGAATGACGCCGGTCACCAGATAGACACGCTTGCCGCGACCGATCAACGCTCCGGCAATGAAGGGCAGCAGGGGCATCGATACCGCGCCGGATGCAAGCGTCAGCAGCTTGAATGGAATCGGCGTGAAGCCCCCAATCAACAGGAACCAGAATCCGTCGTCGCGTGCGACCTGCTTGACTTGTTCGAAGCGCTCGCCATAGCCAAGTTCGATCAGCCATGGCGTGATCAGGTCGATCGCCCACAGCCCGATCGCATAACCAACCAGGGCACCGAGCATGGACCAGAACAGGCTGAGGCTGGCAAACCAGAACCAGCGCGAAGGCTGGGCCAGGGTCATCGGCGCGAGCATCACCTCAGGCATGATCGGAAAGAAAATGGCCTCGCAGAAACTCAGGCCGCCTAGAAAACGCGGGGCATGGCGATGCGCCGACCAGCGCATCGCACGTTCGTAGAGTGGCGCGAAAATCGCCATCAGAGCGTCCCCCGCAGCAGGGGCACGAAGCTGACCGGGCCCAGTTCGCTGCGCTCGAGGCCCTTGTCAGTACGGCGTACGCGCACCAGTTGCTGGACACTGGCGTCGCCGATCGGTGCGACCAGAACGCCGCCAACTGCCAATTGATCGAGCAGGGCTGGCGCCACGGCATCACTGGCCGCCGTCGCCATGATCGCGTCATACGGGCCTTCCTCGGCCCAGCCAAGGTGACCGTCCTGATGGCGGGTGCGGATATTCTCGAGCTTCTGCGCGCGAAACCGCTTGCGCGCCACCCGCAGCAAGGACTCGATGCGCTCTACGCTGTAAACCTGCTCGACCAGTTGTGCCAGCACGGCCGCCTGATAGCCCGATCCGGTTCCGATCTCGAGCACGCGGCGCGGTGCTGACTCCAGTACCAGTTCGGTCATTCGGGCCACGATCCATGGCTGTGAAATTGTCTGACCGAGGCCGATCGGCAGAGCCGAATCCTCATAGGCCCGCGACTCCAGGCCCTCGTCGACGAACAGATGACGCGGCAGGTTGCGCATTACATCCAGCACCCGGCGATCGACAATGCCTTCGGCGCGCAGGCGCTCGACCAGACGGTCGCGCGCGCGCTGAGAGGTCATTCCCAGCCCATTGGGATCGCGACGGATCACGCTCATGCAGGCGGTTTCGCGTCGAGTAGGGTAGTCAGACCGGAAACCCAATGGGAAACCTTTTCCAGCGCCGAGTAGCGGGTCAGGTCGACCTGGATCGGCGTAATCGAGATGCACTGTCGACGCACCGCATCGAAATCGGTACCGGGCCCGGCGTCTTCGGCGGCGCCAGCCGGACCGATCCACCAGATCGGGCGACCGCGTGGATCGATCTGGCGAATGCAGGCCTCGGCACGATGGCGACGACCCAGCCGGGTGACCTCGAATCCGCGCACCTCATGCCAGGGCACATCCGGCACGTTGACGTTGAGAATGGTGTCGGCGGGCAAGGGATCACTCATCAGCAGGCGCACGATGGCGACCGCGGCACGCGCGGCAGTAGGGTAGTTCTGCGCATTGTGGTCGCGGCTGGCCAGGGACACCGCGACCGCCGGATGACCGAGATAGCGACCTTCCATGGCCGCGGCGACCGTACCCGAATACATCACGTCGTCGCCGAGATTGGACGAGTTGTTGATGCCTGAAACCACGATGTCAGGATCACGGTCGAGCAGGCCAAGCAAGGCGATGTGGACGCAATCCGTCGGTGTTCCTGCGACCCGGTAGCGCCCATCAGACAGCTCCAGCACACGGATCGGTTGATCGAGAGTCAACGAATTGCTGGCACCGCTGCGATCCCGATCCGGCGCCACCACCGTGACCTGACCGAGCTCGGCAAGCGCCTCGGCGAGAAAGGCAATGCCGGGCGCGTCTACGCCATCGTCGTTGGACACCAGTAGATGCATGAAGTTGGATTCCCAAAAGCGGGATTCTAGCGGACTGGGGCCTTCAACTGCAGCTGAATGCGCTGCTCTCGGTGAGTGCCTGCGTCATCATCGCGTCAACAATTGCCCAGCAACCGCGCCGAAAACGCGGTCGCTGCTACATTGACCGCATGGCCCGACCACCCCGGATTTCAGACAGCGACCGCAGCCTGTTCCACGATGCCATCGGCAGTGTGCGCCGTATCGAGTCCGATCTTGCCGATGTGCGCAAGCAGCCACCGCGCCCCGATCCGGCGCAAACACGTCGCGACAATGAACGGGTGACGCAGGAATTGATGCAGCCCCTGCCCGACTCGCTCGACCCGGATGCAGCCGAGCCCTTGCGTTACCTCAAGGATGGCCTGGATCCGCGTCTGCTGCAGAAACTGGGCCGCGGCCAGTACAGCGTGCGTGACGAGTTCGATCTGCACCAGATGACCGCCGAGGTCGCGAAACGCGCCATCCACGACTTCCTCAAGGAATGCCTCGACAATGATCGGCTCTGCGTGAAGATCATTACCGGCAAGGGCATGCGTTCCGACGCCCGTGGACCGGTCCTGAAGGGTCTCACCGACAGAATTCTGCGCCAACGCAATGACGTCCTCGCGTTTCGCTCGGCCCGCTACAACGACGGCGGCAGCGGTGCGGTGATCGTACTGCTGCGTGGGCGGCGCTAGGCCGGCACATAGCCTATCCGTGGCTTTTTTGCAAGGGCGAGTGCAGCTTGCCAACATACGGCACCGTACGCAAACTCCGCGCCACAACGGCTCCCCTGGGAGGGGGCGCTATAGCGCCGTTGTGCAGGGCCAATCACCCAAGTCGCGTGAGCAACCTGGGGTCCAACACACTAATGGGGAGTCACTGTGAGCAAGCACCGCCGTTCCATCAATTGGGCGCCCGCCCTGCTGTTGTCCGCACCCATGCTTTGCGGCGCGCAAGCGCCAGCCATTGCCGCCAAACAACTGGCCGGCGGACCTGACGAATTTGCCGCGATGGCTGCGGTCGATCCGATTCAATCCGCCACTCATTCGAAGAGTGCTCTGCTCAGCGTTGATCTGCAGAAATCAGCGTCGGGCAACTACCGCTGGCAAGGCGACCTGCCCGTCGAGGGCCAGAATCTGCGTTTCCTGGCGTTCTCCGGTGATCAGACCTGGAACCTGAGCCTGCAGGATCCGGTCTCCAAGCGTGTACAGCCGGTTGATCAGCTTGCGCTTTCCAAACGACGCGGCAACTTCGGTCTGTCCGACCAGGGTGTGGCCGCGGATGCCTACCACTTCGAGAATCTTCCGCGCGGCACCTGGAAGCTCGCGATCGAATCGCGCGCGCCGGGGGGCGGCTTCATCCTCATTGAAGGCGAAGGCAGCGAGCGTCTGATGTCGCACCAGGTCGCCATGAACCAGCAGGTCGGACAGCGCATCGGCATGGTCGCCAGCGTCTACGATCTCGACAAGGGTGCTGACTTGCTGGCCGCCGGCTCCCTGCGCCAGGCCTCCCTCAAGGTTACCCGTCCGGACGGCGCGGTCAGCGTGCAGCCGATGTTCGACGATGGCCTGCACCAGGATGGCAAGGCCGCCGATGGCGTGTTCGGCGCGGATTTTCTGGCCGATCAGGCTGGCGACTTCAATGCGCAGGTCATCGTGCGCGGCAACAGCAGCAAGGGTCTGGAGTTCGTACGAACCGCCGAGCACCTGATCCCGGTGATCGCTGATCAGTTGAATCTGCACAGCCAGGCGCCGCTCGCCAAACTGATGAGCAGCAGTCGTCTGAGCCTGCGGCTCGGCGTTGATGCCGCCAAGTCGAGCGGACATTACCGTGGCTACGCCGAAGTCTGGGGAACCTCGAGTCGCGACGGCAAGACCAGAGTGCCGGTGGCCTGGATCGGTGGAATGACCGAACTGGAACAAGGCGGCCTGTCCCTCGGGCTGGATACACGCTGGATCGCCAAGTCCGGCGCTGTCGCACCATTTGAATTGCGCAATGTCCGGATCGAAGATCCCGATCATTTCATTACCGTGGCAAGTGCCAGCAAGATGGCGATTGCGATGCCCGCACTGCCGAAGTCCGCACGTACGCCGGTCAGTGCGGTGACCGACGAAATGCGCATGGGTCCGCGCCCAGCTACGGCTCAGGCCAAGGGCGTCGGCTCGCGCCTGCTGCTCGTGCACGGCTACTGCTCGGGCAATGTCTGGGGCGGTGTATCCGGTCAATTCAGCTCGGCATCGATCTTCCAGGACCTCAAGCAGAACCGTTCGCATGATGCCTTTGCCCGACTGATCAAGAGTTATGGCAATACCTGGAATTCTTTTGGCATCGTCGCGCACAGTCAGGGCGGCGCAGCGTCGCTGCACCTGTACAACTACTACTGGAGCGGCCTGGACAATGCCACCGGCAGCCGGCTGATCCAGTCGGTGGGCACACCGTATCGCGGCACCGCCCTGGCGGGAAATGCGGCGGCGCTGGGCAACGTCTTCGGTGTCGGCTGCGGTACCAACTCCAATATGACCTACAGCGGCGCATCTTCGTGGCTGGCCGGCATCTCCACCGCTTCGCGTGCCAAGGCCAATTTCTACACTACCTCGTTCACCGATCGTGCCTGGCTACCGGACCACTGCAATATCGTCACCGACCTGCTGCTGTCGGATCCGGAAGACGGCACGACCGAACAAACCTATGGCCAGTTGCCAAGCGGCGTCAATCGCGGCCACAAGACCGGCTGGTGCCATACCAGTGGCATGCGCGATCCGGCGCAGACCACCGACAGCAGCCGCAATTCGACGATGAACAGCAACGCGGCGCGCTGATCGCAATCCTGCCAGCAGGAACGAAAAGGCCGGGCACTCCCGGCCTTTTCCTTTCAGCTCAGCCCGGCAAAGCGCCGCTTCATTCGGTCTTGGCAACCAGGGGCGGCTTGGTTTCTGCGGACTTGAAGCCGCGTGCATAGACAATCCGGCGGGTACCACCGTCACAGGAACCCACGACGCGGTCACTGGCGACTTCTTCGGGGCTTACGATTTGCAGCGAGTACGAGGTTACCCCCTTGGCGTCAATGCGCTCGGCGATCTCAGCGCGCAGTTCCTCACAGGGTTTGCGTGCCGCCTCGGCCGGTGTCGCCAGCAGGCCGACGGTTGCAGACAGTACCAACAGCAGCATTGAACGTTTCACAGCGGGCTCCGGGGATCGCAAGCCGGATCATTCCGGCGACCCCACTGTGGCGCTCGGCTGCGCCCGGACGATGGCCGATCACGGCCGCTACGCGGGCACGAACGGCCCGCACGCGGGCATCAATGATCAGCGCCGCAGATCTTCCAGGAATTCGGCAATCTGCTCAGGCTGGTGTATGGGTGTCGAGCAGGTGCGTTCGGTGCAGACGAAGGCCGCCGCGCGCTTCAGTTGCGGATATTGGACATCGTCATTGCGCAGCGCGCCCTCAGCACTGTCCCACCACTCGACCCGACGGAATCCAGCCGGAATGCGCAGTGCAGCCCGGTGCAGCGCAAGCGCTGCCGGATCCTGCTTGCTGCCCCGCACGGTCAGATGCAGGGGCTCGCCGGCGAGCTCAGCGTCGAGCAGCAGGATCCCCGACTCGGTGCTGCGCGAGCGCGCAACCGGATCAGCCGACAGCCAACGCAGGCCATGCCGGGCGGCAGCACGATGGGCAGCATCGCCGGTGTAGCGCGACAGCACATTGAGGAACCGGCTCACCGCGATCACTTCATCAATACCCGAATCGCTCGCAATCGGCGATGAATCACGCGCTGCGCTATTGAATCCCCGAGGCGATTGGAAGGTACTGACGATGAAGCTGCCGGCCCTTGCCGCGTGATCCAGCCAGGCTCGCTCGCCGGTTGCGCGGTACAGCGCCAGCAGACCGCGTCCCATTGCCAGGGAATCGGCCAGAAAGGGCCCGGCTTGATCGGCATCGCCATGGCTGAATCCGCCGCCGTCCAGGCTGCGTGTCTTCAGCATCTGAGTGCCGGTGGTACGCGCCAATTCGAGCAAGACAGACTCCTGCGTGGCCTCGTACAACGCAACCATTGCTTCGATCATCAGGCCGTTCTCTGCCGCGTAGACACTGCGGTCGATACGCGGCATGCCGAGCCTGCGACGACCGCCATCATCCAGCGCAAAATAGCCGGCACTGTGACTCCCGGGTTTCAGATCGGCATCCTGACTGACCATGTAGCCATGCTCGGGATCGAGCAGGAAGCCACGCGTGTAGCGCTCGATGGCCTGCGCGTGCCGGCAGTATTCGGGCACGCGAAGCTGTAGACAGGCGAGCGCGTATACGCGGATGTACTCGGCCTGCAGCCGGGTCAGTTTCTCGAAGTGCGGATGCACCCAGTCACCATGCGTGGAGTACTGATAGACGCCGCCCCAGACTGGATCGAGCAGGGCCTGAGCCGCGCTCAGGGTTTTGCGCGCACGCGCCGCCTCGTCGGCATCGCCGCGTTCAGCCAGATGCAAGGCGTATTCAACCTGGTCACGGTCCAGGTATTTCTGCGCCGAGCGCAACGCGCCCTGCTCGGGGTCGAAGGTCGCGCGATGCCGACGTTGCAACAGCTCGCGCGTTTCGGTGCTGAGCTCGGCGCTGTTGAGTGGAGCGACTGGCTTGCGGCCGCTACCCCGCTCGGGTGTTGGGTCGGCGAGTACGCCCTTGAGCAAAGCAAGAAACGGTTCCTTCTGGATGTAACCCTGGCGCTTGCGAAGCTCGCTGCCATCGGCGCCAAGAATGATCGTTGCCGGCCATCCAAAGTCGCGGTATCGATTGGCAAGATCTGGCCGCAGATCCTGGTCAATGCGCAGGGCGATAAAGTCCTGCTCGATCAGGGCGCGCACCTCGGGGTCGGCGTAGGTCGACGCATCCATGACATGACACCAGTGGCACCAGACCGCTTCCAGATAGAGAATCACCGGACGATCCTGACGACTGGCCTCAGCCATCGCCGCCCGGTCCGAGCGCAGCCACTGAGGACCTTCAGCCGATTTCGCGTGGGCCTGCGTCGCGGTGAAGGCGAACAGCAGGATGAGCAGGTGGCGAATCATCCGGGCGAGACCTCGAAGCCAGCAGTCATACTGCCGCGATGGCGATCACGCGGCGATGAAAGCACCGTGAGGACTTCCTTCACTGTTCACGCCTGCGCACCAGCCGCCGGTTTTCGATCAACGATCATGTAGTGCTTCTCCAGGGTTTCGATGACTTCGAACACCCCACAAAAACCAGCGGGAATCACCAGGGATTCGCCGGCCGCACACTCCCAGCTCCGGCCATCATCAGTCTGCAGCCGGCAGCGGCCATGGGTGACGAAGAAGAATTCGTCCTCGGTGGCACCCATCTCGATCCGCCAGCTGCCGGGCTCGCAGCGCCAGACACCGGAATACACCTCGCCGCTGTCATTGGTGTAGTGGTTCCAGGTGGTACGCCGTGGATTGCCCGCAATCCTGCGCTCGGCACGCGGCGTATCGAACTCGGGAACGCTGACATGGTCCTTGAACAGGATGATTTCAGACATGGCTCAGGCTCCTGGCTATTGAAGTGCGGGGAGGCTACCAGCGCGCCTTCCAGCTGGCAGCGAAGCATACCCAGTCGCCGTCAACCCGCTTCCATGAACTTTCGATATTGAACATCTGGCCGGTCTGGGGCATCCAGCTGCCACCGGTAGCGAGGACTTCAACCGCAACAGTGGCACGCTCACCAAAGAGTTTGACAGTTATCGGCCCGAGGGTGACACCGAGCTTCTCGTGGCGCATGCTCAGTGCGAGCAGGGTTGCCCGCAACTGGCGCGCGTCCATGCCATCCTGACCCGAAAAATCGCTGCTCAGCCGGTCGATGAAATCACCGCTCTTGCCCGACTCGATCGCCGCCTCCATTTCGCTCAAGACGCGCCGCAGTGCATCTTCATCTGGCTCGGCTCTACATCCAGCGAGTACTGTGGCCACCAGCAAGGCAATCAGCAGGCAGCGGGAAATTCCAATCATGCTCGACAGCTTCATCCGTCACTCCTCAGTCACACCTTGCCCGGGAACGGGCCTTGCTGCACGCTAGAATCGCGCGCTCCAATGACCCGCATTGCGCACCCGAATTCTCCGTCACCGCCTTCGTCCATGCTGCGTGCGGCCGTGCTGATGACCGTCAGCGCCGTCCTGTTCGGCTTCATGGCGGTGACCATCCGGCTCGCATCCAGCCAGCTGCATCCGTTCGAGATTGCCTTCTTCCGGAATCTCTTCGGCCTGATGTTTGCGCTTCCGATCCTGCTCCGCCACGGACGCTCGATTCTACGTACTGATCGCCTCGGCTTCTATTTTCTCCGCTGCATGATCGGCATGGTCTCGATGCTGGCCGGCTTCTGGGCTCTGGTCAATCTGCCGCTGGCGCAGGCGGTGGCGATTTCCTATTCGACGCCGCTGTTCGTCACCATCGGCGCCGTGCTGGTGCTCGGCGAAATCGTACGTCGACGTCGCTGGACCGCGGTTGCGGTCGGCTTCATCGGCGTACTCGTCGTCCTGCAACCCGGCGCCGATACCTTCACCGCCGGCAGTCTGATCGCCCTGCTGGCAGCCGCACTGAGTGGCACCGTCGCGATCACGATCAAGTTTCTGACCCGAACCGAGCGGGCTGATACGATCGTCTTCTACACCACCCTTATCTGGGTGCCGCTCAGCCTGGTTCCTGCGCTCATGGTCTGGCAGAACCCGGTCGGGATGACCTGGCTCTGGATTGTCGCAGCCGGCTTCTTCGGCACCGCAGCGCATATGCTATGGACCCGCGCGCTGGAACTTGGCGATGCTTCGGCGATCACACCGATCAGCTTTGCCCAGCTTCCCGTGGTCGCGATCGCGGCCTATCTGTTGTTCGACGAAGCGCTGACGCGGTGGACGATCATCGGCTCGCTGATCATCCTCGCATCGACTGTCTACATCGCCCGCCGCGAAATCCAGCTGGCGCGTCGCGCCACCACCGACCCGGAAATCGCCGCAGCCCAGAAGGACGCCTGATCCGACGCAGCCAGCGGATCAGTCGCTGACGGCGTGGTCCAACTCGGCGGACCTGGCCTGGGCCGATTCACGACGGGCAAATTTTCGCTCGATGTAATCGTCGATGATCGCGATGAATTCGTCGGAGATATTCTCGCCGCGCAAGGTGACGGTCTTGACACCATCGATGAAGACCGGCGCAGCCGGTGCCTCGCCGGTGCCTGGCAAAGAAATGCCGATGTTCGCCTGCTTGCTCTCGCCGGGCCCGTTGACGATACAGCCCATCACCGCAAGCGTGAGGTTTTCCACGCCATCGTGACTGAGTCGCCACTCCGGCATGCGTTCGCGCACGTGGTTCTGCACCGACTGCGCGAGTTCCTGGAAAAAGCTGCTGGTAGTACGGCCGCAGCCAGGACAGGCGGTCACCAGTGGCGTGAATGCACGAAGCCCCATCGTCTGCAGCAGTTCCTGCGCAACGATCACCTCGCGGGTGCGCGACTCTCCGGGCTCAGGCGTCAGCGAAATCCGGATGGTGTCACCGATGCCTTCCTGCAGCAGCACCGACAAGGCTGCGGTAGAGGCGACTATCCCCTTGCTGCCCATGCCGGCCTCGGTGAGGCCCAGGTGCAGCGCATAATCACAGCGTGCCGCCAGATTGCGATAAACGCTGATCAGGTCCTGCACGCCACTGACCTTGCAGGAGAGCACGATGCGATCACGGCCGAGGCCAATCTCCTCGGCGCGCTGAGCCGAGTCGAGCGCGGATCGAATCAGCGCCTCGCGCATCACCGTCGCCGCATCCCAGGGCACAGCGCGGGCATGGTTCTCGTCCATCATCTGGGCGAGCACACTCTGATCGAGACTGCCCCAGTTCACCCCGATCCGAACTGGCTTCGCATAACGGGCCGCCATCTCGACAATGGCGGAGAACTGACTGTCGCGTTTGCGGCCAAAGCCGACATTGCCCGGATTGATCCGATACTTTGCCAAGGCTTCGGCGCAGGCCGGCTCAGCCTCCAGCAATTGGTGGCCGTTGTAATGGAAATCTCCGACCAGGGGCACGTTGGCGTTCATCCGCTGCAATTTTTCAACAATGCGCGGCACTGCAGCGGCGGACTCGGCGTTGTTGACGGTGATCCGCACCAGTTCCGAACCGGCGCGCCAGAGTTGCGCCACCTGCTTGACCGTCGCCGCGATATCGGCGGTATCGGTATTGGTCATGGACTGCACGACGATCGGTGACTCGCCGCCGACGACCACCTTGTCCACACGCACGGCGACCGCGCGCCGCCGCAGCGGCGCGGGCAACACGGCGAGCGTGGTCATGCCGCAGCCGCCGCGAAGTCGGCTTCGTAACCCGGCTTGGGCACCAGGCGAATGTACGCGCCGGTATTCTCGATCACGTCCAGATCACTGAGCACGCGGACAGTGGAATCACGGCTGGCACTCCACATATCGGCGGCACGCGATACCTCGATCTGCGACATGCCGCGATCGACGACGCTGGGGGTGAGAATGCTCAATTGGGTGGAACTGCTGTTACGCATGGGCTGCAACTCGATCGCCCGCACCGGGGCACGAAAATGCCCGCCGGTGTCAGCGGCGCGCACGGCGGCAGCATAAGCCTCGCGGGCCAATAATTCGATACCCGCCTGGACACGGCCATCGTTATTGAAGCGCAGCCAGCGGATGACGCCGATCATCCATTCACGCTCGTCGTCCTGATCGTCGCCCACCGCGGCCAACCCGACCAACTCACCGATGCGCCCCTTGGCTCCGCTTTCCAGGCCCCACTCCAGCCGGTAGCCGCCCAGGCTTTGATCCAGCACCAGGGATCGCAGGGCCGAAGGCTTGACCGAATCGCCGAGAGAAGTATTCATCCAGGATGCGGACTTGTCGCGCTCGGTCATGCTGATGCCCGGGCCGCGCACATCACGCACAAACTGCTCGAAATCGGTCCCGCCGGCCAGGTGATAGTGGATGCCATGCAGCCCGATCAAGGTGTCGAGATAGTGACCAGCCGGAAGTCGCGCGTGGTTGCGATCCGGTGACGGCTTCCAGCTGGCGACCAGCCGCAGTACGAAATCCGGGCTGACGTTGACCGGATTGCCGCCCTTCAGTCGGAAGCCGATTGTGCCCTGTACCGGGCCGGTGACGGCCAGATCGCGATCGATGGAACGCAATACATCATTGGTATCGAAACTGAGCGTAGGCGGCGTTCCGGAATCGCGTTCCTCGGGCACATAGCCGGGGCCTTGATCCTGTTCGAGGGAGATGCCGATGTCGGCGCCACTCGATTCCTTGCCGACCTTGAACATCGGCGACCAGATCCGGGTCAGTTCGAAGCCGTCGACCATCTCGCGCTGCGAAAGCCGATAGGGATTGGACAGCGCAAACAGCACGACGTGGGCGTAGGCCTCTTTGGGTGAAATTGACAACTTGCTAAGCAGAGGATCATCGACGGCCTTGTCGTGCACGCCAACCTCTTCGGCAAAGCGGTAGAGGTCGTGCAAGTGCTGCCAGGCGCCGACCGTGGGCGCTGCGTACAAGAGGTAGCCACGCAGCAACTGCTCACCGTGATGGCTGATCGCCCGCTCCAGCGCGGTGGCGACCTGCTTGCCCTTCAGGAATGGAATTTTGCCCTCGGGCAGGCAAAGCTCGAATGCTGCCATGCGGTAGCCGAGCGCCATGGCCTCATGAAAATCGCGAGACTGGACGCCAAGCAGTTGCTTGGACTGAGGCAGCGGGAAGCTCGAACCCACCACTTGGCGGTCCGCCTGGGCCACCATCTGGGCCACTGGTGAGCGCAAGGCCTCCAGTCCGGCCAGACGCTGCTGGCCATCGATCTTGATGGCGTTCATTTCGCGGATCGCCAGCAGCAGCATGCGCGCCGCAGACAGCCCATTGGCCATGGGCAGGCCGTGCACCCATTCGATCAGTCCCTTGGGGTCAGCATGGACCGAGCCACGTACGGGCGCGCTTCGTTCTGGAAAGCCTTCGGCGAGCCTCTTGTAGACCGAACTCATAGGTTACCCCGTCCCGACAGGCAGGTAGTGTAAGCCCGCAGGCCGCCATTTCCCACGGGTTCGTTGTTAAAAAACATGCCGGTTCAGCGACTTGCGTCGCATTCCTTGACATTGCTCCAGCTTGGAATGAAAAGACTTGCCCGGCCCTGATCGAAGCTATCATCGTGACTTCGAACGGGAGCGAATGCGTGGCAGAGCGCATCAAGATTGCCATCGTCGGGTCCGGCCCAGCCGGAAAGAGCGCCGCCGCGCACGCGGCCGAGCTCGGCGTTTCGCACGTGCTGTTCGAAGCCGAAGCACAACTTTCCAATACGATTTTCCGCTACCAGAAGGGAAAACACGTCATGGACGAGCCCGGCATCCTGCCGCTGCGCTCGCCGCTGCCCTTCAAGGCAGGAACCCGTGAGGCGATTCTGGAAGCGTGGAATGCGGGTATCGGTCGCCTCGGCACGCAAGTGAAGTTTCGCCACGAGGTAACCCGCATCCAGAAGCATGCCGATCATTTCGCCATCGACTGCGCCAACGGTGCCAAGTTCGAGGCGGAAAGCGTGGTGCTGGCGATCGGACTCCAGGGCAATCTGCGCAAAGTGGGCGTACCCGGCGAAGACCTGCCCTTTGTGCAATATCAACTCGACGACCCGGATGCCTACTCAGGGGAGACCATCGTCGTGATCGGCGCTGGCGATGCGGCCATCGAGAACGCGATCGCGCTGGCGCGGCAGAATCAGGTGATCATCGTCAATCGCCGCGATGAGTTCGCCCGCGCCAAGGAAGGCAATCTGCGCGGAATCCTCAAGGCAATCGAGGATGAGCAGATCGAGTGCTACTACAACACCGGCCCGGAGAGCATCGAGACGCTGAGCGTCGGTCGCAAACGCGGCCGGATCAATCTGCAGACACCGAGCGGACGAGCGCAGATACTCTGCGATCGGGTGATCGCGCGACTCGGCGCGAGTGCACCCCGAGGATTCGTCGAGGCCTGCGGGGTTGTCTTTCCCAACAAGGATCCTGCTGCTGTTCCGGCAATTTCGCCACGCTACGAATCAAATGTGCCCGGCCTCTACATCGTCGGCGCGCTGGCTGGCTATCCGCTGATCAAGCAGGCGATGAACCAGGGCTATGAGGTCGTCGAGTACATTCTTGGTCGCAATGTAGAACCTGC
This sequence comes from Lysobacterales bacterium, assembly GCA_038255435.1. Classification (GTDB taxonomy): domain Bacteria; phylum Pseudomonadota; class Gammaproteobacteria; order Xanthomonadales; family Ahniellaceae; genus 0-14-3-00-62-12. Next base: position 196,111 of record JBBSLG010000003.1, read on the forward strand.
CGATGAGCCCCTGCTGCGCAAAAAATTCCAGAAGATGCCGGGATTCCGCAACGTCAACGAGGCCATTGCCCGGGTCCAGCAGCAGGTGCCCCTGCTCGCCCAGATCACCCCGCTGCAGTTGCGCGAGTTCCTGCTGGATTCTGAAATCAGTACGCCACGCAACGGCGAGGCGGTGTTCTCGCGCAACGACTACACGAATACATTTTTCTCGATCGTCGACGGCGAAGTGCGCGTCCTCGTTGACGAGGCAGCCAACAAGCAGATCAGTCTCGGCAGGGGCGAGTTCTTCGGCGAGATGGGATTGATCTCGGGTCGGCGGCGATCGGCCACGGTTATTGCCGGTCCGGGTTGCGTGCTGATCGAGACGCCGAGACGTTCGATGAATCGGCTCATCCAGTCGGTCGAGGCCGTCAAGCGTGAGATCGACAAGGTGTTCATCGCGCGCGCCATCCAATCGCGCTTCACTCCCGAGTCGGGCATGGATCGTCTTCGCGAGGTAGTCGAGACCGCACGTGTCGAACGCTTCAAAGCAGGCGATGTCGTGTTCAACGAGGGCGAGATTGGCGACTGTTTGCACATGATCCGGCGCGGCTCGCTGACCATTTCGCGCAATATTGGCGGCAAGGAAGTCGTGCTGTCCTATGTCGCGGCGGGCAACTATGTTGGCGAAATGGCCCTGCTCGGCGACAGTCGGCGCTCGGCCACAGCGCGCGCCGCGATCGCCACCGAGACGATCCGACTGGAAGGGACCGCGTTCAAGCAACTCATCAAGCGCGATCCGATGCTGCGCCTGCGCCTGCAGTCGGAGTACTCGCAGCGGACCGCCGCCAATCTTTCCATGCAACAGATGCAGGCCGGCGGCGACATCATTTCGTTCCTGATTTCGCAGGGGGCCGGCGAGGCCACCGACATATTGTTGATCGATGAATCCTTGTGCGTACGCTGCGACAACTGCGAGAAGGCCTGCGCCGAGACCCATGGTGGTACCTCACGGCTCGACCGCGAAGCCGGCCCGACCTTTGCCAATGTGCACGTGCCGACTTCCTGTCGGCATTGCGAGCACCCGCATTGCATGAAGGATTGTCCGCCCGATGCGATCCACCGGGCACCCAATGGCGAGGTCTTCATCGCCGACAACTGCATCGGCTGCGGCAACTGCGAGCGCAATTGTCCGTACGGGGTGATCCATATGGCGGCCAAGCCGCCGAAGAAACCCGGCCTGCTGTCCTGGCTGCTGCTTGGCGCCGGCTCTGGTCCTGGCGAGGCACCCAAAGACCCCGACAAGCCCAAATCGAATGAGGCCAAGAAGGCCGTGAAATGCGATATGTGCAAAGACCTGGGTGGCGGCCCTGCCTGCGTGCGGTCCTGTCCGACCGGCGCTGCGATCCGTATCGGACCGGAGGAGTTCCCGTCCTACGCCAGAGCGCGGAGCTAATCCGATGTCAATGCACGAAACCATTTTCAGCCATGGGCGTCAGCGCTATCTGTGGATATCGTTGATCCTCGTTGTGGCATGCATTGTTGCCTACGTCTGGCATGATCCGATCGGCGTACCCAATGGCGGCACCTGGCTGGGTTATACCCTGGGCAGTATTGCCGCCGCGCTGATCCTCTGGCTGATGCTGCTCGGCCTTCGCAAACGGCGTTATTCGAGCCGGATGGGCAGCCTGCGCGGCTGGCTGTCGGCGCATGTGTATCTGGGCACCTCCCTGCTCCTGATCACGCTGCTGCACAGTGGATTCCAGCTCGGCTGGAATATCCACACCCTGACCCTGGTGCTGATGTTCGTGGTGATCTTCAGCGGGTTCTTTGGCGTCTATGCCTATGTCCGCTATCCGAGTCTGATGACGCGCAACCGCGACAGCGCCTCGCGGCAAGCAATCATCGATGAGATATATGAAATCGATCAGAACAGTCTGCAGTTTGCCGATGCGGTGGATCCAAAGATCCACGCCACCATTCTGCGCTCGATCGATCGAACCCGCCTCGGCGGTGGCGTGCGGGCCCTGCTGTTTCCGCGCGACGATTCCGATTCGGCACTGGATCAGGTCCGCGCCTACCTCGACAAGCGCGACGCCGAACGCCGCGGTGGCCAGGCCACGCGGGAGATGCCGACCATGTTCGCGATGGTCGATTTTCTTGCTGCCAGCGCCGGCGCCGACAACAAGAACGAACATCTGCGCAAATTGATGGACCTGCTGGCCCGCAAGAAATCGCTCAGCGGGCGGCTGAGTCGCGACCTGCAATTGCAGGCACTGATGGAGATCTGGCTATTCATCCACGTACCGCTGTCGTTTGCACTGCTGGCCGCGCTGATCGCGCACGTCACTTCCGTATTCTTCTACTGGTAGGCGGGGAGTACTGATGCGCTGGCTGATCCGCAAGGTTACCCGTCAGGCGCGTTCAGGCGCAGCTTTCGACGAGGATATCCACTACGGCGACGTGCTGACGCTGGGGCGCGGTGCCGATCAGGCAATCTTCCTGCCCGATCTGCGCGCTGCCCTCGCGCATGCGCGGGTGACCGCACTCGGACCCGGCCAATACCGGATCGAATCGCTGATCACCGCGGGCGTGCGCGTCAACGGCAGTATCGTCAGCGCGACCACAGCTGGCGCCGGCAGCCAGATCGACATTGGCACCACGCGTGTGCAGCTGCTGGAGCCTCCGCGCGACTACGAGGCAGCCGTCGAGGTCAGCCAGATCGACCAGGCCGAACTCGCTGCCCAGGACCGGGCGCGAGCGCCCATCCTCACCCTGACCGGGGCCGGTCTGCGCAAGCGCGCAGCCTCCTGGTTTCTGTTCGTCGCGATCCTGCTGATCACCCTGGCAATCCCATTGGCCGCACACTACGTGCCGAGTGCCAGGCCGCTGACCGACAAATTGCCGATCGCCTCACGCATGCAATGGGAGACCGGCAGCCTCGCCGCTTCGCATCATTTCTTCGGCAAGGAATGTACCAGCTGCCATCAAGGCAGCTTCGTCTCCGTGCGCGACGAAAGCTGTCGCGGCTGTCATCAGAACACACCCGAGCATGCGGACGCCGAGCGGTTCGATCTGGCCCTGCTTGGGGATGGTCGTTGTGCCTACTGCCACCGTGACCACAACGGCGTGGATGCCCTCGTGCGCGCAGACCAGGAACTATGCAGCGACTGCCATCAGGGACTGTCCGGCAAGGGCAAGGACCTGCCGACGCAACTGGACGTTTCCGACTTCGGTACGGATCACCCGGGGTTTGTGGTCGCGCTACCGGCGTGGAACGCCGCTGGCGTCTATTCGCCTGTGCGAGCGACGTTGGCAACGCCAGGCATCAAGGAAGGTTCGGGCCTGAAATTTCCGCACGACACCCATCTCGCCGCAGAAGGAATCCGTGGGCCCGATGCCGACGAAAAACTCGACTGTGGATCCTGTCACCGAGCGGAGGCCGGCGGTGCGCGCATGCAGCCGATCCAGTTCGAGAGCGATTGCCAGCGTTGCCACCAGCTGACCTTCTCTGTGCGCGGCGCCGATCGACAGGTCCAACATGGCAAGGTTGCCGAAATCGGTTTCGCGGTGCAGGAGTTTTTCGCCCGTGAAGCGCTCGAAGGTGGGTTTGATCAGGTCGACGCGCCGACGATTGTTCGTGCCCGGCGCCGCCCGGGTCAGTCGGTCACGCCGCAGGAGCGTGCCGAGGCGCTGACCTGGGCGCGTGACCAGGCGACCACAGCACTGGACCGGCTGTTCGATGGTCGCGCCTGCAGCGAGTGCCACACCAGCTTCCGCGACGCTGACGGCAACTGGGACGTCAAACCGGTTCGGGTCGCCGGCACCTGGTTTCCACGTTCCGAATTCACCCACCGCAGGCACGAGACCATGGCCTGCGCCGACTGCCACAAGGCGCAGACATCGACCGACAGCAGTGACCTCCTGCTCCCCGACATCGACAATTGCCGGCAGTGTCACGGTGGCGAACATGCAAGTGGCAAAGTGCCCAGCACCTGCATTTCCTGCCATGGCTTTCATACCGGCGACGCGCGTTGAGCACCGGCACCGCGTCGTAGGCGCGCAGCTTGCCTTGCTGCTATCGAATGGCTCCGATGTCGAAAGCGAATCACCAGCAGCGGGGCAAGCCCTGCTCTTATGACCCTGAGAATGTCCAACCGCGCAGTTGTAGGTCCCTTTGGGACGACGACAAAAATGAAGTGGCCGGGTCAATTGGCGGAGGCCAGTGCTTCATCAGTCTGTCGAGGTCAATCCGCAGCACTCTGCACCGGCCCGATCTGCCTGGGCGAGAGCCAGCCCGCGCGACGCAGGCCGATTCCGAGCAATCTCGTATCCCTGCCGAGCCGATTCTGGATCGGTCGATAGGCATTGGCGATTTCGATCTGCAATTCGATACAGTGCCGATCACGCAGCAGTTCGGCTGGCACGACGAGGTAGTGACGCGCATCCTGTCTCTGCATGCCGATCCGCCAGTCGACCGGCTGGCCTCCGGGTACCCTCAAGCGCAACTGCATTTCAGGTATGCGATGGTTGATCGGCGCGAGCAGATCGAGTGTCAGCAGCATGTCGCCGTCAATGACCGCTGGTGTCGGCAGGCCGAGACGTGCCCGGTGTGCTGTGGTCCACACACCCCAGTCTTCCGGGCCACCCCAGCCAGCGAGCAGCATGTTGCGGTCGAGCTGCCCTGCGTTGAATTCGATGATTGCAGCCCCGGGAGACGAGCGCTCCGCTGCAGCGCAGACGGCATCCACGCGCTTGGCCACGACGAAATCCTGGCTGTCCGCGACCAGATGCGCGAACCAGGCGATATAGGCCAGGCCCCAGCCCGTCAGCACCAGGAAGAGCATCCAGCGCAACAACACGCTGCGCGTCATATGGTGACCTTCAGGTGCAGGGCCCAGGCGTGCATGACGAATCCACCGACCAGACCCATCGCGCCGAACAGCGCCATTCGCATCGATTCGCGGGTCTCGAGCACGCGCGCCAGAGCGATCCAGGCCGGAAACAGCACCATGCTGTAGCGCCAAAGCGAATTGGGCACGGTACCGCCCCAGATCAGGAAAAAGATCACCAGGCAGAATGCGAATTCGGCGTACCAGCGGTAGCGCAGCAGCAGCAGGCTGCATAGGGCAGTGAACAGGCTGCCGAGCACCCAGAAGCGGGCATCGGTGCCGGTTTTCCAGAACAGCGAGAGATTGCTCAGCGGCCAGTCCCAGCTCCATCCCCAGCCGTGGCGCACCGTAGTCGCCATCGCGAAGGCATCGCCGGTGGTGTGAAAGGCATAGGTCCAGTAGGCGAACGTCCCCAACGGCGCCATCAACAAGGCAACGAACGGATACGGATTGCGCCAGGGGCGAAAAAACGCCGCGCTGCCCAGTTGCAGCCAGAGTTGCACCACGATGAACACGATGATGAAAATCCCGTTCGACCGGGTCGCGGACAGCAGGGCCGCACAGAGACCAGCGAGCAGATAGCGCTCCAGCCGCAAGGCCAGCATGGTGCCGACCAGCAGGCAGAGGAACAGGCTCTCGGTGTACATCGACGAGAACACGATGCCATGCGGAAGAAAGGCGACGATCAGCACCGCGGTCGCCGCCACACGTTCGCTGTTGCCGATCAGGCGGGTATAGCGATGCATCATGCCCAGCGCCAGTACCAGCAAGACCGTGGAAACTGCGCTGGCGAGCAGACGCAGATCAACACCGGAAAACAAACTCTTCATACCCGTCATGAGCAGGGGCAGGAGTGGGTAGAACGCCCAACTAGTGGCACCCGATTGCGCGGGCGCTTCGATTCCGTAGCCCTGATTGACGATGCCGCCATACCAGCCGCAATCCCAACGACAACTTAGATCCGCCCACGTCGCCCAATCCAGATGCGCCTCGATGCCATGGCTGTAGAGCGTGAACAAGCCTATGAAAAACAGCAGCAGGCGCGACACGATCACCACGCCGATGATCTTCAGCCAGGGAATGCGGGAAGCATCCGGCGATCGCGCCGGCCCGGCGGCAATGGTCGCGCTCAACGGGCGTCCGCCATGATCAGCAACAGGCCGCCGAAGACCAGGGCGGTGCCGACACCAGCGCGCCAACCCGCGCGCTCACCAAAAACCAGAACCGCACCCAACAAGACCAGAACAAAGGTGAGCGCCGTGTACGGATAGACCACGCGCAGGGGGAGCTTGGAAAGGCAGTACAGCCATAACAAGGTGCTCAGCCCGTAGCCGCTCAATCCCGCGATCACTTGCCAGTTGACGAATTCCTGCCAGTGCTGGCGACCTTCGGCGCCGGCCTTCAGCAGCATCTGTCCGCCCGCCGCACTGAGACTGGCGCAGATCAGCAAGCCATGCAGCAAGTTCATCGAGCTGACTCCCGGGGCGGCCGCACCGCCACTTCGCGGACGATGGCGAGCGGCCGACCCTTGGCCTGCATGAACATGCGACCGATGTACTCGCCGAGTATGCCCAGACAGAGTAATTGTGCCGATGCAAACAAGGCGATCACACCTACGATACTGGCCCAGCCGCGCACAGTGTCGTGCAACAGCCATGAGCCAATCGCGTATACCCCGACCGCGAGCGCCAGCAGAAAACCCGCAATCGCCAACCACAACGCAGCGCGCAGAGGCACGGTGGAAAAACCGGTGATCGCATCGATCGCCAGACGCAACATGCGCCGCAGCGGATACTTGGTCTCGCCAGCGAATCGCTCCTGACGAACATAGGGCAGTGCCACCTGGCGAAAGCCCAGCCAGGCGAACAAGCCGCGCACGAAACGATGGCTCTCGGGAAGCTGCCTGAGCGCATCCAGCACGGGTCGCGTGACCAGGCGAAAGTCTCCGGTATCGGCTGGGATATCGACGTCGGTGAGGCGATCGAGGACACGGTAAAAAGCCGCCGCGGTCCCGCGCTTGAACACCGTCTCGCCTAGGCGCTCGGTACGCTGGCCATAGACCAGATCGGCACCGGCATCGATGCGCGCCATCATCTCGCCGAGCAGTTCCGGCGGATCCTGCAAATCGGCATCTATCATCAGGATCCGCTCGCCACGGCAGAGTTCGAGACCGGCGCTGAGCGCGAGTTGATGCCCGAAGTTGCGCGACAACGCCACGGCGACGACACGCGCGTCTTCCGCGATCACTTGCTGCAACATGGCCCAGGTCTTGTCGCGTGAGCCATCATCGACATAGACGATTTCGAAATCGTCCCCGACCACGCCAGCGCAGGCAGCGCTCAGCCGTCGATGGGTTTCGGTCAATACGGCTTCTTCATTGAACACCGGCACCACCACGCTCAGCCGAGGCACTGGCCGCAGGTTCACTGCTTCGGGCAGGCGTGGCAATACAAGGTGCATGGGATCAATTCCTGACAAAAATGGTGAGGGTCACGCCGGATCATCGCGGCGAGTGGCGCAGGGCGCGCATCTTACCCTATACAAATTGGCAATCAGGCTCGAAATCCACACCGATGGATTCCTGCCGTGCAACTCGCCCGGCAGGAATCCCCGGTCATCTATTCAAATGAATCGGCAAATATTGCCGCCGTATTCACCACACTGACCACGGTGTCGTCCTGAAGCGGAACTGCGAGTGCGAGCCCGGTGGCGTCGAGCAGGCTAGCGCTCGCGGGAATGCGCAGGATCAGGGTACCGGCGCTGGTCGGCGTCAAATTGACAGTGATCACACCCGGACCAGACTCGATTGCCGTGTTTACGGTCACTGCCGCGGTGCCGGCATTGTCGAAGTCGGCGATTGAAACTGACGCAGCGTCCATGTCTTTGGTGAATACCACCTCGTAGTTTATCGGCACGCCCGCTTCGACCTGGTCGTCGCTGTCGCCGTCATCGATGTAGACCAGCGCAGGGGGCGCATTCAGCGTGATGTTGATCGTCTTGCCCGCCACGGTCGACCATCCGCCATCACCATCAGCGATCCTCGCCTCCACCGAGCGCGGCAGTGTGCCCACGACTATGCCAACATTGCGATAGGTAATGTTGCGCAAAATTGCCTGAGCTGCAGCCGGTGTAGCATTCGAATTGAACGCCAACTGCAGTGGAACCACGCCGAGTCCACCGCTGAGCGCAGCGACGGCGGTACCGCCGAAGCTTACCGTCGAACCGGCAACCCCAACCTGTCCTGCCGCCATGCCCTGATGGCGGACTTCGAGGCGATCATTGTCCTCGCCATTGTTGACCAGGCTGAGAAACAGGACCCCGTCAGCCAAATCGGCCGAGTCGGGATCGCTGACCAGAGCACCCGCATCAAGAATCACGGCGGGGCCATTGCTGGTGTAGCCGACTGCTGTGCCAGGCAGCGAGATCGTTGGTGCGGCATTGCCCTCCGCTACCGTGATATTCGCATTGTTGATGTCAAAGAACACATTGTCTGCGCAGCTGACCCGCACCCGGCCGGCGGTGGTGGCCTGGGCCAGGACAGCGATGGGCTCGCTGCCATCGTTGGCGGTTGCACTAGCCAGCGCAAACGGGAAAGTCTGCCCGCCGTCGCCTGACCAGTGGATGTCCACATTCGCACAACTGATCGGGCTGGCCGTCGTACCGGCAACCTCCCAACTGATGTTCTGGCTGGACCCTGCAGCCCAGGACTCCGCAGCATTTTGGGAGGTCACGGCGAAACCGAGCCCGGTATTCACCACCGTCACATTCACCGAGTTCCAATCCACGCCACCGCCACCACTGCGGTTGTCACGGGCAGTGACGCGAAACGTCAGAATGCGATTGCTGGTCGGCATGACTTCGCCGACCGTCTGGGTGTTGGAAAGAATATTCTGCAGCCGCGGGAACAGCCGTGTTGGCGAAGTTGTCGCTTCAAACGAGCGAAACAGCGGACGCAGTCCATTGTCCAGATTCACCGTAGCCGCGGTCGAACCGGTGGGATCGAGATTGAATTGTTCCCACAGATAGGTGACCGGGTCGCCATTGGGATCGCTTGCACTCGCGCTCAGCGCGAACGGCGTCATCGCCGGAATGGTCCGGGCCACATGCGCGGCGAGGACCGGGGCATTGTTGCCGGTCGCGACCGTGCTGCCACAACTGGAACCGGTGCCCGACTGCGTGTAGTTGTGGATCGTATTGAGGCTGGCCACATGGAAGTAGGGATCGGAATTCGGTTGCAGGTTCTCGGCACCGCAGATACCCGCATAGGCCATGATGGTCGACCCGCTGCCCACCTCGTATGCCGCACTCCCGGAGCGATTGCCACTGCAACTACCGGTGGTGCCATTGAACGTATGCGGCGCGTTCAGTTGATGGCCCATCTCGTGCGCCACATAGTCAATCCAGAACGGGTCATTCACCGGCGTGCCGCGGCCAGTGACGCCACGCGCCTTCGAACTGGCGTTGCAGACCGAATTCAAGTTGGCCACGCCACCGCCACCGGTCGAAAACACATGGCCAAAATCGTAATTGGCGCTGCCAATGACCGCGTTGAGATTGGTCTGATTCTGCCCCAGCATCGTTGAGCCGTTGCTGTTGGTATACGGATCGGTGCCCGAGTCGGTGTAGACGATCAGGTGATTGTTCGGCACCAGCACCAGTCGAATGGCCAAGTCGGTCTCGTAGACCTGATTGACCCGGTTGATCGCCGACACAATGCCGCCCATGCCGAGCGCCACAGTGCCGCCAAAGGTCGCGGTGTACTCCCCTGTTGCCGCGACCGCGGTGCGATAGGTGCGCAAGGTCGGGCCTGTCGCCAAGGGTTGCGGGCCTGACAGCCCGAGCGCGAACTCATCCATGCCGGCGTGCTCACCGGCATCCTCGACAAGGCACTGGAAGGGCTGATCGTCCTCTCTCCCTGCGCGCGCATAGCTGAGGTATTCGTCGCCGGCTCCGGCCGGCTCGATCAGGCGGACGCCGGACGGATCGAAGATCATCGCGGAAAATCCACGGGCACCGAACTCGAATCGAACCCGCGCCAGTCCGTCATCGGCGACGCCCTGAAACGTCTGCAACTCGGGAAAGCGCCGGGCCAGCTCAGGTGCCATCACCAGGCTTCGACTGACCCTGAATGTGCGCAGCCGCCCTTCTGCATCGGGCAGGTTCAAGGGAAGATCACCGATGGCGTCGGCGGCCGGCAGTCCGCCCAGGTACTGGCGCAATGCCTGCTGATCCAGCTGAAGGCGCACCACGCGCGTTGCCACGGTGCCCCGGTGTTCGCCGCCGTGATCAGTAACTGTCCAGTACGGGTCGGTTCCTGCTTCAGCATGGATCGAGGCGTTGACTGCGTGGCCCAACAACAAAACAAATGCCGCGACGGCGAGGCGGAACCGGGGATGCAGGAGGTTCATGGTGTTTTCCTGAATGATCGATTGGAACGGCTATGGGCGCGGGCTATGGGCGCGATCGCCCGCAGCGCAATCGGCTGATGTACCACAGCTGGGCAACGCCCCACATCGGCCAGAAGGCCGGATTGCATAGTCGCGCACGCAATCCGCTCGCATTGGTTCGGGCGAAATGGCGGGCAGTGCCGAATTCATGCTTCCAGCCGGTAAACCGGTTGGATCGGCTTTGCGCCGAAGGACGATGACCGGGGCCGTGCCGACCAGCGGCGGGGCGCAATCGCATCCGCGGCCAAAGCCTGCGATATTTGGCGCGCGACGAAGCGAACCGGAAATCACGGAGTCGAATAATGAGCACACCCTGCCCTACCTGCGCAAAGAGCGAACTGCATGCCATCGAGCTACAGGAACAGCTGCCGGCCCTAAGCTGCCCCGACTGCGGCGGTACCCTGCTTTCACTGATCGCCTACCGCAACTGGCGCGAAACCCGCGCGGCACCAACTCAGTCGCAGATCGACGTCGGCGAGGCGAGCAGTGTCGCTGACAGCACCAAGCTGCTGCGCTGCCCGCACTGCAAAGCCTTCATGACCAAGTTCCGGTTCTCTGCCGACGCCAAGAACCAGATCGATCTATGCGATAACTGCGACGAAGTCTGGCTCGACAGCGGCGAGTGGAGTCTGGTCGAGCACCTTGCCCGTCGCGGCCAGCTGGCCAAAGTGTTTGACGAGAGTTGGCAGAAGCGTCTGCGCGAGGAGCAAGCACGTCGCCGTGCCGAAGAGCGTTGGTCCACCGTGCTCGGTGAGGACTACGAGCGAGCCCGCGATATCCGCACCTGGCTCGCCCTGCACCCCAAGGGCAAGGAACTGGTGGCCTATCTGTATCTCTCCCAGACCGAAGGAATATAGGCCGGGCCTCGTCCCCAGCGGGCCGGGCGGCTCGGGAGGGCCCGCGCCAGCCCTTGGCGATCATCGCGCGATGTCCATGCAATTGCCGCACACTCTCCTGCGCGGGCATGAGCTAAACTCCGCCACCTAGCGGGATTGTCTGGGGAGTAAGGGATGGCGTTCCTCCGTATTGCAGTTTCTGGGCTGGCAGTTTGCGTTGCGCTCGCTGCCTGCAGCGGCAGCGGTAATTCGGGTGACCCGGTCGGGACGGCACCGCCGCCCGCTACTTCGGGCGACAGCGGTTGTACCGGGCAGTGCGCCAATGCCACTACCCTGCTCAGCGCGGACGACGTCCGCCAGATCATCGCCCAGGCGGTCAATGAGGCGGCCGGCTTGAATCAACCAGCCACCATTGCGGTCGTCGATCATGTCGGCAATGTGCTGGCGGTTTTTCGAATGACCGGTGCCCGTGGCAGCGTCACGATCTCATCCGGGCGCGGTGTCTCGGGCGGGCTGGAGGGGCTGAGTATCGTCCCGAGCGAGCTCGCCGCCATCTCCAAAGCCGTCACTGGAAGTTTTCTTTCTTCCGAAGGCAACGCATTCTCCACGCGCACGGCCAGCCAGATCGTCCAGGAGCATTTCAATCCTGGTGAATTCAACGCGCCCAGCGGGCCGCTGTTCGGCGTGCAGTTTTCCCAATTGCTGTGTTCGGACCTTATCCAGCTGCCGGCGCCCGTGCTGGCTGGCGTCTTGCCCGCTGGCAGCGCGACGACGGTCGGCCCCAAGGCATCGCCGCTGGGACTCTCGGCCGATCCGGGCGGTTTTCCGCTCTACAAGGCCGGCACCGTGGTCGGTGGCATCGGCGTCGCGGCCGATCCCATTTACGGCCTCGACGCAGTGATCAGCGATCGCGATCGCGATGTCGACGAGATGATCGCGATGGCCGGCAGCTTTGGCTTCGCGGCACCGCTCGATCGCCGTGGCGACCGGATTACCGCGGACGGCAAGACCTTTCGCTTCTCGGATGTGGATTTTTCCGAACTGACGCGCGCACCCGCATCGGCGCCTGGCTTTGCCAGTCTTCCGGCGACGGCGGGTCAGTTGCTGAGCCTGTTCGCCTTCAGCGACGGCACCGTCCAGCCGGGAACAGCATTCACCACGGCGGCTTCCGGCATCCGCGCCGACGCCGGCGACTATCCCGGCAGTGACGCGTTCGTCCTGGTCGATGGCGCCAATCAGCCAAGATTCGCGCCGCGCGCCGGCACCGATGGCGCGGCAGCACTCAGCGCGACCGAAGTACGTCGAATTGTGCAGGAGGGCCTGGCCGTCGCCAATCGCGCCCGTGCCCAGATCAGACGACCGACCGGCTCGCAGGCGCGGGTGAGCGTCACCGTCGTCGACAGCAATGGTGTAGTGCTGGCACTGGCCCGCACCCGCGATGCGCCGATCTTCGGTAGCGATGTCTCCCTGCAGAAGGCGCGCAGCGCCAGCTTTTTCAGCGGCAGTTTCGCGGCGAGCGAGTTGTCGGCCCTGCCCAATGCACGCTATCTCAATGCCAATGGCAGCGCCTCCGGCGTCGAGATCGATTTCGACAACTATGTCAGCGCGACTACGGGCCTGCTCGGGGCCAACACCCTGAGCGGATCGACAGCGTTCACGCCGCGCGCCATCGGGCTGATCGCACGCCCGTATTTCCCGGACGGAATCCTTGGCACCGCCAACGGACCATTGAGCAAACCCTTCGCACAATGGAGTCCCTTCAGCGATGGCGCCCAGCTCGATCTGGCATTCAACCAGGTCGCCGAAATTCTGGTGGCCTATCTCGGCGCCGATGCGGCTCCGATCCTGGCACTGCGTCCCGAGGGCGGTAATCTGGGTTGTACGCGCAATCCGCGCCTGCGCAATGGTCTGCAGATCTTCCCCGGCGCATCGCCGATCTATCGCGGCAATACTCTGATCGGCGCCGTTGGCGTGTCCGGAGATGGTGTCGACCAGGATGACATGATCGCCTTCCTTGGCTTGTACAACGCCGGCGCAGCACTCGGCACCGGATTCGGTCACGCACCGACCGCGATCCGCGCCGACCAGTTGGTGCCGCAAAATTCCCGCCTGCGCTATGTGCAATGTCCGCAGGCACCATTCATTGATTCGAACGAACAGAACGTCTGCGAGGGAAAGTGAATGGCGCGCCGTCTCCTGCTTGCACTCAGCATCAGCAGCCTGCTCGCAGGTACTGCCACCGCGACCCCGATCGACGCTGAACTGGTCGGTTGGCGCAACCTGCCCAGCCTGCTCTATGGCGCCAACTACGATCCCTGGGAATCGGCCATTCCGCGGCGTCGCCCGGGCCATCCGGCGCCGACGCGGCCTGATTTTCCGGATCGCAATCCCGGCGCGATCGAGCCCGCCCCGGCCGACGTGATCGGTGAGTTCGTGCCGATGCCGGACCGTTGGCGCATCATGGAGACCCTGGGTTTCAAATACCCGTGGTACGACCCGTACAACCAGAATGTCTTCAAGGGCGACAAGCCGATCCATGGCGAAGACTGGTTCCTCAGCCTGGTCGGCATCTCCGACACGGTGGTCGAACCGCGTTCGATTCCGGCGCCGACCGGCATCACCTCAAGCGAGGATCCGAACCAGAACGACATCTTCTCCGGCATCGATCAGACCATCTTCGCGCAGACTTTTCTCGCCGGCCTGATCTACACCAAGGGCGATACCACCTTTCGGCCGCCCGACCACGAATACCGGCTGACCCTCGCGTTCAACTACAACCGCGTCGACGTTGACGATGTGCGCATCCTGCAGATCGATCCGCGCCTGGGCAATACCCGCGACGATGGCTTCGTCGCCGTGCAGGAACTGTTCTACGACCGCCATCTGCGCAATGTCGGCGAGCGCTACGACTTCGATGCGATCCGCTTCGGTATCCAGCCGTTCTCGACCGATTTTCGCGGCTTTCTGTTCCAGGACCTGCAACTGGGCGTGCGCCTGTTCGGCAATCGCGACAACAACCGTTGGCAGTACAACCTGGCCTGGTTCCGCCGACTGGAGAAAGACACCAACTCCGGCCTCAATGACATCGGCGCGGGGCTGCGCGACGACGATGTGATCATTGCCAACCTGTATCGGCAGGACTGGCCGCGTCTGGGATTCACGTCGCAAGCGACCATCGTGCACAACCGCAATCGCGACACCGATTTCTTCTTCGATGACAACGGTTTCATTGCCCGGCCTGCTTCGCTCGGCACCGAGTCTCCGCGCAAATACGATGCGACCTATGTCGGCTACAACGGCGATGGTCACTTCGGTCGTTTCAACCTCACCGCCAGCGCCTATTACCTGTTCGGCAACAACATCGGCACCTTCACCGGCGAAGATTCCGATCTCTCCGCCGGCTTCGCCGCCGCCGAAGGTTCGATGGACTTCGACTGGGTACGCACCCGGATTTCAGTGGCCTATGCCAGCGGTGACAAGGATCCATTCGATGACAAGTCGCAGGGCTATGACGCGATTTTCGAGAATCCCATTTTCGCCGGTGCCGACACCAGCTACTGGATTCGCCAGAATGTTCCGCTGATCGGCGGCGGTGGCGTCGCTTTGGCCGGGCGCAACTCGATGCTGCCCTCGCTGCGATCCTCGCGTGAACTCGGCCAGTCGAATTTCGAGAATCCCGGCCTGCGCCTGATCGGCATCGGTGCCGATTTCGACATCACACCGGAGTCACGCATTTCGGCAAACATCAATGAGCTCTGGTTTGACCGCACCGAGGTGCTGGAAGTGGCACGCAACCAGGGCCGGATCGATCGTCACATCGGGACCGATGCATCGGTCGCGTGGATCTGGCGACCGTTCGCCACCCAGAATGCGGTGCTGCGGCTTTCCGGCGCGGTGCTTCTGCCCGGTGAGGGCATGAAGAATCTCTACGGCGACGACGACAACTACTACAGCGTGCTCGGCAATTTCATTTTCACCTATTAGGGAACCTCTGAATAAGTCCGGAGCCGCGATAGCCCCCTGAGTCAGGGGGCGGCTTTCAACAGCGGAGCTGGTCAAAACCGCAGGTTTTTGTGGGTTTGGCAACACTAAGCTGGGTAGCGGAGACGTTGTGATGACTTATTCAGAGGTTTCTTGGAAGACTGCGTGAACGACCGGCTTGACTGCCGGCCTGATCGAATGCATTGCGGGGATGGGCCCATCGGCCCGATGGGATCGTCCTTGCCGGCTGGTGATTTCTGGAGTGTTGCGATGATTCGAAAGACTATGTTGCTGCTCGTGCTGTGCTGCCTTCCGCTCAGTCTGGCCGCCGAGGAAGCCAAACCCGTTGCGCGCAGCTATACAACCGCGCCACCAGCACCGGCCGCGCAGACTCAAGCTGAAGCCGACGCCAAGAGCGATGGCTGCATCAGCTGCCACACGCCGACCGACAACCACACGATGCACGCCTCTCGCGCCGTGATCCTGGGTTGCACCGATTGCCATGGCGGCAATGCCGGCGTGATGCGACCGGCCGGTTCTGTCGTGCATGCGCGCAGCGCGGTGAAGTTCGCCAGCGCTGAGCATGGTGCCGAGCACCACGGCGAGGAACACAGCGACGGCCATGGCGCGGCCGACCCGCTATTTGCAGCGATGGAGCAGGCCCATGTATTGCCGCGCTACCCGGCGAACTGGAACTACCCGCAGAGTCGCAATCCCGAGGGCAGCTTTGCCGACTTGAACAAAGAGGCCCCGGAGTTCGTCCGCTTCATCAATCCCGGCGATCTGCGGATTGCGCGTGAATCCTGCGGCAGCTGCCATCTGGAGATCATCCAGGCCAGCGAGCGCAGTCTGATGTCGACCAGCGCCATGCTCTGGGGCGGCGCCAGTTACAACAACGGCATCCTGCCCTACAAGCGCTACAACCTGGGTGAGAGCTATACGCGCGAGTCCGTGCCCAATGCGGTGAAGGCGCTGATCACCGTGACACCGGATATGCAGAAGTACGGCATCCTGCCCGAGCTCTTTGTGCTCCCGGCTTGGGAGACCATCCCGCCCGCCGACGTGTTCCGCGTGTTCGAGCGCGGCGGCCGCAATATCAACAGCAGTTTCCCGGAGACCGGCCTGCCCAACTCGCTCGGCCAGATCCAGCGCCTTGAAGAGCCCGGCCGACCCGATCTCAAGCAATCCAATCGCGGGCCGGGCACCGGTCAGCGCGTTGCGATTCCCGCGCTGAACATCCACAAGACGCGCTTGAACGATCCGCATCTGTGGTTCCTCGGCACCAATGACAATCCGGGCGACTTCCGTTCCTCGGGCTGCACGTCCTGCCACGTCGTCTACGCCAATGACCGCGACCCGCGCCATTCGGCTGGCTATGCAGCCTTCGGCAATCTGGGCGAATCGCAGCAGTCGGATCCGACCATTCCCAAGGGCGAGTCCGGTCATCCGCTGAAGCACGAGTTCACCCGCGCCATACCGACCAGCCAGTGCATGGTCTGCCATATGCATCAGCCCAACATGTTCATCAACACGATGCTGGGCTACACGATGTGGGACTACGAGACGGCTGCGCCGCAGATGTGGCCGGAAAAGCAGAAATATCCCAGCGATTCCGAGATTCATCGCATCAATCAACACAATCCGGAAGAAGCGGCGATTCGTGGCAACTGGGGCGATCGCAATTTCCTCAAGGATGTGGCCCTGCTCAACGAAGACATCAAGGACACCCAGTTCGCCGATTACCATGGCCATGGCTGGAATTTCCGCGCCGTATTCAAGCGCGACCGCAAGGGCAATCTGCTCGATGCCGAGGGCGCCCAAGTCTCCGACGAGGACCCGAAGAAATTCGAGAAGGCCGTGCATCTGAGCTCGATCCACGTCGATCTCGGCATGCAGTGTGTCGACTGCCATTTTGCCCAGGACGCACACGGCAATGGCCACATCGTCGGCGAGGTGATGGCCGGCGTCGAGATCCAGTGCCAGGACTGCCATGGCACCGCAAAGGAATACCCGACGCTGTCGACCAGCGGTCCGGCCGCATCGACCAAGGGCAAGCAACTCGCCCTGCTGCGAAATCCCGATGGAAAGAAGCGCTTCGAATGGATGGGCGGCGATCTGATCCAGCGATCGGTTGGCACGCCGGGCCTGGAATGGAAACTGTCCCTGCTCAAAGATGTTGCCAACCCGGTGGCGCCCGCTTTCAACGCCAAGGCAACCCGCGCGCATACGATGAGCCGCAACACCGAGACTCTGGAATTCGGCACCGATATCGCCAAAGATCAGCTCGCGCATGGCGAAGACACCATGACCTGCTACACCTGCCACACCTCGTGGACCACCAGTTGCGGTGGCTGCCATCTGCCGATCCAGGCCAACTGGAAGACCGAGCGCAATCATTACGAAGGCGGCGAGAGCCGCAACTTCGCGACCTACAACCCCCAGGTCGCCCGTGACGATATGTTCCAGCTCGGCATTCACGGCGAGATCAAGGGCAACAAATACGCACCGGTGCGCTCCAGTTCGGCCCTGGTGCTCTCGTCGACCAATAGCAGCCGCGAGCGCATCTACATTCAGCAGCCTCCGATCTCAGCAGCTGGCTTCAGTTCGCAGGCATTCGCGCCGCACTATCCGCATACCGAGCGTCGCGGCGAAACCAAGACCTGCACCGACTGTCATCTGGCCAAGAGCAAGGACAACAACGCGATCATGGCCCAGCTGCTGCTGCAGGGCACGCGTTATGCCGATTTCCTGGGCTTCAATGCCTGGATCGGTGGCGATGGCGAGATCAGCGGAGTCGTCGTCACCGAATGGGACGAGCCACAGTCGGTGATTGGCAGCTATCTGCAGCGCTTTGCCTACCCGGACCGCTACAAGAAACATGTCGATGCCGAGCGCCGGCTGGAAGAAGGCTATGCGCATCGCAGCGGCACCACGGAGTGCTTGCAGCATCGCGGTGAATACCTCTATACCGCCGAAGGCAGCAAGGGCATGCGCGTTTACGACATCGCCTCGATCGCCAACAAGGGCTTTGCCCAACGCATCATCAGTGGTCCGGCATCCGAGCTGGGACAGGACACCAACGTCGAATCGAAGAACGCGACCTGTGTGGTTCTGCCGACCACCCAGCCGATCCATCCGGATCGCAACAAGGGCGAGCTGATTCGCGAGACCAATCAGGAGCAGGCCTTTGCCAGCATCTACAACTACGCCTTCATCACCGACGCCGAGGAAGGCCTGATCCTGGTCGACGTCAATACGCTGTCCGATGGTGATCCACGCAACAATCATCTGGAGCGCGCGCTGACCTGGAACGAGAACGGCGTGCTCGATGGGGTCCGCCATCTCGCCATCGCCGGCAATACGTTCTACGCCAGCACGCCGCGCGCAGTCGTGGTGCTGGACATGAGCGAGGCGCTCAAGCCGCGGCTGCTGGCCACGATTGCGCTCGACGATCCACGCGCCGTGCAGGTGCAGTTCCGCTATGCCTTCGTCACTACCGCCAAGGGGCTCGAGGTCATCGATGTCACCGATCGCAATGCCCCACTTCTTATCGACGATGCGCTGATTCCGATCGCACAGGCCTACAAACTGCATGTCGCACGTACATTTGCCTACGTCGCTGCGGGTACCGAGGGAATCGTCATCGTCGATATCACCAATCCGGAAGTACCGAGCTTGTATCAGCGCTTCAACGCAGGCGGCGCGCTGAAAGATGCCCGCGACATTATTCTTGCCTCTACCAATGCCTCGCTGTTCGCCTACATTGCCGATGGCGCCAACGGTCTCCAGGTGCTGCAACTGACTTCACCGGATTCGCAGCCGAAGTTCTATGGCTATAGCCCCGATCCGAAGCCCGAGCTGATTGCCCACTACCCGACGCGCAAGCCCGCGCTTGCACTGTCCCGGGCGCTGGAGCGCGATCGCGCGGTCGACGAAACCGGCGGTCAGATTGCCGTGCTCGGCCGGCTCGGCTCACGTCCGATGAATGAATCGGAGATGCGCAGTCTGTATCTGGACAAGGACGGCAAGCCCTGGTTCGTCGATGACCAGGTCGATGGTTCGCGCGGCATCACTTCACCGCCACTTCAGCACAAGGCCAACCGGATTTCACCGCAGCACTGATACTTCCTGACCGGGCACCAGCCAGCGACATGCGCTGATCGCCCGGTCCCACGTCTGTTGCCCCAGGGAAGCTCTGAACAAGTCACTTCAACGTCTTCGCCACACAGCTTATTGTTTGCCAGACCCTGAAAAACCTGCGGTTTTTCGCCCCCTGACTCAGGGGGCTATCGCGGCTCTGGACTTGTTCAGAAGTTCCCTAGTGCTGAGGAATTGTGATGACCGATACTGACCGCGAACTGCTGGAGTCGTTTTATCAGGCATTCCAGCGGCGCGACGGCGATGCGATGGCGGCTTGCTATCACCCCGATGCCGAATTTCGCGATGAGGTCTTCGAGCTCAGTGGCAAGGAGCCCGGCGATATGTGGCGCATGCTCTGCGTCCGCGGCAAGGACCTGCGCGTCGAGTACCGCGATGTGCACGCCGACGCGGGTCGCGGCCGCGCCCACTGGGAAGCCTGGTACACGTTTTCGACGACCGGGCGCAAGGTGCACAACATCATCGACGCCGAGTTCGAGTTCAAGGACGGCCGGATCTATCGGCACCGCGACCGTTTCGATTTCTGGCGCTGGAGCCGTCAGGCGCTGGGGCCCGTAGGGATGATCCTGGGTTGGACACCGATGCTGCGCGCCAAAGTCCGCGCACAGGCGCGCAAGGGTCTGGATGCATTCCGCGCCGGCTGAACTTCACGAACCGGCTGTGCGCGAGGCGCGCAGAATCCGTATCCACAAGCCGGGGAACTATTCGGCGCTGCAGCTTGAATCATTCGATCCCGGCGAGCCCCAGCCAGGGCAGGTGCTGATCGAAGTGCAGGCAATCGGCGTGAACTATGCCGACGGCATCATCCGCATGGGCCTGTACGAATCCGCCCGTGTCCTGCACGGCTACCCGATCACTCCGGGATTTGAGGTCAGCGGACGCGTGCTCCGGGTCGGATCTACGGCCTCCCGGTTTGTCGAGGGTGACCCAGTCATCGCGCTTACGCTGTTCAATGGCTACAGCAGCCATCTTGTTCTGGACGAAGACCGCGTATTCGCACGACCGTCACTGCTGAGCGCCGAACAGGGCGCAGCCTTGCCCACAGTTTTTCTGACAGCCTGGTTTATGGCCCACGAGCTCGCGCAGACGCGTGCCGGCGAACGCTGGTTGGTGCATTCGGCGGCTGGCGGAGTCGGCTCGGCACTCGCTCAACTCGGCCGCCTCGCCGGCTGCGAGGTGACCGGCGTGGTCGGCAATCCAGACAAGATTTCAGCCGCGCGCGCAATGGGCTGCAGCCACGTCATCGACAAGCAGAGCGAGAATCTCTGGCAACGTGCTAAGCAGATTTCGCCCGATGGCTATGACGCAATCTACGACGCCAACGGGGTGAGCACGCTGAGGGCGAGCTACCAGCACCTCGCCGCGAGTGGACGGCTCTGCGTCTACGGTTTTGCCTCGATGCTGCCAAGAGGTCGTGGCCTGCCCAATTGGCCCAAGCTCGCCTGGGACTGGCTGCGTACGCCGCGCTTCAATCCACTCGAACTGACGCGGGACAATCGCAGCGTGATCGGATGCAATCTGAGCTTCCTGTCGGCACAGGGACCACGGCTGATCCGCGGAATGAACTGGTTGCTGCAACATTTCGAGGCGGGATCACTGCAGCCCTTGCCGATCCGGGTGTTTCCCCTCGATCAGGCGGCCGAGGCACAACGCTGCATCGAGTCCGGGCTCAGCATCGGCAAACTCGTCCTGCGGCCCTGAAGCGCCGCCGGGGGTACTCGGCAATTTCAGCATGGATGTCGTATTCAGGCCCATCTGCACGCCTCAGTAGTGTCCACGCATTTCGCGTCGGACCCAAAGAGGAGAAACACCGTGCAGTCAATGAGAACGCTGGTCACCCCGCTCATCGTCGCCGCGATTCTGGGCCTGGGCTTCGGAATGGGTTATGCCGGCAATGCCAAGGCCGCTACCAATTCATGCTCCACGGCCTGTGCCGCCGAATTCCAGGAGTGCCTGGCTGAGGGTACTTACCCCGGGTTCTATCGCTGTCGTCAGATGTTCAGCGCCTGCATGCGCGCCTGCGGCTGAGGCCTACCGGGCGGGGCGCTGAGTGCTCCGCCCGCTTTCCCGCCAATGCGTAAAGTTCTGATGGTGGTGCTCGGACTGGTTGGCCTGTTCGCCGCGGGCGCCTTCGCCGGCTACGGCGGCAGCATGCTGGTGGCACAGTTGCGTAGCCCGGTTCCTGTTGTGAAGGCTGATTATCGAGCCCTGCTCGCTGAGGCCGACGCCGATGGCCAGATCCTGTTATTCAGTCTGTCCACATGCCCCTACTGCAAACAGGCGCGCGAATGGCTGCTGGCGAATGATTTGCCGTTCAAGGAGTTGGTCGTCGATCAGTCGGAATCCGCAAAGCTGCTGTTCGATCAGCTCGGCGAGCCCGCCCTGCCCGTTCTGGTGACCCAGGACCGGCTGGTGCGCGGCTTTGCCGAATCGGCCTACGCAGAGGCTGCAGCTCCGCTGCGTGTCTGGCCGACACCGTAATCGGTAGACAAAATCAGTCGGCGAACACCACGCTGCGGAGCGCCGTCCCGCCAATCCAGACTTCGCTGCTCGATATCACGAACAACGGAAATAGCTGGTCGCCCGGCTATCGGCATAGCGACGCGCGCTGGCGTAGCCGCTGCTTGCGCCGTACCCGGTGCCGACTTCGCGTGGGCGATAGCGTTCGCCAAAGGCCAGCTTGGCCGCAACCGGGACCGCCAAAGCCTTGGCTGGGTTGGCGGTGGGCTTGTTGGCCTGGCTCGGGGTATTGCTGCGGGTGCTGATCATGACCGGTCTCCGTGGTTTGGTGTACTGGTAAAGTACAACACCAAATCAAAAGGACCATGGGCCATTCGTCATGATCGGTCGAAAGATCCTCAGCCGCCGTCAGTGAATCACCGCTATAGTCTTTTATATCAATGCCCTACAGAACTTTACTCGACGAAAAATAAAGATCTGGCGGCACCCGGACTAGCGTCGAATCCATACAATCGATAGCCAGCCGGTACGCCTCGCCTACGATTCAGCGGCAACTGCGCGCTCCGCTTCGATGAATTGTTCGATCTGAGCTTCGAGCACCGGCAGCGGCACGGAACCCAACTCCAGAACCGCATCGTGAAAACGGCGCAGGTCGAAATGATCGCCCAAACGGGACTCCGCCCGCTCCCGCAGTGCACGAATTTTCAGTTCACCCAGCTTGTAGCTCAGTGCCTGACCAGGCCAGCTGATGTAGCGATCCACTTCGGTGGTGATCTCGTGTTCGCTCAGCGCCGTGTTCTCGCGCAGCAGGGTCAGTGCCTGATCCCGCGTCCAGCCCTTGGCGTGCATGCCGGTATCTATTACCAGACGGGCCGCGCGCCACATCTCGTAGGTCAGTCGGCCGAACTGGTCATAGGGCGTCTCGTACACGCCCATCTCGACACCGAGATGCTCGGCATACAAGGCCCAGCCCTCACCATAGGCGGAGATGTAGCTGTAACGACGGAACGGCGGTTGCTCGGCCTGCTCGCCAGCCAACGCCGTCTGCAGATGATGCCCCGGCACTGCCTCGTGCAAGGTCAGCGCAGCGAGCACGTACAGTGGCCTGGCCTCCAGCTTCCAGGTGTTCACCCAATAGAAGCCCGCGCCCTTGCCGCCTTCGGGTGCCGGGTTGTAGCGGCCTGTCGTGTAATACGGCGCGATCGCTGCCGGCACCGGGGCAACTCCATAGGGTTGCCGCGGCAGCCTGGAAAAGTATTTCGGCAACATGCCGTCGATGCGCTTGGCCAGATAGCTGGCGTGCATCAGCAACTCACGCGGCGTGCGCGCATAGAACTGCGGATCGCTGCGCAGGAACGCAAGAAACGCCGGGAAGTCACCTTCGAATCCGGCGTCGTGTTTGACCTGCTCCATCTCGGCACGGATCCGCGCAACCTCGTCGAGACCGATCTGGTGGATGGCCTCGGGTTCCATATCGAGCGTGGTGTACTCGCGGATCTGTTGCTGATAATAGGCCCTGCCAGCCGGTAGATCGTAGGCAGCGATGGTCTTGCGCGCGCCGGGCTGGTAGCTGGAAACGAAAAACCTCAGCAACTTCGCGTAGGCGGGGATGACCTGTCCGCGGATCACCTCGCGTGCCTCGGCCCGCAGTGCATTCGCCCGCGACTCCGGAATGGACGCCGGCATTGATTGGAAAGGCAGGTAAAACGCCATTGATTCGATATCGGACGTTTCGGCGATGACACGAATCGGCGCCTCACGGCCCTGCAGGACCACGGCCGGCAAGGTCATGCCGAGCGCGAGCCCCTTATTGAGCAGTTCGGTGTGCTCATCGAAGTAGCGCGGGATGGCGCGCAATCTGGCGAGATAGTGCCGGTAGTCGCGCTCGTTGGCGCGCGGATGGACATCGGCGAGCATCGCCAGATCGGCGTAGAAACTGGAGTCGGAAGTCATCGGCATCAGGTAGGCGCCGAGTTCCTGGGCCGCAATCGCATTGTCGATCTGGGCCACGAAGATGGCGTGATTGATCCGTTGCGCTGGGCTCAGCGTGCTGGCGTCCAGCTGGACCAGCTCCTTCTTGAACTTGGCCAGCCAGCGCAGCCGCGCCTGCTGGTTGCGCAGGTTCACACGACCGAGTTGGTCGTCGTAGTCATGGACACCCACCGCGGTCGCGAGTTGGGGATACTCGCGCAGGCGCCATTGCCATTCACGCTGATACAGCGCGCTGAATTCGCGATCGGCTGCGGACTGTTCGGCCGGTGCATCGGCGCACGCTACCCCGGTCGACAGCAACCCAAGGATCAGGCAAAGCAATAGAAGATGACGCAGCATGGAGCACCTCGCCAGAAACCACGAGCCTAGCACCGCTCCCCCGCCCGCCGGACTGCGCGCCGACATAGAATGCGATACGCCCGCGGGGCCACTACTCCGAGTAAGAGACCGGCATGGACAGCTCGTTTCGCCGCTTCGCCGTTTTCTATTTCTGCTATTACGCGGCACTCGGTGCCTATACGCCCTACATCGGGCGCTGGGTCGATGCGCTCGGTCACGGCGGATACATCGTCGGCGCCATGCTCGGACTCTGGTATGCCAGCCGCATCATCGGCCCGCCGGTTTGGGCGCATCTGGTAGGACGCAGTCGCCGCCCAGGCTACTGGTTCCTGCTTGGTTCAATTCTTACCACCTTGTGCTTCGCCCTTTTCCTGCTGAGCTCTGGTGCCTTGGCGCTATTGACGGTGATGGCGGTGTTCGGCTTGTTCTACAACGCCGTCATGCCACAGTTCGAAGCGATGACCCTGTCGGCGCTCGGGCCGCGCAGCGAAGACTACGGACGCATCCGGCTCTGGGGCTCGGTCGGTTTCCTGATCGTGGCGGCAAGTTATGGCTGGCTGCTCGATCAACTCGGCAGCACCTCGTTTCCATTGATCACCCTGCCCTTGTTCATCTTGATGGTGGCAGCGGCATGGCCGCATCGGCACGATCAACCCGCGCAGTACCAGAAGGATCTGAGCGATGCTGGCCATCTATGGCGGCGCCCTGGTATTCGCCGCTTCCTGCTGGTAGCGCTGCTGATGCAGGTGGGCTTTGGCGCGTTCTATGTGTTCTATACCCTGCATCTGCAGACCCATGGCCATTCGGGCGCGGCGATCGGAGCGCTCTGGGGGCTCGGCGTTGCCATCGAGATTGCGATGTTCTGGCAAGTGCCCAGTCTGATCGCCCGCTATGGCGCGCCCAGATTGATCTCGGTCTGTATCGCACTCACCGTGTTGCGCTGGATCATGACGGCACTGTTCGCCGACTCGCTGATCATCATGGCGCTGGCGCAGACCCTGCACGCATTCGGTTTTGCCGTATTTCATGCCTGCTGCATGCGCCAGATGACCGAGTACTTTCCCGGTCGACGCGCGGCGGCAGGGCAAAGCCTGCTGTACGGATTCTCCTCGGGCGTGGGGGGCGTGATCGGTGCCCTGCTGTCCGCCGCGATGTGGGATATCGGTGGTGGTCGCGCCGCCTTCCTTGCTGCTGCCCTGATCGCCGCAATCGCCTGGTTCATCTATTCACTGCGCAGTCAAATCCCGGTTTCAGCACCAGCGTCGACGACACTTTAGTGTGGCGTTGCACACTGGACACAGCCACCCGGTGTCCGATTGCTCGCAATCAGCCTGTCCGGAATGGTGAATGCTGCAGCAGCACTTCGCGATAACGTTCCTGGTGAACCGCCTCGAGTTCGAGATGCTCGGCAAGTGCGCTGCGAAATCCCGGATCGCGCACATGGTGTCGTGAGTGAACGCGGACAGGCAGGAATCCCCGCGCGATCTTGTGCTCACCCTGAGCGCCCGGCTCGAACACCTGCAAGCCCTGCTCGATGCAGTATTCGATGCCCTGGTAATAGCAGCACTCGAAATGCAGGCCGGGCACTTCCTCGCTGCAGCCCCAGTAACGTCCGTACAAGGTGTCAGGGCCTTGCAGGCAGAACGATGCGGCCACGCGTTCGTGATTCCGGGAGGCAACAACCGCCATGACGGTGTCGGGCATCGCATCGATCAGGTGTGTAAAAAATGCGCGCGTCAACGCCGGCACATTACCCTTGGCAAGAAACGTACTCGCGTAGAAACGGTAGAGATCGTCCAGCAGATCGGAATCGATGTCACGACCGAGATGACGCTCGATCCGCCATTCGTCCTGCTTGAACCGTGCGCGCTCCTGGCGGATGTTCTTGCGCTTTTTCGAACTCAGCGCCGCAAGGAAATCGTCGAAGTGACGATACCCCTGATTCTGCCAGTGATATTGCCAATCGAACCGTGGCAACCAGGGGTCGTGTCCCGTCGATGCCAGCTCGGCCTCATCGGCCAGGCAGAAATTCAGATGTGCACTCGACCAGCGGCCTTCCTCACAGTGCTGGCGCATTGCGTCGAGCAGGCGTTGCCGGATCTCATTGATGTGGCCGGACACGCTCGCCAATAGCCGCGGCCCAGTCACCGGCGAATATGGTACCGCGCACAGCAGCTTGGGGTAGTAGCGGCCACCGGCGCGCTCGTAGGCTTCGGCCCAGTTCCAGTCAAAGACAAATTCACCATGCGAATTACCCTTGAGATAGCAGGGCGCAGCGCCGACCAGCTGATCGCCCTGCCAGAGCACGAGGTGATGCGCGCGCCAGCCGAGATCGCCGCGCAAACTGCCGCTCTGCTCCAGCGCATGCAGAAATTCATGCCGAACAAACGGGTTGGCAGTCGGCAGCAGGCAGTTCCATTGCTCTGGCCGGACCGCAGCGATCGCGTCCAGCCATTCGATTCTGTAGCTCATCCAGCGCCGCCCTTGGTCATGCGCTGATCATCGCATTGTTGCGATTGCCGCGCAGGCTGTGCAGACTCGACACAATCACCGCCATGCAACGCCCAGGAGATTCCCATGAAAGTTCGCGCTGCTGTTGCTCACCGAGCCGGTGCTCCGTTGACGATCGAAACCGTGGACCTGGAGGGACCTCGCTCTGGCGAGGTGATGGTCGAACTGAAAGCCACCGGGATCTGCCATACCGACGCCTACACGCTGTCTGGCGACGATCCGGAAGGCCTGTTCCCCGCCATCCTGGGACACGAAGGTGCCGGCATCGTGGTCGAGGTCGGAGCCGGCGTGAAGTCCCTGCGCAAGGGCGATCATGTCATTCCGCTGTATACGCCCGAGTGCCGCGAATGCGAATACTGCCTGAATCCCAAAACCAACCTCTGCCAGGCAATCCGTTCGACCCAAGGCCAGGGATTGATGCCCGATGGCAGCAGCCGGTTCTCCCTGGCTGGTGAAAAACTCCACCACTACATGGGCACCTCGACGTTCGCGCAGTTCACCGTGCTCCCCGAAATCGCCCTGGCGAAAATTCGTGAAGACGCGCCGTTCGACAAGGTCTGCTATATCGGTTGCGGCGTTACGACCGGCATCGGTGCAGTGATCTACACCGCCAAGGTCGAGCCCGGCAGCAGCGTGGTGGTGTTCGGTCTGGGTGGGATCGGACTCAATGTCATCCAGGGCGCACGTATGGCCGGAGCTGGCATGATCATTGGCGTGGATATCAATCCAGGCAGGCAGGCACTCGCTGAGAAATTCGGCATGACGCACTTCGTCAATCCCAACGAGGTCGAGGGTGATCTTGTTCCCTATCTGGTGTCCTTGACGCGAGGTGGCGCCGACTACTCGTTCGAATGCGTCGGCAACACCAAACTGATGCGACAGGCACTCGAGTGCTGCCACAAGGGCTGGGGCACCAGCATCATCATCGGTGTCGCCGGCGCCGGCCAGGAAATCAGCACGCGTCCATTCCAACTGGTCACCGGCCGCAACTGGCGCGGCAGTGCCTTCGGAGGCGCGCGCGGCCGTACCGATGTGCCAAAAATTGTCGACTGGTACATGGAAGGCCGCATCAATATCGATGACCTGATCACCCATACGCTGCCGCTCGAGCGGATCAACGAGGGCTTCGACCTGATGCACCGCGGCGAATCGATCCGCTCGGTCGTCGTGTACTGAACCGATGAGCGTCGAAATCATTTCGGAACAAAGCTGCTTCGGCGGTGTGCAGGGCAGCTATCTGCATCAATCGCAAAATTGCGGACCGATGCGGTTCAGTGTGTATCAGCCCGCGCAATCGACCCGACAACCGTTGCCGGTACTGTACTTCCTCGCCGGGCTCACCTGCACCGAAGAGACCTTCATGATCAAGGCCGGTGCGCAGCGCCTGGCTGCCCATCTCGGCTTGATTCTGGTCGCGCCCGACACCAGCCCGCGCGACACCGGAATCGCCGGCGCCACCGGGGATTGGGAGTTCGGCGAAGGCGCCGGGTTCTATCTGAATGCAACCGAGGCGCCGTATGCGGATCGATTCCGCATGTACGACTACGTCTCGAGCGAGTTGCCGGATCTGATTGCCGGACGTTTTCCAATCGATGCCGGACGCAGTGGAATCTGCGGCCATTCGATGGGCGGCCACGGTGCGCTGGTCATTGCACTGCGCAATCCGCAGCGCTATCGCTCGGTTTCTGCATTCGCCCCGATCGTCGCGCCGAGCGCTGTTCCCTGGGGACACAAGGCATTCACTGCTTACTTGGGTGGGAATCCCGAATCATGGAGCCGGTACGATGCCAGCGCGCTCGTCTCCCAGCAGTTGTTCCCCGGAGAAATCCTGATCGACCAGGGAATGGCCGATCGCTTTCTCGATGCGCAACTGCAACCTGAGCGCTTCGAGGCAGCATGTGCAGGCGCCGGCCAGGCGCTGACGCTACGCCGGCACCCGGGATACGATCACAGCTACTGGTTTATCCAGAGCTTCATCGAGGATCATCTGCGCCATCATCATCAGGCTTTGACAGGTTGAATGATTTGGACAATCGAACGGCAGGCTGGCCTGCTCCAACTCCAGAGGCGGTGCCATCTGAAGTACGCAGGGAGCCAGATCAGACAGATCCGCTGGTCATCGCGCTGTCAGCGTCGGCACCGTCAACCATGCCGGCCCACCATGTTGACTGCTAACCCAAGCGGATTTCGCTCGCCACCATGTCGGCTGTCCAGCCGCCGACAGCATCGCCCAGCACGTAGTGCACATTATCCTTGAACAATTCACCCAGGGCTGCCGCCTCGTCGACATGATCGACCAGGACAATCTTGCCATGGCGTAGCGACTCATGGACCAGCTTACGGCGCAATTCAGCCCAGTCAGCGACCACCGCTTCGGGTGGTGGTGTCATCGAAATGATATTGGCATAGGTGCTGGGCAGGCGGCAGAGCCGCAGCTGATCATTGCCGCCATCGGAGAATCCGGCGAGAAAGACACGTGCGCCGGTCGATTGCAGCTGGTCGATCAAGCGGCTGTAGCGCGCTACTTCTGTCGCCATGGCCGCGGCGTCGAGCACGATGGCGATGGCATCCGCATCGATGCGCAAGCTGTTCATCTCGGCCATCAGCCAGTCGCAGAATGCGGGCTCAACCAGACTCTCGAGCGATAATGGCATCAGCACCCTGGTGTCGCCATGAGTAGCAGCGTGCTCGGCGACCGCCTGTCCGGCGCTGTGCAGCATCCACCGGTCGAGACTTTTGATCACATTGAGTTCGCGCGCCACCGGTATGAAGTGGCTGGCTTCGACGAGCTTTTCCTGGCCCGAACGCGGAGCGACCAGGGTGAGCCTGATCAGGAACTGGTTGGAATGCTGACCGCGCATCGGCACCAGACTTCGATAGGAAAGTCGCGCAGTTTCCGCACGCAAGGGTCGCTTGAGGATGGCGCGCGACAACGCCTCTTCGACTGATTCCTGACGCTGCTCAGCCAGTTCGAAATCCAGCTGCTGCAGGCGCGCGCCGCCCTGCTCCTGCAGTGTGCGCAGGGCAGTTCCCAATTGGGCAACCACATCGTCGATCGTGTGGGTGCCCTCGTCGACCCGCGCCAGGGTCGCAGTGAAGCTGACCCGGACCGGCGCTTCGGCGGCAAGCCAACCGCGGCCCTGCAGCCGGGTGCGCACATTCTCGGCAGCCACCTTGAGCGCACCCGCAGAGGAAGCCGGCAGCAAAGCAAGGAATGAAAACTCTCCGAGCGGACAGATGCCTGCCTTGAACGCGGGCTCGAGCGCGAGTACCGCGATGATCTGCTGGGCCAGATCCCCCGTACGCACAAATCCCAGCCGCCGCGCCAGCGAGGGTAGATCGTCGACGGCGAGAAGGATGAGCCCCACGCAGTCGCCCAGTTCGCCGCGTCGAGAGCGTTCGACCTCGTGGACGAGGGTGGCCCGATCCATGCGCCCGGAACGCGCGGGCGTGCGTACTGTCGCCGCAGAGTGTCCGGCGGCGAGCAGGCGCGCACGACTGACCCGCGAACTGACCGAAGCGATCAGATGCCTGGGCTTGACCGGCTTCTCCAGAAAGTCATCACCACCCATGCGGATGGCGTCGAAGCGTTTGTCGAGGCTTTCTTCGCCGGACATGAAGATGATCGGCACCAAAGCCATATCCGGGCGTTCGCGGATCAGCTGCGCGACTTCGATCCCGTTCATATCGGGCATGTAGAGGTCGAGCAGGACCAGATCGGGTTTGAATTCCTGCAGCGCATCGAGTGCGCTGCGCGCATTGTGCGCGACCTTGGTGGTCATCCCCTTGTAGCCGAGCACGGTCTCGCAGAACATCGCCATGTCGCGATCATCATCGACAATCAGGATGCGCGCGTCCTCGCGACGCTGCGCTACGAACAAGTCGGTCAATCGCTGCACCACGCGCTCGGCATCACTGCCCTCGAGTACCGCATCGGCGCCGGCGCGCTGCGCGAACAGACGCTGGCGGACATCGCCATCATTGTTGAGCACAAGGGACAGCGGCCGCCGACGCTCGGCGCCGCTGGCGCGCTCGGCGGCGTCGAGCAAGTTACCGAGCAGGCTGACCATCGAGATATCCAGAATCAAGGCGTCAGGCGGCGTCGTCTTCAGCTCGGCCAAGGCGCGATTGGCCTCGCTGATGCTGCGGACCGCATAGCGCTCATGACCGAGTTGCTGCGCCAGTCCGGGTAGCTCGTGTCCCTCAGGGAACAGATACATAACGACACGATGTTTGCGCTCCGCGCGCGCTGCCGGCGCCGCAGGAGTCTCAGGCGTGCTCGCGCTGCCACTGCTGCCGGCGAGCATCTGCGCGAGTTCGAGGGCCTGCTCACGCTGCGCCGGTGTTGCCTGGCTGCCCGACTCGACAAGGGAACTCAGGTAGACCGTCAACTCGATGGCGGCATCGGCAACCGATTGATCGCCGACGCGATCCGCCATGCTGGCCAGACCGTCCACTTCTTCATAGATCTGCGCCATCGTCAGCACCGACCAGGTCGGGATTGCACGCAACGCACGCGTGGCGATATCGGATGCGCGTGCGGCGACTTCAGCCGCGGTGGGAGCAGGAGGTGGCATGGTCAGAGTGCAGCGCGATGCAGTGTCGACGTCAAGCAATTTGTTTGCATCCTCGCGCAACGAGAACCAGGCACGACGAAACCGATGACGGCGGGTCGAGGCTGCGCTATCTTGAGCGGCCCGTTCCGTTGACTGCGATGATTCCGAACGCGCCCCCACTCTCGCCACGCCAGCTCCTGTCTCCGACGGGACTGGTGGCGGCTGGGCGCGAACTGCTGCTCGGCCCGTTCCGTTGACTGCGATGATTCCAAACGAGCCCCCACTCTCGCCACGCCAGCTCCTGTCTCCGACGGGACTGGTGGCGGCTGCGCGCGAACTGCTGCTCGGCCCGTTCCGTTGACTGCGATGATTCCGAACGCGCCCCCACTCTCGCAACGTCAGGTGCTGTCTCCGACGGGACTGGTCGCGGCTGCGCGCGAATTGCTGGAACGTGGACTCCCGCTGCTCTGGCTGGAGGGCGAAGTTTCCAACTTCATGCGCGCCAAATCGGGGCATCTGTATTTCACGCTGAAAGATATCGGAGCGCAGGTGCGCTGCGCCATGTTCCGGCCACGCGCCATGCATCTGCGCTTCGCACCTGGCGATGGCCAGCAGGTGCTGGTACGCGCCCGAGTCACGCTTTACGAGCCGCGCGGCGAGTTCCAGTTGCAGATCGAACACATGGAGGAGGCCGGGCTCGGTGCCCTGCAGCGCCAGTTCGATGAGCTCAGGCTCAAGCTGGAAACGGAAGGGCTGTTCTTGGCAGAACACAAAAAATCTCTGCCCGCTCTGCCCCGACGCCTTGCCCTGATCACCTCGGCGAGCGGCGCGGCGATCCGCGATGTGCTGTCGGTGCTGGGGCGTCGTTTCCCGCTGATCGAAGTCGATGTATTTCCCAGTCTGGTGCAAGGCAGTGAGGCCGCGGCAGGCCTGCGTCGCGCGCTCAGTGCAGCCGACCAGGCGGCCTGCTTCGACGTCATCCTGCTCAGCCGTGGCGGTGGATCGATCGAGGATCTGTGGGCGTTCAATGACGAGGGTCTGGCCCGGTTGATCCACAGCTGTCGCACGCCGGTGGTTTCCGCGGTGGGGCACGAAGTCGATTTCACGATCGCCGATTTTGTCGCCGATCTGCGTGCCGCCACGCCATCGGCAGCTGCCGAATTGATCGTGCCCGACGCCCATCACCTCAGTCAGCGCCTGCGCGCCGCTGTTCGCAATATAGAAGCGCTGCATACCCGCCGGATCGAGCGCAATGCACAACGTCTCGACTCGGCACATGCACGCCTGCGTGCCTGGCACCCGCTGAACCGCCTGGCCCAACTGTCCGAACGACTGCGCGGTCAGCACGCCCGCCTGGTCGCGGTCATGGCAGTTCGACTCGACACCCGCAGAGCCGAATTCAGATTCGCTGCCACCCGCCTGCAACAGCAACATCCGCGTCTGCGCCTGATCCAGCTGAGCGACCTGCCTGGCCGCGCCCACAGGCGATTGCAGAGCAGCGTGGCGCAGATACTTCGGCAGCGCGCCGAACGCCTGCGAACCCTGGCGCGCACGCTCAATGCGCTCAACCCCTTGGCAACCCTTCAGCGCGGTTATGCGATCGCTTTCGACAGCGCCGGCACGGTGCTGCGCTCAAGCCGCGGTCTGGCTGCAGGCGACGAGGTCAGTGTGCGTCTGGCCGAGGGTGAATTCCGCGCGCGGCTGCTTGCGGCTGCCACGCACGATGATCCGACCGAGCCGATTGATGCCAAGCGCTGAACGCGCGCTACCGGCGCGAGTCTGCGCTACTCGCGCCGCCGGAGCGTGCGGCCGCCGAGCGAGGTGATCGCGGGCATTTCCTGGGTCCGGGACACCAGCGGAATCCCTGCAGCGGGAAGGTCCTGCTGATCAGGCAACTCGTCGATCTCGATCAGGACATCGGGTCCACCGCGGCCGAACTGGATGCGGTCGCCGGTTTTCAATTCCTGGCCGTCGCTCGCCAAGGCCTCGCCATTGAGCAGGGTGCCATTGCTGGAGAGCAGGTCGATCAGAACGAACCGGGTCAGGGCTTCCTCGCTCGGTCGCCACTCGATCAACGCATGATGCCGACTGACCACCGCGTCGATCTCAGGATGAAAGCGCAGGTCCGATCCTGGATCGCGTCCGATCGTCAGCGTCTGGAATCGCGAGGCTGGATAGACCTCAACAGTTCCGCGCCTCGAGCCGCTGAGGTGGCGGAAAATCAACCGCAGCATTATGCATCGCCCCTGAAAAATGCAGTCTAGCCACCAAAATCAGAGTCGCCAAGACCGCCGATCCGTGCCAATCGGCAGATGATCGGCGCGGCGCAAAGACTACTCGACCGGTGCCACCGAAACCCGGATGCGCAGGCGCTGACCTGGGTCGTAGCTGAGCCGCGACATGAACACTTCGCCACGATAGCGATACTCGACGTCGTATCCAGAGACCTCACGAACGTGGCGCTCAACCTCCACAACACGGCATTCCTGACGCGTGCCCTGGTATTCACGCCCCGGCTGCGAGCCATTGTTCTTGTCGATATCGTGGCCGATCGCGCCACCGATAACGGCGCCGGCTGCTGTGGCTGCGCGGCGACCATCACCACGCCCCACCTTGTTGCCGATCACACCACCAATGATCGCGCCCAGCACCGTACCGCCGGTGGCATCACCGCCGGAGCGCTCGCGATAAGTTGTCGGCTCCTCGAAACATTCCTCGCGCGGCTCGCGCACGACACTGTTCCGGTAGATCGGGTCGACCCGCAGCACATCGGCATAGCCGTAGGAGACGTTTTCCAACGGTGCCTCGTGATACTCGGCTTGGGCAAGGGCGGCACAAGGAATGGTCAGAGCCGCCAGCAGTAGAAAACGGTTCATGAAACAAGCTCCCTCGGGTATGCGATGCCGGCATTACAACATGCCGGCAATGAACAGAGTCTGTGGGAATTTCGAGTCGGAGCCTGCGCGCGTCCGAGGCCAGAGGCGTGGATTCAGATATGAGCAATTGGCAGATCGGAGCACGCGGAGACGGCCTGACCGGGGACTGGGCAGGTAGAATCAGGGCCTGAACCGGAATCCGATCATGCAACTGAAGCTCTACAACAATCTGACCAGGCAAGTCGAAGTCTTCGAGCCCGCAAATCCCGAGCGGGTCACCATGTACGTCTGCGGCCCGACTGTCTACAACTACGTGCACATCGGCAATGCGCGCCCACCAGTGCTGTTCGGCCTGTTGGCGCGACTGCTGCGGCGCCTGTTCGGTAACGTCAGTTATGCGCGCAACATCACCGATGTCGACGACAAGATCAATACGGCGGCGATCGAGCAAGGTGTGCCGATCCACGTCATCACCGACAAGTTCAGCGCGGCCTACGCCAGCGACATGGCGGCGCTCGGTGCCGATCGGCCCGACCTGGTACCGCACGCCACCCATCACATCGCGGATATCGTGCGCATGTGCGAGCGCCTGATCGCCAGCGGCCATGCCTACGTTGCCGAAGCCCATGTGCTGTTCGCGGTCGATTCGTTCGCGGATTACGGCAAGCTATCGCGCCGCAGCACCGACGAGATGATTGCCGGTGCGCGCGTCGACGTGGCGCCGTACAAGCGCCAGCCTGGCGATTTTGTGCTGTGGAAGCCATCGACACCCGAGCTTCCCGGTTGGGACTCACCCTGGGGGCGTGGCCGGCCCGGCTGGCACATCGAGTGCTCGGCAATGTGCGAGGCACATTTCGGCGACACCATCGATATCCATGCCGGCGGAGTCGACCTGCAGTTTCCGCACCATGAGAATGAGCTGGCGCAGAGCACCTGCGCGCATGGCGGAAAAATATTCGCGCGCTTCTGGTTGCACAACGGCATGCTGAACATGGACGGGCGCAAGATGTCGAAGTCGCTCGGCAATGTGTTCCGCGTGCACGATCTGATTGCGGAGCACCCACCCGAGGCGCTGCGCTACGCCCTGTTGTCGGCACACTACAGTCAACCGCTGGATTGGTCCGACGCCCTGATCGAACAAAGCGTGCGCACACTGGATCGGCTCTACGGCACCCTGCGCGAACTTGCCGACGTCGAACTCGCGGACGCGGACATCCCGGTTCCGCAAGCCTTCGAAGCGGCACTCTGCGACGATCTCAATACCCCGCAGGCGCTGGCGATTCTGGCCCAGCTCGCGGCCGATGCCCGCCGCGCGGAATCGGTCGCGGAGCGACGCGCACGCAAGGCCGAACTGCTGGGCGCAGCGGGTCTGATCGGCCTGCTGCAACAGGCACCAGAGGACTGGTTCAATCGCGCCGCCGGCAGTTGCACACTCAGTCATGCCCAGATCGAGACACGCGTCGCCGAGCGTCAGGCGGCAAAACAGGCACGTGAGTTTGCCCGCGCTGACGCGATTCGCAAGGAACTTGCCGAACTCGGTGTCGAGATCGAGGACACAGCGGCCGGCCCGCGCTGGAACATCCGCTCATGAGCGATCTACAGGCAGAGACCAGCGAGGAAGCGCAGACTGCCATTGCCGAGGAGTTCGGATTCTTCGGCGACTGGAGCGAGCGCTACCAGTACCTGATCGACCTGGGCCGTAAATTGCCCGAGTTTCCCGAGGAATGGAAAACCCAGCAAAACCTGCTGCAGGGATGCCAATCCCTGGTCTGGGTGGTCGCTGACGGCAATGCTGCGGCCCTGCACTTTCACGCCACCAGTGATTCGGCCATCGTCTCGGGGCTGATCGCCCTGATGTTGCGCGTCTACTCAGGGCGCAGCGCAGCCGAAATCCTCGCGACCGAACCCAGCTTCATCACCGCGATCGGATTGAAGTCCCATCTATCCCTCACCCGTGCCAATGGTCTGGCCGCGATGCATGCACGCATCCGCTCGGAGGCTGAGCAGCGCTTGGCTCCGGCGGGTTGCTGAGGGCTGGTGAGCAGCTCGGTGTGTTTCCCTCACCCTGGCCCTCTCCCGCGAAGCGGGAGAGGGGATCAAGCCCTTCTCCCGCTGTGCGGGAGAAGGTGGCCGAAGGCCGGATGAGGGTGCTGGACGTGGCACGGCCGTCAGTGCGGCATCAGGCAGTAGTCATCCCTGGTGCAAGGCGATCGCTCTCGGCATCCTGCCTCTCGCGACACTTGTGACCGAAGGGAATCCCCTTGGGATACATCCATGTACGTCGCCGGCCCGGCATTCGGCAACTGCTCCTGCGTTGCTCTACCTCGCCCATCCGGCAACTGCTCCTGCGTTGCTCTACCTCGGGCATCCATGCCCTCGCCATGGGCTCGCCGGCAACTGCTCCTGCGTTGCTCTACCTCGGGCATCCGGCAACTGCTCCTGCGTTGCCCTACCTCGGGCATCCATGCCCTCGCCATGCCCTCGCCATGCCGGGCGTTCGTAAGCCTGACGATGCTGTCGAATTCGCTGATGCAGAGGCAAGTGGACCCGTCCCTGGTGGACCTGCCCGGCCCGGCATCCATG
>JBBSLG010000004.1:0-181480 GCA_038255435.1 Lysobacterales bacterium
CCGGTGCGACACCTTCACCACGCGCGCGCCGTGTTCGCCTGCGATGCGCGCGGTGTCGTCGGTGGAGGCATCGTCGACCACCACGACCTCGTACTCCAGGTTCAGTGCCTGCGCGGCGCCGTGCAGTGCATCCAGGGTCTCGGCGATGAGTCGGGCTTCGTCGTGTGCGGGGATGATGAAGGAAAGCATGAGGTGCCGGCGTGGCGTGGAGGCAAGCATGTTGGCATGCGTCGGCTGACGCTGCGCTCGTCCGGCCTTCGTCCACACCGAATCGGTCACTCGCTCGCGGTCGCCTGCTCGTCCTGGATAGCCGCACATGCCATGCATCTGCGGTAGTCGCCGTTACGACCGTGCTGCAGGCGGCCCAGTGGACCGGCGCAGGCGGCACAGGTGGGGGCGTCCTCGCGCTGCCAGCGCCACATCCGCAGCGTCGCCACCGCCGCCATCACCAGCGCGGCGATCAGCGCGATTGGCGGCAGCCATCGCAGCACCCCGATCCAGTCATTCAGGAATTTCACGTTGCCCGCCACCGATATCCACAGCATCGTCCCAATCGCCACCAGCAGCAGCACGGCCGCCGGCAGGTAGGCGCGGAGCAATATCGAGGTATATCGGTTCATGGAGGGTGCCGGCGGAAAGTGGCGAGAGCTTACCGAAGAGCGCGTCGCGAATTCCTGAAGGCACCTGGAGTGCTTCGACGGGATCCCGCCAAAGCCATCGGGTGGACTGGCATCACCGTTGGGGAATGCGTGCTTTCGGCCGTCAGGTGCATCTGCCAAGGGAGTCCCCATTGCCAGCGCGTCCGACTGGCGGCGCGACGGCTCAGCAAGCGGAATCACCTCACGCGACTTCTCATGGTGAGCGGTAGCCCAGGTCGCACCTGCCGCCGAAAAACAGGCACGAACCTCAGCCGTGTGATCGGCTTGCAGGCGATGGGGGCTCCGCGACGCGCTACATCATCGCCAGCTCGGTGTTGGTCAGGGTGCGGTTGTAATTGTCGCGCAGGCGCACCTTGCGCTCCAGATCGCTGATGATGTGGCCGCTGAAGTCCACGCCGGTGAGGTCATCGGCCATGTTGATGCCGCCGGGGGTGTCGACGTTGATCTCCATCATCTTGTCGCCGACGATGTCCAGGCCGGTCAGGTACATGCCGTCACGGATGAGTTTGGGCGCGACCATTTCCGCCAGGCACAGCGCATCGGCGTCCGGCTCGGCGATCTCGACCTTGCCGCCTGCGCTGATGTTGCTGCGCGCGTCACCACTGTCGCTGTAACGGCGGAAGCACGCGTACTTGCCATCGACCTTGAGCGGGCGTCCGTTGAGGGTGATCAGGCGCAGGTCGCCGTCCGCCGCCTTGGGCAGGTACTCCTGGGCAATGGCGTAGCCGTCGCGCAGCACCGCGTCGATCATCTGGTTGAGATTGCCGCCGCTTTCGGGCGTGACCACGAACACACCTTGTCCGCCCGAGCCCTGCAGTGGCTTGATCACGCCGTAGCCGTCGCGCGCCTTGATGAAGTTCTTGATCTCGTCCGCATCGCAGGTGATGCAGGTCACCGGGCGCACCTGCTCGGGGAAGTTCTGGAAATAGGTCTTGTTGGAGGCGTCGGTCAGGTGGGTGGGATCGTTGAGCACGATCACGTGGTGCAGGGTGACCAGCTGCGCGAACAGCAGCGCGCTGCCCGGAGCCCACGGTCGGTCCTCCACTTCCTCGGCCGGATCGCTGCGCAGCATCAGCACGTCAAGTTCGTCGACCGAGATGCGCTGGCGCTGCGCATCGCCTGCCTGCAGGTCGGCCAGCAGCGCGGCGTCGTCCGCGTACTTGTCCTGGCGCGGCACGTGGGCGTGCGCGTGCACATGGCCTTCGGCGTCGTAGATGAAGCCGTCGAGTCCGATGAGCGCCACCTGGTGACCTCGCTCGATGGCCTTGCGCGCCAGCCGGATGGTCGTGTAGTTGTCCTTCTCGGTGGCCATGGCGTTGACGACGAAACCGAGCTTGATCGGCGGGGTGCTCATGCGGCGTGCTCCTGGAGCTCGGGGTAGGGATGGAAGAGTTGGGATACCGACTCGGTGCGGCAGCGCTGCAGGCGCTGTTCGAAGCCGGGCAGGTGCATGAAGCGCGGCAGGATCGCCGGCGGCGCGGCCCAGCCATGGTCGCGCAACTGGTCCAGCACCACGCAGTGCGCGAGTGCGAACTTGCCGGCGTACAGGGGCTCCAGCGCGCCACCCGCCTGCAGGTGCTCGACCAGGTCGCGCAGCCCGCGCAGGTACACCGCGTCCTTGGTCAAGCCGCCGCCGCGACGCGCGCGCACGGCCACGTCGAAGGCATCATCGGTGGGCAGGCCGTGGGTGACGTGCAGCAGGTCGAAGATGGCCGGCACGTCCTGTCCATGGATCGCCATCTCGGTGGCGACCACCCGTGCGGCAAGCACGCGCAGGCGTTCGCCCGGCAGGAATCCGGACAGGTATTCGGCCAGCACGCCCAGTCCTTCCTGCAGCGGGTCGTAGTGCGCCAGCCCGACTTCGAGCTGGCGCAGCGGCTGCTGGCGGCCGTTGTGGCGGGTCACCAGATGAGTGCCGATCTCGTGCTGGATCAGCGGCTGCACGCGTGCATGCGGCAAGCGCAGGTTGGCGTCGACGTACAGCACGCCGTGGGAAACCATCATCATCGAGTTGAGATCGGGATCGACGACCACTTCGGCGCGGAAACCGCTCGGGCCCTGCTGGTACCACGCCAGCTCCGCTTCGACCGCTTCCATCACTTCGTCGATGCCGGCATCGGCCTGCAGCGCCTCGCCGGGCTGCACCGAATGCAGGATCTCGCGGGCCAGCTTGAGCAGCGAAGCCTCCACGCCGCCGAACAGGTCGATGCTGGCGGCGATGAAGCCG
The DNA here is from genome assembly GCA_038255435.1 of Lysobacterales bacterium. Taxonomy (GTDB): domain Bacteria; phylum Pseudomonadota; class Gammaproteobacteria; order Xanthomonadales; family Ahniellaceae; genus 0-14-3-00-62-12. The sequence goes on from JBBSLG010000004.1 coordinate 2,887, forward strand.
TCGGTGCCGCGCAGGCGCACCAGTTCGATCTGGCGCTCCAGCTCGCGCTGTTTTTCCGCCAGCAGGCCCGAGAGCAGCGGCGATTCGATCTGGTCCACCGGCAGCGCCAGCACGCGCTGGCGCGCTTCGACCAGGTCGACCTCCAGGTCGATGTACTGCAGCGGCGGCACCTGCGTACGGCCGCTGGCTTCGAACGCTTCCCAGAGCTCGTGGTTGCCGATCGGCGACAGCGCCAGCAGCCAGTCGACTTCGGCGTCCATCGCGGCCAGCGCCTCATCCACCTGCGCAGCCACGGGCGGCAGCGGCTGCAGCGCAGGCGCTGTGCTCACCGACACGCCATGAACTCCGGACGCACCGCATCGACCGCACGCTGGAGGCCGTGGCGCAGGTCCTCGAGCACCGCGATGTCGGCCTGGGCCGTCCACTCGTCCATGTAGATCTTCTTGTACTCGGGCGAAATCGTGCACACCTTGTCGCCGTATTTCGCATACACCCACTCCGGGAAGTGACCACCGGTGGGGAAGCGCACGTTCTCGCGCACATCGGGCGCCTTGCCACCAACGGGGCAGGCGCGCAGGGCCTGGGCGAAGCGCGCGGACACTGCGCCCCAGCGCTGCGGATCCAGCGTGGTCACGCCGAGCTCGATGTCCGGGTTGCCTTCCCGTGGTGCTGGCTCCGCTTCGGCACCTTCGCGCCGGTGGTTGTAGCTGTGCAGGTCGATCAGCAGTACGCAGCCCCAGCGCTCGATCAGGCGGTCCAGCAGTTCGGTCGCCATGGCATAGAAGTCGTCATAGCTGGACAGCGAGATCTCGCGTTCGGAGTCGGGCAGGCTGCCGTGCCAGATCTTCAGTCCCCACGTGTCCTCCGGGTTGCTGGACATGGCCAGTTCGCGCGGCCGGTTGAGATCGATCTGGAAGCGCGAGTGACGCGCTCGCAGGCGTACGTCGCCCACGGTGGTGAACAGACCGGTCAGGGGGTCCTCCTCGCGCCTGCGGTCTTCGGCTGCGATGGCCAGGTGCGGGCGCAGCGACTCGCGCATTCGGTGGCCGTCATGAATGGCCGTGGCGACCACCGGCCCGTCGCCAAGGACGAGGTCCCATTCGTCGCGCAGCTGGAGCAGCTGTAGCTGTTGGTCGCACGTGAAGAAACGACCGGTGCGGGTGGAGTTCGAATCCTGCATGTCCCGATGCTGGCAGCGGCTGCATTAGCCGACCGTGAGAAATACTGAACGAGTGGGCTTTTGCCACTGCCGTGGCGATGCCAGGGGAGGATTGGGCACGAGTGCCGTTGGCGTGAATTTGGTCGGGCCTTGAACCGTGATCGAGTGCATTCGAGCGCAATTGTGAAAGCAACATCAACATCAACGTCAACGTCAACGGCAACGTCAACGATCAAGCGGTAGTCTTGCGCGTTCGCAATGGTCGAGTATCCGGATCGATCAAGGCGAATTTTTTTGCGCGGACACGGATGGCGTGACATCGCGCAGGAACTCCCTGATCCAGACATTGCCGTCATGCGGCCAGATGTGGCCGGCGTTGTAGGCGCCGTAGACGAGCACGGCGCCGTCGGCGTTCGCCGCATGCCGGCGGCAGCAATTCAGATAATCGACTGAGGCGGGGGCGACGCCGTTGTGCAGGATCAGGGTCTTGACCGTGGCGACCCAGTCGTCGTGGTACCTGGGATTTTCGCCGCGTCCGAACAGGTAAAGCATCGGCCTGGGCGCTGCACTGCTGCGATAGTTCGGCTGCAGGGCGCCGATGGCGACGAAGGCCGCGAAGGTCTGATTGCGCTCGGCCATCAGCAGAAAGACAAAGTGTCCGCCATTGGAAAATCCGGCGGCATAGGTTTGCCGGGGATCGATCGGATAGCGAGTCGACAGTTCGGCAAGTATCCGATCGGTCAGCTTGAGATCGCGATTGCCGTAGTCACCGAGGTGATACTGCCAGCCACGCATCGGTGGCTGGGTATCGATGAACTCGCCGCGCGGATACACGACGATGGCCTCGGGCCAGTCGCGCTGAAGTTTCACCGCGCTGGCGAATTTCTCGCTGTCGTCGCCGCGACCATGAAAGACGATGATCAAGGGTATCGGACCGGGTCCGGATTCCTTGGGCACCATCACCAGCACGCGCCGCTGGATGCCGTCGATCTCGAACTCGAGGTTCAGTCGCTTGGCGGTTGCCGGTGCGGCCAGAAACAGGGAGAGCCATGCGATCAGGATACTCAGGGCGACTTGGCGGGTTCGGTTCATCGACTGCATCCTGCTCGGCCGGTGGGCTCGCTGTCCGAGTGAGGCGTCGCGCCTCCACTTCATGACAGGGTACAAAGTCTAGCGACCCGATCATCCTGCCGAATGCAGGTTCGATCAAATCGTTCGGCGACGAAAGCGCCAGACACCCGCAAGTACGACCAGCAGCCAGGGCAGCAGATAGCCGATGGCAGCGAGCGCCAGATTTGCCGTGCCGCCAGTCGGGAATGCGAAGTACATGATCAACCAGCCCAGTATGAACGCCAGAAAATCCAAGCCGAACATGTCCAAGCGACGTCCACTGGGTGCCACGAGGAGGGCGATGATCAGGGGCAACAGATAGAACCCGGCGATGGCATAAACGACCTCGGCGCTCGGCCCGTGTGCCGAGGCGGTGCCGGATATCGTGCTGAGCACGATGGCAGGGCAGCGCAGGATAGACGGTCGCGACATCGTCAAGTCTCGGGCGAATAGGAGCGCCGATAGTGGGCGGGACGCGGCGTCAGCGCAAGCCCGACTTCGGTCTTCGAACACGCGCAGACACTGTGGCGGATTTTGCTGAGTGGTCTGGCCTGGCGAGCGCCGCCAGATCAGTCGGATCGCCGAGCGTCTGGTTCAACGCCACAGCGGCGCTGACCAGCGCACGCATCGTCGTGGCTGGCAGCCTGCTCGACTCATCCAAGATCAGCGTCGCCATTTCGTACTTGCCACCCGGCTTGAGCGCTGGCGCGATTTCGCGCAGTCTCTGTCCACGCCAGAAGCCGAACAGCACGTGGGCCTCTTCGGCGCGGATCAGCAGCACCGGACCGTTGCCGATGTAGACCAGATGACCCCATCGATGCGTTCCTCAAGTTCCGCCGGGGCGCGCACCGCCTTGCGCAATTTCGCGACCCAGGTCCGCTGCCAGCCTGTCAGCGCAGCGACATAGGCATCGGGACTGGCTGCTGGCGTAGTCGACTTCATCGCGGACCCCCGTCGTGGTGCCGTGGGACAACTGCGCGAAGGATTATCCGTCGCCGCGCTCGTTCGATGCCGACCCGCCCTGCTGGGCGATATGGAAATGACGCAGGAAGGCAACCTCGCCGCGCGGCGTGGTATCCAGTTCGCGCGCGTAGCGATGGCCGGCGTAGACCGCATGCGCAATCAGACCGGGCGCCTCAGCATCGCCGATGGCGCGCACGCTCTTGATGCCGGCTTCGGCCCATTCGGCTTCGCGATCTCGCAGAGCCAGCAACAGTTCCTCATTGGGCAGGCGCGCGGTGATGGTGATCAGCGCAGCACAAGCGAGCCTGCGCTGACGACCCGACCAGACCTGTTCCAGCAAAAGGTGATCCTCGGCGAATGCCACGATGTTGTGCGCGGTGATCTGCTCGACCTCAAGCTTGTGCAGGCGCCACTGGATATGCCGGTACTCGAGCGTATTGGCGCTCCATGAGGCCACCGTATCGTCCGGCGTGATGTAGAACACCTCGCGACCATCGGCGCGCAACTTTTCCGCGATCACGCTGCCGAGATAGAACGAATCATCATCGAAAATCGCTACCGGTCCGGCCGGGGCGCGCGCAAGAAACGCGCCTGACATCACATCGTCAGGCGTGAACACGTGCTCGCTGTCGAAACCTGCAATCGGCGCGCCATTGCTGCGGCCGTAGCCATTACGGCGCCAGTGGCAGCCGGTGGCGAGCACCACATGATCGGCGCCGAAGTCGATGATGTCCTGGGCAGTGAGCAAATTATCGCGATAGATGCTGACATTGCCCAGCTTGTCGATCTGGCTGCAGCGCCAGTCGCGCACGCGCGCCCATTCGGCCAGACCCGGCAGACGCGCCTCGCGGCTCACCCGTCCGCCGAGTTCCTTCAGCGCTTCGGCGAGGTGCACCTCGTAACCACGCTGACCGAGCGCACGTGCGGCTTCCAGACCGGCCGGCCCGGCGCCGACGATCAGCACGCGACTGTCGCTGCCCCTGGCATCGATGCGTTCGGGGTGCCAGCCCTTGCGCCATTCCTCGCCCATGGTCGGATTCTGGGTGCAACGGATCGGCGTGATGGTCATGTCACCGGTCACGCAGATGTTGCAGCCGATGCATTCGCGGATGTCTTCGGTGCGGCCCTGTTCGATTTTTTTCGGCAGGAACGGATCGGCGATCGAGGGCCGCGCCGCGCCGATGATGTCGAGCACGCCGCGACGGATCTGCGAGACCATGGTGTCCGGCGAGGTGAATCGACCGACGCCAACCACCGGCTTGCTGGTCACCTTCTTGACGAAATCGATGAAGGGTTCCTGCGCACCTTCGCGGGCAAAGCGCGAGGGCACCGAGTCGTTGTACCAGGCGGCGACATTGACATCCCAGAGATCCGGAAGATCGGCCAGCATGTGCACGATCTCCTTGGCCTCGGTCAAGGTGACACCACCCGCACCGATCAATTCTTCGGTGGCAAAGCGCACCGCCACCGCGCAATCGGCACCGACCGCATCGCGGGTGTCCTCGATCACTTCGCGGAACAGGCGGACCCGATTTTCCAGCGAACCGCCGTACTCGTCACTGCGCTGATTGCGCCGCTTCTGAAGAAAATGCATGGCCAGACTGAGATCATGCGCGGCATAGACATAGATGATGTCGAAACCGGCACGGCGCGCGCGCAATGCGGCATCACGATGCCAGCGCCGGTAGTTGGCGATATCGCGCCGATCCATCGCGCGTGCCTGGTGCGGATAGCCGTACTTGCTCGGCTGATGCGAGGGCGCAATCAACACCTCGCGTGAATACAGATTCGATGCAGTCGGGCCGTTGTGGGTCAGCTCGACCGCGGCCAGCGCACCGTGCGCATGCACGCGATCGCACATCATCGCCAGCGCGGGAATATCCTGATCGTCCCAGAGCCGTGCTTCGACATAGGGCGAGACATCGCCACTCGGATGGATCTCGCATTCCTCGGTCGACACCACCGCCCAACCGCCCTCGGCCTTGACCGCGCGCATCTCGGCATGCGCAGCCGGCATCGCATGGCCCATGCCATTGCAATGCGGCACCTGGAAGAAGCGATTCTTCGCAGTCACCGGTCCGATCCGGATCGGCTCGAACAGGATGTCGTATCTTGGATCTCGGCTCATCTTCTTTCCTGTCTGCTTGGGCGCGTTGCAGCGGCAACGGCGCCGCTCATCGTGGATTGTCGTACATCGCACCCGCCACGGCGACCGCCAGCGCTGGACAGTCGCGCTCGACCGCGTCGGGTTTCGTTGCGCCGCTGTGCGTCAACACCGGGCACCATCGAAGCCATCCCTCGCCCAGGAGCCTCTCCCACCAGCGGGAGAGGGGGTCGGGTTCAGTACTCGGGCGCGTTCCGCGGCGGAAGCGGTGGTGGCAGTTGCGGCGAACCGGCCTCTGCCAGCGCTGTTGCCGGCACATTGGCGTCAGGCGCCTTTGTCGAGTCAGCAGCATCCTCGGCATTCGCCGAATAGCGCACCAGAAATGTCGATTTCACCCGCACCGAAACGGCGAAGTAAGTTCCCCACAGTACGGTTGAAAACAGGGCGCGAATGATATCGCGCAAACCGGTAGCATCGTCGCTCTGCTCCGGCGCGAGATAGATCGACGCGAAGTGATCGATGACGAGCACGCAAAGATGGGTGATCAGGAAGCCGATGTAGAGGCTCGGCAAACTGCGGCGGCGCTGGAAGAACAACAGCGCCAGCAGCACCGAGGCAACCAGCAGCCCGAGATTGACGAACAGGCTGGCCAGCAGCAACGGTGCCCACATCGCGTGGTAATTCTCGCCACCATAGACCGCGATTGCCGCCCAGGTCTCCGATGAAAACACATCGAGCGTCTGGTAGATCTGCATAAGCAGGTTCAGCGGTGAAAGGCAGACTCCGAGCATGGGTAACCACAACCAGCCGCGAAGACCCTGCAGGCGGGGATCGATCTGCATGCTGCGTGGCCGCGGGTCCCAGCGATAAACCCGGACTGCCAGCCAGATCCAGCCGCCCAGAACAACGAAGCCGAGCAAGGCGATCGGCCAGTTCATCCGGTCCAGCGCGGTCGCGCTGCTTGTCGAATCGATTGCCGGCTCGCTTTCGCCCGTCGATGCTTCGACCGCCGCGACCGTCTGCACTGCCCAGGAGAGCTCATAGCCAAGCTCCTGGCGCGCACGGGCCAGGTTCGCCACGTAGTCGGGCACCGCTGCGCTGGCCACTTCGTCGGTCAGGGAGCGGAAGTGATCGGTGATCAGCAGGCGCTCAGCCTTCGGCGCGATGATGCGTTCGAAGAAGAAGGCTGCGTCTTCGACTTTTTCGGTGGACGCCTCCATCTTCCAGGCGGATGGCAGGATGACCTCGATCTCGGCGGTGACATCGACCGGATGGGATACCGCCAGCGGCGCGCTGCGTTTGGGCGCCGATGGGCTCCGCAGATAATCCGAAATGTCCGGACTGCTGATCGATACGACGTGGCGTCCGCGCGCCTTGGCAAGCTCGGCCATGTCGTGAATGAGATAGTGCTCGGTAGTGGTGACCCGATTGTTGACGACATCATCGGCGACGGTGAGCGGCGCGGCCACCTTGATACCCGGATAGTAGTCGGCGTAGTAGTTGAGATAGTCGTTCTGGATTTCATCGACACTGCTCGAGGTCAGACTGTAGCGCCGGGATTCTGCGCGCGCGCCTTCGACGGTCGTCTCCACGCTGAGGCTGACCGGCTCCTCGAAGCCCTTGCTGGCGTCATAATTGAACTTGATCAGCTGCTTGTTCAGGGCATGGCTGGGATTCTTCATCGACACCAGCGCGCGACTTTCCGGGGCGATCACCAGTGCGTAGTCGTAGTCTGATTGATACAGGCGGTCGAGTCCGCCAACCTGGGTAGCGCGGGTGGGATCGAGCCAGTAGTCCTCGCCGTCGGCATGCGCGCGAACCAGGACATGGTCGAAGACGGCCGGCCCGGGATGCATAGTGGTAACCGCGCGGCGCAGATCGGTGTTGACCAGGGCCGCATGCGCGCGGATGGCCAGTCGATCGAGCAGGGAAATCATCAGCAGGGCCTTGTCCTTGCAATCTCCGAAACGGCGTTCGAAGACCAGCGAAGGCGGATTGGGCGCATGCGAACCCGGTCCGGTCTCGACACCCAGATAGCGGATCTCGCTCTGCACCAGACGCAGCACCGCGGCCAGACGGGCCTTGTCGCCGCGATGTTCACGGGCGATTTTTTCAGCTTCGCGGTCGAGCTCCGGGCTCAGGCGCGCCGGCACCTGGTACAGCGGTCGCGCCCACTGCACCACCGAGGCCCAGTCCCGATACTCGCTCCAGACCACGGTCGGATAGGGCAGATACCAACTTGGTGCATCATCGTCGACGACCAGGCTCGGCACGTCACTGACATCCCAGACGTACTCGCGATAGTCATCGAGCAGACGCACCTTTGGCTTCAGTTCGGTGTTGCGCGCCGCGATGGTCACCGGCTCGGCTTGCGGGCTCAGCAAGCGCGCATGAATGCGCGCCACCGGCACCCCGTACTGCAGGCTGATGCCGCCGAAGTCGCTCTCGCCAAACACCGGGTTGCGTCCGATCAGACTGTAGGCATAGTCCACCGTATCGCCGACGCGGACGTCTTCGAGAAATACGCTGGCGGTCTTGCTGCCATCGTAGATGCGCGCCTCCAGTTCGGTCTCGCGTTGCAGCACACGCACCTTGTCAGCAGCCAATTTGGCGATGCGGGTACCGTCGCGGAGGACATCGATCGAATGCAGGATCAGGGTCTGATAGGCCGGGTCGAACTCGATCTCGATATTGGCGATCGACTCCACGCCCTTGGCGTTGAGCGCCAGCGTGGCATAGCGCAGATAGCGCGTGCGATTCGTCGCATCGATGCGTACCTGGGAATCGGCAAGCAGGTAATATCGTCCAGAGCTTGCCTGGCCGCGCAAGCCTTCGCTGATTTTGCCCACGCTCACCGGCGCCAGCCAATCGGGTGCCGGCGCGATCTCGAATTCATCGCCCGCGCTCAGCACCGAGGCGAACAGCATCGCCAGGACGCCCAGCGCGGATCGGACTGCAAGCCGTCGCGAATGATCGGAAGTCGTTGAATACCAGCGCATTACATTCCCCCAAGCTCAATCCGGCGTCAGCTGCCCAATGTGCTGACGGCATTCCCTGCGCTGCATGCGCATAAATTACGGCAGGTAGTACCCAGCGACCCCAATCGGGCCTGGCACAACAAGCCGGCGATGTTACAGCCAGCAGGGCGAGCAAGGTCTCGCCACAAAAGTGATCTGTGGTGAAATCTGCGGCGAAACTGTCCACCGGTTCGATCAGGCGCGATATTCTAAGCGTTGGTCCGGGACGACTTCAGCACCGGCAACAGGATTGACATGGAATTCCGACAGAAAAAGCTTTCCAACCGGATCGAGTTCGCGCTCGGCGACGACACGTTCAATTATGCCTTCCGCGACAGCAGCGGTTCCGCAGATGTCGATCTGAATTACGCCGACATGCCGGAGAAGTCTTCGGAACGCATTGAGCGCCAGGACTGGTGGCGCAATGTCGGATTGCTCTGGATCGTGATTGGCGTGGTGCAGGCAGGCGGTGCGCTGATGTCGGAGGCCGGACTGAAGTCTATTCCGTTCTGGCTGCTGCTCGGCGCGGCCTGCCTTGCCTGGTATTACGTGTCGACGGTGAAGTACTCGGTGCTCGCCTTCGACGGCGGCCGGGTCTATGTGATCCGTGATCAGCAGCATGATGTCATTCTCGCCGAGCTGACCCGGCGCAAGCACGCGCAATTGCGCGCCTGGTATGGCGAGATCAACAGCGACAATCCGCCCGAGAAGGAAATCCAGAAATTCCGCTGGCTGCACAAGCGCGGCGCCTTCAGCGAGAGCGAGGTGCAGGCCAAGATCAGTTTGCTGCAGGCGCCGCTGCTCGGCAGCGATGGCGAGATCGGAGAGGCTGGCGGTCGCATCTTGAATTGAGTGTGCGCGTTCGGTTTGTGCAGCGACTGACATTTACCGTGTTGAACGAGCCGTATTCAGTCCAACACCAGCCGGAGCCCAATATGGATTTGAATCGACGTCTTGCACGCGCCTTGATCACGCTTGGACTGATTTCACTCGGCCTGATCTCGGCCTGCTCGAAGTCAGCCGAGGAAACCGATAGCAACAAGGCCAGCCGCGCAGTCCCTGCCATCACCGGCGTCGCCGAGTGCGACGAATTTCTTGCCGACTACGAACAATGCCTGATGGAAAAGATCCCCGCCGAGGTCAGCGCCCAGATCCGCCCCGGCATCGAACAATGGAAGTCGGCGTGGAAATCGATGGCGGAAGACGTCGATGCACGCGCCGCCCTGCCGACGGTCTGCAGGCAGGCGCGTGATGCTTCGGCGCCGACACTGCAGGCCTATGGCTGCGCTTTGTAGTCGTTGTGTTGCGGCAGCGCTCGACTCAACTGCGAAGCTGCGTGCTCTGTCGCGCGATTTTGCTGATCTCATCCCAGTGTTCGGCTCGTATCGCACTGGCTGAGGCCAGCCAGGAGGCGCCAATGCAGAGGATATTGGACTGAGCGAGATAGGCCGGCGCTGCTTCGATACTGATGCCGCCGGTCGGGCAGAACCGTGCCTGCGCAAAGGGTCCGGCATAGGCCTTGGCAAGCTCGATCGCATTGACCGCGCTGGCCGGAAACAACTTGAAATGGCTCAGCCCGGCATTGAGGCCGAGCATCAGTTCCGAGGCCGTGCAGATTCCTGGCAGCAGTGGAATTTCGAGCTCGACTGCCGCATTGATCAGGGCATGATCGATGCCGGGCGAGATGGCAAGGCGGGCCCCGGCATCGCGTGCGGCACGCAACTGGGTCGGGTTCAGCACCGTGCCTACAGCCAGCTGGATATCCGGCACGTCGCGCGCAATCGCTTCTATACAGGCGAGCGCAGCCGCGCTGCGCAGGGTGATCTCGATCACGTTGACGCCCCCGGCGAGCAGGGCATTGGCCAGCGGAACGGCATGGCGCACATCCTCGATCACCACGACCGGCACCACCGCCGCACTGCGCATGAAGGCGCCGACTGCATCTCTCATGGTTCGTCTCCAAACAGTACGCAGGCACCCTGATCCGGATTGTTGACCAGGGCACGGAAGCGCGCGAACAACTCGCGGCCGAGGCCACTCTGGGCCTCACTCAGATCAACAGCGGCGGGGCTTCGTTGCGCCAGCGTATCGGCATCGACATGCACGCTGAGTTCGCCGCTATCGGCGTCGAGCAGGATGACATCACCATCGCGTACCCGCGCCAGAACGCCGCCACGATTCGCGCCTGGCGTCACATGGATCGCCGCTGGCACCTTGCCCGATGCGCCGGACATGCGGCCATCGGTAAGCAGGGCCACCTTGAATCCGCGATCCTGCAGGCTCGACAGGGCCGGCGTCAGCCGATGCAACTCGGGCATGCCGTTGGCATCGGGGCCCTGGAAACGCAGCACCGCGACCACGTCTTGGGCCAGTTCTCCGGCCTTGAATGCAGCGGCGAAGGCATCCTGGGACTCGAACACGCGCGCCGGCGCCTCGACGCGCTGATGCTCGGGCTTGACCGCCGACACCTTGATGACCGCCTTGCCGAGATTGCCGCTGAGCAGACGCAGACCACCATCAGCAGTGAACGGCTGATCGACTGGACGCAGCACTTCGCTATCACCGGACTCTGCCGGCGCATCGCGCCATTGCAGGACGCCATCGACCAGGATCGGTTCGCGCGCATAGTCAGCAAGACCATCGCCCCAGATCGTGCGGACATCGGCGTGGACGAGGCCAGCCTTGAGCAACTCGCGGACCAGAAAGCTCATGCCACCGGCGACATGGAAATGATTCACATCGGCCGAGCCATTCGGGTAGATGCGGGTCAGCAGCGGTGTGACCGCCGAGATCCGCGCCATGTCTTCCCAGTTCAGTCGATAGCCAACGGCGCGTGCCATCGCGATCAGATGCAGGGTGTGATTGGTCGAACCGCCGGTCGCCATCAAGCCGACCACGGCATTGACCAGCGAGCGCGCATCGATCACATCGAGCATCGGTCGATAGGCATCGCCGGCGAGCGCGGTCGTGGCCGCGGCTCGGGCAACCGCGGCATCGGTCAGCGCGGCACGCAGAGGTGTATTGGGATGGACGAAGGCGGCGCCGGGAACATGCAGACCGAGCAGTTCCATCAGCATCTGGTTGGAATTGGCCGTGCCATAGAAGGTGCAGGTGCCGGCGGCATGATACGAAGCGGCTTCGGCCTCCATCAATTCGGCGCGGGTAGCGCGGCCTTCGGCGTAGCGTTGGCGCACCTCGGCCTTCTGCTTGTTGGGAAGACCCGAAGGCATCGGTCCGGCCGGCACGAAGATGATCGGCAGATGCGCGAACGAGGCCGCGCCAATGAACAGACCGGGCACGATCTTGTCGCAGATGCCGAGCATCAGTCCGGCATCGAAGGAGTCGTGACTGAGCGACACCGCCGTCGCCAGCGCGATCACATCGCGACTGAACAGGGAGAGCTCCATGCCCGGCTGCCCTTGGGTGACGCCATCGCACATCGCTGGCACACCACCGGCGACCTGGGCGGTCGCGCGCACGCGGCGGGCGGAGTTGCGGATCAGCTCCGGATAATTTTCATAGGGCTGATGCGCCGACAGCATGTCGTTGTAGGCGGTGACCACGCCGATATTGGGCCAGCCCAAGGATTTCAGCGGCGGCTTGTCCTCGCCGGATGCCGCGATCACATGGGCCAGATTGGCGCAGGACAGGCGGCCGCGGGCGCTGCCATCGGGTCGTGCGGCGCGCATCCGTTGCACGTAGTCGGCGCGCAAGTCGGCACTGCGCGCCTCGATCTCGGCGGTGACATCGGCAATCGTGCGGTTCAGGGTCATCAGCTTGGTCTTTGCGCAGGAAGGACAACTTTACGTCATTGGTGGCGCCGGGCGAGTCTGCATTCGATTGCAGGCCGGGCGTACGCCAGCGGTGGCCATGGCGTGCGCGCGCTCATGCGCACCAGTGGATATCAATGGTCGGATTACCGGGTAGGAACAGCGCAGCGATCGGCAGTTGCGTCGGATCGAGATCGCGCATCGCCTGCAGCAGCACTTCGCGTTTGCGTGCGCCGGTACAGGCGAGCACGATCCGTCGCGCCTGCCGCAGGTACGACCAGGTAAGCGTCAGCCGCTCGATCGCGGGATGCACGCCCTCAGGCATCGGCGAAATCGGCACCACCAGATCGGCGCCGTCAGGATCGATCGCTTGCTGAAAATGTATCGCGCCAGGAAAGCACGAAGCGAAATGTCCGTCCTCGCCCATGCCAAGCAGGACCACATCGAGCGGCGCTTCGAGCGCGCGCACGCGCTCGGCGGCGATCACCGCCGCGGCTTCGAGATTGGGCGCGTCGGACCAGAGACCCACCAGATGGGTGAGCTCCTGATCCGGCAGCAATTTCTCGACAATCATCCGCTGATTGCTGAACTCATGACTGGGCGGAACCGCGCGCTCGTCGACGACGACCACATCGAGCTTGGCCCAGGGCAGGCCGCGCTCGGCGAGTGCTGCATAGACGGGTGCCGGCGTCGATCCGCCGGAGACGCCGAGGCGAGCGCGTCCGCGCGCTTCAACAGCGGCTTCGATGTCGGCGGCGAGCAGATGAACAAGTTGCGCGACAAAGGCCGCGCGATCCTCGGAGACGTGCCAGCGGCCTTGAATGGTCTCAGCCATGCCAGCGCGTCCCGGCCTGCTCCAGCATCCGATCGGCGGCGACCGGACCGGGCGTGCCCGCAGGATAGGTCTTTGGCGTCATGCCAACCTGCTGCCAGGCGGCGTGGATGCCATCGATCCAGGACCAGGCCGCTTCGAGTTCATCGCGACGAACAAACAGCGTGCCATTGCCATGCAGGGCATCGAGCAGCAGACGCTCGTAAGCGATCCGCCGTCGATCACGCTGGAAGGCCTCGGTCAGCGAGAGATTCAAGGCTACTGGCTGCAATTGAACGTGGTTCAACCCGGGTCGCTTGCTCATCAACTCCAGGGTGATGGTCTCCTGTGGCTGCAGGCGGATGACCAGACGATTGGGTGGCAGCGCGCCCTGTGCACCTTCGAAGATATTGTGCGGGACCTCGCGGAACTGCACGACGATCTCGCTGTAACGGGTTTCCAGTCGCTTGCCGGTGCGCAGAAAAAACGGCACACCCTTCCAGCGCCAGTTGTCGATATGAGCCTGGATCGCCACATAGGTTTCGGCACGACTGCCGCTGACCGCGCCGTCTTCCTGCAGATAGCCCGGCACCCGTGACTCACCGGAAATCCCCGCCACGTACTGCGCCGCCACCGCGTGCTGCTGCACACTCTGCGCAGTCAGCGGGCGCAGACTCTGCATGACTTTCACTTTCTCATTGCGCACCGCTGCCGCATCGAGGCTGGCTGGCGGTTCCATCGCGACCAGAGCCAAGGTTTGCAGGATATGGTTCTGCACCATGTCGCGCAGCGCACCGGCATCGTCGTAATAGGACCAGCGACCTTCGACACCGACGGTCTCGGCAATCGTGATCTGGACATGATCGATGCACTGGGCATTCCAGATCGGCTCGAACAGGCTATTGCCGAAGCGCAGCGCGAGCAGGTTCTGTACGGTTTCCTTGCCGAGGTAATGATCGACACGAAACACCTGCTCTTCAGCAAACAGCTCACCGACCGCATTCAGAATATCCTGGCTCGAGGCGAGATCATGGCCGATCGGCTTCTCCAGCATCAGTCGCGTGTTTGGCCGCGCCAGTCCGACCGCGTGCAGGTTGCGCGCCACCGTCTTGTACAGCGAGGGCGACGTCGACACGTAGCACAGCAATTCAGGTGCGGGATAGCCATTGATCAGATCGGCAAGACGCTGGAACGCGGCGGCGTCACCGACATCCACGGCGACGTACTCGATGCCCTGCAGGAATCGCCCCAGTGCCTCGACCTGGAGTTCCGGCTGGTTGCTGTACTGGCTGATATTGCTGCGCAAGGTTTCGCGGAAGGTCGCCACATCGAGATCGGATCGCGAACTGCCAATCAGACGCAGGTCGGCCGGCAACAGCCCGTCGCAATACAGGTGAAACAATGAGGGCCACAGCATGCGGCGTGCGAGGTCGCCGGTGGCGCCGAACAGCAGGAATACGGGCGTGGACATCTAGGAAGGCTCTGGACAAGTCATTGGAACATCTCCGGTACACAGTCTGGTGTTTTCCAAACTCCCCGCTTTCAACAGCGGAGCTGGTCAAAACCTGCGGTTTATTGCTCACTGACTCAGCGGGCTGTCGCAGTTCCGGACTTGTTCAGAGGTTTCCGAAGCAGATCCGTGCAGTGGCTCAGGGGGAGACCTTCCGCGCCAGCCAGTTCGCAGCCAGAACCGCGGCGCCAAGATTGCCGAGATCCGGATTGACGATGCGCAGCACGGGGGTCTTGCTCAGCAGAGCCGCGAAGCGTCCCTTGTCGATGAAGCTCGCATGGAAGACTTCGGCGGTCTCGCCATCCAGCAGGTGCTGCAACAGACCACCGGCCAGATAGACGCCTTGCCATGCACCATACACGAGGACGGCATCACCGGCGAAGGAGCCGAGCATTGCGGCCATCGAGCGCGTAGCGGCACGCGCCGCGAGATCGCCGCAGCGCCCGGCCTCGGATACCTGTTCCGGCGTCTGCAGTACGGCCTGCAGTCCCATCCTGGCCGACCAGGCCTGATACAGATTCAGCCAGCCATCACCGGCCAGCACGCGCTCATAGGAGACGCGGCCGAACCGGCGCGCGAGAAATTCCAGTATGAAAATCTCGTCGGCATCGCGCGGCGCCAGACTGATATGGCCGCCCTCGGTCTCGATCACGCTGGAGCTGCCGTCGGGTTCACTGCGCAAGGCGGCGAGACCGAGCCCGGTTCCGGGCCCGAGCACCACGCGCATGCCACTACCGCCGGCGTCCGTGGATACACAGGGACCAACCGCCTCAAGATCGCCACGGCCGAGTATCGGCACTGCCCAGGCAGCCGCAGCAAAATCGTTGGCGACCAGCAAACGATCCAGTCCGAGCGAGGCGCGCAGCGCACTGATCGAGAAGCTCCAGTGGCTATTGGTGAAACTGATCAGATCACAGGTGACCGCACTGGCCACAGCAAGCACTGCGTTATTCGGACGCTCTGCGGCCGGCAGGCCGGCGAGGTAGCCGTCGATGGCCCGGCCCAGACTGGGATGATCACGCACCAGATAATTTCTGGCATGGGCGAGTGCGGCGCGTTGTGCGATTTTGCCCGACCCCGATATCTCGGCCACGGCAAAGCGCGCATTGGTGCCGCCGATGTCGGCGACCAGGCAGCGACTGAACGACGCGGCATCAGGATCGCGGACGGAATCGGTAGTTACAAGCATCAAGCGAAGCCCTCCCTAGGGAACCTCTGAATAAGTCATCGCAACGTCTTCGCTACCCAGCTTGGTGTTTGCCAAACCCCCGTTTTCAACAGCGAAGCCGGTAAAAACCTGCGGTTTTTCGCCCCCTGACTCAGGGGACTAACGCAGCTCCGGACTTATCCAGGGGTTCCCCAGGTACGCGCTCTTGCGTGGTGTTCGGGTTGCGGGTAGAACAATAGGGCGAAAATGACAACGCTGTCAATTCTTCTGCGCAGCCGGGCTCAGGTCTGGCAGAATGGCGGCAGAGCGCGATGCGCAAGGGAGAGCATATGGCTGTGCGGGTTCGCATCGAGGACGTGGCCGAAGCGGCCGGCGTTTCAATGAAAACGGTGTCGCGTGTGCTCAATCGCGAACCGAATGTCCGCGAGGACACCCGCGTGCGCGTGCAGACGGCGGTGGATGCACTCAATTACAAGCCGCATCCGTCAGCGCGCAGTCTGGCCGGGCACAAGTCCTATCTGATCGCCCTGCTCTATGACAATCCCTCCCCCAACTATCTGATGGAAGTGATCGCCGGCGTACTCGCTGCCTGCGAAACCCAGCAGTACAACATGATGATGTGTCCGCTCGACTTCGGCAGTCCGACCTTCATGAATGCGGTCGAGTCGATGATTGCGCACTCGCAGCCGGATGGCCTGATTTTGACGCCGCCGATCACCGACGCGCCGGCCCTGCTCAAGCGGCTCGCCGAGCTTGAACTCGCCTACGCCAGCATTTCGCCGCGCCGGCAGAAGCAGTGCATGGGCGTAGCCATAGACGAAACCCGCGCGGCCTTTGACATGGTCCAGCATCTGGTCTCGCTCGGCCATCGCAGAATCGGCCACATCAAGGGACACCCGGCGCACGGCGCCAGCGACTGGCGTCTGGCCGGCTATCGCGAAGGACTCGACAAGGCGGGCATCAAGTTCGATTCCAGCCTGGTCGTCGATGGCGAGTTTTCGTTCGAATCCGGCGTCATCGGCGCCGAACAACTCCTCGGTCTGCGCCAGCGACCGACCGCGATCTTTGCCGCCAATGACGATATGGCAGCGGGCGTGATCGGCGTCGCACTGCGACTGGGGCTGCGCGTGCCCGAAGATCTCTCCGTCTGCGGCTTCGACAATACGCCGATGTCCCTGCAGATCTATCCGCCGCTGACCACGGTGCACCAGCCCAGCCGGGATATGGGCCGAATCGCTGCGCTCGAATTGCTGGCCGCCATCCACAAGCGTGAAGTCGGCAAGATGCTGCATATCCCATATACGCTGAAACTGCGGCAGTCGACCGGGAAACTGGCAACCCCGAGCTGAATGGATCGCGCATCCCAACTGATGACCCATCGCGGCCTGACGCAAATACGACCACAATGTCAGCGTCAGCGCCGCTCGCTACATTCTGCGATGAGGCGCCCCCTGCGCGCGAGCGATTGCCCGGCAGGCACTGGAGTGGAGGAGCAAGCCGATGCGAATCAACTGTCTGATCACGGCCTGCCTGGTGGCGGGCAGCATCGCCAGCGTGGCAGCTGTGGAAGTCTCCGACGATTCCTTCGCGCCTGCCCAGGCAGCATCATGGGATGCGCCCAATTGGGAAACCGGACCGGCGCTGGCACGATCCAAATCCATCGCGGCGCAAAGCTTGGCGCTCGAGCTGGATCGCCTGCTGCGGGATGATCCAGCAGCGTTGTCTGCACGCCTGCGCGCGCTGGACGAAGCGGACGCGCTGTCCTGGCCAGAGCGCGAAGCTGCCTTGCTTCAGTTCACCCGATCACTGCATGCCCAGCGTGCTGACCAGGTACCCGACGACGCCCTCCGACTGCTCAGCACGTGGAAGTCGCGCACCCTGGTTGCGCATGAAGAATCGCCAGACTTCGGCACGCCACTGTTCAATATCGCGGCCGAGGCGCAGGGACTGCAGAATCGCTGGCGACGCGAGGCAGCAGCGGGCATTGCGGCGCGCGCGCTGGCGACGGGTGCAGAGAGTTTTCTCGATGGCTGGCCCAGCGCCGACGATGCGGTTGGCCAGGCCGGCTGGATCGATGCATTGCGCGCGGCGCCAGCGAGCCAGCGCAAGGCGCTACTCGTGCAAGGTCTGCAACGCATGAGCAACGCACCACAGCTTGTGCTGCCGACCACCGAGGCAGCCATCAGCCTGCGTGACCACGCGGCGATGACACGCCTGATCCAGGCTACGGACAGTGTGCCGCTGCACTTCTTGTTGACCGCGCTCGCCGGGCAGTTGACCGCGCGCGAGCTGGACCAGCTGTTGGCCGAGCTGATCACGAATGCACCGGTGGACCGTGCCGCACTGGCCATTGCGATCTTCGGTCGGGCGCTGGTCGATGATCGCTCCTTCGAACGCCGGATGCTGTCCCTGCTTGGCGATCCCGCACTCGGCAGCAGCGCGGCGCTGGCGCTGAGTCGCAGGCCCGGAGCGCAACTGAAGGCAGAGCTGGAAGCGCTCGCGGCGAGCGCGCCGACTTCATTGCTGGGCGGTCGCGCCCGCCTCGCCCTCGATGGTTTCGTCACCGCTCAGTCGGAGCAGACCCCATGATCTCCGCCCGGCAGTTCGCCAGGCTGGCTGCGCTCACCCTGCTGCTCGTCGTCAGCACGGGCGGGCGGGCGCAGCAGCGCATCGTGCAATGGTCCGCGCAGAGCGCGATCAGCACCAACGACAACTTGCTCTCACTAGGCTATCCGGTGCCGATACCGGTTGATACGCCCCTGCCATTTGATGGTTTCCGCAGTTACGCGGGACTGCACATGCGCCATCAGGATCTGGTCGCGACCAGCGGCCTGGTGCATGCGCATGCAGTCGGCGCCACCCGCAACAACCGCACGATCTGGGCCTATCGGATCGGCGATGCCGGCACCACCACGATCTGGGGCTTGCCCGAGCCGGCGACGCTGACCAATGCCGGCATCCACGCACGCGAATGGCAGACGCCCGAGGTCGCGACCGGCATCATGGAGCTGCTCGCTTCGAAAGCAACGGATACCGGTTTCTATCGCTACCTGCTCGACAACGTCAACATGACCGTGATCCCGGTCCACAACGTGGATGGGTTTCTGCAGACACAGCGCTATCCGCGCGACAGCTGGCTCGGCACCGATCTGAACGATCCCAATGGGTCGCCGCGCGATGGCCGCATGCGCCGCAAGAACATGCTCGATGTCGACGAAGTGATGACTACGCAGGCCGATCACCTCAATGGTGTCGATCTCAACCGCAACAATCCGCCGTACTGGGCGACCAGCCCAAGCTCCTCCTCGTTTAACGTCCGTTCCATCGTGCATCACGGTGCGCATCCGCATTCCGAACCCGAGACCCAGGCCCTGGTCGCTGCTGCCGAGCTGGGTCCGGCCAGCCAGTTGCGCGTGTATACCGATATCCATTCCTTTGGCCGCGTGCTGCTCTGGTCGCGAACCAGCAATGAGCGACTGACCCAGATCACCGAGTCGGTACTCGCAGGATTTTCCGCGCATCACCAGGCCCTGCCCAATGGTCGCCGCTACGCGTATCCGGCGGCTTCGCGGCTTGATCCTTTCCTTGGTATCGGCAGTACCGACGAATTGTTCGCGCACCAGTACCAGGTGCCGGCGTGGACACTCGAGGTGGAGCCGCCGGGCGATCCCGGCTTTCATCCCGGCGAGGCGCTGTGCGGTGCCAACTACGGCGGCGTGGTCGAGAACTGCCACGATGGTTTCATCCTGCCCGAATCGCAGATCAGGCGCGTGCGCGAAAATGTCGCCGAGACCATGGTCGGGATTTTCTATCGCCAGGCCGGGCCTCCATCGATCACTGCAACCCGCGTGTTTGATCAGGCGACGGGCGCCCTGGTCTACGAGTCGGAGTGGTCCGTTGCTTCGAGTTCGGCACGTACGCAGATTGTGCATCAGAGCCAGCCTTTGCAGCTGGATCGCAACTATGTGCTGAGCCACAGTTACGACAAACCGATGCGCTGGCGGGTCGGCGATGCGCAGGCGAGCTTTCCCGGCGTGCCGGCGGCGACGACACAGACCAGTGATCTCGCCTTTGTCGGTGCCCAGGGTTTGAATTTCATCACCAGCAATCGCCGATGGCCGGAGCAACCGGGCGCTGGCCCCGAGCGCTACCGTCATTATCGTGATGACACGACATCGACCGATCTGCGGCTGCCACGCGATGCCACCAACGATGCCGCGATCAATGGCAGCGTCGAACTCAATCTCCGCCATGCCGATACCGATCTCGTCGGCCAGGCGCTGGATGCCGATCCGGCCACGGTGGCACGCTGGCAGGGCGGTTCGTGGATGGATTACGAGAACAGCAGCGGCAGTCAGTCCGACAGCGGTGGCTTCGACGCCAGCGTGCGCATCCAGGTCAGTGATCAGGCGTTGGGCGATCCCTTTGTCATCGTGCCGGGCTCGTCATCCGCCTGGTATGACACCGCGCGCAGCGGCGAAGGCTTCGTGCTGGAAATTCTATCCGCCGATACCGCGCTGGCGTATTTCTTCACCTACGACAGTACCGGCGCGCAGGACTGGTACACGATGGTCGGATCGATCCAGGCCAACCGCATCATCTTCAACGAAGTCGTCCGCAGCAGCGGCGGTGTCTTCGGCCCGGCGTTCAACCCGGCCGCAGTCACCCGCACCACGGTCGGCTCGGCAACCTTCAATTTCTCCTCCTGCGATTCCGGCTGGATGGACTGGAAGATCGACGGTGCGCGCGGTCGTATGGAACTGTCACGGCTGACCAACCTGCTCGGACTCGGCTGCGGCACGACCAATCCGGTCAATGGCGCGGGCGCGGGTTGGTCGGGATCCTGGTACGACCCGAGTCATAGCGGCGAAGGCTATGTGCTGGAGATGCTGAGCACAGGCGGCGCGATCGTGTACTGGTTCAGCTACGACCCGGTCGGCAACCGGCGCTGGTTCTTCGGCACCGCTGACCTCATTGATGGCAACCTGGTGTTCTCCAATCTGCTCAGTACGCGGGGGCCGCGCTTTGGTGCCGCCTACGATCCGGACGATCTACAGGTCACCCCCTGGGGCAACCTGACCCTGGATCTCGACTGCGACAGCGGACGTTCCGACTACTCGAGCACCGAGCCCGGATTTGGCGCGGGCAGTCTGCAACTGACCCACCTGACCCGGATCCACGCGCTCAGTTGCAGCAACTGAGCCAGAACCGCGCTGTGCAATGACCACCGTGGCCCGGCTCCACGTATAGTGCGGGCGTTGCGGCCAGTGCGTCGCGATCAGGATCGGGCATGACGGAGCAACAACAAGGCGCGGTCGCGCCGAAGCTTTCCAGCCGTGTGCTGGTGCTCGGCGGTGCCGGCTTTATCGGTCGGCACGCGGTGGCGGCCCTGCTCGATGCCGGCGCCGAGGTGATCATTGCCAGCCGGCATCCCGATCGGATTGATCATCGTCTGCCGGCAACAGCGGCCGACTGCCTGCGCCGCATGGTGCGCTTCGAGGAACACATCGAAGCGGCCGACTGGCTACCGGCACTGGCCAGTGTCGATGTCGTGCTCAACTGTGTCGGCATCCTGCGCCAGCGCGGGCGTGCCAGCTACCAGCGCGTCCACCATCTCGCACCGAAGGCACTGGCCGAGGCCTGCCGCCAGGTCGATCGCCGTCTGGTCCACGTATCGGCGCTCGGGCTGGATGCGCCTGCGCGCAGTCGCTTTCTGACTTCCAAGCAGGCTGGTGAAGCGGCCGTGCGTGCCAGCGGTGCCGACTGGGCGATTGTGCGGCCATCCCTGCTGGATGGTCGTGGTGGCTATGGCGCCTGGTGGCTGCGTGCGGTCTCACGGTTGCCGGTGTATGCGGTTCCGGCCGATGCGCTGGGTCGGGTTGCCGCACTCGATGTCGGAGAACTCGGCGAAGCGCTGGCGGCACTGTGTCTGCGTTCATCCGATGAACTCGACCTGGCCCGTTCGCGCGAGTTTGAACTCGGCGGCCCCGAAGCCATGGCGTTGACCGACTACATCGGTCAGCTCCGCCGCGGCTACAACCCGCGCCCTGCGCTCTGCCTTCGCGTACCTGGGCTATTGGCGCGCACCGTCGCACATATCTGCGACCTGGTCCATGCAACGCCATTTTCGTTCGGCCATTGGGAATTGCTGCGGCGAGACAATGTGCCGGCGCCCAATCGGATGAGCGAACTGCTCGGTCGCCCGCCACGCCCGGTCGGTGGCGCGAGACTGGCAGAGCGCGCAAGCGGAAACGCGCAAGCGGATGGATCGGGCTGATGAGTAAGGCCTGCCCCGCTGTTCCGATGCAAGCCATTCGACTGAGCGTTGCGCCATCGATGTCGGGGCGCAGCGAACACCGCACACAGAGGGAATCCAGCAGATGAATGTTCGTCGACATATGCCCGGTCTTGCCATGTTCGCCCTGCTGGCACCGCTCGCGCAGGCCGCCAGCGACCTCTCGGTCGCGGTGATGACCCGTCCGCAAAGTGGCTGCAGTCTGGGCAACAGCGAATCTGTGGCTATCCAACTGTTCAATCACGGCGATGCCTTGGCGGCCGGCACGCGTGTCGTCCTCAGCTATTCGATCAATGCCGCGCCAGCGGTCAACGAAACCCTGAGCCTCGCCTATACCCTGCTCCCGGACAGTGGCCTCGCTTATACCTTTGATACCCGCGCCGACCTCTCGCTACCGGCGAGCTACAGCATCGACGCCAGCGTCCGCGTCGCCGACGATGTCAATCCGGCCAATGATGCGATCCACGGTCACGAGGTATCCAACTGGGCAGCCAGCGAAGGCGGCGAAGTGCGCGGACCGGAGCGCGCTGGCAGTGGCACGCTGGCGATCAGCGCCCAGGTCGGTCGCGTCATCGACTGGGAAGAGTCAACCGACGGTGGCACGCGCTGGCAGCCACTGGGCAATCCGTTGCCACAGTACGAATTCGATGGATTGCTGCGGCGTACCCTGTTCCGCGTCGAAGTGCGCAATGGCGGTTGTTCGCCGGCCTACTCGAGCGAGTTCAGCGTCGAACCCGGCTGAGCTGAGCGCCGCGCCCGCAGCAGGCCGTCGCCGGCGTACAGCAACAGCGCAATCCAGATACAGGCGAAGCCCACCGCCTGATCACGACTGAAGGACTCACCCAGCAAGGCGACGCCGCAGATCAGCTGGATGCTGGGCGACAGGTACTGCAGTATCCCGATCAACGAAAACGGAATTCGACGCGCGGCATAGGTGAATCCAATCAGGGGCAGCGCGGTCAGCAATCCGCCGAGTACGAGCAGGGCATCGCGTTGCCAGCGACCGTGCAGAAAGCTTGCCTCGGTCTGTTGCTCACTCCAGAGCAGCCAGAGTACGGCCGGTACCAGCAGGATCAGACTCTCGACAGCAAGACCGGGCATGGCATCCACCGCCGTGGTCTTGCGGATCAGACCGTAGAACGCAAAGCTGAATGCCAGGGCCAGCGCGATCCATGGCGGTCGACCATGGATCAGCGCCAGCCAGAGCACTCCAGCGGCGGCGATGCCTACCGCCAGCCATTGCCAGCGATTGAGCCGCTCGCGCAGAACCAGCACACCGAGCAGGACACTGACCAGAGGATTGATGAAATAGCCGAGGCTGGATTCGACCACATGGCCGTGGGTCACCGCCCAGATGTACAGACCCCAGTTGACACTGATGAGCAGACTGCTGGCCAGCAGCATCGGCGCGATCCGCGGTACCGCGCGCAATTTGTGCCACCAGGCCAGACGCTCGCTGATTACCAGGTAGCCGACGACGAAGACGCCGCACCAGATCACCCGATGCGCGATGATCTGCAAGGCCGGCACATCGCGCAGCAGGAACCAGTAGAGCGGAAACACACCCCACATCACATAGGCGGAGAGTGCGGCGGCCAGTCCACGGCGATCGAGTGGGGCATCACGGGACATCGGCTGCGCTCGCATCAACGGGACGGCGATTATCGACGTCCCGGTACTCGCGATGTGTGAAAATCCGGCCGTGGCAAGCTTTGCCCGCGACTTGCCTTGCAAGCGGCGGAATGCAAATCAGTCGTCGCCTGGTTGCGCGCCAGAAGCTCGAGCCCGATGCGCAGGTGCGAGAAACTGCATGCCCTCGAGCGCACGATGCGGCTTGCGAAAATCGAACAGGGTCGCATTCTCCCAACTCGAGCCCTTGCCCCCGGGACGACCCGCTCGAATCGGATATCGCCTTTCACATTGCCGTACTCGAGGCCAGCGGCAATCGCTCTACCGGCAGATGCGCGAGTTTGTCGCCACGGCGCTGCGCTCAAGCATCCGCACCACCAATGAGTACAAGGGTGTGCGGGTAGTGTGGTGTTGCACACTATGCGACACATAAAATCGCGTCTTCGACCCTGTGCCGTCGTTGCGCATCTTGCCAAGGCCACCAGCCTTGGCGGCGATACGCGCCTCGCCACATGGCCGAATCCACCGATTTTATCGGTGCCGACAAGTGCGCAACACCACACTAGCCAGTGTCAGCGATCACAAGCGCGTGGCCGATGCCATTCTCGCCGGCGATGCGACGGGCGCAGAGCAGTCGATGCGTCAGTTGCTGCTGGAAGCCCAGCAGCTGATCGAAAAGGCGCGCGGCGCCGCCGACAAATCACGGCGCAACAAGCCGGTACGTTGAATACTGGCGAGCAACGCGCCGGTAGTCGGCGCGTACTCGGCAGTCAACTCACCAGAAGGTCGCGTAGAGCGCGGTCAGCACGCCGATCACGCCGAGCGCGGCGAAATTGAAGCTGGCGGTGGTGGCGAAGCTGACATCGCCGGTGCGGATGAAATCCTTTTCCGGCTGCAACTTGCCCAGCATCGAGACTACGACCGCGAGCACCAGGGCGAGCAGGAAGACGATGCCGACGCGATCGATGAAGGGCAGCTCGGGCCAGGCCAGCTTGAGCGCGATCGACAGCCCGAATGAGCCAATCGCCGCGGCCAGCGCCCCGGCCTCATTGGCGCGCTTCCAGAATAGGCCGAGCATGAAGATCACCACGATGCCGGGCGTGAAGAAGCCGGTGTATTCCTGGATGTACTGGAAGGCCTGGTCAAAACTGCCGAGCAGGGGCTTGGCGGTGAGCACGGCAGCGAGCACCGCCGTTGCTGCCGCAATCCGACCGACCCGGACCAGCTTCTGCTCGTTCAGCTGGCCGCTGGCAGCACGCTGCGAGGCGAATTTGGCATAGACATCGAGCGTGAAAATGGTCGCGATCGAATTGATCTTCGAGGCCAGCGAGGCCACGACGGCAGCAACGAGCGCCGCAAAGACCAGACCGAGCAGGCCGGTTGGCAGCAGGGCCATCATGGTCGGATAGGCCTGGTCCGGGCGTTCGAGTTGCGGCGCGAGCACAAGGGCAGCGATACCGGGCAGCACCACGACGATCGGCATCAGCAATTTGAGGAAGGCGGCGAAGACGATGCCTTTCTGCGCTTCCTTGATGTCCTTGGCGGCCAAAGCGCGCTGAATGATGTACTGGTTGAATCCCCAGTAGCTGATGTTCATGATCCACATGCCGCCGATCAACACGCTGAGTCCGGGCAGATCCTTGTAGAACGGATTGTCCGGCGACAGGATCATCTGGAAATGTTCGGGATGCTCATTCCACAGCTTCATGAAGCCGGCGGTCATGCCGGTATCGCCACTGATCTGGTTGAGCATCACATACGACAGCACCAGGCCGCCGAGTACCAGCAGGGACACCTGCACGATGTCGGTCAGCGCCACCGCCTTGAGCCCGCCGTAGAGTTGATAGAGCAGCGCAAACGCGCCGATCAGGCTGAGCGCCAGCATCTGGTTCATGCCGGTGACCTGCGAAACCGCGATGGCACCCAGCCAGAGGATTGAAGTCAGATTTACGAAGATGTACAGACCAAGCCAGAACACCGCCATCAGGGTGCGAATTCGCGTGCCGTAGCGCTGCTCAAGAAACTGCGGCATGGTGTAGATGCCATTGCGCAGAAAAATCGGCAGAAAGAATTTGCCGACGATCAACAGGGTAAGCGCCGCCATCCATTCGTACGAGGCAATCGCCAGTCCGATCGCATAGCCCGACCCGGACATGCCGATGATCTGTTCGGCAGAAATATTCGCCGCAATCAGCGATGCACCAATCGCCCACCAGGGCAGCGCCTTGCCGGCGAGAAAATAGTCCTGCGCGGTTTTCTGGTGGCCCGCCTTCTCACGCGAGACCCATTGCGCGAGCACGAAGATACCGAGCAGGTAGACCAGGACGATGGTGGTATCCAGCATCGACAGCTTCATGCGTATTCCCCTCGTGGTGACAATCTGGAGCGATTTGACGCCGGCGTGCCGCACTTGCTGTCGCTTGGCCCATCCCATGGCCTCGCCGCCCACTGAATCCCGCAACGCCGCACAGCCGGGCTAGCCTAGCCCGCGGCCATTGCGCGCGGCAATGGCCAGGATGGCTGTGGGGCTACGCATACGAATGCAAAGACGGCTTCCGGGCCGTCAGGCCAGCAAGGTGCTGCCGGGCACGCGAGGTCCGCACTGTCGCGGACCCCGCGGCCGGTCTGGTCAGAACTGCGCCTTTACCCTGAGCCCGTAACTGCGGGCGTCGTTGAGGAAGCGGATATTGAGCTGCGATCCGACCAGGGCTTTCTGCGAAACATCATTGTTGAGCAGATTGCTGCCGTAGGCTTCGAAGCGCCAGACGCCATCGCCGGTGGTGAAACCGATTCCGGCATTCAGGGTCACCTCGCCCTTCTGACGATCCGGGAACCCGGCGTCCGCGGCATTCTCGACGCGACTGACCGTGCCGGCAGTATCCGAGACAAAGACCACGTCGCGATTATTGAACTGGGTCAGATAGAACGCCGAGCGATAGGCGGCGAGCACCTGCCAGTCAAAGCTGCCCGAGCCCAGTGCAAAGGCCTGCTGCAGTCGCGTGTTGAAGGTGAACTTTGAAGCCAGTGGCAGATCATTGCCGGCCAGATTGATCTCCGAGGTCACACCGCCGAGGCCATAGTCGATGCTGCGCACATCGGCGACCACGCCGCGCTTGATCTCGGTTTCGAGATAGAGCGCGTTGAGCGTAAGGGTGAACTCGTCGCTGAGGCTGAGCATGCTCTCGGCTTCAACGCCATACAACTCCGATGCACCGACATTGCGATTGACCAGGGCGAATCCGGTCGCCTCACCGGTTTCCGGATTGAACGCGATCGCGGTCAGGTCCTGGAACACCTGATCGGTGTAGTCGTAGTAGAACGCGCTCACATTGAACGTCGACCAGCGATCACGCAGCTGGAAGGCGTACTTGGAGCCGAACTCATAGGCAACGATTGATTCCGGCTTGTAGGTTTCCGGAATGACCGTGATATCGAAACTGTCATTGAAGCCACCGGCCTTGTGACCGCTCGATACCGTGCCGTAGATCATGTGCTCGTCGCTGATGTCGTGCTCGAAGCCGAGGCGCCAATCGCTGAAATTGAATTCGCTGCTGCCCTCCTGCTCACTCGGAATCCCGATCACGAACCAGGGATGCGATCCGTCGCTGGTGCAGCTCAGCGTGGTGCCATTGGTATCGGGACGATCGACGCAGCCACCATTGGGCATGGTGCCATTGGCGATCGGTCCGATCTGGGCCAGGATGGTGTCGTTCATACCCTGACGCATGATGCCTTCAAGCAGGAACTGGGCAAGTTGCTGCGATGTGGTCAAACCGGTGACAGTGAAATTGGGTCGGTTGACCAGGGCCGGAAAGAAACCATCGGTGCCAAGCCGGACCGAGAAGCAGCAGCCATCGATCGCACCAAGCCCGATCGTCCAGTTGCCGCCAATGCCATAGCGGTACTTGGATTCATCGGTGTAACGCAGGCCACCCTTGAGGCGCCAATCGTCATTGACATCAAACGTGCCATCGCCGAATACCGCCCAGGAAGTGCCGCGCACATCCGGCATGGTGAATTCGGTGCCCGAGTAAAAGATGCCTTTGTCAGCGAGTGAGAACAAACCGACCTGCTGGTCTTCGTGGAAATAAAAACCACCGGTGGTCCAACGGAAACGGGCGTCATCCGGCGAGGACAGCCGCAGTTCGTGCACTTCCGATTCCGACAGGGTCTGCCAGTAGTTGGTCGAGAACAAGTCGTAGTCGGGTCGTGAGCCATCGCTGCTGCCGAGCGGACGCTGGCTCAGATTGCGGCCAGGCCAGTTGATGCCGGCACTGTTGGCGTTGACCTGCTCGTAATCCAGATCGCGATAGCTGACGTTGTATTCCAGCGTTGCCGCATCGAATGCATAGCTGATATTGCCCTGGATACCCCAGTTGGTCGAGTCGAGCTTGCCCTGGGTACCGAAGTAGACAACGTCGCGCAGATTGAGCTCATCCGGAGAAAATCCGCTCAACGCCGCGCCGTAGATGTTGGCACCTGGGTATCCGGTACCTTTCTCGCGGCCCTGATCGGCCATCAGAAAGATCGACAGACGATCAGTCGGCTCATAAAGGAAGGAGAGCCGGAATGCGGTTTCATCCTGGATGCCGGCAGGCCGCAGATGCGTCGCCTCACCGACATTGCGGAACGAGGAATCCTTCTCGACGTGATAGCCGGCGAGGCGCAAGGCGGCCTGATCGCCGAGCGGGAGGTTCCAGCCGAATTCGCCGGTGAAAGCATCGCGACTGCCGGCCTCGCCGAGTACAAATCCATTGCTGTCGCCAAGATCAGGGCGCTTGGTCACGATGTTCAGGGTGCCGGCGAGTGCATTGCGACCGCGCAGTGTGCCCTGCGGGCCCTTGTTGACTTCGACCCGCTCCAGATCGAAGAACATCGCACCGAGCCCACGCGGACGCGGAATGTAGTTGCCATTGACGTGCGGCGCGGCACCCGGATCGCCAAGCTCGGTATTGTTGGACGAACCGACACCGCGGATGAAGATTTCGAGATTGCCTTCCTGATTGGCCATGCTCAGCCCGGGTACGGCGACCTGGAGATTGCGCAGCTCATTGTTGATGCCCAGACCGCGCAGATCGTCCTGCGTGAACGCCTGGGCGGTGCCGCCGTACTTCTGCAGATCCTGCTCGCGGCGTTCAACGGTAACCGTCACGACCTCGAACTCGGTCGTTGGGCCGGCCTTGGCCGACTTCTCGGCTGCTTCCTTTTCTTCGGCCGTCTGGTCAGTGGTGTCCTGCGCTGCCAGCGGCAGTGCCAGCATCAAGGCGAGTGCAATCGGGCTCAACTTCAGAATGGAAACGGGGCGTTGCTTGTTCATTGTTCCTCCCTCCCAGGAATCGGATGCATGGATGCGGTCTGCGGTCTGCGGTTCGTGTGGTAGTCCGGCCCCCGAGCGCCAGCTTCAGCGAGGGCATTGGACTCTTTTATGACAGCGTTGTCAATATGAAATTATCGTTAGCATTCGCTTGTTTCTAATCGGGAAATTGCTGCAATGCAGCGAAGGCTTCAGGGCCGCGAACAGCGGTGCACATGGTCGTAGTCGGTGCCGAGCGCCAGCCGCGACAAGGAGACCTCCAGCGTAGCGGCAGCCTCGAGATCGAGTATCGAATCGACCCGCGAAAGATCGGCGCCGGCCTCGGCGAAACACTTCAGGGGTATCCCAAGGCGCGTCCAGCCGCCCGGCGCAAGTGCGCGCAAATCCGCTGCGATATCGACGCGTCCGGCGCAGCCATCGCCGCAGCCGATACCTGCGCTGACGACTTCATCAGCTTCGATCGCGCTGCTGCGCAGTTCGAGCACGAGCAGAACATCACCGTTGCTCTCGCGGCTCAGATCTACCATTTGATCGCTGCGGATCGATACCCGGGCCAATCCCCGACCCTGCCATTGGAAGGTTTGCGCATCTTCCTGGGCAATGCGATCAGTCGCGCTTACCCGCACGCGCTGCTCGATGCTGGCGCTCGGCAGAGTGTTGACCGGCACCGTATTGGTTCCACCATCGCTGAGCAGCAGATTCCAGCCTGGCGCCCACTTGCCACGAGCGTAATACACGCCAGGTTCGGCACCCGCCTGCTGTAGGCCCGAGTCCTCGGAAAGCTGGGGCACCTCGTTGGGTTGGGCATAGCTCAGTCCGTAACCCACCGCGAACAACGGATCGTAGTCGGCCTGGCCGACGTTGAGCGGGCTCTGCACTGCAGTGCGCGGCCAGGAGTACGACAGGCGGCCACTGAAATCGCGCAACATCTTGCCATTGGATCCCGCGATCAGCAGATCGGCAACACCGGCTCCTTCCGATCCAGGCAACCAGGCCGCAATGAAGGCATCCGATGCATTGATCTCGCGTGAAACCCAGAGCGGGCGGCCCGAAAGGAACACCGAAACTACAGGAATTCCTGCTGCCTTCAGGCGCTGGATCAACAGCAGATCGGCATCGTTGCCAGGTTTGTAACTGAGATTGGGTATGTCGCCCTGAAATTCCGCATAGGGATTCTCTCCGAACACCACGATGGCAACATCCGGGCGCAGGCTGTGGCTGCCATCGATCGACAGAGTCGCCTTGCCTCCGGTCGCCTCGGCCGCAGCGCGAATGCCGTCCCAAATGGATTGCGCATTGGGAAAATCCGCGCGGCGATTTCCAGTGCCCTGCCAGCTCAGCGTCCAGCCACCGGCCTGCTTGCCGATATCGTCGGCGCCATCGCCGGCGACCAGGATGCGGGTTCCCGGCTTCAGTGGCAACAGACTGCCGTTGTTCTTCAGCAGCACCAGCGATTTGCGTACCGCCTCGCGGGCCAGGGCGCGGTGCTCGGCATGGCCGAGCAGTTCGAAATGGCCGCCAAGCGTGCGCTGGGACGGTAGTCCCGCCTCGAATAATCCGAGGCGGAATTTGACGCGCAAAATTCGCCGCACGGCATCGTCAAGTCGTTGCATCGGAATGGTTCCGGCACGGACCTGGGCCAATGCATTGGTGTAGTAGCCCCGCCAACTGTCGGGTGCCATCAGCATGTCAACACCGGCATTGAACGCGGCGGCGCAGCTTTCATTGCTGCAGCCGGGCAACTGGCCATGGGCATTCCAGTCGCCGACAACAAAACCATCAAAGCCCATCCGGCCTTTCAGCACGTCATTGAGCAGCCCGCTGTGACCGTGGATCTTGCTGCCATTCCAACTGGAGAACGAGGCCATCACCGCCTGCACGCCGGACTGGATGGCAGGTACATAGCCGGCACCGTGGATGTCACGCAGATCGGCTTCACTGACCCGGGTATCACCCTGGTCCTTGCCACCGTCGGTGCCACCGTCACCAATGAAATGCTTGGCGGATGCGAGCACATGCGCGCCGTTCAGAAATTCAGGTGTGTTGGCGCGGCCCTGCAACCCTTCAACGATCGCAGCCGCGTAGCTGGCAACGCGCGCGGGATCTTCCGAATAGCCTTCGTAGGTTCGTCCCCAGCGATCATCACGCGGAACGGTCAGGGTCGGCGCGAAGGTCCAGTCGAACCCGGTCGCGCGCAGTTCTTTCGCGGTGGCCTCGGCAATGCGTCGGACCAGTTCGCTATCGTGCGCGGCACCGAGACCGATGTTGTGCGGATACAGGGTGGCGCCGACGACATTATTGTGGCCATGCACGGCGTCGATACCGAGCAGGAGCGGAATGGCCTTGCGGCCCTCGGTAGTGTCCATTGCAGCACGATGGAATTCGTCCATCAGCGCCAACCATTCGGCAGGCGCTGCGTTGTAGCGGCCACCCGGATCGGAATTGCCGCCGGCCAGCACCGAACCCAGCCGATAGGTTCGTATGTCAGCGGGCGTGACGCTGCCAAGGTCACCCTGCACGATCTGGCCGACTTTCTCTTCGATGCTCATGCTGGCGAGCAGGTTGCTGACGCGCGCTTCGAGGGCGGGATCAACGGACAGCGGCGATCCCGCCTCTGGCCAGATCCCGGGATCGACCGTCGCCGTATTGGCTTCGCTGCTGGCCGTGATCGGCGAGTTCGCCGTGTCGCTGGCATCGGCGCAGGCGCCCAGCGCAAGCGCGGCAAACAGGCAAAGCATGATGGCGCCGGGCCGCGGAGTGGCGCTTGAATAGGCAATGTGCACGTTGTCTCCCATGATCATCATTGGCGCGACCGGATCGACCACGTCGGCGTGGATTCTCTCGGGGACATTATGCACAGGCAGATGACAGCGTTGTCAATCGTGCAATGCACAAGTGGATGGCGACCGATTTCTTCTATCATCCGAGCCCGCCACAATTGCCCGAGGAGCGCACATGTTCGCAAAATTTTCCAGAAGCTGGTCACTGATCAAGGCCAGCGCCGAGGTGCTGCGTCAGGACAAGGAGTTGCTGGTGTTTCCGGCGATCTCGGCGGTCGCCGGCATCCTGGTCGTGCTCAGCTTCGTGCTCCCGTTGTTCGGCATGCTGGATTTCAAGGCACTGGAAAACGATCCCGACTCGATGCCGCCCTGGCTGCCGGTGTGGATGTTCCTGTTCTACCTGACCCAGTATTTCGTGATGTTTTTCTTCAATACCGCCCTGGTCGGCGCCGCGATGATCCGGCTCGATGGCGGCGATCCGACCGTGGCCGACGGGCTGCGCATCGCGCGCTCGAAGATTGGCGTGATTCTCGGCTATGCCGCCATTGCCGCAACCGTCGGCATGCTGCTGCGTGCGATCGAACAACGCGCCGGCTTCATTGGTCGCTGGATCGTCGCCTTCATCGGCGCAGCCTGGACCGTGGTCACCTTCCTCACCGTGCCGGTGCTGGTCATGCGTGACATCGGACCGATCGATGCCGTCAAGGAAAGCGCTCGCCTGCTCAAGACCACCTGGGGCGAGAATGTGATTGGCCAGGGCGGTGTCGGCCTGGTCTTTGGCTTCGTGCAATTCGTCCTGATCGCCGGAACCGCCACGTTGGCGGTCATGCTGGCGGCGGGCAATCAGCTCGCCTTCGCGGTCGTGATCGCCAGTATCGGCGTCCTGCTGGTGCTGTTTGCGGCACTGCTGCAGGCGGCACTGTCCGGCATCTACTCGGCAGCCTTGTACCGGCATGCCGCCGGACTGCCGAATCATGGGTCGTTTGATTCCACCGTTCTGGCCGAGGCTTTCGCGGCCAAAAAAAAATAAGGGTCTCGGCGGCGTCGACAGGCGCCGCCGGCACCGCGCCGCGTAAAAATTGACACACGCCCGAGCCGGGCCGGGTACCATTGACCGGCCCATACGAAGGCCTTTGTTCCGGGGAATGAACACCTTCCAGCGAGCCGTCCTGATCTGCCTGTTGCCCGCCCTGCTGCTGGCGACCAGCGGGCGGCTTTTTGCGATCGATCCGGTGCCGCGTCATCCGCTGGAGACCGACGCCCTGGTCGAACCCGAAGTGGTACTGCGCAAACTGCCGGCCCTGATTGCTGCAGCCACGGCCGGGGCCGACGAACGCGAACTCTCCCTGCTCCATCTGGCCGAAGCCAACGCCTGCCGGGTGATGGCCAACTGGGAATGTCAGCGCAATGCCGGCCGCGCGGCAATCGCTGCGGCCGAGCGTTCCGCTGATCCGATCCTGATGGTGCGTGGTCTGATCAACGAGAGTCGAGCGCGCATGGCCCTGCAGGACTTCACCGGCGGCGAGCAGTTGCTCGGACGCGCCGAATTGCTGCTGAAGGACCAGAACGCGCCCGAACTCGCCGCTGACGTCAGCCTGGCCTATTCGTCGATGAGCCACGCCATCGGCAAGCACCTGCTCGCCGCCGAGTACGCGCAGCGCGGCCTGAGCCAGCTGGGCGCGGAGACCGCAGCGGTCATGCGGGCGCGCCTGCTGCGCAATGAGGCGAGGGCGCGTGCTCAGCTGGGCGAACGGGAGGCCGCCCGCGCCCTGCTGGTCAAAGGTGTCGAAGTCAGCCGACTGGTCCAGGACCCCAAACTTACCGCCGAGATGTATCTGGAATCGGCACGCCTGGCGCGGGCGGACCGCGACCATGTCAGCGTCAAACAGAATGCCGATCAGATTTTTGCCCTGGCCAAACAACTGCGCAATTCCCAGCTCGAGGGACTTGGCCATGAGATCGTCGGCCAGTCTGCCATGGACCAGGGCGAGCTCAGCCTGGCCGCGGAGCAACTGAAGAAGGCCGTCGATACCTTCCATGCGCTCGGGCTCGACCGCGACGAGCTGCGCGTGGCACGCGACCTGATCGGCGTTCTGCTCGACACCAATGCACCACGTGGCGATCTCGCCGATGCGATGCGCCGCGTGATCGAGCTCGATCGCAATGTGATTTCCAGTGATCGCGCACTGGCTGCCGATGATTTCGATGCGCGCCTGCGTTATGCGGAGCAGCAACTCGACGTGATCCGCCTGTCCTCCGAGGCGATGATCGCTGCCGAGCGTACCCAGGCACTGGCTCGAACCAATCGCCTGAGTCTGGCCCTCGGTCTGGCAATGGCGATTACCCTGGTCGCACTGAGCGGGTTCTTCTGGCTGCAACGGCGCTCGAATACGCGTCTGCGCAATGCCATCACCGCACTGCGCGAAAGCGAGATGCGCGCAGCCGATGTACTCAGGCTCAGTCGTGGCTATGTCTTCCTGCATGATTTGCAGGGTCGCGTGCTGCTGGCAAATCCTGCAGTTGCCGAAGCGCTGGGGCAACGCGAAGCCCAGCTGATCGGACAGTCGCTGGGCAATTTTGTCGAAGCTTCCGCCCAGTCGGAGTTCCAGGAATATCTTGATCGGGTGCGCCAGGACGGACATGCCGAGGGCCTGCTGCGGATCCGTCACCGCCGTGGTGGCGAACGCAGCTGGCGCTACCAGGCTCGGCTCAATCCCCAGGTACCCGAGCATCCCTATGTGATCGGTCACGCGGTCGACGTCACCGATCAGGTCGAACAGAACGCGGCCCTACGCGAGCAGAGTCTGCACGACGAGCTGACCGGCTGCTACAACCGACGCTTCCTGTCGAGCTTCGAGCGCGCCCACGAGGCCCAGCAGCGCTGGGGCGTGATCAATATCGACCTCGATCATTTCAAGCGGGTCAACGACAGCCTCGGCCACGAGGAAGGCGACCGCGTATTGCGTGAGTTCAGCGTTTTTCTACAACAGCGTGCACGCAGCAGTGATGCCCTGGTCCGTGCCGGCGGCGATGAATTCCTTCTGCTGCTCGCCGATGCCGACGAATCACGCATCGAGTTCGTCGTCAATCGACTGCGCGAGGACCGCAGCGCCGCACCTTGCGCCTACTCCCTTGGCCACGCCATCCGCGAACCCGGCGAATCCCTCAACGAAACCATCGCCCGCGCCGACGCCCAGATGTACCAGGCGCGCAACTGGGCGCGTGGCTCGGTGAGTGGAGCGCGTGGGCGCTGAGATCTGGTCGGCCTAGGCCAGGTAAATGCCGCCGAAAGCTTGCTGGGCGATTCCGGGCCCGCCCCGCCTTGCAGCGCGCAGGTAAGATGCGCTGATTGCACGCAGCAATTATGCAATCCATTGTCTCTGAAGGAGAACACTTTGAAGCAGGAACTTTCGCGCGCTCAGCTGAGCGATAACATCCCGACCTTGCCATTGGTATGGTCTATCGCATTTGCTCTGATCGCCCTAAGTGCCTGCAGCAGCATGGAATACAGACTGACGGGGCCCGACGCTGCAACAAAATCGGCGTCTGTACTCTCCGACGCGGAGCCAGTGGATCCTGCAGAACAACGTCCGGCCGTAGCACCCCCACTGCGGCCGAGCGCGCGCGGAGCGGCGAGTTGGCAAGCACTCGGGCCGGCGCCTACGCAGTCGGGTCAGGTCGCGGTCCCGCCTGGAAACGAGGTCTGCGGCGCGGTCCAGGCAATCGCAGCGCATCCGGGCAACGCCGACATTATCTATATCGGCGCGGTCAACGGCGGCATCTGGAAAACCCAGAACGCCCGCGCCGCTACGCCGAGCTGGACGGCGCAGACCGAAAATCTGCCCTCGCAGTCGATCGCTTCGCTTGTTTTCGATCCTACCGATGCGACGCGCCAGACACTGATTGCGGGTGTTGGCCGGCTGAGTAATTTCGGGCAGCGCGGCGATGATGAAATCGGCGTCTATCGGACCACAGATGGCGGCGCTAGCTGGAGCATGCACGGCGGCAACACCCTGCTCGGGCACAAGCTCATCGCGGTGAGCGCCCGCGGTGCGGTACTCATGGCCGCTTCCAGCTCTGGCGGTCTGTTTCGTAGCCTGAACACCGGCACCACCTGGACCCTGGCCTCTGGAAGCAATGGGCTGCCAACGGGCGGCATCGCCGATCTGATCGGCGACCCTGCCAACAACGCGCGCTTCTACATCGCGGTGCGTGGAACCACGCCGAAGCTGTTGCGCAGTGACGATGGTGGCACCTCATGGATCGATATCAGCGCCGGAGTCACCGGCCTCGGCTCGAGCACCGGGGCAATCAAGTTGGCCGTCGGTGCGAGCTCGAGTCTTTTCGCAGCAACGGTAAACTCGGGCGTGCTCGCAGGCGTCTTCGCCAGCAGCAATCTCGGCGCCAACTGGACCGCGATGGCGGTACCAAGCATCCATCCCGGCGCCCAGGGCTCGGTGAATACCTCGATCGCGGCCGATCCGGTGAACCCCAATCTCGTCTATCTGGGCGGCGACCGCATCAGCGCATCACCGTTCACCGGAAATCTGGTTCGCGGCGATGCGAGCCTTGCGCTGGCCAGTCAATTCACGACCATCATGAATTCAAACGGCGGAAATACCGCGCCGCATGCGGACAGTCGCGCGCTGGTCTTCGATGCGGATGGAAACCTGCTCGAGGGCGACGATGGCGGGATCTACCGCCGCAACATGCCCACTTCGTCCGCCGGCACCTGGGGCTCGGTCATAGGCAATCTGAACCTGATCGAGGTGCACGATCTTTATCTGGACCGGGTCTCCAACATCCTGATCGTCGGCACCCAGGACAACGGCACACACATCCAGCTGACTCCGGGAAATGTGCGTTGGAGCATGATCAATGGCGGCGATGGTGGCGATGTCGCGGCCGACAGCGCAACGCTGGCTCCGCTCGCCAGCTTTCGCTATTTGAGCTCGCAGAATTTTGGCGGTCCGCGCCGTTCGACGTACAACAGCACCAACGTGCTTAACGGCTCGGCATCCCTGCCGGCTATCGCCGACCCGCAGTTTGTCACGCCCATCGAATTGAATATTGCGGACTCCGGCCGGATGTTGGTCGGTGGCACCAACACCTTGTACGAGTCAGTCAATCTCACCGGCGTATCGCCAAGTTTCACGACACTGGGCTCACCCGGAGCCAATCGAAACGCCATGGCCTACGGCGCGAACGGGAACGCGGAGGTTGCTTATGTCGGCAAGAACGCTGCGGTATTCAAGCGCTCGGGCGCTGCCTTTGTCGCCACTGCCGCATTGCCGGCCGGCGCCAATACGCTGACGGATGTCGCCCTCGACCCCGACAACCCGCTGCGCGTACTGGCGATCGACAATAACCAGGTCTTCTCTTCAAGCAATGGTGGCGACTCCTGGCAGGACATCACCGGCAACCTGACCAGCATCAGCAGCCAGGACTTCCGCACCATAGAGTTTCTTGCCGATGCCGACGGTGACAGCATCGCCATCGGTACGCGGTCCGGGGTTTTTGTCACCCCGGCCGACACGATGGACTGGGGACAGCTCGGCGACGGCCTGCCCGATGTCCTGGTCTTTGATCTCAGATATGTACCTTCCACACGCACGCTATACGCGGGCACCTTGGGCCGCGGCGTGTGGAGCCACACCTTGGCAGCCGGATTCTTTTTCGCTGACGGTTTCGAGAACGTAAACCGCGGGCAATAGTACGCATCTGAAATCCTGGTCGCGAGCGCAAAGCCAGCGCTGCGATCCAACAAACCACGGGGGAGGCACCATGCTTCGTATGATCATCGGTTCCATGGTTCTGCTTTCGATCGGCGCGGCGAATGTGTGCGCGGCGGATCGGGTTACTGGAAAGTCCTACGCGACACGATCGGAGGTGATTGCCAGCCAGGGGATGGTGGCGACTTCGCATCCGCTGGCGACGCAGATTGGCTTGGATGTGCTCAAACAGGGTGGCTCGGCCGTGGACGCGGCGATCGCGGCGAATGCGGCTTTGGGTCTGATGGAGCCGACCGGCAATGGCATCGGTGGTGATCTGTTCGCGATCGTCTGGGATGCAAAGACACAGCGTCTGTATGGCTACAACGGCTCCGGGCGCTCGCCGCAATCGTTGACCCTGGAATGGTTTCAGCAACAGGGGCTGACGGATATCCCGCCGCATGGACCACTGCCGGTGACGGTGCCGGGCGCGGTCGATGCCTGGTTCGCCCTGCATGGTCGTTTTGGCAAGTTGCCGATGCGCAAGGTGCTGGCACCGGCGATTGGTTATGCCGAGCGCGGGTTTCCACTGACCGAAGTGATCGCGCATTACTGGGCGCTGTCGGTGCCGCGATTGTCGAAGTTTCCCGGATTCAGCGAGCAGTTCACCCGCGACGGACGCGCGCCGGCCAAGGGCGAAATCTGGCGCAACCCGAATCTGGCGCGCACGCTGGATCGGATCGCCCGCGGCGGGCGCGATGCGTTCTACAAGGGTGAGGTGGCTCGGATCATCGGCGACTACTTCAAGGCTCAGGGCGGATTTCTCGCCGCGGATGATCTCGCCGCGCATCGCGGTGAATGGGTCGAGCCGGTATCCACCAACTACCGCGGCTACGATGTCTGGGAGCTGCCGCCCAATGGTCAGGGCATCGCGGCACTGCAGATGCTCAACATCCTCGAAGGCTTCGATCTGAAATCCTACGGCTTTGGCAGTGTGGAGTATCTGCATCTGCTGACCGAAGCAAAGAAGCTGGCCTTCGCCGATCGCGCGCGCTGGTATGCCGATCCGGCCGTTGCAAAATTGCCGGTGCGTGGGCTGATCTCGAAGGCCTATGCCGATGAGCGGCGCAAACTGATTTCGATGGATCGCGCCGCAGCGTCAGTGGATGCCGGCCATCCCGAACTCGACGAGGGCGATACGATTTATCTGACCACGGCAGACGCCGCGGGCAATATGGTCTCGCTGATCCAGTCCAATTATCGCGGCATGGGCTCGGGTATGAGTCCGCCCGGACTCGGCTTCATTCTGCAGGATCGCGGTGAGATGTTTGTGCTGAAGTCCGGGCATCCGAATAGCTACGCGCCCGGCAAACGTCCGTTCCATACCATCATTCCGGCCTTCGTAACCCGCGATGGCAAGCCCTGGCTGAGCTTTGGCGTGATGGGTGGGGCCATGCAGCCGCAGGCGCATGTGCAGATCGTGGTGAACCTGATTGATTTCGGCATGAACCTGCAGGAGGCCGGCGATGCGCCGCGCCTGCAGCACGACGGTTCCACCGAGCCGACCGGCCAGGTCACCGCGATGGCAAACGGTGGCGAAATCAACCTCGAAACCGGCTTCAGCTGGGAGACCGTACGGGGTCTGATGCGCAAGGGACACCGGGTGACCTATGCCGACGGACCCTATGGCGGCTACCAGGCGATCCTGCGCGATGAGCGCAATGGCGTCTGGATCGGCGCCTCGGAGAGCCGCAAAGATGGCCAGGCGGCGGGCTACTGATCCCGGCCCAAGCCGTGGACATGGCGTGAAACCAGCGTAATATCGCCAGATGACCTGCACCGGCATGACCATCGCAGACCGCGCGCCCGCCGAGCCTAGGGAGCCCGCTCATGGATGATCCACTCTGGCAATCGTGGAAATTCATTGTCGCGGCCGTGTTGACCACCCTGCTGGTGGTCTGGATTGTTGCGCGCTGGCGCTTCGCCGATCTGGTTCGCCAGCGCGAGCATCTGGTGATCGAGGTCGCGCGCCAGACCGAGCGCATCCAGGAACAGAACGACGCGTTGGAGCACGCCAATCGCGAACTCTACGAACTGTCGATTCGCGATCCGCTGACCGGCGCCTTCAATCGCCGCTACGTTTTTGAACATGGCAGTCGCGATCTCGACAAACGTCGCAGCGAGCGCCTCGGCTATGCCTTGATCCTGATCGACGTCGATCATTTCAAGAAGATCAACGACAGCTACGGCCACGCAACCGGCGATGAGGTGCTGCGCGGCCTCGCCCATGCCTTGAATACCGGGCGCGGCGACCATGCCGTGGTCGGGCGCATCGGCGGCGAGGAGTTTCTGGTCCTGCTGGGACCGCAGACGGCGCCGGTGGCGCTGCGTCAGGCGGTGGCATTGCAGGAGGCCATTGCACGGCTGCGGGTCGTTGCCGGCGAGGCGCGCATCCCGGTGACGGTCAGCATGGGTGTCACCGTCTCGCTGTCGCATGAAAGCCTCAGCCTCGAAGCCCTGATCAATCGCGCCGATCAAGCCCTGTACCGCGCCAAGCAGAACGGCCGCAATCGCATCGAGCTGGCCGTCGCCTGAATCGCGCGGGAACGCCCGCCACGCCTGGCCAAAAACTCCATTGTGCAATCCGCATGTTTGCGCTGCCCGGTATTTGCCGCCGGCTTTGAATCGCGTGTTTCAGGTGGGCCACGATAGACTGCACCTCATCCCTTTGCCGTATGACCGGAGTCAATCCCCATGTCCCGCCCCAATCCGATCATCGATCCCGACTACACCCTGCAGCACAAGTACACCCGCGAGGAAGGCCGCATCTTCCTGTCCGGCGTACAGGCACTGGTTCGCCTGCCGCTGATGCAGCAGATGCGCGATCGTGCCGCTGGCCTCAATACCGCTGGCTTCATTTCCGGCTACCGCGGCTCGCCCCTGGGCGGCTTCGATCTGGAATTGTGGAAAGCCAACAAGCATCTGGCTGCCTCCGGCATCAAGTTCACCCCCGGTCTCAACGAAGATCTTGGCGCCACCATGGTCTGGGGTTCGCAGCAGACCAATCTGTTCCCCGGCGCCAAGTACGACGGCGTGTTCTCGATGTGGTACGGCAAGGGCCCGGGCGTCGATCGCTGCGGCGATGTGTTCAAGCACGGCAATGCCGCCGGCACCTCGCGCTACGGTGGTGTGCTTGCGCTCGCTGCCGATGATCATGCCTGTCGCTCGTCGACATTGCCGCATGGTTCCGAGCACGAGTTCGTCTCGGCCCTGATGCCGGTGCTCAATCCTGCCGGCGTGCAGGATATTCTCGACATGGGCATGCTCGGCTGGGCGATGAGTCGCTTCACCGGTCGCTGGGTCGGATTCAAGACGATTGCCGAGACGGTGGAATCGTCCGGCAGCGTCAACGTCAACCCGCATCAGCTCGATATTCTGCTGCCTGAGGATTTTGTACTGCCGCCCGGCGGCTTGAACATTCGCTGGCCAGATCCGCCGCTGGATCAGGAGATGCGGCTGCACCAGTTTGCCACCCAGGCCGCTATTGCGTTCGCCCGTGTCAACCGGATCGACAAGCTGGTGATCGACTCGAAGCGCGCGCGCCTTGGCATCGTGACCACCGGCAAGAGCTATCTCGATGTGCTGCAGGCGCTGGAATACCTCGGCATCGATCGCCGTGCTGCCGAGGACATCGGCATCCGCGTCTACAAGGTCGGCATGACCTGGCCGCTGGAACCGATCGGCATCCGCGAGTTCGCCAAGGGTCTGGAGGACATCATCGTTGTTGAGGAAAAGCGCAGCTTCATCGAGTCGCAGATGAAGGAGGCGATGTACAACTGGGATCATGCCACGCGTCCGAGCATCGTCGGCAAATACGACGAGCAGGAAGCCTGGATTCTGCCGAGCACCAATGAGCTGACGCCGGCGCGGATTGCGATGGTGATCGCCAAGCGGCTGGCGCGCTTCTTCACTTCGCCGGCGATCGAGGATCGGCTCAAGTGGATCGACGCCAAGGAGCGTGAACTGGCACTCCCGCGCGCGAATTTTCCGCGCGCAGCGCATTACTGCTCGGGCTGTCCGCACAACACCTCGACCGTGGTGCCCGAGGGCAGTCGCGCCCTGGGCGGCATTGGCTGCCATTACATGGTCACCTGGATGGATCGCAGGACCGACACCTTCACCCATATGGGCGGCGAAGGCGTGACCTGGAGTGGCCAGGCACCGTTCACCGAAGAGCAGCATGTCTTCCAGAACCTCGGCGATGGCACCTATTTCCATTCCGGTTCGCTGGCGATTCGCCAGTCGGTCGCGGCCAAGGTCAATATCACCTACAAGATTCTGTACAACGATGCGGTCGCGATGACCGGCGGCCAACCGGTCGACGGCAGCCTGACCGTGCCCGATATCGCACACCAGGTGCGCAGCGAGGGCGTGCGCAACATCATCGTGATGAGCGATGAGATCGAGAAATGGTCGCGGCCCGAAATTTTCCCCGAAGGTGTCGAATTCATTGATCGCGACGAACTCGATCATGTGCAGAAGCGCATGCGCGAGATGCCGGGTGTCTCGGTGCTGATTTTCGATCAGACCTGCGCGGCAGAGAAACGTCGTCGCCGCAAGCGCGGCAAGATGGTCGATCCGGCCAAGCGCACCTTCATCAATGCGGCCGTCTGCGAAGGCTGTGGCGATTGCGGCGTGAAGTCCAATTGCGTCTCGATCCTGCCACTGGAGACCGAGCTCGGCCGCAAGCGCGAGATCGATCAGAACAACTGCAACAAGGACTTCAGCTGCGTGAAGGGCTTCTGTCCGAGCTTCGTCACCATCCACGGCGGTGGCCTGAAGAAGCGCAAGGGCAGCGGCGCCGAACTCGACTTCAGCGTATTGCCGGCGCCAATTGCGCATACCAATCTCGATCGTCCCTGGAACATCCTGGTCACCGGCATTGGTGGCACTGGTGTGGTGACCATCGGTGCCTTGATTGGCATGGCGGCGCATCTTGAAGGCAAGGGCACCTCGGTGCTCGATCAGACTGGACTGGCGCAAAAGGGCGGCGCGGTCACCACGCATGTGCGAGTGGCGCGTGAACCGGGTGACATTCACGCCGTGCGTATCGCGGCCGGCGAGGCCGATCTGGTTCTTGGCTGCGACATGGTCGTGGTCAACGACTACTGGGCACTGTCCAAGGTGCGCGCCGATCGCACGACCTGTGTGCTCAATACCTATGAGGCGATGCCGGGTACGTTCACCCGCAACACCGACATGGTATTTCCGTCCGGTGCAATTATCGAGGCGGTCAAGCAGGGTTCGGGCGGGCGGGCGCCGGAGTTGGTCGATGCCACCGAACTATCGGTTGCCCTGCTCGGCGATTCGATCGCGACCAATACCTTCATGCTCGGCTACGCCTGGCAGAAGGGCATGGTGCCGGTCTCGCTCGAAGCGCTGATGCGTGCGATCGAACTGAACGGCGCGGCGGTCCCGATGAACAAGAAGGCCTTCGACTGGGGCCGCATGGCCGCGCACGATATGGCGGCGGTGCAGAAGGCGGCCGGCGCAAAAACCGCGCCAGCGATTTCAGATTTCGTCGATACCGACGACAGCGCACCCACAGCGACCCTGGCCACCGCGGCTGCGTTCGAGGGCTTTGGCGATCTGGCCAGCACGCTCGATGAGCGCATGGCATTGCGCGCCAAGTTTCTGATCGAGTATCAGGATGCCGCATACGCCGGGCGCTACCGCAACCTGGTCGAACGCGTTCGTGATGCCGAGGCAGCCAAGGCACCGGGCATGAAGAGTCTCGCCGATGCGGTCGCGCGCTATCTGTTCAAGCTGATGGCGATCAAGGATGAGTTTGAAGTGGCCCGCCTGTACACCACCGGCGATTTCGAGAAGCGGATCCGCGAGACCTTCGACGGCGACTACAATATCCACTTCAATCTGGCGCCGCCGCTGTTCGCCAAGAAGGATGCCGACGGCAATCTGCGCAAGGCCGAGTACGGTCCCTGGGTATTCAAGGCGTTCAAGCTGCTGGCCTGGGCGCGCCGCTTCCGTGGTGGTTTCTTCGACGTGTTCAGCCGCACCGCCGAACGCAAGATGGAACGCCAGCTGATCGTCGACTACGTCGCCACCGTCGAGGAGTTGATCGCCGGCCTCAATCACCACAACCACGCCCTCGCGGTCGAGCTCGCCAGCATCCCCGAACACATCCGCGGCTATGGCCATGTCAAAGAGGCGCATCTGGTCAAGGCGAAGGCCCGCTGGGACGAATTGCTGGCTATGTGGCGCGCCCCAGTGGCTATGACCAAGGCTGCCTGAACTGTGGAACCGGACATCGGGGCAATACAAACGTCATTACAAACAGATAGTTAGGGAACTTCCAGG
Organism: Lysobacterales bacterium; assembly: GCA_038255435.1. Lineage (GTDB taxonomy): Bacteria > Pseudomonadota > Gammaproteobacteria > Xanthomonadales > Ahniellaceae > 0-14-3-00-62-12. The sequence continues at coordinate 46,606 of JBBSLG010000004.1, forward strand.
CAGCAAGTGTCAACTATCTACTAATTTGTAGAAAATTAGTAGATAGTTGACACTTGCCCGAGGTCGTTGCGATGAAGCTGCCGCGCCACGCACCATCACTGAAGTCCCTGCTAAACGCTGACTCGGAAGCGCTGCCATTGATATTTGCGCTCCCGACACCCATCGGTGCGGAGGTTTCGGGGGAGTACAGGCACTGGGATGATATCTGGCGTTCGACCTCTGTTCCGCCGGGACTGAACAGCGAACGCTGGTGGCTCGCGATCAAGCTTGCTCGCAACGTCGAGCGACGACACCTGCCTCTGAGCGACAAGACGGGTCTGTCATTTTCTATCGCCCTCAGCGACTCAATGTTGAGGCGACTGCATTTCCTTGATCGAGAGGCCGCTGGCAGCATTTTGGGATTGGAGCGTGGGGAAGACAAGGAGTCCCGCGACGGCTATCTCGTTCGCTCGCTGATCGAAGAGGCCATGACTTCCTCGCAACTGGAAGGGGCATCCACGACTCGCGTAGTTGCCAAGGAAATGCTGCGCACTGGCAGACAACCGCGAGATCGAAGTGAGGCGATGATCTTCAACAACTACCACGCCATGCAAAAAATTCGGCAGTGGCACGACGAGCCACTTTCGACCGAGCGCATCCTTGAAATTCACAGCATCATCTGTGGCGACACGCTTGACGATCTGACCTGCTCGGGCCGATTTCGCCAGCAGGACGAACTCATCAGGGTCTACGACCCCAACGACGGCGTGTTATTACATGATCCCCCGCCCGCTGAAGAACTGCCGGAAAGACTGGAGCGATTGTGCGTATTCGCCAATGACCAGACATCGGGCAGATTCTTGCACCCGATCGTGCGGGCAATCTGCCTACACTTTCAAATCGGCTACGACCACCCGTTTGTGGATGGGAACGGACGTGTCGCGCGCGCGCTGTTCTATTGGGCAATGGGCAGGTCGGGATACTGGCTGAACGAGTTCCTTTCGATATCGTCTGTACTACGCAAGGATCCCAAGCAGTACGCTCTCGCGTACCTATGGACCGAGGATGACGAAGGCGACCTGGGCTATTTTGTCGACCATCAGCTACGCGTGCTCGAGCAAGCCGTGGAGGGATTCCGGGGCTATTTGAAGCGCAAGAAGGATGAAGGCGAAAGGGCCAGGGCGCTCCTCAAGGCTAACAGCCGGCTTGCAATACTCTTGAATCATCGCCAGAAGGCACTGCTGCTGCACGCACTCAAGAATCCCACCCGGTCATATCGGATTGCTGAGCACCAGGGTATTCATCAGGTGGCGTATCAAACCGCGCGCAGTGACCTGTTGGAACTGACGAACATGCGCCTATTGCAGAAAATTCGCGAGGGAAAGGCTTTTTCATTTCGCGCGGTCAGGGACTTGGCAACACGGATGAAACCCGATCCGTAGCCCGTGGACCCGTGAATTCAAGCACTGTCGCAGCAAGCGTTGATGAGCTAGTTTTCGTCCATGCGCGCAACTGTTCCTCTAATGCTCACACTGGTTTCAGTAGGTGCACTTTGCGCCAGCGAACCAGTGCCCACGGTCATCGTCAATATCCACGCTGCCGGTGCCGATCGCGTCATGGCGCTCCAGCACGAGCCCGGCGTGATCTGGTCGGCCGAGTTCGGCAACGAGTTGTTGCTCGGCGTATCCGAGAAGTCACTGCCCGGCTGGCTGGGACGTCCGCAGGTGATGCCCGGGCCGGATGCGCTGGCATTCGACGAAGTGGTGGTGCGCGAGCACGTTTGTAGCGCGCATGATGATACGGCGCCGCTGGCCGTAGTTGGTGGCTACGAGATCGACCGGATGCCTGCGGAATTGGCCAAGGCCATGCGTGGCCCGCTGATCGCAGGCGAGCCGCTCCCCGAGAATGGCGTGATCGCGCGCGAGGTATTCAACCAGCCGGGCGCCAAGGCGGCTGGCGCCAGTCAGATCGAGATCGAAAACCTGATCCGGCGTATCGATGCCGATCGCTGGTTCGACACGATGAGCGGGTTGGCTGCGTTCAATCGAAACAGTTTCAATCCGTTGCTCATCAATGCACATGACTGGATTCTGCAGCGTCTGGCCGAAGCGTCGCTTGCGACCGAGAGCTTCGCTTTCACTCTATCGGTGTCTTCCGGCATGTGCAGTCCACCGCCGTCGCCAGTCACGGGGTTCAATCCCATCGGAGTGAAACACGGCGAGACACTGCCAGATGAGTGGATCATCGTCGGCGGCCACTATGACTCGCGCAATACCGCACGCTGCGAGACATCTGCCAGCCCCGCTCCGCAACCCGGAGCCAATGACAATGCGTCCGGATGCGCCGGGGTGATCGAACTGGCGCGGGTGTTTGCCGGCATTGCGACCGAGCGCAGCATTCTCTTCATGTGTTTTGCCGGCGAAGAACAAAATTTGATTGGCAGTCAGCGCTACGCGACTAGCCTGGTCAATGCCGGCCTGATCTCCAGAGTCAAGCACATGATCAACCTCGACATGATCGGGCATGCGATCGACGACAGTCTCGCTGCGAGGGTCGACACTACCCCCGCGGAGTCAGCGGTGCTGCCGCTGTATAGTGCCGCAGCCAGCACGTATGCCCCTGAACTCGGTCTGATCACCAGCACGATGGCAACCAACAACTCGGACCACTGGCCCTTCCTAAACCTCGGTGTGCCCGGCGCCTTCACCTGGGAAAACGGCGCACCCATTTACCCACACTGGCATCGATCTACGGATGTACCCGCCAACATGCTGCGCGCGCGTCCACTCGCCCACGGCATCCTGAAGATGGATGTGGCGGTACTCGCTGGAGTGGCTGGACTGCTGCCACTGTTTGCCGACGGGCTTGAAGATTGAGGCAAAGCGATCGGAGGCTGTAGCAGCAGCTGCCGCGCAGCGGAATCCGGCGACGCCGAGAGCTGCCATGAAGTTCGGCGCAGCCGACTGATCGCAGGCCTCGCGCAGACGGAATAGCGGTCAGTGTTCCTCGGCATTCGCGTCGCTTGCGGGTCGTGCGGGTGCGCGGCATGCCTGCCACTCCGATCATCCCGATCGCCTGGCTGGCTGGCCACGCGGCCCCAGCAGGCGCGCCATCATCGACTTCAGCGCCAGCGGCTTGAGCGGCTTGTGCAGAAGTTGCGCGCCCGCCTCGGCCACCGCATGACGCAGCGCCTCGCTATGGTCGGCACTGATGATGATGGCCGGCGCATCGCCGATCAGATCGCGCAGGCGCGCAAGCAGGGCCAGGCCGGTGTCGCCGCCATCAAGGTGGTAGTCGAGCAGGAGCAGATCCGGCGGCGTGCCATCAGCCAGAATCTCGGCATCGCGAACACTGCTTGCGGTGAGTACCTCGCATTGCCAGCCGTCGAGCAGGGACTGCATGCCGCGCATCACCGCATGGTCGTTGTCGACCACCAGCACACGCACACGATGGTCGAGTCGCGCCACCGGATCGACTACTGCGGGTTCGGCGATGACAGGCAACACGCGCGGGATCTGGATCGAGAACATGCTGCCGCGCCCTGGAATACTGCGCAGCACCAGCCGATGTCCGAGCAGTCGAGCGATGCGTTCGGCGATGGCCAGACCGAGGCCCAGTCCCTGGCCGCCACGATCGAGCCGGCGGAATTCTTCGAAGATCAGTCCACGATGTGCCTCGGCGATGCCCGGCCCGGTGTCCCAGACTTCAATGTGCAGCTGCGCTTGCTGGTCGTGTTCGACACGGCGACAGCCGAGCAGGATGCTGCCGCTCTCGGTGTAGCGCACCGCGTTGGCGAGGAAGTTCTGCAGTACCCGACGCAGCAGTTGCGGGTCACTGCGCACCCAGGCCCGACTCGGTACAGCCCGAAGCAGCAGGCCACGTTCTCCAGCCAGCACCGAATATTCGCTGGCAAGGCTGTGCAGCAGATCATTGATGCAGAAGTCCCGGATGTCGGGTGTCATCCCGCCCGCATCGAGCCGCGAAATATCCAGCAGGCCGCCGAGTAGACCCTCGGCCGAGGTCAAGGCGCCCTCGATATTGCGCACTGCGCTCTGGTACTGGACATGGCGCAACTGCTCGGATAGCGCATGGGCAAACAGATGCGCGGCGTGCACCGGCTGCAGCAAGTCGTGGCTCACTGCGGCGAGAAACCGACTCTTGGCCAGATTCGCGCGCTCGGCTTCAGCGCGCGCCGCCTCCGATTCATGCGTGCGTTCGTCGACGCGCTGCTCCAGAGTCTCGTTGATCCGTTTGAGATCGAGTTCGGCGGCGCGGAATGCGGTGACATCGGTAAAGGTCGCGACGAATCCACCACCCGGCATCGGATTGCCGCGAATCTCGACGGCGCTGCCGTCAGGAAGATGGCGTTCCGATACATAGGGCGTGCCCTGGCGCATATGCTGGATCCTGCGCTCGACCAGCTGCCCCCAATGGCCCTCTCCAAGCAGGCCGCGCTCGGCATTGAAACGAACCAGATCCTCGATCGGCAAGCCAACGCGCAACAGGGATTCGGGATACCCGAACATCGCCGCATAGCGATCATTCCAGGCGACCAGACGCAGATCCTTGTCGACCACGCTGATGCCCTGGCTCATGTTCTGCAGCGCAGCTTCGAGCAACTGCTGATTGAAGCGCAACGCCTGTGAGGCTTCACCGACCAGGGTGGCCACGGTTTCCAGCGGTGCGCTGTTGCCGCCGCGGGCGGCGTCGACGAGCAGACGTGCGCTGCCAGCGCCGACCACCGCGGCGAGTTCGCGTTCGCAGGCTTCAACCAGAGTGGACGGCGCCAGATCGGCGCGATCATGCACGCTGAACAGATGCACGAGTTGCCGCGCCGGAACAAACCGTCGGGCCAGATCACCCAGTGCACCGACACTGATGCCAGCATGACTGGCGCGTACCTGAGGCTGCCAGGCGCGCGCCGAGATCAGCATGGTCAGGGCATTGATCAGCAGACTGAGGAACACCCCTCGCGCCAGCGAGTCCCAGGCACCCAGCCCGAGGAAATGCTGAGGCGTCAGCCAGAGCGGAACACCCCACTGCTGAAGATCGGGGAGCACGCCCGCCTGCATTGCTACCGGAACCAGGAGCAGCCAGATCCAGCTCAGAGAACCGCACACTATGCCGCTGACTACGGCACGGGCACCCAACTGCGGCCAGTAGACGGCGGCGATCAAGGCCGGCGCAAGCTGGGCCAACGCCGAGAACGACAGCGCACCAATATCGGCCAGGGCATCGCTGGCGCCCATCGCGCGGCTATAGCCATAGGCCATACCGATGACCAGCACGATGCCGAGTCGCCGATGCGCCAGCACCACCGGGCGCAGGTCAGTGTCGCCCGACTGCATAGCGACCTTGAGCGCGCGTGGTGCGATCCAGTGATTGGCGATCATGATGGACAGGGTGATCGCCGCCAGGATCACCATGCCGGTGGCCGCACTCAGCCCACCCAGGAAGGTGACCAGGGCCAGCATCGGTTGCTCGGCCGCCAGCGGCAGGCCAAGCGTGTAGAGGTCGGAAGGAAATTCGGGTCCGAGCGCGGCACGACCGATCAGCGCGAGCGGCAGGATCGGCAGCGCCATCAGCAACAGATAGAGCGGAAACATCCAGCGCGCCGTGCGCAGATGCCCCGGTTCACGCAGTTCCACCGTGCCGACATGAAATTGATGCGGCAAGGTGAACATCGCCAGTGCGCCGAGCGCCACCAGAGCGACGAAGCCGCCATCGGGTCGACCAATGAGTTGCGTCACCGGCATCGCCGGCACGGCATCGACGGGCAGCCCGGAGCTGCGCAGCGCAAACCAGCCCACGGCGAGCAAGGCAGCAAGCTTGAACAGGGACTCGAACGCGATGGCCAGGATCAGCCCGCGATTGTGTTCGGTCGCCGAGGCGCGACGAGTGCCGAACAACAGCGCGAACGCCACCATCGTCAGCGCCACCCAGAATGCAGCATCCTGCCAGGCCGGTGGCGCGCCGACACCGCCGCCGGTCAGCAAGGCATAACTCATTGCCACGGCTTTCAACTGCAGCGCCACGTAGGGCACCATGCCGAACACAGCCACCGCGGTAATGACCGAAGCGAGGCCACGATGTTTGCCAAAGCGCGCGGCGATCAGATCGGCCAGCGAAGCGCTGTTCTCGCTGCGCGCCAACGCTGCCAACCGGATCAGAAAACGACCACCAAAAATGAACAGCAGAATCGTGCCGATGAAGGTTGGCGGTAGCCAGGTCTGCCAACGCGCGGCCTGGGTAACGGTGCCGTAGAAGGTCCATGAAGTGCAATACACCGCAAGGGACAGGGCGTAGATCATCGACCAGTGCCGAGCCAGACGCTCGGCACGGCGTTCCCCGTAGACGGCGACGCCAAACAATACGGCGACCCAGAGCAGGCCGGCGAGCAATACAGCCGCGGAAGAAATCATGCGCCGAGTGTAATGGCTTGCCGCGACCGTCTACCGGGCCCAGCACCAGACGCGCTTGCGGAAACAACGAAAGCTTGCCGGCAGTACGTAATCGCCGGCCCGAACGAAAAGCTGTGTGAATCAGCGTGTGCGAACACCGAAGTGGTCGAGCAGGCGCCCGACCCACGCGATCTGGGCACCCTTGCGCGTGTCGTAGTCGGCGCCGCTGTATCCCCACCAGTCCCAGCAGGCCTTCGGATTGAGTGGCATCAGACTGGAGCGCGTCTGCGGGTAGATCAGCACCACGTTGGCGAGATCCGCCCAGCGAGGGTAGCCGGTGCTGTCGATGAACTGGGTACCGATCGTCTCCGCTGACTGCTGACAGCCATGGAACACGATATGCAAACCGCAGACACTATCGCGGCACTGCCTGGGCACGTAGAGATAGCCCTGATCCGCCAGACTGCTGTCGACGCCCTTGGCGCTGAGCCGATTCTGATCAAACGAAATCAATTCGCCCTGCGCCTGTTCTGCTGGTGTTCCAGCGACACCGACAACGGTCGAGAAGATCGCGCCTGCTGCATCGAAACCGCAGTTGCCAACGAAGGGAGCCGCCGTCTTTGCGCAATCGCCGCCCGCTGCCAGTGTCGGAAACACATGTGCGACGTCTGGTCGGGTCAGTGCTTCAATTTGTAGGGAATCCGAGAGCTCCCTGTACAGCGGCGCGATCGCCGCGGTAACCGCTGACGCCACGGTGTAGTCGGCATCGCCATGAAAGATCCAGACCCGATCGCCATCGAGCCCAGCCAGTGGATCGATGCTACCGCTGGCCGCACGCGTACGCGCCACGCCCGCCAAGGCCGCGGCATCCGGGCCGCCGTCGCGGGTTTGCATGCACTGCTCGAGCGCATGCGTCAAATCGTCCGCCGCACAGGCATAGGGTCCGCCGGCAATCAGCCCGGCGCCGGCAATGCGTGTCGAGAATGCCAGATGCACCTGGTGCGCCATGTAGGCGCCTGACGAGATTCCCGAAACAGTCATGCGTTGCGGATCGATCCGCAGCGTCGGAGGTGCGGGCCCGGGTTCGGCACACGCAGATAGCAACGCGGCCGTGAACGGGAGCAAAAGCATTGAGCAGCGCAGCGGGAGTTCCGATGCACTGCGCTTGCGCTGTTCGTGGTTCGCGGGACGGTAACTCGCCATGACTGTTGTCCCCTTGATCCGCAGGGCGTTACGTCGCGCGCACCGTCAAACGGAGCACGCGACGCAAGCTGTACAAATCATCAGTCGAAGCGATAGCCGAGGCCGAGCGAGAACGTACGCGGCGCACCGTAGAAGCCAGTCAGGATACCGAGTACCGGGATGTTGTATCCGGTGGTGCGGTATTCCTTGTCGAACAGATTGCTGCCCTGCAACGACACCGTCCACGGGCTATCGGGGCTGCGCCAGATCACGCCGGCGTTGTAGAGCGCGTAATCCTTCTGCGCGATCGCCTCGCTGAGGTCGGTAGTCGGATAGACCTTGTCCTGATAGCTCATGCCAAGCCGCGCCGACAACGTGCCGCCGAGCGCATCCATGTTGTATTGCACCGACAGCGCGCCGGAGAGTTTGGGCGCATTGGTGAACTTCTGGCTGGCGGATACATCGACACCACGCGTGATGAACTCATCGTAAGACGCATCGAGGCTGGCCAGATTGCCCTGGATGCTCCAGCGATCATTCGGCATCCACTGGAATTCAGTCTCGAGACCGGTGACGGTGGCCGCGCCGGCATTGGTAAAATCACCAAAGAAGGCATCATCGATTCCGTCGCCATTGGAGTCGTATGAGCTGAACACCGATAGCTGGATATCTTCGTAATCGTTGTAGAACGCTGCCGCATTGAAGAACAGGGTCTGGTCGAGTAGTGCGGTCTTCAGACCAACTTCGTAGCTGGTCACCACCTCATCGTCGAACGGGTTGGCGGAGTCGGGCACGGCGGCCACATTGGCGCGGATGTTGAAACCACCGCTCTTGAAGCCGCGGCTGACCAGGCCATAGAGCAGGGTGCCATTGTCCATGGTGTAGTCGAGCGAGAGCTTCGGCGAGACATTGCTGAAGTTGACCTTGTCGCGGAAGTCGGTCGAAGTGAAAATCGGCGTGGTGAACGTGGCATTGGCATAGGCCTGGTTGAGTACGTCGGCCTCTTTGGACTCGTCGGTGAAACGCAGTCCGCCGGTCAGACTCAGGTTGTCGGTGAAACTCCAGGTGCCTTCGCCATAAACCGCGGCCGACTTGGTATAGACAACACCATTGGTCGTACCAAAGCTGGCATTGAGAAAGTTGTTGAACACGGTGCCGCCGGCTTCGCCATCGAAGAGGTACAGGCCGAACACACCATAGAGCCGATCGCCCTGGTAATTGAGCTGGAATTCCTGCGACAGCTGTTCGTCGGAGTACAGCGCGCGCACATCGACGATCTTGTTGGGCAATGCATCGAAGTCGATATAGGTATCGGTATCCGACTCGCGGTAGGCCGTCACCGACTTGAACCACCAGCTGTCATTGACGGTCCAGTTCGCAGTGAACGAGGCGCCGGTCATCTGGGTGTCGTTGACATTGGGCATGCCGCTCAGAATGTCGTAGCGGTCATCCAATGGCGGCGTGCGCGCCGGATCGAAGGCGTTGAAGGGATTCATCCGCTGAGCACCGCGCACACCGGACTGATCGTCCAGCCAGTCTGCCGAGATCACGAAATTGAGATCCTCCGACGGATAAAAACCGAGCGTGCCGCGCGCGACCAGGATCTCCTTGTCACTGACCTGCTGATGGGAAAAGCGATTGTCGCCATAGCCATCGCGGCTCAACGAGGCTGCGCTGAAGCGCGCGATCACGGCATCGCTGCCGAGCGGCACATTTACGCTGCCCTTGACGTCGGCCTGGGTGTAGCTGCCAAAGGTGACCTGGGCGGTGGCACCGAACTCATCGCTGAGCGGCTTGGTCAGGTACTTGATCGCGCCGCCGATGGTGTTCTTGCCGTAGAGCGTGCCCTGCGGTCCGCGCAGCACTTCAATACGGTCGACATCCACCACATCGAGCAAGGCGCCTTGTGGCCGCGCGATGTAGACATCATCGATATAGACACCGACGCCAGGATCAACGCCCCAGAGCGGATCGGACTGACCGACGCCACGGATATAGGCGGTCACCGTCGAGCTCGAACCGCGCGCGGCGTAGATGGTCAGATTGGGGACCTGGGCATCGATGTCAGAGAGATCGCGCACGTTGAGGTTTTCCAGCGCGTATTCATTGAAGGCGGTCACCGCGACCGGCACCTCTTGCAGGGTCTCTTCGCGCTTGCGGGCGGATACTGTGATCGCGCCCAACTGGCTCGGCTCACTCTGGCTGGCTTCTTTTTTCTTGTCGGCCTTGGCCTCGGCTTCGGCGTCCTGCGCGGAGGCATGGAACGAACCGAGCAGGAGCAGGGCCGAACTGATAGCCAGGGTCAGGGGCAAACGGGCGTGGCGCATGATCAGTATCCTCAGTGAAGGTGCAACGGGACTTTAACTTTTGAGCGCAGACGCGACACTTGTACCTTGGTCCAATCGATGCGCAGGCCGCGCGCGGCCGCCAGGGCGACTAAACCCAGCCGGTGAGATAGAAGGTCATGATCACGACGAACACCGCCAAGGTCTTGATCAGCGTGATCGCGAATATGTCCTTGTAGGCCTGACGATGGGTCAGGCCGGTGACCGCCAGCAAGGTGATGACTGCGCCGTTGTGTGGCAGGGTATCCATGCCGCCCGAGGCCATCGCCGCCACCCGGTGCAGGACCTCCATCGGAATGTTGGCCGCCTGCGCATTGTGGATAAAGGTCTCCGACATCGCCGCGAGCGCAATGCTCATTCCGCCCGAAGCCGAACCGGTGATGCCGGCCAGCGCCGTGACCGTCACCGCCTCGTTGACCAGGGGATTGGGTATCGCAGCCAGTGCCTCTGCTACAACCAGAAAGCCCGGCAATGCGGCGATCACCGCACCGAAGCCATACTCGGACGCGGTATTCATCGCAGCCAGCATGGCGCCGCTGATCGCGCTGCGCGTGCCCTCGGCAAAGCTCTTGATGACCGGCTTCCAGGCAAACAACAGAACGGTCGCAATGCCGATCAGCAAGGCACCCTCGACGGCCCAGATCGCCGCCACCTTACTGATCTCCTGAACCACCGGAGCGGGCGTGCCGACGACGCTCGGAACAAATTCATGGCTGCTGCCGTAGTAGCGCGGAATCAGCACGGTGAACCATTTGTTGGCGATGCCGACCAGGACCAGAGGCAGAATCGCAATCAGCGGATTGGCGAGTGCGCCACCCGCGAATTCGGCGGGCTCGTTGAGCAGGTTCTCGCCATAGCCCTCGCCCGCCCTCAGCGCCACGCGGCGACGCCATTCCAGATAGCTCATGCCGAGCGCGAGAATAAAGATCGCGCCGATCGTACCGAGCCAGGGTGCGGCCCAGGTATTGGTGCCAAAGAACGAAGTCGGAATGATGTTCTGGATCTGCGGCGTGCCGGGCAGCGCATCCATCGTGAAGGTGAAGGCGCCGAGGGCGATGGTGCCCGGAATCAGCCGTTTCGGAATCTGGCTCTGGCGGAACATCTCGGCGGCGAACGGATACACCGCGAACACTACGACGAACAGCGACACACCGCCATAGGTCAGCACCGCGCAGACTACGACGATCGCCAGCATCGCCCGGCCGGCGCCGACCACGCGCACGGTGGCCGCGACGATCGACTTGGAGAACCCCGAGATTTCGATCAACTTGCCGAACACGGCACCGAGCAGGAATACCGGGAAGTAGAGCTTGAGAAACCCGACCATCTTGTCCATGAACAGGCCGGTGAACATCGGCGCGACCAGGGACGGATCGATCAGCAGCACCGCACCCAGCGCGGCCACCGGCGCAAACAGAATGACGCTGTAACCGCGATACGCCACGATCATCAGGAAGCTGAGCGCGGCAAGAACTATCAACAATGACATGCGGGCTTGCTCGGGGAAGTCTCCGCCAAGTGTCCCCAACCACGCGACTTATTCACACCGTACTAAAGTACAGGGGCAAGGAAGTCTCAGCCTTGCTCCCTTCTCCCGCCTGCGGGAGAAGGGCCGGGAATGCGGGCAGCTTTGCCCCCTTCTCCCGCCTGCGGGAGAAGGGCCGGGGATGAGGGAAACGCTGCGATGCTGCCGGGTTGTCGCGGGGACGGTAGGATGCGCTGAGGCCGCAGGCCGAAGCGCATCAATCCACGAGGTACCGAACTCGTCGAACTCACCATGTGGTGTTGCGTCGACCAGTTGAAACCGCCGTGGCCAAGAGAAAGTAACCAAAGAGAAGGCCACCCCACAGCGCCGCCCTCCAGGCATCCTGCCTTCCGGGTTCGTGCTCGGTGGCCGCGGTCGACGATTGCACGTCCGGCAACTGCTCCTGCGTTGCTCTACCTCGGGCATCCATGCCCTCGCCATGTGCAAACGTCGCCTGAGCGACATCCTGTCGCTCACCCTTCGGGCTATTCCGTCCACCGATCACCGGCGCAGAGGGGCCCCACTGAAGAGCGCGCGCTTCCTGCGCGCAGAAGCCAAAGCCAAATCCAGAGCCAGAGCCAGAGCCAGAGCCGATGTCTGTGGGCAGCCTTGCTCTGCTCTTCGGCTTCTGCGCGCCGGGAGCGCGCTTCTTTTCCCAGGGGCCCCTCGGCGCCGGTGATCGGTGGTCGCGAACAGCACGCAGTGTGGCCGCATGGATGCGGCCAGTCGGCGATCGCACATGGATGTGCGCCCGCCGACCAGCGAGCACCGAGCACGCACCTGGAGGGCAGGATGCCCGGAAGGCGGCGCTGTGGGGTGGCCTTCTCTTTGGTTAGCTTTCTCTTGGCCACATCAAGAGAAAGTAACTCGCTCGCGTAAGCGAGTGAAAGCCCTTTGGCGCCGCAGCGCGGCGACGCATGCAAAGCATGCTGGCCCCTGATCTCCGTGACAGGTTCGACAGGTTCGACAGGTTCGACAGGTTCGACAGGTTCGACAGGTTCGACAGGTTCGACAGGTTCGACAGGTTCGACAGGTTCGACAGGTTCGAACGATATCGAATCTGCTTGAACTGATGGGCTTCGGCCTTTGGCCGAAGCAGAGCCTACGCCGGCTGCGTCAGGGCCGCATGATGCGCAAGCTCTCGGCGCCATCGCGGAACATGAAATCGCGGAAGATCGCGCCATCGGAACTCTCGGGATCCTCACCATAGGCACCCTGCTCGATCCAGTCGTAGATCAGTTCGCGCTCGGTCAGGCTCAGGGGTACGCCATTAAGCGGCATCTGGCTGCCCTGGTCGGGCTCGCTGCAATTGATCTTGTTGAACAATCGGCTGCCGCGCGGATTGCCCGGCACGACCGGATCACCGACGATCTTGTAGATCGCATCGACAAAAGTATCGCTGAGATCCAAGCCGCCGGCAGGCGCGTCGAAACTGTGGCAACTGGTGCAGCGTCCGGTCGGACTGATCAGCTCGTTGAAGATCGGCTTGATGTCGTCCTGCCAGCTGACCGAGGGTCGGATCGGTGTGCCCGAAAGATCCATGCAGCCGGTGGCCGCGGGTAGCGCCTGGTCAGCCGCGGCGGGCAGGATCACGAAGAACAGCAGCGGCAGTACACGCGGCAAGCTGCTGCGCTTGCCGCCTGACTTTGCCCCTGAACCGAATCTGCTCGACATCGACCAATCCTAGAACATTGCACCTCGGCCCGACAGCGGCGCGCCTGCTTCGATCAACTGATGCCCGAGAACAGCCCGGGAATGACGCGATTGAAGTTGGCAAAGGTCGGCGATGCGCCCGCATTGGCAAACGGACCCGAGGTGAAGTTGTCGATATTCGGAAAGATCAAAGGCAGATTGCCATTGTCCACACCCATCCAGCGCGCCAGCGTGGCCCCGAGCTGATCGACCGATGTGGTCGGCAGAAACTGACCTCGACTGAAGCACTCGCCGTTGTTGTCGCCTTGCAGGTTCAGCACCATGCGCGGATAGCGGCCGAGCACCTTGCCCCCGGTGACCGCGCCGCCGGTGACAAACTGCTGACTGCCCCAGGCATGGTCGGTGCCATTGCCGTTGGAATTGATCGTGCGCGAGAAATCACTCATGGTGAACAGCGTGACCTCATTGGCCGCGCCGATCTCCGTCATCGCTGCGTTGAACGCCGCGACCGCTTGCGAAAGGCGCTGCAGCAACAGGTGATGGCCGAGCGCTTGGCTGGTCGAGGTGATCTGATTGTCGTGGGTGTCGAAGCCACCCAGATTGACGTAATAGACCTGACGGTTGGCGCCAATCATGCCGGGGCCACCCACCGATGCCGGGCGACTGATCTTGATCATGCGCGCGACCTGACGCAGCTGATCGGCCAGGCTGTTGCCGGTAGGGAAGGTTGTGGTCAGTGTGCCATTGTTGGTCATCTCAGCATTGATGATGGCCGACATCTGCAAGGATCGATTGAAGATGTCCTTGTACTCGCGTGAATAGAGTTCCGGATAGGTAAGATTGAACAGCTGCTCCAGCGCACCGCGTCGCTGCGCCTCGCCCTGGGTACTCGAACTGGTGCTGTAGTTGGTCAACACTGTGGCCGGCGTGGTGGTGCTGGTCGACAGCTGGAACGGAAACACCGCCGCGTTCGACAGGGTCTCGCCGACTAGAAACCGGGTCTGTCCGGCGATCGAGATGGCCGAAGACAGCCCGACCAGATTGTTCTGCTGGGTGAAGCCCGCAATCTTTCCGCCGAAGCCCTGTGGATTGCTCGAACCGCTGCCCGATCCGATCTGCCAGAGATTGGTCTGGTCGTTGTGTGAATACAGTTCGGGCGGTTTGCGGCGCGCGTTATAAGTGGCGCGGGTGAGCGGCTCGACCAGGGTGCCGACATTGGCGATGACGGCAAGCCGGCCATTGTTGAACAGGTCGCGCAATTCAGGCGCAAACGGGTTCATGCCGACATTGCCAGCGCCGACATTGCCGCCAACCGGATTGAGTGCCAGGGCCGGCGGCAAGGCGCCGCTGACGGTGGCGCGCGGAATCGCCAGACCGGCGGGGTTGCCACCGGTGTAGTAATCATTGCGGGCGACGCGGTATTCCTCGTGACTGAATTGGCCACTGGTATTGGTCCCGGTCGGCACCACCACATTCCACGAGTCATTGCCACCACCGAGGTAGACGCAAACCAGCGCCTTGTAGCCGGTACCGGAGCCCGACTGCGCAATCGCCTCACCGATGAGATTGAGTTTGGGAATGAACGAGCTGACGCCACCAGCAGCCAGCATGCAGCTGGCTCCCTGGAGGAAATTGCGGCGCGAGTATCTGGAGTTCTTCATGACGGATTCCTCAGCGCTGGTGTGCGAATTCGGGCGAGATCGAGATCAGGTGGATCAGGTACAGCGCCTTGCGTCGGCGCGCATCGCGTCCTGCAGTCCCGCCGGTTTGACCGAGATTGCCGATCAGGCCGCACTTGAGCAGGTTGTGCAGCACGCTCTTCATGCCAAAGTTGCTGGGATCACTGCAAAGCGCCGGCGTGCCGACCTGGCCACTCATCAAGCCACCCAGCATGCGCAGATTGAGCGCCTCGATCAGGTTGACATCATCGGTGCCGCTGCAACCATTGATGAGATCGGCAGCACAGGCCATGCCAGGCAATGCATCGAGGTTGGCCGGGGGAATGTGGGCGATGTCGGTGGATGGCGTAGTGGCGAAAACGCCGTTGCAGTTGTCGCTGCCATAGCTCTCGCAGATACGCCGGAACAGGTCATTGGCGGCGAGCATGGTGGTGTTTTCGTTGATGATCTGGAACTCGGGCGCGAACAGTCCGGCATCGGCGATCACACCGGGCGGCTGATAGTCGGGCTCGAAGAAATTGAACACCGAATTGGCACCCAGCGGTCGCTGAAGATAGGTGTTCTGCGGCGATGTGCTGCCCCAGCAGGCGATCGCGCCATTACCGACCGAACTGCCGCCGCTGTTGCGACAGGTATTGCCGCCGGAAATCGCAGCAAAATGACGCCAGATCGCGATCAGCCGCAGCATCGGTTCGCGGGGCTTGCCGAATTGCCCGGCAAAGGGTCGGCGCGCCTCGGGATCCGTCAGCACGGCATCCAGGGTGGATGCCAGATTGCCGCGCACCCCATTGCCATCATTGATGAATCTGCCGGCAACCCGCTCGATGTACTCGGGACTCGGGTTGCTGGTGACGAAGCGCAGGATCAATTGGCGCGCCACCATCGGCGGCAGATTCGGGTGATAGAACAGCAGGTCGATCGCCGAGTGGATATTGTCTTCGCAGTAAGCGATGCACTCGGCGCGCTGGCTCGGCGTCAGGATGTTCTGTCCGGTCGAGGGGCTGCAATTGAGCACTGTCTCCTTGGATACGCCGGTCTGCAATTCGTTCTGGGTGGCGAGCAGGGTTTCGCTGAGGATCAGCGATTTGGATCGCTCGGGTGCCCCTGCTGGAATGGTGACGCCGGGATTGATCGTGGCCGCCACCGGATTGGTCGGGCCCTGGCCAGACAGCTGGAAGCGATCGACATCGCGGCCGTTGTCGTTGTAGTGCGGATAGCACACCATCGGCCGATACCAGTCGGGATGGATCAGGCTGCTGTCGCCGCTGTTATTGGGCAGCCGAGCGCGCGGCGGGCTCTGTCCGAACAGGTTGGTGCGATTGTAGAAACGACACTCGGTACCGGTGCAGGCTGGCGTCGGCGGTGCGTCTGTATTGCGCGTACCGGTGCAATTCTGCCGGACGGTAACGCCCTGTACGGTTGTGGTCGGATTGCAGTCGAAGGCGAGACCGGTGAACACGCGCGCCAGCGTTCGAATCATCTGCTGGTCATAGGTCGACTGGGTTTGCACACCGGGCGTGCCCGGGTCGATATCGACCAAGGAGAAGTCCAGGTTGCGTGACAGCAGACCGATCGAAAACAGCTGCATGATCTCGCGTGGGTAGTTCTCATCGGGCTCGCTGCCATTGTTGTCCGCAGCGTACGCGGTAATGGTGTAGGTAACCGGCGGGCCATTCTGGGTGGTGAAGGTTGGGTTGAGTTCAAAGCGCCGATTGCGCAGATGAGTCAGATAACGCCCCATCACCGGGCTGAAACTGGCCTCCTGCAGCAGTTGCCGGTAATTGCCGAAGGCATTGCGGACCAGCAGATCATTCCACTCAGCCATCTGCAAAACTTCACCGGCCAGACTGTCGTTGCGGTCCGATGCCACGATGATCTGGCCCAGGGCATAGGCCATTTTCTGCCGCAACTGATCCGGCGCCTTCACGGTAGTGTCGTACCAGCGGTGCACCCGATCGTCCTGGCTGAGGGTTCTATTTTGGTCGTGGCGGATGCGCGCCACTGCTTCAAGGAAAGGCTTGGCCAGCGTTGCCTGCGCGGCGAACTGCTGGCTCAACCAACCGCCAATACCCTGATTGCGGACCGCGGCAATATCGCTGAGCGTGGCGCCGAAAGTCGCCTGGTTGAGAAATCGCGCGGCGTCGGCGTCGGTGGCAGCAACGCTGTACTCGTTCTCCAGACCGTCGCGCATGAGACAGGGATCGCTGCACTGCGCGATCGCATTGCCTGCGGAGAACAGCGCTGTCAAAAGCGCCAGGCACATCGTTGGACGGCGGCTGAAAATGCGCATGTGGATCCCCGGGGAACGGACTGCTGCGGATGTCGGACATTACGCCTGCTCGCGCGAGCACGGCGAGAACGCGATCACACTGTCGATACAAACCGGACGAAACCTTTGCCGACAGTCGCGCCCGTTGCCAGGCAGTCTAGCCCTGGGCAAGACAGTCTCGTGATAGCGTTCGTCGGCTGTTTGTGTCGCCCCGACCGGCTCGACGGTCCGGTGCGCGGCCCGTACAGTTCAGCCCGTCGATGCGATCAACTGGCGACGGCCGGCATGCATCAACTCGGCGAATCCGGCATGGTCGCCGTCACGCACGGCAGCGCGCAGCCTGTCCAAGGCAGCGGCCAGCCGCTCGAGCGCCTCAGCGCTGTTCGGATTGAACGACTGGATTTCATAGTAGAGATGCGGGCTTTCATTGACCACGGCGCGGGTGACGCGGGTCTGCGCATTGAAGGTGGCGCTGGAGATGCGGTCGAGCCGGCCTTCATCCTGCCCGCCCGCAGCCAGTGCTGCTGCAAACACGATGTTGATCGCATGCGAGAGCCCAAGTACCTCGGCCATCAGGCGGTCATGCTCGGCCAGCGACATCTCGACGACTTCAGCCGTGGTCGCGACAAACATCTGCCGGGCAAGCTGAGTCGCGTGCGGGAAGCCGAGATCGATCACCACCACATGCCGATCCGCCAGCAACACCGCACCGGGGCCAAACATCGGATGCATGGAAGCGTGCGCTACCTTAGCGGCGCGCAGGGCAGCGTGACCCTCGGCCAGCGGCGCCTTGATCGAGGCGACATCGATGACCGCCCCAGCCGGTTGCAAGGCCGCCAACTGGATGAGCACCTTATTGCTGGCACGTATTCCGGCGGCGACCAGAATCAGGTCGTGATCGAGCGCGCCATCTTCGAGTTGCTGGCGTTGGACAAAACCCTCGGCACTGGGCCCGGAACCCGGCGCGATGGCGGGATCGACGATCTCGACGAGAAAACCCTGCGAATCGAGGAAACGCGCAAACCAGTGGCCCATTTGTCCGGCGCCACCGACCACCAGGGCACGGCGTCCATCACCGCGTGCCTCGGCACGGATCTGTTCGTTCTCCTGGGTGGTCAACGAATGCTGGATCAGCAGTTTCATCAATTCATGGGCCAGACCGGGATCAAGTCCGCGCGCCGCCGCATTGGCGCCAGCGAGTTCGAGCACTTCCTTCTCGCGGGCGAAATCGCGCAGCGGCTTGCCCATGCCGCGCTTGATCTCGCCGATGGCGGCGATGGTGCGTTGGCGCTGGCCGATCAATTCCAGCAATTGCTGGTCGAGCACATCGAGTTGTTGACGCAGATCGGACAGGGACATAGGCGTGGCGACGGGGGCAAGACCGGCGAGTCTGCCACGGTTGCGATGGGCTTGCTGCTCCAGTTCAGCAAGGCGGAGATCAGCATTGCAGGTTCAGGCGCCGGCTCGGTAGCATCGGGCTTCGCCCAGGGGATTGTGCGTTGTCTAGCCTTATGGCCCGTATCAGGGGCCCAGCCGGCCAAGGTCGGCCGCGACCTGCGTTCGCCGCGCTGATCACCGCGCTGGTTCTTTTCGCGTCAGCGGCCTGGGCCGGCCAGCCGCTGACCCAGCGGATCGCCCATGATGGACAGGCCTACCCGCAGTTTTTTTCGATCGAACAAGCTACCGACCGCCAGCTCTATGTCGGCGCCCAGAATGCCATCCTGCGCTACGACGGACAGCGCTGGACGCGCTCCACGGTTCCGCGTCCCGGACCGGTGCGGCAGTTGCAACGCGATGCCCGGGGCCGGGTCTGGGCAGGTGGCAGCGGATGGTTTGGCTATGTCGAACGTCGTCCCGATGGCCTCGACCAGATCACCGATGTCAGCGACCAGTTCGATGATGTGCTCTCGGCCGACCGGTTCGCCGATACCTGGGACATAGTCGAAAGCCCCGAGGGCCTGGTGTTCCGCTCGCTGCGCGAACTGTTCGTGGTCGATCCGTTGACCGCCCGCCGGGTCGGCTATTTTCGCCACGAAGGTCGCTTCGGCGCGGTGTTCATGTTCAACGAGCAGTTGTTGGTCCAACGTCGTGATGATGGTCTGTATCGACTGACCGAGGGCAGGTTGCAGAGGTTCAGCGACGATCCGTTCTTCGGCCAGAACATGCTGATCGACGCGATCGAGCTCGATTCGGAGCGATTCCTCGCCATAGATCGTCGGCCCGGACTGGTCCTGGTCGAGAACGGCCATCACCGTGACGCACCGTTCCACGCCGACGCTGCGCTGTATCCGCGGCTGCAGAACCTGTTACGCCTTTCGAATGGCGAGATCGCCATTGCCAGCGACGATGGCACCCTGCGCATCTACGATCCGACCAGCGGAGCACTCCGCCCGATCCCGCTCGACACTTCGTTCCAATCTGGTCTGAAGCCGGATCTCGACGGCGCTTTGCTCGTGCTCAGTGACCAGGCCGTTACCCGGCTGGATTGGCCGCCCGAGCTTGAGGAACTGACCGGCGACTCGATCGGGTTCCGCGGCGTCCGCAAATTGATTGTCGATGGCAACGACCTGCTCGCGGCCAGTTACAGCGGAGTGTTCCGCGCGCACAGAGGCAGCGACGGAGCGCTGTCGGATTTCGCTCGCCTGCCCGGTGCCAACCAGGATGTCTGGAATCTTTTGTCCGACGACGGCGCCTATCTTTTCGCTGAGGCTCATGCGCTCTATGCGTATCGCGATGGCCAGGCGGTGCAGATCGGCCCAAGCGACCTGTATCCCCGTGAATTCCAGCGGTCGCGTTTCGACCCCTCGCGCGTCTGGATTGGCACCGAGATTGGGCTGGCGTTGGTGGAAAAAAAGTCTGATGGATGGCAGCTACTGGCCCAGCACGATGATCTGAACCTGCGCGTCACCGGTATCGCCGAACTCGCTGCTGGCAGCCTGCTGGTCAGCAGCGCGGATCGCGGGCTGTGGCGGATCGATATCGATCCCGAGCACGGACAGCTTCAACAGGCGCGCGCGCTCGGGCCAGCCGATGGATTGGGCCAGCACGAAGGCGGCGAGAGCCATTTGATCGCGCACGAGGGGCAGTGGTTGGCGAGTACGCCCGACGGCTTCTATTTTTGGCAGGGAGATCGCTTCAGCGAAACGGCGCTGTCGGGCTTGACTGAACTCAAGCAAGCAGGCGCCACACTTCGCATTGTCAGTGATGGCAATGCGGGTCTGCTCGCCTACGGATATGACACGGTGTATCGCCGCAGCGCTGGCGGAAACTGGTTCCTGGTACCGCTGGAACCCAGCGATGGCGGTGTAATCGACAGCATTCTGGCCGAAGCCGAGGGCGGCTTTGTAGCAACCAGCACGGCGCTCGTTCGCTACCGCGGAACGGCAATCGCCGAGAGGCGAAAACGCGGTGCCCTGCTGCTCGCGCGGATCAGCGTCGAAGTGCCCGGTGGACCCTCGCAAAACATGCCGTTGCGCAGCCCGATGATGCTGCCCGCAGGCATGGGCCGTCTGCAGCTGGAACTTGGCCTGACCGATTATGGCCCGGGCCCGCCAGCCTTGTTCCAGGTCCGCATGCAAGGCTTGACCGAGGGCTGGAGCGAGTGGGCCCCGGTGTCAAGTTTCCACTATGCCGAACTCGGGCATGGGCGCTATCGCTTCGAGGCCCATGCCCAGCGCGGACCGGGTGCGCTCTTTGTGCTGCCCGAGCTCATCATCGATATCCTGCCGCACTGGTATCAGCGGCGCTGGATCCAGGTGCTGATCGCCACGCTGTTCCTGCTCGGCCTCGCCCAGTTGATGAGCGTGAGGCACCGCCGCCAGATGCGCGCGATGGATGAACGCCATGTCGAACTGGACACCCAGGTCGCCCTGCGCACCGAGGAACTGGCCCATGCCAATCGACTACTGCGCGACCTCGCCGAACTCGATGGCCTGACTAGCGTGGCCAACCGGCGCCGGTTCGACCAGGTGATCGGCGACTGGATGGGCCAGTCCGAGTCCTATCCGCTGGCACTGCTGTTTGTCGATGTCGATCACTTCAAGGAATACAACGACCGCAACGGCCATCTGGCCGGCGACGCTGTGCTGCGCGATGTCGCGCAGCAACTGGCCGAAGTGGCCGGAATTTCGATCGTGGTGGCAAGGTTTGGCGGCGAAGAGTTCGCGGTACTTTGCCGTGGCCACGCGATCGAATCCGCTGTCGCTCTGGCCGAACGACTGCGCGCGCGCATTGCCGACTCCGGAGAAGGGATCACCGTCAGTATCGGGGTTGCGTTGCTGGACGTCGCCCCGGGGCAGGCGCTACCTGACGACCTGATCCGTCGTGCCGACGCGGCGCTGTACCGGGCCAAGGCCGCTGGCCGCAACCGCGTTGAAGTCGACGCGCAGCAATGAACGCGCCCTGCCCCGCTCACTGCTGCAATCGGGCATGGACCGCATCGGCTCGCGCCAGCAGTTCATCATCGATCGAATCGGGGAGTTGCGGATCGTAGTAGTCCGGCGCGGTCAATCGCGGTTGCCAGTATGCGCACAGTCTGGACCGTTCGGCCGTTGCGACCGCGCAATGCTCGAACAACTCCGCCAGCACCTGCGCGGGATCGGCACAGAGCCGATCGTAATCCAAGCGCAGCACCCGCTCCGCCAGTGCTGGATCGCAGTTCACGCTGGCGAGCATCTGCTCGTACGCGTGGATCCATACGCGCAGCCAGGCCTGGGCCAGATTGCCCGCGGCGAATTCGGCACGGAGCTGTTCCAGCAGACCTGCATCGCCCAGATGAAGGATGCGCCGGTGCCGGCCGAACTCGTGATGGCCGATTCCCGCGATGTGCTGCAGCACACGACCCGGCGCCTCGGCATAGAGGCGCTCCTGTTTCAGCAAGGACGCCAGATGCGCGTGTGGTTCGCGATCTGATCCGGTTCCAACTGCCGGATCTGCAGGTCCTGGCGTTTGGACCCGACTGGCTGCGCGGCTGGATCGCGCCGTTTCTGCTGGTGATGACGGTGCTGTCCCTGTGGCTGCGCTGGCGCTGGAAGCTGGTGCGACGCATGAACACGGGAACGCGCCAAGCGCTCGCTGTTGATCGGCGGGTTGCGAGCGGATGGCGACCGGCGCCGTGCAACAGCCTTGATCGGGTTGCGACGCATCCGCGTGGCAGGCGGCAAACGATCAGTCAGTGGCTGTCGCGTCCGGGAACGCGTCGATCAATTTTGCCAGCCACGGCGCGTAGGCCCTCCACCTCCCGATGCTCGCGGTGTTCACCGGTCGGCGCACTTGCACCGAACTCAACGTAGCAACGGGATCGGCCGTCCGCCGCTCGATTGCCACGGCGTCAGCCCGCCACTCGACGCCGACGAACGTGAAAATGCGGCGGGCTTCTGTCTCGGGATCGCTGACCAGGCGCTCATAGTCCACGTCGAGTACGAACCCAGAGCTGCACGCTCGCCAATATCGCATCAAGTCTTCGTACAGGCCGTGATAGTCAATCAGATCGTCCAATGCGTGCGTATGCGTCACCTGCGCAGCAAAATGTTCGCGATAGTTGGCAAAACGGATATCAATGGGATCGCGCCGCATGTGCAGAATCCGGGCGTGTGGCAAGGCCTGCTGGATGAATCCTATGTTGAGGAAATTCGCAGGCGATTTCTCGGTGACAAAGCGCTTGCCCCCGCTCTGTGCACGCGCCACTTCCTCGAATACCTTCCGCACTCTCAGGAAATCGATTTGCCCTGTGCGCGTCAGCAGCGCAATATCTGGAACGCTTTCGGTGTGCATGTCTGCGCCGTAGCGAAGGGCAGCACTCAGCCGCTCGGTCTCGCCCAGATTGTGGGCATCGGGGCTAGCGCCGAGGATACGCTCGACCAGACTGGTACCGGACCGATGCAGGCCAACGATGAACACCGGAACCTGGTCCGCTGGCCGCCCGTCGGCATCAGGCCGGAGGCTGTTCCACTGCACCCGCTTTATTGCAGACAACAGATGCTCCTGCCCGCTGGCGTGATACGGGGCTGTAATTCGCGCAGCCTCGTTGGCCGCGCATAGTGCTTGCCAGGCATCGCGTGATCAGCCAGGTCGTCCAGTTTCTTGAACAACGCATAGCAAAGAAATGAGCGGTCTTCAGGCGCCAGGTCGGGCGCAGACAATGCAAGCCTGAGGGCATCGACCTAGTGCGATTCCACGCCTTGGTCTGGCAGTCGCGCCAAGAGCCAGTGCGCCATGGCTTTGTGTTTTGAGCTCGCGATAACATGTTCCAGGTTAGCGCGCGAGCGAGCGAACTCTCCCAGATTGCTCAGAATCAGCGCCTGATTCACCAGGCACACCGGGTCGCTCGGGGACTTAGCCAATGCCTGGTTGGCCCGATCCAGCGCTGCCTGATGCGCACCGACGGCACTCAGGGTGGTTGCCACTCGGGCCATATCCCGCGTCGCGATGGCCTGAAGCTGGGCATACTGACTCGCCCAGTCAATCAGTCGGTCGCGCAAAGAGAAGGACTTGAGACAGAGCGCGAGTTCCAGCGCCAGACCCGGAGGGCAGTCATGCCGCGCTGCCAGACGCTCCGCAGCATCGTGTGCGTTCCGGTACCCGCCGTTCAACAAATGCAACCGGACTTGATGAAAACAGGGCTCGAAGGCCGAAGGCTGGCGACGACTCCATGCGTCCAGCGTCCTCGCGGCAGCCGCGTAGTGCCCATCCCGTGCCTGCTTACCGAATCGGCGTCGATACTGATCAGTATTCATCCAACCAGCTTGGCGCAGACCCTCGCCCTGTCGCACGCCGTGCACCCATGATCGCGGCTCATGCGCCTACTTCGACCGCTTCGGTATTTACAGCGGTTGCAGGATTGATTAGTGTTCGACGTTCAGGTGTCGGTCACAAGTCCGTTTGTTGATTCTGCTAGACGAATTTTATGGGGAGTGTCCAAATTATGATCTCGAATGCATGTTTGTTGGCTACTGCGGTGGCCCTGAGTCTGCCGGCTGCTTCAATGGCGCAGAATACTTCGCGAAGCGGTGGTGTCCCGGGGACTGGTACTCCCGCGGCGGATTCTCCTTTCTCGCCGAATGCAACGATTACCGAAGGATTTGACACGGTTGCCGGTACACCACCCTGCCCCACCGGCTGGGTCTGCACCAACAGCAGCACACCCGCGGGTACCACCAATTGGTTCCAGGGCAACGACACCGTGTTTCCAGCACAAGCTGGCGCAACCACTGCCTACATCGGCACCAATTTCAACAATGTCACCGGCAACAACACGATCAGCAACTGGCTGATCAGCCCGATCGTTCAGTTTGGCAGCGGCTCGGAACTGCGCTTCTGGTCGCGCACTGTGGACACGGTCAACTTTGCCGATCGCCTGGAGATCCGCGCAAGCACCGGTGGCACCAGTACCGGTGGCACCAATGTCAGCACGGGCGACTTCTCCATTCTGCTCGGCACGATCAACTCCGGACTGAGCGTGGCGACGGGAACCTGCGCCTCTCCGGCCGGCCCGCCGAACGCTGGCGGCTACCCCAACGTGTGGTGCGAGTACCTGCTTACGACAACAGAAGGCATTCCGCTAAGTGGCAGCGGCCGGATCGCGTTCCGTTACTTCGTGACCAGTGGTGGACCCAGCGGCGCCAACTCGGATTACATCGGCATCGATACCTTCAGCTTTGTCGAAGGCAGCAGCAATGTGGCGCCCATCTTCGGCTATGCACCGGCTTCGCCTGGTGGAACGGTCGCCTTTGCTGGCGGCACGACGATCGGCTCGATCGGTACCGGCACGATAACGGTCAGCGTTGCCACCCCGGGCGTAGGTACCGGCGCAACGTCGACGACTACTACTACCTGTACGGCACCGACCGCTCCGTTTGCTGGTTTTGGCCAATCGGTCACGGCCGAGGGCGCGGGCGCGATCAGCGGTGGGCCACTCTCGGGAACCTGTACGTTAGGCGCTGCAGCGGTCAATCAGACATTGACCTGCAGCGAGAATCAGGGCGGCACTCCGGTAGTGCGCACCTTTGATCTGAACTGCCCGGCGGGTACCGTCGTGCCGCTGACCAGCACGCCGGTTTCCGGCTCTCTGGTGACCCTGCCGATGCAAACCTTTGGCGGGCCCGCGACCAGCGCGGGGATTTCGTTCCAGAACCCGGGTGCGGCAGGCGTTGATGTTACCTGTACCGCACCGGTCGCCACCCAATTCACGGCTTCACCGCTGATATTCACCGTGCCTGCAATGGGATCTTCCATCGTTACCGTCAACTACTCCAGCCTGGTAAGTGGCACCTTCACCGGTGTACTCAATTGTTCGGCCGGCGCCCAGAACTTCACGTTCGATTTGACAGGCACGACAGGCGGACCGGCAACACCCGTCCCAGCCTTGGGTGAGGGCGCCCGCGGTCTGATGCTGCTGGCGATGCTGGGCCTTGGCCTGCTCGGCTTTGGTGCCTACAGCCGCCGTCAGTAATCGTTCCACGCTGCCATGGAAAAAGGGCGCCTTCGGGCGCCCTTTTTCGTCGCGAAAGCGTAATCAGACATCTTTATCCGATATCGAATTTGGCACCAGGCGCCGACACCGGATGCACACCGGTATTGCTGTGGATGAACTTGCCCTCGCGTGGGGTTTTCAGATCGAGGGTGGGGAACTTCGGGTCGTAGCGCGCGCGTAGCCAGCCGTCGTTGAGCATCAGTTCCATCGCCTGCACCTGCTGATAGAACAGGTCGCCGGTGAGTGCTGCGGCATTCAGTTCTCCGGTTTGCGCGGTCATTGCGCGCAGCAGCGCGGGCAAGTCATTGCACTGGCGAACCGCCTTGATCACGCTGGCGAAGATGCCGACATTGGGCAGGCGTTTGCCGGCGCGCACATAGCAGGCAACGCGATGGATCTGGCCGTTGGCGTAGGCTGGGATGTCGATGCATTCCGCGCCTTCGAGATTCAGCCAGAACCGGTTGTAGCGCACGAGTTGCCAGAGATTTTCATCGAGATCCACCATGCGCTGGGCAATCTGACGCACGCTGCCGAGGTCGGAGCCGCCGATCACCGCCTGACCGAGCACATCGTGGGTAAAGCCGCCCGTTCCGAGCCACTGGAACGCCTGCTGCGGATTCAGATCGATGCCGGCATCACGTGCAATTTCGCTGGTGTATTCCTGCAGATCGGTGAACACACCATTGGCGGAATACCAGAAATCGGCAAAGCGGATGTGCTGACGGATTCGGCTGCGCTGATTGTCGTCGTAGTGCTTGAGCAACCAGGCGGCCTCGTGCGTACCTTTGATCAAGGCGGTCACGGTGTAGGCGGCTTCGCGCGCGCCGGTATGCGTCAGCGTCAAGCCTGCGGCAAGAATGGGGTCGGCGAATCCAGCGGTCTCGCCAACCAGCATCCAGTTTTCCCCGAAGCAACGATCAGCGAGGAAGGACCAGTCCTTGGTCGCACGCACCTCGCCATCGCGGCTTGCGTTCGCAGTCAGCTGGGCAATCAGCGGCTCCTGGGCCAGTGCCCACTCATAGAGCTCGCTCGCGGATTTGTCGCCTTGCTTGTAGTAGCTGGCCGGGCAGACGAAGCCGATACTGGTGCGCGTCGGTCCCAGTGGTATGAACCAGATCCAGCCGCAGCCAATCGACATCACCAGCACGCGCGTCGCGCCGCCATCGAACTTGGAGGCCCATTCGGTGTTCTCCCAGTAATCCCAGAACGCGATGTTCTGCAATCGGGTCGGCGCCTCGATGCCGACACCCATCGCGCGTCGAAGCACGGCGGCATTGCCGGAAGCGTCCAGATACCACTGCGCGGTGACGGTTCGTCCGTCATCCAGCAGCAGCGCGTCGACGCGATCACCGCTGCGTTGAACTGATCGCACAGCGGTCTGCTGATAAACCTCCGCCCCGAGCGCCTGTGCATGACGAAGCAGAATCTCATCGTACTGGGCACGCTCGACTTGCATGGCAAGATATAGGGCCTGACCTTCATACGCGCGCGGCCGCGCCTGCTCGACGTAGTCCGTCGGTGGGACAAACTCGAAATCCCAGAGCTTGCTGCTATTGCCCCAGCGATACGTCGCTCCGATCTTGATCGGAAATCCGGCACGTTCGATCTCGGGCCAGACACCGAGCTCCTCGAGAATGCGACCGATCGGCGGGAGTTGGCTCTCGCCGACATGCTCGCGCGGAAACTGTTCGCGTTCGAATACCGCAACGCGCAACTCCGGGGCGTACTTGCGCAGCATGCCGGCTGCCGTGCTGCCGCCCGGACCACCGCCAATGATTGCCACATCGAAATGTTCGTTCGGCGCCGTCATGCCGAGACCACCTGATCGGCAATCACCTGCCCGGTGCGGGTTACCAGATCGACATTGCTATGGATACAGCCGCCCTCCTTGGGCGTACGCATCACGATGCAGGGCTCATCTGCAACCAGTTCCGCCTTTACCCATGACTCATTGAGCATCAGTTCCAGGCACATGAGAATCTGCCGCAGTGCCAGGTCGGGATGCATTGCGGCGGCCTGTTTTCCTGCCTGCATGCGCATCTGTTGCAGCAGTTGATCGGCACGCTCCGCCTGCTGCAATGCTTCGACCACCAGGCGGAACGCACCGACCAGGGGCAGGCGCGCGCCGCCCCGGCGCATACTCGGCACCGCATGGATGCGTCCCTCGACATAGGCGGGAATATCCTCCTGCTCGGCATCGGTGAGATCGAGCTTGAAACGGTTGAAGCGGCTGATCTGCCAAAGGTCCTCATCGGCATTGATCAGACGCTGCGCAAGCTGACGCACGCCACCAAGGTCAAATCCGCCGATCACCGCCTGACCGAGCTGGTCGTGGGTGAATCCGCCGGTTCCGAGCCACTGGAATGCCTGTTGCGGATCAAGATTGAGTCCAGCATCGCGGGCGATTTCACGGGTGTATTCCTGCAGATCGGTGAAAGCGCCATTGGCCGAGTACCAGAAGTCGGCGAAGCGGATGTGCTGGGTGATGCGTGCGCGCTGGTTGTCGTTGTAGTGCTTGAGCAACCATGTGCGGTCGTGGTCGCGCTTGAGCAGGGCGACCAGTGTGTACGCCGCCTCGCGCGCGCCGCTCTGCGTGAGCGTCAATCCGGCAGCGAGAATCGGATCGGCAAACCCGGCTGACTCACCCACCAGCATCCAATTGCTGCCGGTGATCCTATCGGCGAGAAACGACCAGTCCTTGGTCGCCTGTACCGCGCCGGAGCGGCGTGCCTTGGTAATCAGGCTGCCGATCAGCGGTTCCTGGGCCAGTGCCCATGAGTAGAGTTCTTCGGCGCTGCGTTGTCCTTCTTTATAGAAGCTCGCCGGACAGACGAAGCCGATACTCGTGCGGGTTTGGCTGACCGGAATGAACCAGATCCAGCCGCAGCCGATCGACAGCACCAGCACCCGGGTCGCGTCACCAGTGGCGCGCACGGCCCAGTCAGCGTCATCCCAGTAATCCCAGAACGCGATGTTCTGCAACTTGGTGGGCGCACTGATG
The DNA here is from genome assembly GCA_038255435.1 of Lysobacterales bacterium. GTDB lineage: Bacteria > Pseudomonadota > Gammaproteobacteria > Xanthomonadales > Ahniellaceae > 0-14-3-00-62-12. Next base: position 75,110 of record JBBSLG010000004.1, read on the forward strand.
CCCACCTGCATGGCCCGCCGCAGCAGGCCGCTGTTGCCGGTCGCGTCGACATACCAGCGTGCCTTGATGCGGCGGCCATCGCTCAGCTGCAGCGCCTGGATCTCATCCTCATGCGAGACGATCTGTTTGACCCCCACGCCGAGATGAACCTCGGCACCCAGTGCACGGGCGCGCTCGGCCAGAATCAGATCATAGACGCGACGGTCGACCTGGAAGGCGAGTTGCCGGGCCTGATCGCTGAAGGCGCGTGGCCGCGTCTCGCAGACATAGTCATCTGCCGGGGTGAACTCGAAATCCCAGAGTTTGGGGTTGTTGCCCCAGCGATAAGTCGCACCGATCTTGATCGGAAATCCCGCTGCCTCGACCTCGTCCCAGCAGCCCATCTCATTGATGATGTAGCCGATCTGGGGCAGTTGGCTCTCACCCACGTGCTCCCGTGGAAATGCCTCGCGATCAAATACGGCCACCTTGGCTTCGGGCGCATATTTCTTGATCAGCGCGGCACAGGTGCTGCCCCCGGGGCCTGCGCCCACGATGACGACGTCGTAGTCCATGGTGTTCCCCGATCATTCCGGCCTGTTCAGTGGCCATGATAGCCGCCGGCACTCGAGCCCGTTTCCGACGCGCTCTGGTGCCGCAACCTCGGGATTCGGCCCTCTGGCTGGTTGCCACAATTTTTCATGTGGTCTAGGATGCAAAAGCGGAACTTTCGCCGTTGGCTTTATTTGCCGTTAAGAAATCGCACTCATTCTGGGGAGTCAACCATGTCCAAATCCACCACCGTTGCATTGCTGGCCGCTGGTCTCGGCGCGGCTGGCCTTGTCAGCGCAGGCACCACCACGGTCACCAACACCGACGCTGCGGCTACACCGGTACTGCCTGACAATGGCTGCACCGACGATGCAGCGGGCACCGGTCTCGGCGGCATCTCGCGCACCATCGCCTTTACTGAAGTCGGCACGATCACCGACATCGATGTGACACTGGTGATGACCCAGACTTGGCGCAGTGATATCCAGGTGGGTCTCAGCTATACCGGTGGTGGCGGCACGGTACGATTGATCAACAATAACGACACCAGTGGCGACAATCTCAACGCGATCGTGGATAGCGATGCGGCGCTGATTTGTTCCGATGCGGCCAATTGCGGCACGGCCGCCAACTGCGTCACGCCGCCCGGCCCGACCTGCCTGCCGATCGATCCGCTGACCGCGTTCAATGGTCTGGCCTCGCCCGGCACGTTCACTCTAACCGTCTGCGATCGCGCTGCGGCAGATACGGGGGACCTGACCAGTTGGAGCGTTACGGCCGACCTCGATGTTGCCGGAGATTTACCGCCTGTGTTTGCCTACAATCCAGCCCCGCTCGGAACGGTTCCGTTCACCGGTGGTGGCGCGATTGGTTCCATTGCCAACGGTTCGATCGATGTCAGCATCGGCACGCCCGGCTCGGGCACCGGCGCTGCCAATACGACAACGACCACCTGCACGGCTCCGACGGCTCCGTTTGCGGGCTTCGGTCAGAGCGTCACGGCTGAAGGCGCTGGCGCAATCAGCGGAAGCCCATTGTCGGGCACCTGCACGCTGGGTGCGGCACCGGTGACCCAGACTCTGACCTGTTCCGAGAATCAAGGCGGCACCCCGGTCGTGCGTACCTTCGACCTCAACTGCCCAGCCGGAACGGTGACGCCGATCACCTCGACACCGACATCGGGTTCGTTGATCACGATGCCGATGCAGAGCTTTGGCGGTCCGGCCACCACCGCGCCGATCTCGTTCCAGAATCCAGGCGCAGCGGGCGTTGATGTGACCTGTACCGCGCCTCTGGCTACCCAGTTCACCGCCTCACCGCTGATCTTCACGGTGCCGGCGACGGGTTCCTCAGTGGTTACGGTCACCTACTCGAGTCTGGTCAGCGGCACCTTCGTCGGTACGTTGGATTGCACTGCGGGCGCGCAGAACTTCACGTTTGATCTGAGCGGGACCACCGGCGGACCGGCCATCGCCGTCCCGGCGCTGGGCGAAGGCGCTCGCGGCCTGATGCTGCTGGCCTTCCTCGGCCTTGGCCTGATCGGCTTCGGTGCCTACAGCCGTCGTCAGTAAGCGGTTTTTTGTTTGATCAGCAAAGGGCGCCTTCGGGCGCCCTTTCTGTTTGGGGCGCGGTGCTGTACACGCCATTGGCGGACGGCAACCCTTAGCACAGGCAGGTTCGGTTTTACCCTTCCGATTGCAACAAAAAGTGTTAGCATTCAGTTGTGGTATTGCCTGCGCGTAATGCTCGAGCGGGCTCGTTTGACCCGTTTCCGAAACCCGATCCATTCTGGAGCCGCAAGATGAAGCTCATAACTCGTACTTCCAGCGCCGTTGCCGTCATGTTTTTCTGCCTGCTGGCTAGCCCCGCGTTTGCGCAGGTCGACAAACTCGCGACCTATGCCCAGATGCGCGCGATCGCGCAGGAACAGCAGTCCATTCGCGGAATTGCTTCCGAGCAGGGCCGACACGAAGCGCTGCAAGCCCAGTTCAATGCGCTCAAGCTGTCCATGGGCGGCGATGATCCGACCACGATGTACGAGGCAGCTGGCGCAAGCGCCAACAACTCTGTTCCGGTAGTTCGCGCAGCGCCGCCGGCACCTCCTGGTGGCGTGATCACCACCACCACGGCAACCAACAGCACACCCACCGCCGTGCCGACCGGGCCTGCGGTCGTTACTTCGACGATTCTTATCGCCGGCGCCGGCCCCTATCTGTGGGATGTAGATATCACCACCCTGCTCACCCACACTTTTGCTGCGGATCTGGATGTTACGATCCAGTCGCCGGCGGGTACCGTGGTCACTTTGACCACCGACAACGGCGCAGGCAATGACAATGTGTTCAACGGCACCGTCTGGGACGACCAGGCCAATCCCGCGGGCCAGGTGCCCTACACCACCAATAGTGGCTTGGTCTCCGACCACGCCTATGTCAACCTGACCGCGGCGACCCCCCTGGTTCCGGAGGAGTCGCTTGGCGCCTTCCGCGGTGAAGATCCGAATGGCACATGGACCATCACGATCAGTGACGACCTGGCGGGTGACGGCGGTTCGTTGGACTCCTGGACACTGGATGTGTTTACGCTGCCGGCGGCGCCGACTGAAACCACCGCTTCCTTCAGCAATGTCACGCCCACCGCGATCCCCACCGGCCCAGCAGTTGTCACCAGCACCCTGATGGTTTCAGGTGCAGGCACCGCTGTGACGGGACTTGATCTCAATACAGCGCTCACCCACACCTTCTCCGCCGACCTCGACATGACCCTGCAGTCGCCGGCAGGCACGGTGGTCACGCTGACCACCGACAACGGCGCGGGCAACGACAACGTATTCAACGGGACAGTGTGGACCGACTCGGCTAATCCGGCTGGCCAGGTGCCCTACACCACGAACAATGGCATGACCACCGACCACGCCTATGTCAATTTGACTGCGGCTACTCCGTTGGTCGTCGAGGAGTCGCTGTCCGCGTTTGCCGGTGAGGACCCCAACGGCACCTGGACCATCACCATCAGCGATGACCTTGCGGGTGACGGTGGCTCGCTCGACAGCTGGTCGCTCGATGTGACCACCGGCGTGTCCAGCAGCCCACCGATCTTTGCTTACAACCCGGCACCGCTGGGCACCGTCGCCTTCACCGGTGGTGGCGCTATCGGCTCGACCGCCAATGGCTCGATCGACGTCAGCATCGGGACACCAGGCTCAGGCACCGGCGCCATGAACACCACGACAACGACCTGTACCGCACCGACTGCGCCTTTTGCCGGCTTCGGTCAAGTCGTGACGGCCGAGGGCGCTGGCGCTATCAGCGGCGGCCCACTGTCCGGCACCTGCACACTGGGCGCGGCGCCGGTCATGCAGACATTGACCTGCAGCGAGGATCAGGGCGGTACGCCGGTCGTTGTGACATTCGAGCTCAACTGCCCGATGGGCACGGCGACTCCCCTGACCTCGACGCCGACCTCAGGATCATTGATCACCATGCCGATGCAGACCTTCGGTGGCCCGGCCACTACCGCGCCGATCTCGTTCCAGAACCCCGGGCTGGTCGATGTGGCCGTCACCTGCACGGCGCCATTGGCTACCCAGTTCACCGTTTCGCCGCTGATGTTCACGGTTCCCGCAATGGGCTCGGCCGGCACCACGGTCACCTACTCGAGTCTGGTCAGCGGCACCTTTGTCGGTACGCTGGACTGCACGGCGGGCGCTCAGAACTTTACCTTTGACCTCACCGGCACCACGGGCAGTCCGGCCATTCCGGTCCCGGCAATGGGTGAGGGCGCACGCGGGCTGATGTTGCTGGCCTTCCTTGGCCTCGGCCTGATCGGCTTCGGCGCCTATAGTCGCCGTCAGTAAGCGGGCGCTGGTTTTGTCGGAAAAGGGCACCTTCGGGTGCCCTTTTCTTTCCAGCATCGCGGACCACATCAGCTGACCCGATCCATCGGCATTGACTGTGGCCGGCTGCGCGGAGGCACGGGCGCGGCGCGATGGCGGATGGTTTTGGCGAGCAGAACCCCATGCACCGTCACTCCGACTGGGTAACCACCTCCAAGCTCGGACGCGCGCGCTCTGCGCAGGGTCCGCCAAAACGAAGGGCCGCCTCGCGGCAGCCCCTGGTTTTCCCTGATTGGTCCGGCTACCGATCAAGCCGCGTGGTGGAACTGCTCTTCCTCGGTCGAGCCACTCAGTGCCGACAGAGAAGACTGCCCGGACGCGATGACCTCGTTTACCTTGTCGAAATAGCCGGTACCGACCTCGCGCTGATGCTTGGCGGCGGTATAGCCATTGCGCTCATTGGCGAACTCTTCTTCCTGCAGTTCGACATAGGCCGCCATCTGGCGATCCTTGTAGCCGGTCGCCAGTTTCCACATCGAATAGTTCAGGGCGTGGAAGCCAGCCAGAGTGATGAACTGGAACTTGTAGCCGTAGCTGGCGATCTCCTTCTGGAACTTGGCGATCGTCGCCTCGTCGAGATTCTTCTTCCAGTTGAAGCTGGGCGAGCAGTTGTAGGCCAGCAACTTGCCTGGGTATTTGGCGTGAATGGCTTCGGCGAACTGCTTGGCCTGGGCCAGATCGGGCGTCGACGTCTCGCACCAGATCAGATCGGCATACGGGGCGTAGGCGAGGCCGCGTGATATCGCCTGATCAAGGCCCATACGCGTTTCATAGAAGCCTTCGATGGTGCGCTTGCCGTTGCAGAACGGCAGATCGTTGGCATCGACATCGCTGGTCACCAGGGCAGCGCCCATCGCATCGGTGCGCGCCACGATCAGGGTCGGAACGCCGGCGATATCCGCAGCCAGGCGCGCCGCGATCAGCTTCTGCACCGCCTCCTGGGTGGGCACCAGCACCTTGCCGCCCATATGACCGCACTTCTTGGCGCTGGCGAGTTGGTCTTCCCAATGCACACCCGCGGCACCCGCCTCGATCATATGAGTCATCAACTCATAGGCGTTGAGCACACCGCCGAAGCCGGCCTCGGCATCGGCAACAATCGGCTGCAGCCAGTCGATATCGTCATTGCCTTCGGCGTGATGGATCTGATCGGCACGCTTGAGCGTGTTGTTGATGCTGCGCACGACATTGGGCACCGAGTCGACCGGATACAGCGACTGATCGGGATACATGGTGCCGGCGGTATTGGCGTCGGCCGCGACCTGCCAACCGGAGAGGTAGATGGCCTTGAGGCCGGCCTTCACCTGCTGCATCGCCTGATTGCCGGTCATCGCGCCGAGCGCATTGACGAACGGCTCGGTGTGCAGATAGTGCCAGAGCTTCTCGGCGCCCTTGCGCGCCAGAGTATGTTCGACGTGCACCGTGCCGCGCAGGCGCACCACGTCTTCGGCGGAATAGTTGCGCTTGACGCCGGCCCAACGCGGGCTGTTCTGCCAATCGAGTTTGATCTGTTCGGCGGTTGGGAGGGTGGTTTTCATTGGCGTCTCCAGTAAGGGCTGTGGTGGGTCTTGCGGTGATGTCCACGGCCCTCCGCCGTGGATAGGATGAACAGGTTCAAGGCAGCAATTCGTAGCAGGGCAAGGTCAGGAATTCGATCAACTGGTCGGAGCGGGTCCACTCGCCAAGCAGGCGGGCAGCTTCGTCGAAGCGCGATTCACCCGGAAGTCCGGCGCGTTCGACGCGCGTATCGATGGATGCGAGGGCTTGTTCGAAGAGCGCGAAGTCCACTGACGTGCCGTCATCCAGCTTGAGTCCGCCGACATGCAGCCATTGCCAAAGCTGCGCGCGTGAAATCTCTGCGGTCGCGGCGTCTTCCATCAAGTCGTGGATCGGCACGCAGCCCAGGCCGTCCAGCCAGGCCGCGACGTAGCGCACACAGACATCGATATTGTTGAGAAACCCGGCCCGGCTGATGCTGCCTGGGCTGGGCGTGATGAGTTGATCGCGACTGACTTCGACCTCTGCCCTGCCGACATGGACCTGGTTCGGACCGGGCATGTGTTCGTCGAAGATGGCCTGGGCGATCGGTATCAAGCCAGGATGGGCGACCCAGGTGCCGTCGTGTCCGGCCTTCACCTCACGAAGTTTGTCGGCGCGCACCTTGGCCATCGCTGCCTCGTTGACCGCCGGATCCCGTGCAATCGGAATCTGCGCCGCCATACCGCCCATGGCGAAGGCGCCGCGACGATGGCAGGTGCGAATCAACAACTCCGCATAGGCCTTGAGGAAGGGCGAACTCATACTGACCTGGGCCCGCTCCGGCAGTACCCGATCGGGGTGTGCGCGAAAGGTCTTGATGTAGGAAAAAATGTAGTCCCAGCGTCCGCAGTTCAGTCCGACGATGCGGCCGCGCAGCGCATACAGAATTTCATCCATCTCGAAGGCGGCGGGCAAGGTCTCGATCAGAACCGTGGCCCTCATGGTGCCAATCGGCAGGCCGAGACGTACCTCGGTGAATGCCATCACCTCATCCCAGAGTTGGGCTTCAAGGTGACTCTGCAGCTTGGGCAGGTAGAAGTACGGGCCGCGGTCTTCCCTGGCCAGCAGTTGGGCGTTGTGGAAAGCGTAGAGGCCAAAATCGAGGAAGGCACCGGCCAGTGGCTGATCGTCCACCAGCAGATGCTTCTCGTCCAGATGCCAGCCGCGCGGCCGCACCATCAGGGTGGCTCGATCACCGGACTTGAGCGCGTAGTGTTTGCCCTCGGGCGAGGTGAAGTCGATGCTGCCGCGGCTGGCATCAAGCAGATTGATCTGCCCCTGGATCAGCGCCTCCCAGGTCGGACTCGATGAATCCTCGAAATCCGCCATGAAAACGCGCGCGCCGGAGTTCAGCGCATTGATGATCATCTTGCGATCGACCGGGCCGGTTATCTCGACGCGGCGATCCTGCAAGGCGGCCGGAATCGGCGCCACGTTCCAGTTGTCAGCGCGGATCGATGCAGTTTCGGCGAGAAAGTCGGGAAGATCACCTGCATCGAAGCGCAATTGGCGCTGGCGGCGCGCCTCCAGCAGCCCCTGTCGGCGGAGATCAAAACGCTGGTGTAGCTCCACCAGGAGGTCGACCGCTTCATCAGTCAGCACCGAACGGGTCGCGGCATCGGGCTCAACGCTCAGGCGGGTTCGGGTGCGGGCGGTTTCGGGCACAGCGGCCATACGATGCTCCTCTCGGCGATGACGGCTCTGCCCTCCAACAGACGTCGAGTGTCCAAACTAGACCGCATGGGATGGTTTGACAAAGCAAATGTTTCAATGTATCACTTCATCAATGTTAATACATTTGTAATTAATTGAATGTTAACGCAAAAAATCAAAAAACCCGCAGCAGCAAGAGCGAACAAACGTTTGAAGGCTGCGCCACGCGGTTCTGGCAGGAGCGGCAAAGTCGACAAGGGTTCCGCCGAGCCGAGCCGCTTCTACTACAAGGGCAGCCGTCTCAAGCAACTGCGCGCGTTCTGCATGACGGCGAAGTTGGGCACCCTGTCACGTGCCGCCGAAGCGCTCTTTCTGAGCCAGCCGTCGATCAGCCTGCAAATCGCGGCGCTCGAACGCGACTACGGCAAACACCTGATGGAACGCACCGGTCGTCGCGTAACGCTGACCGTGGCGGGCGAGATGCTCTATGAGCTGGCCCTGCCGCTGATCGAAAACCTGGACAGCCTGGATCAGCAGTTCAAGGGCAGACTGGAGGGCCTGGATGCAGGCGAACTGAATATCGCGGCGGGGTCGTCGACGATTCATTACCTGCTACCGGCCTTGGTCCAGGCGTTTCGCGAGCGCTATCCGGATGTCCGCCTGCAATTGCACAATGTGACCGGCAGCGATGGGCTGGCGATGCTGCGCTCCGACCAGGTCGATTTCGCGGTCGGATCGATGCTGGATGTACCGCCGGATCTGGCCTGGGAGCCGGTCTATGCCTTTGATCCGATGCTGATCGCACCGATCAACCACCCGCTGGCGGCCAAACCCGAAATCGGTCTGCGCGACCTCAGCCCCTATGGCCTGATCCTGCCGCCGCGCCGGCTGACGACTTATCGCCTGGTCGACCTGATCTTTCAGCAGGCTCGGGTTCCTTACACGGTCGCCATCGAAGTCGGCGGCTGGGACGTGATCAAGCAGTACGTCGCCATGGGCCTGGGCATTTCCATTGTCACCGGCATTTGCCTGACCCCGAACGACCGGCTCGAGGTACGCAATATGCGTGCGTTCTTTCCACAGCGCAGCTACGGCGTGGTCATGCGCAAGGGCAAGTACCTGAGCCCGCAGGCACGCGCCTTCATTGATCTGGTGAAACCCGGCCTGTTCCAGCGTCGTGACTACGACGAGGCCGGGCATTCGGAGCGCTGATCTGCCAACCCGCAGGCTGCGCCGAGCGCCCCAGTCAGCTTGGGGATTCCATGAAAAGGCCGGTGCCGCGTTGGCCCCCTGGGTCAGGGGGCGAAAAACCGCTTGTGTATGGGGTTGGCAGGCAATATTTATCTAACGACGACGATGCGGTTACTTGCTCACAGACTGCTTAGCGACGGGATTTTCCGCCCTGGGCCTTGCTTGAGCCCGAGGGACGCCGAGAAGCATTCTTGCTTGATCCAGGTCGCGCATGCGATCCCCGGTTGGCAGATGCACGAGCCGTGGATTTCCGTGTCGGTGGCGTGCGCTTGGCACTGGCCGCCGTCGCGGGCCTCTTGGCTGCGGGCTTTTTCGCTGCTGGTGAACCCTTGGCCACCAATTTCTTTGTCACCGTCTTTTTTGCCGCTGGCTTCTTGGCGGCACCCTTTTTCGGCACGGCAGCCTTCTTGACCAACGCCTTCCCTGCTGCCGGTTTCGCTGCCGGTTTCGCTGCCGCTTTCCTGGTCGGGGCCTTTTTGGCAATCGGCTTCTGGACCGCGGGCTTTTTGGCCGTCGACTTTGCGGGCAGTGCCTTCTTTGCCGTGGCCTTCTGGGCGAGCGCGGGCTTGCCGGTCGTTTTCGCAGCCGCTGCAGGCTTCGCAGCGGCGGCTTTGGATGCCGTGCCCTTGAGCGGCTTCGCCGCTACGGCCGCTTTCGGAGCCGGTTCGGGATTCGCCGGAATGACAGGCTGGCTGACGACCACAGGACGCGCCGCGACTGCCGGCTTGGCGACGGGCGCGGGCTTGGCAGGCACGGGGATCGGATCTCCGTTCAACCAGGCAAATACTTCCTCGGCATGGCCATCCGGAGAGACCTTTTCCCAGACTTTCTCGACTCGGCCGTCCGTGCCAATCACGAAGGTGCTACGTGCCACACCCATATAACTGCGGCCGTACATACTCTTTTCGATCCAGGTACCAAAGGCTTCGCAGATCACATGGTCGGGATCCGGAATCAGCTTGAAATTGAGCGAATGCTTCCGGGCAAAGCGCAGATGCGACTTCTCGTCATCGGCGCTCACCCCGAACACCTTGACCGACAGCGTGCCAAACCGCGGCAGATTGTCGCGAAAGGCACAGGCTTCCCGGGTACAACCCGGAGTGTCGTCCTTGGGGTAGAAATACATGACATAGCGCTTGCCGCGCAGCGAAGCCGAAGACACAGAACCAAACGCCTCGGAGGCGAATGAAAAATCCGGAACGGGGTCACCTACTTTGAGCATGGAATTCTCCTGAGCGCGCCTGCCGGATGCACTGAGCACAGGCGTTGGTGGCGAAGAATGCCCGAAGATGCACAAAATCGGAATGCTTGGCAGCCCAAAATAGGTGGTATTCCGCGTTTTTCCTCTGAAACGGCCCTATTTCAGCTTCAAACCGACCAGAACGGGGTCATGATCCGAGCTTCGGAAGGGGTCCGGGCGGTATCGGCTGCGCAGGCTGCGGGCGTCATAACCCGCCGCGGCATATTCCAGAGCGGGTGTCTCATCGGCATTGATATGCCATTCGGCCGCATGGCTGACCAGACCGGCCAGTTCCGGACTTGCCAGAGCGTGGTCGAGCCGTCCCGATTCACCGCGAAACACATAGCTGTAGGTCGGTTCGGCTGCGTGTTCGGCCAGCAGGTCGCGCAGGCCGTTGGATTTGAGCAGGCGCACCGGATCCTCCTCGCCCAGCGCGTTGAGGTCGCCAACGACCAGGAGCCGCTTGCTGCCGCTACCCGTCGGGTCCGTCTGCAGCCAGCTCCATAGCGTGCGTGCCATCGACACCCGGGTAGCGTTCCAGCAACCCTGGCCATCGCCGAGGTCGCGATTGGGCGGATCTGCGTCCTCGCAGCCACCTTTCGATTTGAAGTGATTGGCGACCACGGTGAAACGGACGCCTTCCGCCTCGAATGTCTGGGCCATGGAGGGCCTGCCAATGCCCAGGAAGGGCTCCTGCAGAAGCAAGGCCGGCGCGCCGACTGGGGTCACCCGGCTTTCGCGGTAGAGCAGGCCGACACTGATCAAGTCGGTTCCGGGATTGCCATTTTCCACTGCAACGATGGCGTAATCCCCCGCCGGCTTGCCCAGTTTGCGGTTGAGGCCCTGGGTCAGGTCCGCGATCGCGCTGTCGGGCCCATAACCATCGTTCTCGATCTCCATCAGGGCCAGGACATCGGGCTGCATCTGGCTGAGCGCGACAATGATCTTCTCTCGCTGCCGGGCAAAGTGCGCCGGACTGCTGGCACCACGCTCGGTGGGAAAACCGCCACCCTTGCCGTCGCCATTGAAATAATTGAGTACATTGAAGCTGGCCACACTGAGGTCGCCGTCCAGATCGGGGGGCAGTTGTGGCCGCGGCGCCTGTTTCACTGTCTGGATCGGATTGGTCAGTTGCAGGCGCCAGCTTCCGTCCCGCTGTTCCAGCACACCTTCGATCCCGCTGATCTGGCTGTCGACACGCCAGGGTGTCTCGGCGGTCAGCGGCTCGGGCAGAAACCAGAGTTTCTGTGGATAGGTGTTGAGCTGGCCGTCGTCGAGCCAAAGCCGGGTGCGCCGATTGGCCTCGGCACGCTGCTGCGCGGCCGGCCCCGGTGCACTGAGTTCGGTAGCCGCGAAGTCGCGGCCATCAAATGACACCAGCAATTCACCATTGCGGGCCAGACCCTCGTTGCCGACTACCGACAGCGGGCCCGCAATCTGCACGCGCTGGCTCTCGTAGGCCTCCCAGCCGGAAACCTGGCTCGGCACCGTTTTCAGCTGCAGCGGAACCAGAGGATCGGCCTTGCCACACTGGATCAGCTCGCTGACCTCAATCAGAGCGGTCTGGGTATCCGGCGCCGTGCCGAGCTCAGCCACCCGCGCGCGCAGACGTATCCGCGCATGCCGCGGCATCCGTGGCAATCGGGTTTCATAGCGGACGAAGATACCCTCCGAGGTCTCGGCGTTCGCATCGGCCTCGCCCGGCGCGCTGGCGATGAAGAATCCGCCGAGCCCATCCAGAAAACGCGCCGAAATGATGGCTTCCACTTCGACCGTGCGACCAAGAACCGGGCTGAGCGCCCCACTGCCCTGGATCGCACCGATTCGAGCCGCAGGGGCGCCGCATTCGAGCGGGCCTTCCAGCACACGTGGCACGCCGCCTTCCAGGTCGCTTTTGCAGCCAGCCAGCACCGACGCCGCCAGCAGCAACGAAAAAATGAAAATTGAGAGAGGTGAGCGCATACCGTTGAACTCGATCGGATTGCAGCGCCGCAGCTTGCTGGCGGCGCCCGGATACCAACCAGATTAATTCAGATTGTCGAGCATCCACTCGACCGACGCACGCACCTGATCATCGGTGAGCGAGGGATTGCCACCGCGCGCCGGCATCACGCCAGCCTCGCCCTGGTAACCCTGGATCGCGTGCTGCACCAGTGCATCGGCACCCTGGCTGACCCGGCCTGCCCACAAGGCCTTGGTCAGCATGGGTGCGCCGCCAGCACCGGTCTTGTGACAGGCCGAGCAGAGCTTTTCGTAGATCACCGATCCATCGAGAGTGCCGCCATAGGCAACCTGGGCCTTGGCCGCGGCTTCTGCGGCTGCCTTCGCGGCGGCCATTGCGGCCTGGCCGGTTTCACCCGCATAGACATCGCCCACCGGCGCAATCCGCGCGGCCGTGCGCGGCGTGGCAATCGTGCTCGGCTCGGGCTGGTGGCCGCTGTAGATCCACTGTGCACCGACGATCAGCACCAGCGTAAGCAGCATCAGACCACCAATGACAATGGCAAAATGCTTGAGAAAGGTCAGATCGGTCTTGTTCACTGCAACATCCTTGAAGGATTTTCCGGCCCGCGCGATGGCGAATCGGGATGACAAAGGGCGCGCATTGTAGCGCGCGTGCCCAAACTGGAAACAGGGCTTTCAATGATCCGGTGCATCGTCCAGGGCCAGCACCTCGACCAGGCGGCGATTCCCGGTCGCGATCACGAGACGACCCCCGGCAGCTCCTGGCACACGAAAAACCCAGGTCACCGCGCTGCGCGCCAGCGGGACAACCGTAGCACCTGCCACCAGCAGGCGCGGCTCATCGAGTCCGTTGAACACCGGGCGCAGATTGCTGACGGCGATCAGGCCATGGCCGGCCGGAACCTCCAGTTCGAAGTGCTCCGAGGTCCGCTGGGTCAGCGGCCAGGGTGGATAGGCGCGGACCACGGCATCCGGTTCGCCCAAGGCGCTGTGCAGAACTGCGCTGACGCCAACCTGCCTCATCGCAGCAAACGAGGGCCCGCCGTCGAGTCCAGCCTGGCGCACGAGATAAGCCGGATAGAGCGCGACGCGCTGGCCCGATTCGCCGCCCAGCTGGACTGGTGGCTTATCCGCACAATGCAGTAAATGCAGACTTCCCTGGCTGAGCCGTTGCAATGCTGCGCCATCGCCATGCAGGCTGAGCGGCCGCGCTTGGCTGCAGAGCCAGCGCATCAGCTGCTCCTGGCCGAAAACCGGGAAGATGGCGTTGGGGATCCGGGTGTCGATCTGCTTGGCAGGATCTGCGTAACGGCCAACGATTCGATAAGGAACCGATACCCAGCCCTGGCTTGAAGACTGGATGCGGACCATCGCCAGCAGCGCAAAGGCAAGCGCGCCGGCGATCCACAGACCGGGCAGGACTTGCTGCGCCAGCGTTGGGCGACTCGGCGGCGTACTGAGAAGTCTTCGAGCCGCGGACACCGGGACGAGAGCGCCATGCAGACGATGCCAGCCGAGCGCAAGAAAAGCAGCGACGCCGGGCGCCAGTGCGTAGCTCATCCAGTACGGAATTTCCGGTCGCAGCAGTACGACAAAAGCGCTGGCGAACAGCAGTGCCAGCGCGGCGATACGGCCAAAGCGGGCATCGGGCACGCGCAGCAGCATGATTCCGACCATCGCGGCAAGCACCAGCAACGACTGCAACACATGTAGTGCGCCGCCGAGCCAGGACGGACCGATCAAAAATTGGCCTGGCATGCGCTGGCCATCGAGCATCAGCAAGTCACGCAGAAAGGGCAGTACGCGCGGCACCACCGAACCACTGGATCGGCCAGCGACAAATTCACGCGTGCCCGTCCACATCGGCCAGCCGCTAAGGGCTTCGTCAACCAGCATCGGCGCGAACGGCAGCAGAAACATCAGCACCGCAAGCGCGGCCTGAGTCCAGGAGGCACCGCCGAGGCGCCGCCGGTGCCAAAGCGCGGGGATCATCAACCAACCCCAGAACAGCGCCGTCGGATGAGCGTGGAGCGCCAGCGAAAACATCAGGGCGGCGCCCGCCACCGACGCAAGGCGACCGGTGCGCGCCCAGCTCAGCAATAGCAACGCGTAGCCGAGCACGCAGGTCGCGGCCAGATTGGTGTGCGAGGCAACCAGCCATTCGAACATCCACCATCCGGGTAGCGCGATGGCGAGCAGCGAGAAACGGGCCAGGGTCAGTCCGCCAAAGCGAAACCCGAGCCGGTAGGCCAGGGGAAATTTCAATCCAGCCAGCGTCGCCACCAGCAGCGCCGACATGGCAGCACTGTGGGTCAGCCACAGTGGCAGAGCGAGCAGATAGTGCCAGATCGGACCGAGATGCCAGGTCGCGTACAACTCCGGACCGCGTAGCGGAAAATTCAGACCCTGCGCAATATCCCATGCGGCCAGCAGATCGCGTGCAGTATCGGTCGCGATACTGGTCTGCGCGCCCGCGGCAACATAGAGCAGCCAGAACGCGGCGATCAGCAGGCGGTCCCGACGCAGCGCTTCGCGGTCGGCGCTTGCGGACTGAATCGTCGCGAGTATTGGGGCGTCTGGGTTGGAAGCAGGTTGGAGACTACTGGCCACAGCCTCGCTCATGCGGCAACTCGGCCCTGCTGACGGCGCAGATGGACCAGCAGCAGAGAAACCGCCGCCGGAGTCACGCCGGCGATGCGCATCGCCTGACCGAGGGTCTGCGGCGCGGCACGGATAAGCTTCTGCGCGACCTCGGTGGACAGTCCAGCCACCTCGGAAAAATCGAATGTCGCCGGGAAAGCGAGTGACTCATGGCGCTGCTGCCGCTCGATCTCATCCTGCTGGCGATCGAGATATCCGGCGTAGCGCGTCTGCACTTCGACCTGTTCGGCCACGCGCGGATCGGCCACCGCCGGGCCCAGACTGGCGACCTGGAGCAGACGCGCGTAGTTCAGTTCAGGCCGACGCAGCAGATCGTGCGCGGATGTTTCGCGACTCAGGGTAATGCCCAGGGTCTGCTCGATCTCGCGGCCGAGGGCATTTCCGGGCGCAGCCCAGATCGCCTTCAACCGGGCCGACTCCCGCTCGATCGATTCGCGCTTCAACGAAAATGCCTGCCAGCGCGTGTCATCGACCAGACCCAGACGATGGCCTGCTTCGGTGAGGCGCAAGTCTGCATTGTCTTCGCGCAGATGCAATCGATACTCGGCGCGAGAGGTGAACATGCGATACGGCTCGGTGGTGCCATTGGTGATCAGGTCATCGATCAGCACGCCGATATAGGCCTCATCGCGACGCGGCGTCCACGGCGGCTGCTGCTGACAGGCACGGGCCGCATTGAGGCCGGCGATCAGCCCCTGCGCGGCAGCTTCCTCGTAGCCGGTGGTGCCATTGATCTGACCAGCAAAGTACAGACCGGCAACCGCCTTGGTCTCCAGCGAATCTTTCAATCCGCGCGGGTCGAAATAGTCGTACTCGATCGCGTAGCCCGGCCGGGTGATATGCGCCCGCTCCAGGCCACGAATCGAACGGACAAGACCCAGCTGCACATCGAACGGCAGCGAGGTCGAGATCCCATTGGGATAGACCTCGAAGGTCGACAGCCCTTCCGGTTCGAGAAAAATCTGGTGCGAGCTGCGCTCGGCGAAGCGCACGATCTTGTCCTCGATCGAGGGACAGTAACGCGGACCGACACCTTCGATCACGCCGGTATACAGCGGGGAGCGATCGAGACCAGCGCGGATGATGTCGTGCGTCCGCTCACTGGTCTGGGTGATGAAGCAGCTGAGCTGCGCCGGGTGCTGGGCTGGCTCGCCCAGAAACGAGAACACCGGCACCGGCAGATCGCCCGGCTGTTCCTCGAGTTGCGAATAGTCGATGGTGCGGCCATCGATGCGCGGCGGTGTACCGGTTTTCAGACGGTCGACGACGAAGGGCATTTCGCGCATGCGCGCGGCCAGCGTCTGCGCCGGTGGATCGCCAGCGCGGCCGCCGACGTAATTGCTCATGCCGATATGTATTTTTCCGGCGAGGAAGGTACCCGCCGTCAACACCACGCTGCGCGCATGGAAACTCAGGCCCATCTGCGTGCGCACGCCGATGACGCGATCGCCGTCCAGGATCAGATCGTCGACAGCCTGCTGGAACAGGCTCAGATTAGGTGTGCGCTCGAGCAGGGAACGGATCGCCGAGCGATACAGCGCGCGGTCCGCCTGGCAACGCGTGGCACGTACGGCCGGTCCCTTGCTGGCGTTGAGGGTGCGCCACTGGATACCAGCAAGATCAGCGGCCTGCGCCATCGCGCCACCCAGCGCATCGATCTCGCGGACCAGATGGCCCTTGCCGATCCCGCCGATCGCCGGGTTGCAGCTCATCTGACCCAGGGTCTCGATGTTGTGGGTGAGCAGCAGAGTGCGCGCACCACAACGCGCGGCAGACAGACAGGCCTCGGTGCCGGCGTGACCGCCGCCGACCACGATGACGTCATAAGTTTCGGAATAACGCATGGCACAGCGCCCTCGACGGGATTGAATGCAAGCAATTGTGAAGCCAACGAATTTTGGCCAATGCTGGCCTGGATTCTGCACGGGGAGTGTCGCACTTCGGCGGGCACGCTGGCGAATGTGACGCTGCGGTCAGGCTCAGGGGCTGACACCGCGCCGCCGAAGGACGCACTGGAGCCAGGCATCTCAGGGAAGAGAGGCTGGCGCCCGGCGGTCTTGAGGGAACAGGGGGAATCCTTAAGGACCTTTAGTGCCGGGCGCCAGTGACCGTTTGCCTGGCGTGCTCACGCGCGTCAAGCCAAGTGAATCTCACTCCTGCATTTGAAAACGTGACAGCGATCAAGAATCAGACAATTGAGCGCGACCATTGACAGTGACAGGTCAGCTCACGACCAAATGTGTCAGTTCGGATGTTCTGGAACCACCATCCCGCGATTTCCGATGATTTGTGACCTGGCACACATTCTGCTTAGTACTTCTGGTAACCGAGAGTAGCGAATGAGGCTCATCATGAACGGACAAATGGCTGCACTGGGAATGGATCCGGTTTCTGTCCACCACGATCTTCTGATCGAGATCGGCTTGGTGGACATGGCTCTTGACCAGGTGATGTCGCGTGATGACGCCATGGTGGACGCGGATGTCGAGCGTCTTTCCTGCAAGCGCGCCAAGTTGAACGCCGCGCTGGCTCAACTCGCTGCCTGAGGTTTCTGCTGCAAGCTCGCTTTGCGGGTGTGATGCGTGTTCCAAGGTTTCTCCTCCCATTAAGGCCCCTTCCGGGGCCTCTTTTTTGGCTGCGATTCGGCGCGAGCAGCGTGGGGCGATGGAGATACCAAGTGATGCCGCGGCTGTCGCCCGCGGTCGACTCCGACTCAATCCTCGTCGCGGCTGCGCCTGGCTTCCTCGCGCGCCGATCCGCTGCTGCGCGATTCGGTCCGTTCGGGCCGGGAAGCAGACGGCTCCGCCGACCGCGCCGGCTGCGCGGAATAACTCGGGCGTGAGGGCGCTGCCTCGAACCGCGGTGCGGGTCGCGCCTCGTAGGCCTGGCGCGCGGGCATCGACGAACGATCATAAGACTGCGTCGCCGGCGCGCTCATCGACTCGCTGCGGATGCTGCGCTCGCTGCGATAGACCGACGTATCCCGGCTTGGCTGATAGTCGATCACCTCGCGCGAACGGCTGCGTTCGGGCTGCAGTTCGGCCGCACGGGGTTCGGCGAGCACTTGCTGGCGCGTCATCGGTACCTGGCTGCCAGCGACCTCGCGGTAATAAGGTGCCGGGCGCGACCGTTGCAGGCGCGACTCACCCGTAGGCTCCGGCGTACTTCCCGGCGCCGCACTCACCCATCCCGATTCACGCGAGCGCAGTTGCCCGGCCGAACGATCGGGCGTGCGCGAACGCTCCGGTTGAGTACTGCGGACCGGTCGGTCGATGCGCGTGCGATAGGGTTCCTGGCTGCGCTGCAAAGGTGCGCGCGCCGGTAGTTCGCCACGGCCGTCGCCGCCTTGATAGCGCGCCGGCATCTGACCACGGGCACCACCCTGGCTGAGCCGATCGCTACCCTGGCTGAGCCGATCGCTGCGTTGTGCCGCGAACGGGTCATAGTGCAGGCCCGGTTGCTCGGCTCCGCGCTGCTTGCGTCCAACGCCGCTCTGGTAAGCCAGTCGCTCGGCCTCGTTGCGGGCGCTTCCATAAAGATAGGGATTGCTTACGCTGGCACTCTGACCACGACTGACGCGGTCGCTGACCTGGCCACGACGTCGATCCCAGTGATCGTAGTAACCGTCCGAATAGCTGTAACGGTACGGCGAGTAGGCGTGGTAGTAGGGCCAGGAATACCAGGAATGGCCCAAGCCGAAGTAGGTGCGCGGGTACCAGGTCACGCCGTAGTAGAAACCGGGCGTATAGAACGGGTCGTAGTAGCCGCGATAGACCGGCCATAGCACCGAGTAGTACGCCGAGCCATAGACGTAGGCCGGATAATTGTTCCAGTACGCGTAGTCGGAGCCATAGCCCGAGTAATAGCCGTCGTAATGGGTACGGCCCCCGCTGTAGTAGCGGTCCTCATAGTAACCATCGTTGCGATAGCCATAGCTATCGTAGGTCAGGCAACCTGAGAGCAGGATGGTGAACAGAATGGCAAGGACGCGTTTCATGGGCATTCCCCCGTAGCGAGCAGCACCAGTGTGGGAGCCTTGCAGTGAATTGTGGCTTAACCCGGACGGCGCGGCGCACAGAATTTGTCTCGCAGTCAGACTGCTAATGTCGATGGCTGCGCCCCGGATCGACAGGAACATGCCATGGCCTTGCACACCACCTCAGGCCGCTGGCGACTCGGCATGGCGCTGGCCATGGTGACCGCCGGATTCTGGGCAACCCTGCCGATCACCCTGAAAATCGCACTGGAGACCCTCGACGCCTGGACCATCACCTGGACGCGTTTTGTCACCGCGACGATCGCGCTGCTGATCTGGTTGATGCTGCGTGGCGAACTCGGCAAGTACCGCGGCCATTCGCGCAAAACCTGGGCCTTGATGGCACTGGCTGCCGTGATGCTGACCGGCAACTTCGTCGGCTATCTGTTCGGCGTCCAGTACACCACGCCAGCGAATGCGCAGCTGCTGATTCAGGCGGCGCCGCTCCTGCTCGCGCTCGGCGGCATCTACATTTTTGGTGAACGGTTCAGCCGCCTGCAATGGCTGGGTCTGGCCCTGGTCGCAGCCGGCCTGATCAGTTTTTTCAGCGATCAGAATCGCCAGACCGTCGGGGTCGCCAGCAACTATCGTTTCGGCGCCTTGATCGTGCTCGCCGCCGCTCTGGTCTGGGCGGTCTACGCGCTGATCCAGAAGCAACTGCTCAGTCGACTCAGTTCCAAACACCTGCTGCTGTTTATCTACGCCGTTGCGGCGCTGCTGCTCTTTCCACTCGCGCAGCCGGCCGAACTACTGAAGCTCGATGGCCTGCACGCGGCCGCGCTGCTGTTTTGCTGCATCAACACCTTGGGCGCCTATGGCGCGTTCGCCGAGGCGTTGGCGCATTGGGAAGCCTCACGCGTCGGCATGGTACTGGCGTTGACGCCCCTGCTCTGCGTGGCTGCGGTTGCTGCCACGCACGCGATCTGGCCGCAGTTGATCGGGCCAGAGCGCATCGCCCTCTGGGGCTGGATCGGTGCCAGCCTGGTCATCGCCGGCTCGTTGCTGGCGAGCGTCTCGCAGCGGGCGCGCGCCGGCGTGGTCAGCCGCGACGCGCCCACAGGAGCCGAGACCTCAATCGCCAATCATGATTGAAACCGTGGCAGTTGCGGTCAGGCCGCCCGGATCGCTGATCGTGTAGGTAAACGTGTCGGTCACGTCTTCGAACCCGGGCAGGGCACGGTAGGCGAACTGTCCGCCCGATCCGATCAACAGCACGCCATAAATCGGCTGGGTATTGGCGACGACCGTGATCGGATCGCCATCCGGATCGCTGTCATTGGCCAGGATGTCCAGCACGATCAGATCGTCACGCATCATCATGTAGCTGTCGTTGTTGGCGACCGGCGCGCGGTTGGCCGGAATCACCTGCACGGTGACCAGGCCGGTGGCCTGCGCGCCGGTGGCATCACGCAAGGTATAGCTGAAACTGTCATTGCCGATGAAGCCGCTGGCTGGCGAGTAGCGCACGCTGCCATCGGGGTTCAGGGTCAGCGTGCCATTGCTCGCAGTGCCCACCGCGGGGACGCTGAGCGCATCGCCATCGGGATCGCTGTCATTGGCGAGCACATTGATGGTCACCGCCTGACCGCTGATCGTGGTGGCATTGTCCGGATTTGCCACCGGTGGCGAGCCACTGATGGTGATCGTCACCAGCGCCGTTGCGGTGCCACCGCGACCGTCGGAGATGGTGTAGCTGAAGCTGTCGGTGCCATTGAAGCCAGCCGCCGGCGTGTAACTGATCGCACTTCCGCTCTGCGTCGCGATGCCGTTCTGCGCTTGGGTGACCGCCGTGATGCTGAGGGAATCACCATCCGGATCGCTGTCATTGGCCAGCACATTGACCAGCACCGCCGTGCCACGGGCCGTGCTCGCGCTGTCGTTCTGCGCCACTGGTGGGCGATTGGTGAACACGCGTGGCCCGAGCGTTGTGGTGTTTTCGACGGTTTCGAACCGGTACACATCGACCGTGCGTTTGTGCTCGGCGGGATTGCGCATTGCGCGCTCGATCCATGCCGCCGGCACTGCAATGGGCTCCTTCACCCACTCGACGATCGTCTCGACCTTGGGCGGCGCGGTCGCCTCAACCATCTCCTCCTCGATGGTCAGGAAGCTGACGTCGACCCGGCGATTGCGATGGCGGTTGTCGCGATCATTGGGGAACTTCGGTTCCAGCTCGCCCTTGCCGACTACGTCGAGTTCGGCGGCATCGATGCCGTGGGCAACAAACCAGTCGCGCACGCTTGCGGCGCGCCGCTCGGACAGACCCTGGTTATAGGCGTCGCTGCCGATATCGCAGGTGTGCCCGATGACGCCGATGCGACTGACCCGCTTGCCGCCACGGATGGCTTCGATCAGACCATTGAGTGCAGCATCGCCCGCGGGTGTGATCTCGGAGCGATCAAACGCAAAGAAAGCATTGGAGTCGATGGCAAGCTCGTTGCGGATCACGCTGGGTTTGGTGCCGCCGGCACTGATGCCCGTCGTGACTTCACGCCGCACCTCGACCATCCGCTGCGGTTCGATCGGACGGAACGGCGGTCGCCGGCCGAACTCGTAGCGCCAGGTCAGCCAGGCGCGGGTGTCGCTGTTGTCGAGTTCGAAGTCGCCGTCCTTCTCGTAGTGCTCGACATTCAGGGCCAGGCTATGGCCGGAATTGCTGAAGTATTTTTCCAGGCCGCCAGAGATCGTGACCTGGTTGCTGTCGAACTTGCCGCGCTCGTAATCCAGCCCGCCACTGAGGCGGAGCAGGTAGGGGTCGAAGTAGCGTCCGATCCGCGCGCCGATACCGGTCTCATAGGGGTGTTCGAAAGCGCGCAGCAGGGACTCGACGGTCTGCGTCTGCGTAAAGGGCCGACCGCCATCGGTGCCGCTGAGCACCGTCGTAGCAGTGCTGGTGCTTTGACCCACCTGGCGGTCGCCGGTAATGCCGGCAGCGACGTAAACGTCGCCGTACCAGGCTTCGCGCTCCATGCCGATTCCGATGCTGGCCTTGCGTGCGTGGCCATCATTCTGATCGACCGCAACGAATGACTTGGCCACGGTGACGCTATCGGGCCGCTCGATGCTGTCGGCACGGCTGGCGCCGCCCCAGAGCCAGTTCAGGCCAAGCTTCAGGCCAGCGGCGCCGCCATCGGCGGCCCAGCCCTCGCCAAACCAGATCGAGTCGCCATCATCGGCAAAATAGCCGCGCGCCTCGCCGTGGATATCGCCATCCTCATTGATGCCCAGCCCAACCCGCGCATTACTCGACACCAGGGTAACCGGCACGCTGCCGCTTACGTCAGTCTCCGGCGGCGGTGCCTGCTGAGCATGAACATCGGACAACAGGGCGAGCGTGACGGCGAGACTCAACAGCTTGCGATTCATGGATAAACTCCTCTCACATTGGTTTGACGGCAGCGTAGCCAGAAATTGAGGCCACGCCGTCTGTCCTGCAGAGGACGCCAGCTCAGCGCTGCCGTCTCCTGCAAAGCTGGAATGCATTGATCCTGACGGCGCATCATACTGCGCCGCAGCACGAATTCTTTACAAGCCCGCAGGCTCTCTACGCATTGAGACCGCGCGGGCCTTGCGCTATGTTGAAGATCAATCGTGGGAGGGGCCATGAAGAAACCAGCCAGACCAGCTATTGCCAGCCGAATCGCCGTACTTTGCATCGCTTCGGCGCTTGGACTCACAGCTTGCGGCGGCAACACCGAGTCGAAAGTCGCTCAAATCTGTATTAACGCAATCGACGCGGAGATTGGCGATCAGCCATTTGAGAGCGACGCCAAACAGTTTGCCTCGGTCATCCGTGAGGAAGGCGAAGGCATCGTGGTCATCGAATCCACGGTCATCGTCGACAAGGGACTGACCAGCGAAACCAAGCGCGGCTTCATGTGTCGCGTTCAGACCGATCCACAGGGCAAGGCCGCGCCCAGCCTGATCCTGCTGCAGCTGGGTTTCTGATCCGCCCAGCGCGCACGGCCGCTACCGGCCATGCCGCAACCGCAAGTCATTCGTCGAAACGCAGATGCTTGACGCTTTTGCCGTGACGGCGAATCAGCCGCAATGCCTCGATGCCGATGCGCACATGACGGTCGACGAAGCCTGACGTCACCTGCTTGTCGGAGGCCTCGGTCTTCACCCCCTCCGGAATCATCGGCTGATCGCTGACCAGGAGCAGGGCACCGGTCGGTATGCTGTTGGAGAATCCTGCCGAGAACACCGTGGCGGTCTCCATGTCGATCGCCATCGCACGGGTCTTGCGCAGATACTGCTTGAACTGGACGTCGTGCTCCCAGACCCGTCGGTTGGTGGTGTAGACCGTGCCGGTCCAGTAGTCGTGCTCAAGGTCGCGGATCATCGTCGAGACCGCGCGCTGCAGACTGAACGCCGGCAGTGCCGGTACTTCGGGCAAGAGATAGTCATTTGACGTGCCCTCACCGCGGATCGCCGCGATTGGCAGTACCAGATCGCCGATCGCATTCTTGCGCTTCAGTCCGCCGCACTTGCCAAGGAACAGTGCCGCTTTCGGCCCGATCGCCGACAACAGATCCATTACGGTCGCCGCATTCGCACTGCCCATGCCGAAATTGATCAGGGTGATCCCATCAAACGTGATGCTCGGCATCGGCCGATCGGCACCACGGATCTCGCCGCCACCAATGATGTCGGCAAACACACTCAGGTAGTGCCCGAAATTGGTCAGCAGGATGTACTCGCCGAATTCGTTGAGGGGCACGCCGGTGTAGCGCGGCAACCAGTTGCTGACGATCTCGCGTTTGTCTTTCATAAACCCTCTTGTCCTCGTGGACGCTCGATGAAGTGCTGCGCGCTGATTTCACTCACACGGCAACCTGACCTGCCCGGCAGGCCATCCGCTAGCCTCCCTCACGCGCGGCGGCGGCGTCAAGCCGGATCGCGCGAATCCGCGGGCTGTGTTCGGGCAATCCACGAACACAGCGGGTTTCCGGCGCGCGACTGTTCTCAGCGGATCGGTGTATCGGCCAAAAACGCCCTGAGTGCCGGAATAATGCGTTCGTGCGCATCCTCCAGCACGTAGTGGCCGGCATCGGCGTACTCATGGACGACGGCAGTGGGGAGCTTTTCGCGCCAGACCTGCAGAAACGCGTCGTCGAATACGAAGTCATGCCGGCCCCAGAAAATCACCGCTGGCCGATCGGCGAACTGGGACAGCTTCGAACCGGTATCCGCAACCAGGTCATAGCCACGGTCGGTCGGCGTCAGCGGTATGTCCTGAACAAACTTCAGCGTCGCGATGCGATTGGCTGGAGAATCATAGGGCGACAGCAGTGCCGCTCGCTCCGCCGCCGGCATCGGTCGCTTGATGCCAAAGCGACTGGCACCCCAGGCGAAAGCATTGAAGCGGCGCACCAGTTGGCCACCCAGCCAGGAGTCGCGCGCAAGCCGCAGCGTCCATGGAAGACTGAGCGCCTTGGGATTGGGGAAAGCGCCGGTATTGAGAATGACCAGACGCGCGATCCGCTCGGGATAGCGGCAGGCATAGACCATGCCGATCATGCCGCCCCAGTCGTGGACGATCAGGGTCCAGCCGCGTTCGGGCGCACCTCCGGCATCGATCAGATGCGCGATCAAGGCGTCAAGATCATCGACGCGCTGCTTGAGGTGATAGTCGTAGTCGGCCGCGTCGGGCTTGTCCGATAGCCCCATACCGATATGGTCGGGCACAATGCAGCGGTGGTCCGCGCACAGCGCGCTGATGACGCGTCGGTAGTAGTAGCTCCACGAGGGGTTACCGTGCAGCATCAGCACTGGATCGCCACTGCCGACATCAACATAGTGCTGGCGGTGACCGTGCTGGTGGCGGAAATGTTTGGCCGGAAAATCGTACCCCGGCAGTTTTGCTGGATCGCCCACGCTGCAGTTCCGCGTCAAAAGAGGGCGAGTTTAGCTCGCTTGTGTCCAGCCGGTCTTGTGCAGGCGGAATCACCCCGGCCGATGGCCTCGGCCGGCGGGGTAACTGACAGGCAATCGCAGTTTTCCTTCGACAGGATGCGCAAGACTGCGTAAGCTGGGCGGCTGAACCTTCCTGATAATTCATAAGCATGCAGGGTCAGCATCATTTCCCGTTCTCGCTCGACGAACTGGACCGGTACTTTCAGGCCAGCGTGCTCAGTCACGGCCGGGATCTGGCGGCCCGCGATGCCGTGCTCGAATGGTCGCTGCAGGAAGGCCCCAGTCAAGTCACCCTGCATGGCGCGGTCGATAGCGCCCGCGATGAACCCTGGCTGGTTGAAGTCGTCAGTCGTGGCGGCAATGGCAAATGCAGCGTTGAATCGCATTGCACCTGTCAGGCGATGGCCTGGTGCAAGCACGCCGCCGCCCTGCTCGCTGTCGCCGGTCGCACGGTCAAACTCGGATCCGCGCGCAACACGGCACCGAGCGCGCGCCCGGTTGCCGCCGTGGAATTGCGTGTCCGCCGCCAGGACCTGCACGAAAAACTGTGCGCACTGAGGCTTTCGTTTGACTATCTGACGCTCGGCGCGGACGCCGAGGTCGATGATGAATTCGAGCGGCAGGCGATCGCGCGACTGCGCAAGATCGGACTGACCCCGATGCGGGTGGCGCGCTACAGCGCACTCGAAAATGAAGAATTGCGCGATGACGACTGGGTATTCGATACCTGGCAGGCAAGCGACCAGATCAATCTGTTCCTGCATCTGGGTGAACAACTGGTCGAGTATGGTTTCCGGGTCAGCACGGCCGCCAACTTCCCGGTCAAGGTCAGTGCCAGTCCCTCGCAGCTGTACGCCACCGTTGATGAGTCCAGCGGCACCTCCTGGTTCAATTTCGATCTTGGCATCGAAGTCGATGGCGAGCGCGTGCCCCTGCTGCCGATCCTCCTGCGCGCCCTGGAGACGCCGAGCTTTCCGCTCAAGCCCGGCGCCCATGAGACCGATCAGACGGTATGGTTTGCGCCTATCGATGAGCACCGTCGTGTCGCGGTACCGGTGCGTCGATTGCGCGCCCTGTTGGCGCCTGTGCTCGAACTCGCGATGGACGCCGAGCCCGATGCCGATGGCCGACTGCGCCTGCCACGCGCACGCGCCGGCGCCCTGATCCTGCTCGATCAGATCGCCGCAAGTCATCGCCTGATCGGCAGCGAGCGCCTGCACGCCATTGCCGAACGCTATCGCGGCCTGGCCTTGCCCACTCCACCGGTGTTACCTGAGACCTTCAACGCAGAGCTGCGCCCGTATCAGTCCGAAGGCCTGCACTGGCTGTCGGCACTGCGTCATTACGAACTCGGCGGCATCCTCGCCGACGATATGGGCCTCGGCAAGACCGTGCAATTACTCGCCCATGTCTGTTGCCAGCAGGCAGCGGGGACGCTGAACAATCCGGCGATGGTGGTGACCGCGACCAGCGTCCTGCCGAACTGGCGGCGGGAGGCCGCACGCTTTGCCCCACAGCTGCGCGTGCTGACCCTGCATGGCGCCCAGCGCGCCCGCGACTTCGAATCACTGCAGGACTTCGACCTGATACTGACCAGCTACACCCTGCTGGTGCGTGATCGCGAAATGCATGCCGAGCAGGCGTACAGCGTGGTCGCGCTCGACGAAGCGCAGGCGATCAAGAATCCGAAGTCTCTGGCCGCCACCGTGGCGCGCACGCTCAATGCCGAGCAACGCCTTTGCCTGACCGGCACCCCGGTCGAGAATCATCTCGGCGAGCTCTGGTCCCTGCTCGACTTCGCAGCACCGGGCCTGCTTGGCGATGAAAAGAGTTTTGTCCGCCTGTTCCGCACACCGATCGAGAAGCTCGGCGATCAGGATTGTCAGCTGCGGCTCAATCGCCGTATCCAACCGTTCCTGCTGCGGCGGACCAAGGAACAAGTCGCGGCGGATCTGCCCACCAAGTCCGAGATCATCGAGTCAATCGAGATCGCCGGCGCTCAGCGCGATCTCTACGAAAGCCTGCGCCTGCATCAGCATCAGCGTGTCCAGGAAGCGATCCATGATCGCGGTGTTGGCCGCAGCGGGATCATCGTCCTCGATGCCCTGCTCAAGCTGCGTCAGGCCTGCTGCGACCCGCGCCTGCTCGATCTCGACAGCGCCCGCAACGTGGAAGATTCCGCCAAGCTGTCGCGCCTGATCGAAATGCTCGATGAGCTGGTGCTCGCTGGCCGCCGCGTACTGGTGTTCTCGCAGTTCACCCGGATGCTGGATCTGATCGAGCCGGAACTGCGCGAACGTCAGATCGGATTCGTACGCCTCGATGGCAGCACCCGCGACCGCGACGAACCAGTGCACCGTTTCCAGGAAGGCGGCGTTCCGGTGTTCCTGATCAGTTTGCGCGCCGGTGGTGTAGGACTGAACCTTACCGCCGCCGATACCGTGATCCACTACGACCCCTGGTGGAATCCGGCCGTCGAGGCACAGGCCACCGATCGCGCGCACCGCATCGGCCAGGACAAGCCGGTGTTCGTCTATCGGCTGATCTGCACCGGCACGGTCGAGGAAAAGATCCAGGCATTGCAGACCCGCAAGGCCGCGCTCGCCAATGCCCTGCTCGCCGACAGTGGCGACGAGTCGCTGCCGATCACGCCGGACGATATCGCTGCGCTCTTTGATCCCGTCTAGGCGTCGTCCATGCAACGTTTTGCTGCGGCCAGACGTCACTGAAAGACATCCGCCCATCCGGAGCCGCCGCATGGCGCAACAGCAACTGATCCTGATCGCAACAATGTGCTTCGGTCTGCCGATTGCGCCGTGCATACGCGCTGCAGAATCCGCGCGCATCGGCCCCGTCGTCGAGATCTCGGTGCAACAGCGCAGCTACCAGGTTGACGCGGTGACCTACCCCGAATTGCGCGCGCAGTTGGATCTCCGGCGACCCAAGCGCGCCGATGGCGTACGTTCGCATGCGCTGACCGAAGCCGTACTGATCACGTCCTACGACCTGCTCCCGGTCGGCCGCGGTTGCCGACTGGATGCGCCGAAGGTGACGATGGAAATCACGGTTTCCTTGCCGGAATGGAAACCAGGCGGCGAGGTGCGCGACAGATTGCGCTACGCCTGGCAGCGCATGCATCGGGCACTGGTCGAACACGAGCAGGGCCATCGTGAGCTTGCCATCGCCGCCGCACACGAGGTCGCCAAAGGTCTCGGCGCCCTACCCGATACCCTGACTTGCGCCGAACTTCGCCAGAAGGTCAGCAATGTGCAGAATCGCGAGCAGATGCGGCTGCTGCTGCGCAACGATAGCTATGACCGCCGTACCGAACGCGGACGCCTGCAGGGCAGTGATTTCTGACGCCATTGCGCCGCGCCATCGGTGGCGATAGCGCGTGGCCGCCTCGCGCACGGAGTTTCGTCGGATCACCGCGAAAGCTGAACGGCACAGCGGCACGCGCTCGCACCGCCCTCGCTGCGGGTGTAGCCTGTAAGCGCACCTTCGCGCTCACTGCAGGCGACGCGTACTCGCCTGCCCGACAGGAGACGCCCATGAATACCGAATCATCGACGACGGCCAACGCGCCCGCATCGCCGTCGGCCTGGAGCAAATTGCAGAGCACGCGTTTGCCGGTCTGGATGTTCCTCGTCACTGTGCTGATCATCCTGCTCCTGGTGGTCTGGAAGCAGACCGCCGTCAGCAAGATCGAAACTGATCTGCAGACCCAGCTCAGGTCGCTCACCGAGCAGGCCAGCAGCAAACAGGCGACCTTGCTGAGCAGCGCCAACGCCACCATGCGCCAGAACAGCGAGTCGGCCCATGTACTGATGGGAACCACGCTCGCCTGGTCGATCCGTGGCGAAATGATCCGTGGCAATCTTGGCCAGATCGACGAGTTCTTCGCCGACCTGGTGCGCAATGAGCGCATCAAGCTCGTTGTGCTCGCCGACCCCGACGGAAAGATCATCCTGGCCAGTGACCGCAAGCTGCAGGATGCCGCATTTGCCGATCACTTTCCGGAGGCGCTGCTGGCGGCCACCGCGGTCAGCGTGCACGCCGGCGAGGGCGAGACTGCGGATCGTTATCTGTTGATGCCGATCCAGGGTCTCAACAGCCGGCTCGGCAGCGCCCTGCTGGTTTACCAGGCCGAGCCCCCGCTGAATGCGCCATAGCCACCTTGTGGCCTGCTGGCGTGGAACAGAGCAATCGTAGACGTCTCGCTAGTCGACCTCGAATCCATCGGCAAAGATCAAGCTGTTCGGCAACTGCGCATAAACTCCACCGAGGTAGGCGTACTGCACGCTGAAAGCCGCCTGGTCGGCGTCATGTTGTCCGTAGGCGACGATCAGTTGGAAGTTTGTGCTCTCGGCAAGCCCGCCACCGGCGCCATCGATACTGATGCGCCGCAGTTGCAGCGCCGACCATGCCGGCATGGCGGCGAAGCCAAGCAAGACGGCGATCATCACGACGCCGCCGATGACTCGGCTACTGCCGCGCATGGCCGCTGCTCCCGCCCTGCTCCACTGCTTCGATGCGAGCGGCCAGGGAATCCAGAGCATGGCGCAGCCGCTGATTCTCGCGCTCCAGTTTGGCATTGAGTCCCTGGATCGCGGCCAAGGCCACGCCATCGGCATCGACCGTGCCGATATAGCGGGCATCACCGCCGAGCCCGAACGCCGCCTTGAAGTCCTCGGCAACTGGGCCGTAGTGCAGATCGGCGTCCTCGCCCTTGTAGCGCCAGCGCAGGATCGGCAATGCAATCAGCCGATCAAGTACTGCCTGGGTGTCGATGGCGGCAAAGTCTCGCTTGAAACTGCGACTGGAACCATTGACCCAACTGCCGCCGACAGTCAAATGCGCACCATTGCCGCTGTTGGCGATTGAGGCGTCGCCGACATGGATCGGAAATGTGGGCAACAGATAACTGCCATCGGACTTGCCGCGGAACAGACTGAAGTAGCGGAAGAACTGACTACCGCTGGTGACCAGCTGCAACGCCGGAGTTTCAACGGTGGCCGAGTTGCTGCTCGATACGCTGAAGAACCCGTTCCCCGAGGGAGAACTTCCCGTGTGGACACGAAAACTGGTTTCCTGACCCGGCGTTCCCATCGTGATGCTGGCATCCGCTGCCGTGCTGCCGCTGGGTCCAAGCACCAGATCGGCACTGCCGCCTGTTGTCGACGGCGCAATGCTCAGTTCGGTGGCGCTCGAGGCCGGCGTGCGGTTGATCGCAACACCGCCGGCGGCGCGGATCAGAAACTGGTTGGCCGCCGAGGTATTGAACGCCGTCAGCGAGGACGCGTCGGTGAACAGGAACGAGCCCTGCGGCGGCGTGCTCGGCGCCACATTGCCCACGAACATTGCGCCATCGTTGTACAGGCTCATCCGGCTCGGGTTGGAGGTAGGCGCATTGCTGGTTCCGTAGGCGAAGTTCAGTGGGACCCGGGTGATCCCGCCGGTCGCACGCCAGAGACTCCAACCGTTGACGAAGCTTCCGCCATTGAACTCACCCAGCAGCAGACTCGAACCACTGGCGCCAGCATTGTTGCTCAGTAGGGCCGCCTGGGCATCGGCATCCTCGGCGATGAATTCATAGCTGTCGGCCAGGTCCCCGGCATCGAGGCCGAGGTCGCTTCGTGTTGCATGCAGGGTCGCGATCGGCGTCGGATCGCTGCCGCCCACTCCAAGCTGACCCGAATAGCTCAGGATCAGCCGCGTCACATAGCCGGTGAACGGACTGGTTCCCACCGAGCTCACGGCCATCATGCTGGCGGCAGGATCATTGCCGAGCACGGCCAGATTGAAGAACGCGGTGCCGGCGCGCGGCCACAGCGTAAGGTCGGCATGGGTCTCGGCGGTCGCCGGCGAACCCCGGATGGTCAGTTCGGTATTGTTGTTGAAACGGTTGCCATTGATGGTCACGCCAACATCGCTGCGCAGATCCAGCGCTGTCGCGTTCGTGGTGCCGAGGAATTGACCAGCGCTGGTCGCATTGCCATTGAGGTTCCATGACGGCAGGGCAAGCAGGTCGGGCGCGAGATCGGCAGCGGCGATGCTGCCGTCGACGATGCGTGCGCTATCCACCGAGTCTACGGCGAGTTTCGATTGGGTGACCGCGGCGTCGGCCAAGGCAATGGTCGCGACGGCGCCGACATCCAGTTTGCTCGCTGTCACTGCGGCAGCGCCGAGCTTGCTGGCGATCACCGCGCCATCGCCAATCTTCTGACTGCTCACCGATCCGTCGGCCAATTCGGCATTGCGCACACTGCCATCAAGAATCTGCGCCGAACCGACCGCATCCAGCGCCAACTCCAGATCGGTGACACTGGCTGCCGCGGGCTTGAGCGCGTACGGTGCCGCGGTCAGCAATTGGCGCGGGCTGAGAATTTCGTAGTCACCGCCGCCGGTGCCCGGACGGATTGCGATCTCGAAGTAGACCGCGTCACCGAGAAACAGGCTGCGGCCAAAATCCACCCGTGTGGTGAACGCGCCCTGCAGGAAGAACACGTTGTCGAGTTCGATCGCCGGCGCCAGTTCCGGCCCCAGCGCCGGATCAGGGTAGGGTGTGATGCGCAGGTCGTAGACGCCATCGGCGGGTTGACCATTGGCGTTGAGCACCCCTTGTACGCTGATCGAACTGCCGAGCAAGGTGGCAAAAACAGGGCCGGTGAGCAGCAGGGCCAACAGCCCGGCGAAACAGGATCGCATAGCGGCATTCTCCAGATTCCTGAAGACGCGAATGCCGACAGATCAGGAAAGCGAACGCAGCCAGGGCGGGCGGACTGAGCGCTTCAGCCCTCCCGAGCAATCCGTTCCAGTGCCTGACGCTGCGCCGCAGTGGCCTGCATATCCTCGCGAGCGAGCGCCTGCCGCGCCAGTCGACGTGCCTCGGGGGACTTCCCTGCAAGTTCGTACAGTCGACAGCGCAGCTCGATCAGATCGGCATAGTCGGCAACGATTTCGTCTTTTCCGGTCCATCTGGCGAGCAGATCGTCGGCAAGCTCAGCGGCTTCCGCCCGATTCTCATCCATCTTGCTGAGGTAGCTCGCGAGCTCGAGTGTCCAGGAAAAGTGCATGTAGTGATTGCGGCCATAAGTAGCCTCAGCCAGGCGCACCGCCTCACGCATGTGCAGGGTGGCATTGCGCCAGTCCTCCTGCAGCGCGTAGACCAGCCCCCGTCGAATCGAAATCAGCGCGTTCTGATAGGCGTCCGGACCCAGCTGCTCGCGCAATTGCTCGGCGGCTTCCGACTGCAGCGCATGTGCCTCGACAAATCGGCCCTGCAGGGCCAGCGCCTGACCGAGTTGCGCCTGGGTGAACCAGGACAACCCGGAGCGGGAGCCGCCGGCCTCGCTGCGCAGACGCAGCGCCTCGCGGAGATCCGCCTCGGCGCGCCCGCCGTCGCCCAGTTCGATCCAATTGCCGCCACGGGTAGCCAGCAATTGGGCGCGCGAACTTTTGTCCTCTTCCGCCGAACCCAGTGCGAGCGCCGCTTCGTCGAGCAGCTCGATCGAGCGCGGCAAGTCGCCGGCGTCGCGTTCCAGCGTGGCGGCGCGCTGCAGCACATTGGAAAGCTCCGGGTCATTAGCGCCGAACTGCTGTCGGGCAATCAATGCAGCGCGTTCCAGCACCTGCCGGCCGGCCGGAAAATCGCGCGAACGCCGTAGCACTTCACCCAGAGTCAGCAGGACGCGAGCCAGACGCGCATGGTCGGGCCCGAAGGCCGACTCTACTGCTTTCACATTGGCGCGCAGGGTCAGCAAGGCGGCAGGATCGTCGCGCATCTGCTCCTGCGCCACAGCGAGCGCGAGCTGCGTCTCAATCGTTTCGGTCGCCAGCGGCCCCAATTGCTGGACCATGTGCTGATAGGCAGGCTCCAACTCTGCGCGCGCCTCCGCGAAACGACCGAGGGCGACCAGAACGCCGGCCCGGCGCGACTTCATCCGCGTGGCTTCCAGACTGTCCGCGCCGCGCTCCGCCTCGACGACGGCCACCGCTCGATCAAGCAGCACGAGGGCGTCTTCCAAACGTAGTTCGCGCCGCGCCAGCATGCCCAGTGCGCTGTCGATTTCGGCAGACAACAAGGGCGCCGAACCCTGTTGCGCCCGCTGCCTGGCAAGATCGAGTGTGGTACGCGCCGCGCTCATGTCAGAGATGTTCAACTGGGCTTCGCCGAGCACGCGCAGCAGCTGGGCCTGGCTGAGCGGATCATCGCCCAACTCGCGTTGCACGCGTGCCACGGCTTCGGCGATCAGCACATCGGGCGTCCGCGCGCGCGCGCCTGCGCGCTGCAGCGGATCCTGTTCGCGGTAGAGCGAGCCAAGAAACTCGGATACGCGCTCGGCACGTGCCAGCGCACGCTGCGCCGACGCCGACTCACGCGCGGCACGCGTCGCCAGATTGAAGGAAATCACGCTGCCGACCACCAGGGTGGTGACCGCGAGCATGCCGAGCGCAACGGCACCACGATTGCGCTGCACGAAGCGGCCGAGTCGATAGCGCCGTGTCGGCGCGCGTGCGCGCACTGGCCGGGCATCCAGATGGCGTCCAATGTCAGCGGACAGCTCGGCAACCGATCCATAGCGAGCCTCCGGCTGTGCGCGTATGGCCTGCGCCACAATGGCATCCAGATCGCCTTCGAGCGCGGTTGCTGGGTACGGCAGCACCGACTTGGACAGCACCGCATGGCGACTCGGTCGGCGTGTCTCCTCTTCATCCAGAC
Source organism: Lysobacterales bacterium (assembly GCA_038255435.1). Lineage (GTDB taxonomy): Bacteria > Pseudomonadota > Gammaproteobacteria > Xanthomonadales > Ahniellaceae > 0-14-3-00-62-12. Next base: position 108,522 of record JBBSLG010000004.1, read on the forward strand.
GCGCCAGCACCGCGGCGGCAGAATCGCCGGTACGGGTGTCGGGCAGCACCCCGGAAAGCATCCGAAAAAGCAGCAAACCCAGAGAGTACACATCGGTGGCGGTCGAGACCTCGCCGCCACGCAACTGTTCGGGCGCGGCATAGGCCGGCGTCAGCGCGCTGGAGGTGTGCTCACTGCTGCTGCCATCCAACAACTTGGCAATGCCGAAATCGAGCAGCTTGGGCTCACCCTCAGCGTTGACCAAGACATTGGCCGGTTTGAGATCGCGATGCACGATCAGGTGCCGATGGGCATGGCCAACCGCTGCGCATACTTTCTGGAAAAGTTGCAGGCGCGCCCGCAACGGCAGCGACTGCTGTGTACACCAGACGCTGATCGGCACACCGTCGACAAACTCCAGCGCCAGCCAGGGCGCACCGCGGGCATCGACGCCGGCGTCGATAAAGCGCGCGATATTGGGGTGCTCGAGTCGGGCAAGGATGCGTCGTTCGCTGGCCAGGCGCTCGCGAAAGTGGTCGACATCCGCGCGCAGCCGTTTGACTGCCACGCGATGCTCCACGGCGCCGTCACTGCGCTCGCCCAGCCAGACCTCGCCCATGCCGCCGCTGCCAAGCAGGCGCAGCAGGCGCCAGGGACCGAGCTGCGCAGGCGCGGCTTCGGCGCTGGCCGCATCGATCGCGTTGCGATCGAGTGCACCGACGACACGCGCCATCTGCAACAGACGCTGGACCTCGGGCAGCGCGCGCAACTCCGCAGGAATACGCTCAAGATCGACTGGTTCGCCGGCACTGATCCGCGCAATCAAGGCCTGCAGGGTGTCGTCCGTTGGCGTCATTGCGCGCTGGCCATCCGCGCCATCGCCCGGTTGACCTTCATGCGCACGCCGTCAGCGGATTCGCCAAGTTCGGCGGCGATTTCGCCGAAGCTCATGCCGAACTCGAATCGCATCAACACCAGGCCGCGATGATCGGGAGAAAGAATGGCGAGGGCTTGTTCCCAGGCGACCCAGTCGTCCGGATCGATATTGGCCGCGGGCAGCACCGCATGCACGATTTCCTCAACATCCGATCCGGCCTCGATCGGGGATCGCCCGTGCCGGCGCAACGACTCGCGCAGGGCATTGAGCAGGACCGTACGCAGATAGGCGAAGAAGGCACCCGGTTCGCGCGGTTCGATCGAGTCGAGCTTGTCGAGCACCTTGAGCCAGGTCAGCTGAACCAGGTCGGCGGTGTCCTCCTGGTGACGCAACAACTGCGGCACCCGGCCATGGGCGAAGCGGCGCAGCAAGGGCTCGATGCGCGCGACCAGGGCAACCCGGGCAGCCGGATCGCCGCTGCGGATCCGGCCGAGCAGGAGGGCGGTGGTATGTTGCTCGAGCGTCGCGTCACTCATACCTGCTGCTGCCTGGCAATGAATCGGGAGCATACTGCCAGTCGCGCCGCCAAGTGGATGCTTTGCTCTGCACCAACTATGCGATTTGTGGGGGAGCGCACGCTCGGGAGCACGAAGATTCATCAGACGCGGTTCCTGAGCGGGGTCCCCGGATAGAACGACGAAGGGCGGCACGAGCGAACGCAGGACTGGGACAATTCTGCCGACGGTCGCTCAGACTGATCTGCTGGCGCACGCTACAAAGCGTGACCAGGGCCGAAGCCAAGGGGAGCATCCGATGTCACACGAGATCAGACGATTCATCGACGCCAGCCACCGCCACCCGTCATGGCCGCGCATCTATTGCCTCGGTGATTCCTGGTTTCAGTATCCGGTCAAATCGATTGATCTGCAAAAGCGGATCGAGCGCGGACTGCGTCGCCAGGCACTGTTTTTCAACAACAGCGTACCGGGGCGCGAAAGCGCTGCGATCAAGGCCCTGCTCCCGCGCCTGCGCGAGCAGCTCGGCGCCTGGCAATTTGACGTGCTCCTGCTCTCGATGGGCGGCAATGACATTGTCGGCGACGAACTTGCCGAATTCGTGAAGCACCCGGATGAACCCCAGTCCCCCGACACCGAGTGGCCGACAGCGGTCCCGAACCTGGTGCGTCGTCATATTCGCCTGCGCGCATTCGCTCGTGCACTGAACTTTGTCGTCGATGATCTCGCCCGCGTCATCGAGCTGCGCAACAACGTCGCCCCCGGCTGTGCGGTGCTGATCAACAGCTATGACTATCCCTTCGCCAGCGGCCGCCCCTACCGGATTGGCCCGATCCGCCTTGGACCCTGGCTGAAGCCTCACTTCAGCGCCGTTGGACTCGCTGATCCCGTCGATCAGTACAAGGTGGCCAGCTGGTTGATCGATCAGTTCGTTGCCGCAGCCAGCAAGCTTGCGAGGGCGCACACGCGTGTCGCCGTGGTCGATGGTCGCGGCTGCCTGCCGGCGAGCGGCGACTGGGGCAACGAGATCCATCCGAATGAGCGCGGCTTCAGGCGACTGGCCGAACAGCACTGGCTGCCGCGGATACGGGCCGAACTTGGACTGGCCTGAAGTTTCAGATCAACGCAAGGCGATTCACTGGCGCGACATGCGCGCCGCGTTCACCGGGGAGCAATGAAATGTCCATCGTGCAAGGCCTGGTCGATCCCGTTGGCAATATCGTGCGCAGCCGCGGCCGCTTCAAGGTGGTCAGCAAGACCGGTGGGATCCTGCGCATCCAGGTGACCGGCCAGCGCACTGCGAAGGCGATTGTGCAGGCGACGCCCTGGCGCGCCGATGCCGATATCGGGCCCACCGGCGTCACTGCATCGCCGGACCCGCTGATCACCACGATGATGGTTTTCGCGATCGATGATCGCTACGGGCTGTCGTTCCGTATCGAGCCCTGAATCATCGGGGCGCGCAGACTTACCAGGGACTGCCGACAGCGTCCGCGCCCCAGGGTGGTGGCGGCTCGGCGACCGGCGCGCTGAGATCGAACTCGACCTGGAACAGGCGTCCATCCGGTCGCGACAACTCGTACAGGAATCGCTGGCCCGGCGTGATTTCCATGGCCCAGGTATTTTGCATCGAGTCGGCCAGGCCGGCACGATCGAACATCGCGCTGGACGCCGCATCGACCGGAAAGGCCTGGCGCACGGGGCTGCCGGTTGGCGCGCTGTCGCCACCGTAGAGGGTGACGGCATCGCTGCGGCCATCCTCGTGCCGATGATCATGCTTTAGCTGCAGGCCCTGGTCGCGGCGGGTCAATACCCATGTACGCGAATGATCATCGCCGACATGGAACGGAATCCGGATCTGATCCGCGCCGCACTCGCGCACATGCATGACCAGAGACTTGTCGGCAAAACTCGAGTCGGCGGACTTCGGCTTGTCGACCACGACCCGACCGGCATAGGCCTTGCCGCACAGCGCGGAAACCTGCTCCAGGAATGCGGCCGCGCTGGATGCGGAGGCTACTGGATCCGAGGGCGGCGCCACGGCGGCTGGTGCCGTCACCGGTACAGCGGCAGGAGCCGTCGTCGCATCGGCCTCCGATTCTGGCGCACTCTTGGAGCAGGCAGTGGCAGCCAGGACAATCAATACGGCGAGGATGGCTGGTTTCATTGGATTCCTTTATCGAACGGTTTTCGAATCAAAATGCGGGTTCTCGATGATGCCGAGACGATTGCCGAAGGGGTCGCGTACCGCCGCGACACGAATGCCTTCGCCGACCTCGGTTACCGGCTCCAGTTCGCTGGCGCCGAGCGCGAGCAGGCGGGCAAGTGCTGCCGCAGCATCCGCGACACCCCACATCGCCTGCGCGCCCTCGATGCCGGGCCTGGCGTCGGGAATCAAGCCAAGCTCGAATCCACCCACCGAAAATCCAACATAGAACGGTTCATCAAAATACGGCGCCTGGCCGAGAACCTCGCTGTACCAGGCCTTGGCGCGGGCGAGATCGGGCGCCGGATAGCAGACAGTGCGCAGTCCTAAAATCATCTTGGGTCCTCGGTTTCGTCGCGTCGAAGTGGCAGCGGGGCTGATGTCCATCGAATGCTCGCCGCGTGCTGGGTCGAAGTATCTACATTGAGACCCACAGCCTGCATTGAAGTTCAATCGCACTGTTCAGTATGGATCTCGCCCGCACGGCGCATCGTGCGCCCAGGATTCTGCCCCCATCAAAGCATAGGCAAGGCCGCATTGCGACGCGATGCACGTGCATCCGCCCGACCGTGACCATTCCGCGCTGGCGCGCGCTTCAGCGGCCAGGACGACGGAGTTTTGCGCCAGCGACGGGAGCGCCTGTTTCGAGTGCGCTCAGTGCGGTCCGCAATGCCTCGGCCGACAGGCCCGCCAAGTTGCGCAGGCCGGCGCGGAGCAGTTCGTTTTTCTTGACGTTGAGGCCGCCTTGCTTCGAACGCTCCTTGAGCTCAGCGATCAACGCGTGGTCGCGCCTGGGCATGCTGAAACTGCCGCGCACACGTTTGTCCTTGACTGACTTGTCCTTGACTGACTTGTCCTTGACTGACTTGTCCTTGACCGGCTTGGCCTTGTCGCTGGATTTGGCAAGGAGCTGTGTCGGCTTCCGCGGCTTGGCTACGACCGGGACGGACTTCGCGACACCGGTCTGTTTGTTGGCGGCCGATGCAGCAGCGGATACCGGTTTGGTCTGCGCCTTTCTGGTTTTGTTGTTCACGTCGACTGATCCTGATCTATGAGGCCTGGACGCGGCATCCAGTGCTTGCATCCATCGCAAGCCGTGCGCCGTTTAGCAGCGCCGACCACGGCCCTGACTCCGCCGGTCCCGAACGAGGAGCGCCGAATAGTATGCGCAGAACATGCTCCGCGCGATATCGCTGTCACTGAAATGACGCGCAGCCGTAACCTGGTGCTCTGGCTACGCCCTGCCAAGCCGGGCCCGCCCAGGCTACTGCCCTGTTGCAGCGCCATTTTCCAGCATGTGATACTGATGGCGTTGTCCAACTTGGGCATCAGCTTCAACCAACTCCAGCCACGAATCGAATCCAACAGGGGACCCCGATGCGTCACCATCTCGCTTACCGTCTTGCGGCCGGCTTGGCCAGCCTCGCATGTGCATTTTCCGTCACGGCGCAACCGCGCAGTTATGTGGAAGCCGCCGCCACCCCAGGCACGCCTGCGGCAGCCAATCCCAATCCGCACTCGGTGCCGGGCAATCTTGGTGCACTGACGATCTTCACCGATCGCACCCTGTTCCAGAGCAGCAATCCTGGTCTGGTGACTGAAGACTTCGAGGCAGGCAATGCCACGCCCGGTGGCTTCAGTGTCTGTGATGCGCCCTTGTCGGCCGCCGGCGACACGCCCTGCGGATTTGCGCCAGGTTCGATCGCGGCAGGCGTCACATTCCAGGACAACCCAGGTCCTGAGATGGGCGCACTCATCTTGCTGGGTCAGGGCACCTCGTTGAATCCGACACAGGCGTTGGTTTCCAATACTTTTGCCGATGCTTTCGACATGTTGTTCGATCCACCGGTGGATGCGGCCGGCATGGACCTGCACAGTACGCCGGCGCCTGGCTCGGGACCGCCCGATGTACTGACCATCCAGGTGTTTGATGCCAGTGGCACCCTGCTCGGCACCGACGCAATGGCGGCTGCGAGTGGTCCGGGCAATTTCTGGGGTGTCAGTTCATCGACGCCGATCGGCCGGATCTCCCTGTTGTCGAACAACAACCAGTCCGAAGGCGTCGACAATCTTGGATTCAGCGGCGGCTTCCCGGAACCTGGCATTCCGGTTCCTGCACTCGACCGGGTGGGTCTCCTGGTCCTGCTCGGACTGGCTGCTGCGTCCGGCCTGCTGCTGATCCGACGCCAGGCCTGATCAGCGCGACAACCGGGATGAGTGGATGCGGGGCGCGTGCTGATGACGCGCGCCTCGTTGTCCGCTCTCAGGCGCCGAGCCTCAGAGTTTCAGCGCAGTTCCCGGCGCAGCACTTTTCCCACCGCTGATTTCGGCAGACTGTCACGAAACTCGATGGTCTTGGGTTGCTTGTATCCGGTCAGCAGTTCGCGACAGTGCGCGCGCAGGTCGTCCACGCTGAGCGCGGGATCGCGACGCACGACAACCAGTTTGACTGCCTCGCCGGATTTCTCGTCGGGCACGCCGACAGCTGCGGCCTCGAGCACGCCAGGATGCTGGGCGACCACATCCTCGATCTCGTTCGGATACACATTGAATCCAGAGACCAGGATCATGTCCTTGCGGCGATCAAGCAGGAACAGATATTCGCCCTCGCCACGGCGGGCAATATCGCCGGTGCGAAACCAGCCGTCGGCGAAGAAGGACGCCGCCGTCTCGTCATCGCGCTGCCAATAGCCGCTGGTGATCTGCAGACCGCGCGCACACAATTCGCCCGATTCACCGATCGGCACCTCGGTGCCCTGCTCGTCGCGCAGACTGATCTCGACGCCCGGCATCGGCAGGCCGATCGAGCCAACCGGATTGGGGCCATCCCAGCGATTGGTGGTGATGCCGGCGCTGGTCTCGGAAAGACCGTACATTTCGATCACATCGCGCCCGGTCACGGTCTTCCAGCGTTCCGCCGTGGCGCGGCGCAAGGCCGTGCCGCCCTGCACGCAGAGGCGCAGTCGCGAGAAATCCAATCGACAGAAAGCGTCCGAGTTCAGCAGCGCATCGTAAAGCGTGTTGACGCCGGAAAAAATTGATGGCCGGGCAGCCGCAAAGCTTGCTACCAGCGCCGGAATATCGCGCGGATTGGTGATCAGAATATTGTGGATGCCGTGGACCCAACCGTGCAGCATATTGGTGTACGCGGCGATGTGATAAAGCGGAAGACAGATCAGGCCGAGGTCGGTATCGGGCTTGAGGGCACGACCCAGCCATTGTTCCGCCGCCGCGACATTGGCCATCAGCGCCACATGCGGCAGACAGGCGCCCTTGGATACACCGGTGGTGCCCCCGGTGTATTGCAGTTGCGCCAGGTCGCGCGGACCGGCTCTGCTCTGCACGCGCGGCATCGCAGCGCCCTGGCTGATCGCGCGCGGCCAGCGCACGGCATGCGGAATATCAAATTTCGGAATGAGCTTCTTGCGATATTTGATTGTCAGATCGACCAGCAGGGACTTCGGCCAAGGCAGCGCATCACCCACACGCGTGGTGATGACGTGGCGCACCGGCGTGCCACTGATTGACTCAGCAGCGACGGCGCCGAAGTTGTCCAGCACGATCAGTGCGCTGGCACCCGAGTCGACCAGTTGATGGCGCAACTCGCGCGCCGTGTAGAGCGGATTGATCAGCACCGCAACCAGGTCGGCACGCAGCACGCCAAGCACCGCGATCGGATACTGCAGCAGATTGGGCAGCATGATGGCGACGCGATCACCCGCTGCGAGGCCGAGCCCCGTGCGCAGGAAGGCGGCGAGATCGCCGCTGCGGCGTTCCAGCTCGGTGTAGCTCAGGCTATGACCCAGATTGCTGAAGGCCGGTCGGTCGCCATGGCGCGCGCAGGCAGCAATGAGCAGTTGCGGCAGGGACTGAGCGGCCTCGATCGCCGCCGTGGCGATATTGCTGAAGTCGCTCTGGAACAAGGCCGACCGCGCATCCTTAGCAATCGTCTGACTCATGTCGTCATCCCCTCAGCCTGTGCTGTGATCGATTATGCGCGAGTTCGCACTCACTCGTGCGCGGCATCGACGATGAACGATGCCGCGCACGCTGCTGGCAGCCGACGGCTGCGCCATTCAGCAGTCCGAACTGACCGGAGTGAACGGGCTGAAGTAATAGACATGGCCATCATCGCTGCCGGCGGCGGCGGCATTGCCGGAGCTGCTGATCTGCATCGGCCAGCTCATATTGCCGCTGGCCTGAATCCAGAGTGGCGTGGACGAGGCGCTGTTGTAGGCGTAAAAAGCGCCAGGCGTGCCGTCGGGATGACCATCGGCAACCGAGATCAGGGTGCCATCGCTGCTCATCGAGGTCGAGTTCGGATTGTGTTCGGTGTCCGCGGTCCAGGTCCAGGTACCCGGGCTGGCGCCCAACTGCAGCAGACCGAGCACGCCGGCGCTGGCGATATTGCCGACCGCCGAGGCCGAAGTCCCAGGGGCGTTGATGGCAACACCGTAGACCGATGCCGACGCGGTCCCCGCAGAATTGCTCAAGGTTTTTGACCAGGCCGGCGCATTGCTGCTGGCAAAACTGCTGACGTCGAAGTACAGCACCTGACCACTGCCGGTACCGGCGACAAAGCAGGTCCCGGCCGCGTTCATGCCGATCGAGTGCACCGACAAGGTTCCGGCGTAGTTTCCGATCAGGGCAGGCAGGCCATTGGCGATGCTGTACAGCATGATGCGGCCCTGATACGTGCCGAATGCAATCAGTGCGCCGCTGGCGTCCATCGCCAGCGCCTGTACCGAATCGGCATGTCCGCCAGTACCGGCAGGCAAGGCAATGACCAGGGGATCGCTGCCCCAGCCCGTGGCGGTACGTCGGAAGATGTAGACCGCATCGCCGCCGGCTGCGCAGGTCACCGCATTGGCCGAGATCTGTACGATCGAGACCCGCGATGAGGTGCCGGTCCAGCTGACATTGCGGCCGCCATTGGCGTCGTAGATGAAGACAAATCCGTTGTACGGATTGGCCGAGTACCAGCCACAGAACGCCGACCAGTCGCCGGTTGGCGTGGTCGCGGCCCAGTACACGCCCTCGTAGCCGGTCCAGTTGTCCTGCCAGACCACATTACCGGCCGCGTTGTAGCAATAGGCACCGAACTGCGTGGTCGCCGTACTGACGCCCGGACCGCGCACATCACTGGCGCTGTAGGTATGTGAAAACGTCCCCGTGAAAACGCGTTCGCCGTTCGCCGTGATCGCCACCGTATTGATGTAGTAAGGCGGCTCCGGCTGTGGCGTCTGCGGTGGAATTTTTTTCCATGCGAGCGGGGCGGCATTGCTCATGGCGCGGCATCCTGTGCTGGGCAGTCGAACCTAGCAGCTGAGCATTCGTCCGTGAAGACGGACCGCCCCGAGGCGCGCTGGTCGCGGCAGCGCTCGCCGGTTAGCCGCACTGGCGCTATCCTGAGCGGCCTGTATTGCGTCTGCGCGCGGGGCCAGCCGGGCGGACGACTTCATAGAACTCGAACTGACCCTGGAGCGAGCCCATGCTGATCCCCTCCCTCAAGGGCAAGGTCGCCGACGCGGAATGGCAACTCCGGGTCGATCTCGCGGCCTGTTATCGACTGGTGGCGCGCTACGGCTGGAGCGATCTGATCTTCACCCATATCAGCGCGCGCCTGCCCGGCGACGCGCATGAGTTCCTGATCAATCCCTATGGCCTGATGTTTCACGAGATCACCGCGTCGAGCTTGATTCGCGTCGACAGTGGCGGCAATGCGCTCAACGAGTCGCCGTTCGGCGTCAACCAGGCCGGCTTCGTGATCCACTCTGCGGTGCACGCTGCGCGCGCCGATGTCGGCTGCGTGCTGCACACGCATACACGCGCCGGTGTCGCAGTTTCGGCGCAACGCTGCGGCGTCCTGCCGATCTCGCAGCAGAGCACGTTTGTGCTGGCCTCATTGACCTATCACGACTATGAGGGCGTCGCGATCCGCGATGAGGAGAAACCCAGACTGCAGGCCGATCTTGGCGACAAGACCTTTTTCTGCTTGCGCAATCATGGCCTGCTTACGGTCGGTGCCAGCATCGCCGATGCCTTTCTCGCCATGTATGTGTTCGAGAGCGCCTGTCAGATCCAGATCAGCGCGCAGGCCGGTGGTGAGTTGATCACGGTCGATCCCGCCATCGTCGCCGGCACCGCGCATGCAATGCGGGTGCAGACCGGCGGACTCGGCGCGCAGTTCGTCTGGCCGAGTCTGATCCGTGATCTTGAGCGCAGCGATCCGGGCTATCGCGAGTAGTCAACACAAGGGTTCGTCGCCCGCCACGCGGCGCGGCAGGCGCAGGCATTCAAGCATCCAGATAATGATCGGGCACCGGCAAATTCTGGATGCGGAAGAAACTGAGCTGGTCGAAGTAACCGCGCTGGAACACGATCAGGCCATCGCGCACCTGGAAAAATCCGCAACCACGCAGGCCCAGTGGATCGCTCCATTCGAGGATGGCCCACTCGCCGTCTTCAAACAGATTCTCGCGGACGCAGACCATGGTCGCGCGAGCAAACTCGAGCGCGAACATCTGCCGGATCGCGGTGCGTCCAAGCAGGGGCTCGCTCACCACCTGGTGATTGATCGCTTCTTCGGCGTAGAGCGCCGCCAGACCGTCGACATCGCCGGCGTTGAATCTCCGTATCCACTCTTCGACCAGGTCGCGCGGACGCATGGGGCAGTCGCCGTCGTAATGGGGTGAGCAAGCTTGCAGGTTCCGAGCTGGCCATGCAACGTGGCCTGTTACCCGAACCAGTACTTGACATCGGCGATTACATGCGTAATCTATAGCCACGTTTACGGATGTAATCACATGCAGATCAGCGAAGCCGAAAGCCGGGTCATCAGCGTCCTCTGGGACCGCGGCAGCGCGACCGCCGAAGAGGTGATCGCGCTGCTGAAAGACCAGTCCGACTGGCAGGACGCCACCATCAAGACCCTGCTCAACCGCTTGTTGACCAAGGGTGCGATCGCCGCCGAAGCCGAGGGCCGACGCTATCGCTATCGCCCCCTGCTCAAGCAGTCCGAATGGGTGTTGGAAGAAAGCCGCGGCCTGCTCGATCGCTGGTTCGATGGTCGCCTGGCGCCGCTGGTTGCGCATTTCAATGCACATGGCGAACTCAGCCGTAGCGATATCGATGAACTGCGCAAACTGATCGAGGAACTCGACCATGGCCAGTGATCTGCTCGGTCTCCTGTTCGAAGGGCTGTGCGCCAGTACGGCGGCGACCGCGCTGGTGTTGCTGCTGCGACCGCTGTGGCGACGTAGTTTCGGTGCCGGCTGCGCGCCCCTGCTCTGGCTGATCGTGCCGCTGGCCATCGTCGCGGTCATGCTGCCGGCGCCGGTGCAGATCATCAGCGGTTCGGTGATCACCGATGAGGCGATGTCTCCGCCCGCGCTCATTGCCGCGGCCGCGCCCACGGCAAGCTCCTGGCTGGGCCCGCGCCCCCTGCTCATACTCTGGTTGCTCGGCAGCGCGGTCGCGGTGCTCGGCTTCGTGATGCAGCAGCACAGGTTTCGGCGCAGCCTCGGCGCATTGCGCGACGCCGGACGCGGCTATCGCGTCGCCGAGCACAATGCTGCCGGACCCGCCGTGCTCGGCATCCTGCGACCGACCATCGTCGTGCCTGCCGATTTCGACACGCGCTACAACGCCGAACAGCGCGCACTCATTCTCAGCCATGAGCGCAGCCACCTGCGTCGGGGTGATCTGTTGGCCAACGCGCTGGCGACCACGCTGCGCAGTCTCTACTGGTTCAATCCGCTGATCCACTACGCCGCCGCGCGCATGCGCCATGACCATGAGCTGGCCAGCGATGCCGCAGTGCTGCGCGAATTCCCCCATGCGCGACGCTGCTACGCCGACGCGCTACTGAACACGCAACTGGCCGTCCCTGGACTGCCGGTCGGTTGCTTATGGCAGTCCAGCCATCCCTTGAAGGAACGCATCCAGATGTTCAAACAACCCGCTCCATCCCAGTGGCGCCGAAGCTGCGGCATCGTCGTCGGTCTCGTCATCGCAACCGGCGCAGCGTGTGCCGCATGGGCAGCACAACCGGCACAGGTACGACTCGCAGCAGACGCCAGTGCCGGCACGGCACCGACGCCGCGACCGGCTACCCACAGAGTCAAGCTCCACATCATTGCCGACGGAGAGACTTCGACTCCGATCCTGCACATTGTCGAAGGGCAGTCCTTTGGTATCGCCAGCGGCCGTTGGGAGGCCGACTTCGTCTATCGTGGTGTCGACGCCAGCCACGGCACGATCGACTCGGTCATCCGCCGCGATGCCGAGCAAATCGTTCGCAAGACCGTTCAGTTCAACTACGCAGAGCCCTTTGTTCTGGATGCTGGCGAGGCCGGTGCGCAATTGCACATTGACGCGCGCGTTGCAGCCCTGGATGTCGAGCCGGAGACCGCGGCCACAGAAGTGAGTGGCTACCGGATCCTGCATCCGCCGCGCTACCCCAAGCCAGCAATTCAGGCGAAGCAAAGCGGCAAGGTCGTGCTCCGCGTAAAAGTGGGCAGTGATGGCGTTCCGCTCGATATCGTCGTTGCTACGACTACGCTGCCCGGTGTGTTCGATGCCGCGTCGATCGAAGCTGCGCGCGCCTGGCGCTTCAATCCGGCACGAGCGCAAGGACGCGCCACCGTCGGTGAGGTCATGGTGCCGATCTGTTTCAGCGTTGAGGAAGACGGGGATTACTGCGCGGCTGACGGCAAGTCAAAGGATGCTCCCGTGGACGCCGGAGCCTGATCCGCGAAACGCTTCGACGGTGAGACAAGCGCCGTCGAAGCGTCCGCGATGAGTGGAAACTCAGCGCCGCCGGGACCGCTCAGCTCCGCGTTGGCGCCGGCTGACCGCACTGGGCGCAGTAATGCGCCTCGCGGGTGATGCCAGCGTACCCACAGTGTGCGCAGCGCTGCGACTCATGTGGCATCGAAGCCTGGACCAGCTCCGACGTGTAGATACCGGTCGGCACGGCGATGATGCCGTAGCCGATGATGATGATGATCGTGGTGATGAACTGGCCCAGCGGCGTCTGCGGCGTGATGTCGCCATAGCCGACGGTCGCCATCGTCACGATCGCCCAGTAGATGCCGCGCGGGATGCTGGTGTAGCCGTGCTCGGGGCCCTCGACCAGATACATCAGTGAACCGAAGACGGTCGCAATCAGCACCACACTGAGCACGAACACGCCAATCTTGCGCCGGCTCCGACGCAAGGCCTCCATCATCTGACCGCTCTCGCCAACATAGGCCGTCAATTCGAACACGCGGAACACTCGGAGCACGCGCAGCACGCGGACCACGATCAGGTGCTCGCTGCCGGGGAAAAGAATACTGAGGTAGGTCGGCAGCAGTGCTACGAAATCGACCACGCCAAAGAAACTCCCGGCAAAGCGCAGGCGCTGCTGCACCACGATCAGGCGCAGGATGTATTCCAGCGTGAACAGCAGGGTGAATACCCACTCGGCGAGATAGAACCAGGTGCCCCAACGTGCGTGCAGCGGTTGCACGCTATCGAGGATGGCGATGACCACGCTGGCCAGGATCAGACCCAGGAGCACGACGTCAAACAGTCGCTCGTCGCGCTCGCTGTAACGGAACAGCAGTCGGAACAGGTAGTAACGCCAGCCGGCGGTGGCTGCGGGGCGGTACTCGGGTCGGGGCATCGGGCGTCCAGACAGACTCGGGGGTGCGGCATTATGCCTGTCCGCGTCCTTCCCTGCTGCGGCACCACCTCCTGTGCGAAATCAGCGGTGCCGTCTTTTATCCAGACTTGACGTGCTGTTCGGCGCACTCCACGATCCGGGCTTCACCCTCGTCGATCCGGAGTCCTCATGAGTACGCCTGCACCGCGGCAACTTTCTGCGCGCGCGATCATCCTGTCGATCATCCTGGCGATGATTCTTGCCGCCGCCAATACCTACCTCGGCCTGTTTGCCGGCCTGACCATCGCCACGGCCATTCCAGCCGCCGTCGTCTCGATGGCGGTATTGCGCGTGCTCGGGGGCGGCACGATCCTAGAGAACAATATCGTGCAGACCGGCGCCTCGGCCGGTTCGTCGATTGCGGCCGGCGTGATCTTTACGATTCCGGCCCTGGTCCTGCTCGGTTACTGGCAGGACTTCAGATATTCCTGGGTGTTTGCCATCGCCGGTCTCGGCGGCCTGCTCGGCGTGCTGTTTTCGGTGCCGCTGCGACGCACGATGATCGTCGAGAATCCGCTGCCATTTCCGGAAGGCAAGGCCGCTGCCGAAGTACTGAAGGCCGGCGACAATCCCGGCCCGGGTCTGCGCATCCTGGCGATCTCGGCCAGCATCGGTGCCTTCGTCAAATTGATGGCCGAGAGCGGCTTGCGAATGATTCCCGACAACGCTGCCAGCAGCGCCTTCTTCGGCAAATACCTGGCCTATATGGGCACCAATCTGTCGCCGGCTTTGCTCGGTGTCGGCTATATCGTTGGCCTCAATATCGGCATCGTGGTGCTGTCCGGCAGCGTGCTCTCGTACAACATCGCGATTCCGCTCTATCACGCCTATTTCCAGCAGACCGATCCAGCACTGATGGCGCAACTGGCGGGGCTCAATGCGGCTGATGCGGCAGGGCTGATCCGCGCCGAGAAGATTCGTTTCCTCGGCGTCGGCGCCATGCTGATCGGCGGCATCTGGACGCTGTTTTCCTTGCGCAATTCCCTGCTGTCAGGAATCCGCAGCGGCATCGCCGCCGCGCGCAAGGGCAGCGACGCCAACGTGCCCGAGACCGAACGCGATCTGCCGATGAAGTGGATGCTGATTGCCCTTGTCCTGTTCACCCTGCCCCTGCTCGGTCTCTATCAGGCGATCGTGCACCAGTGGAGCGTCAGCATCCCGATGACCATCATCATGATCGTCGCCGGGTTCCTGTTTGTTTCGGTCTCGGGCTATCTGGCCGGCCTGGTCGGCTCGTCCAATAATCCGGTCTCGGGTATCACCATCGCGACGATCCTGTTTGCCTCGGTGATCCTGATGCTCCTGCTGGGCGCCGACTCCAAGATCGGTGCAGTTGCCGCCATCATGATCGGTGCGGTGGTCTGTTGTGCCGCGGCGGTCGGCGGCGACAATCTGCAGGATCTCAAGGCCGGATATCTGGTTGGCGCCACGCCCTGGAAGCAGCAGTTGATGCTCGGCATTGGTGCGCTGTCCTGCGCCCTGGTGATGGCGCCGGTGCTCAATCTGCTCGCCACCGCCTACGGCATCGGACCGCCAACAGCCGAGCATCCCAATTCGCTGAATGCGCCTCAGGCCGCGCTGATGGCGTCGGTGGCGAAGGGCATGTTCGGCGGCAAATTGCCCTGGGACATGATCTCGCTTGGCGCAGTCGTCGGTGCAGCGATCATCGCCTTCGACGCCTGGCTGAAATCACGCAATTCGACGTTCCGTGTGCCCGTGCTGGCCGCCGCCATCGGCATCTATCTGCCACTGGAACTGATGGTGCCGATCTTCCTCGGCGGTCTGCTCAGCTATCTGGTTGAGCGCAAGCACAAGCTGGCGCCGCATGACGAGGCCGAACGCGATCGCATCCATCGCCCCGGCACCCTGTTTGCTGCCGGCCTGATCACCGGCGAGGCGCTGATGGGCATCGCGATCGCCATCCCGATCGTGATCAGCGCGCGCGGCGATGTACTTGCCCTGCCTGCCGCCTGGCACTTCAACCAGTGGATCGGACTGGCAGTTCTCGGTGCGGTCGGCGCTTATCTGTACCGGGTTTCGGCACGCCCGAGCTGATCGAGCATTTCGCAACCAGCCGGGTTCAGTCTTCAGCCAATACGGTCGAAGACCGAACCCGGACGCGCTGGTCCTCGCGCCTGCGAAATTCCGAATAGGGAATTTGACCAATAGCGATCCCAAACCTGTTGCCCTGGGTCCGGGCAGCCGGCCCATCACATCACCTCTTCGTCGGAGTCATCAAAATATGAAACCTGCGCGCCCGTTTCGGCTGATCTCTCTCTGCCTCGGCCTGCTTGCCCTGGTGGCGCTGGCACCGCTCTCTGCCGCTCCCCCACAGACCTGTGATCCGCAGGAGGAGCCTGCCGTATGCCCGGTCACCAAGTATCTGGTCTCCCGACTGCTGGATGAGGACCCGGACGATGGGTCCGACCCGTGCTCCGTGCCGGAGTGCGTTCCGGTGCAGGCTGCCCTCGAACCAACAGTGTATTGCGATGTCAGCGGCGACGAGGTCGGATGCCTGGCTGGTCCATTGACCGCTGACTCGCAGTATGTGGTCTCCTATCGATGGAAGCGCGGCGGCAGCCTGGTCGGTGCCGGCGGTACCTGGTCGGCATGGAGCTCGAATCCCGAGAAGACCTTTCGATGCCGAGCAAGCAGCAATCCGGTAGGCACAGTGACGGTTGCGGTTCGCTCTCCGTACAACCTCGAGTCCAGTACAACTGTCGTAGTCGCCTGTCCTTCGGTTCCGTACTAAGACAGGACGCGATCACAACCTCGTCGTCGGTCAATCGGAGCGGACGCTGCCGCGCAGGCGCAGTGTCCGCTCGATGTAGCTGGCCAGCTGCGCATCTGGCGGATCGGCAGCGTCCCCGCCCAGGTGCCGATGCAGGCTACGCTCGACAAGATAGTTGCGCGCCTCCCTGGCCAGCGGGCCACCACCGGAATGGCCTGCCTCGGGATCGATCAGCAGGGTGATATCTGCTCCCTGACGTTTCAGCTTTGCGGCGTACTCGATGACACCGCGCACCGGCACGCGGCAATCCTTGCCGCCTGCAATCAGCAGCACCGGTCGACGCAATCGTTGCGAATTGGCCAGGGGAGACTGTTGCTGCAGGCGCAACGTGGTGGCCGGATCGGCAAGGTCCAGATCAACCAGGCGCAACCAATCCTCGAAACTCAAGAATTTGGAGAGTTCAAGCGCCTCGCTGCTTCGACTCACCCAGCGCAGATCCCATCCGAAGTCGGTCGGCGGCACCAGGGCCACGGCGACCTTAAAAAGATCCGGTTCGAAGCTCACCCCGAGCAGGCTCGAATAGCCGCCAAATGAGGCGCCGCTGATGCCGACGCGTTGGCTATCGCCAATCCCTTTCGCCAGCAATGCACGCACGCCATCGACGATGTCCTGCTGCACGCGGCCATTGCCATAGTCTCCGCGGGCTGCGATCAGATAGCCGAAGCCGTGGCCAGTCGATCCACGAAAATCCGGCTCGAACACGATGTAGCCGCGATTGACCAGCAGCTGCGTATGGCTCTCGTAGCCTGGGCGGACATGATTCCACGGACCGCCGTGGATCTGCGCAATCAGCGGCAGCGCGGCTGGATCCCGCCCCGGTGGCAGCATGACCTGGCCGTGCAGACGCATGCCATCGGATGCAGTCCAGTCGAAGGCGATCTTGCGCGCCAGCGACGACTCCGCAATCCAGTCTGTGCTGCGCAGGCTGCGCTGTTGCAACGGAGGATCTGCAAGTATGCGATGGAGCGTTTTTGACCTGGGCTGATAGAGGTGCCAGCGCGTGCCCTGTAGTGCACTGGCGCGTTCGGCGATCAGCCAGGCCGCCTGGTCGGAGCCGCCTGGCTGGATGGACAAGCTGCGCGCGCCCAGTACCTGCTCGATGCGCGCCAGATGCGCACGCGTAGACGGGCCAAGGCCATGACTGGCTGGGCGCGTGCTGGCATGACTGGCGAGCAACGGTGTCCCATCGAATGGATCGACCGCGATCTCCTCGATATCTGCCGCTCCGCGCGGATCGACATGCACGAGGTGCAGTGCGCCGTTTCGATCCATGCGCAGCAGTCGAGACGGATCGCCCGCAGCGTCGCCCAGGATCAGCAGTTCGTTCTGCTGATTGGCCAGCGGCAGGAGCGAACAGCGCAGCAGGGGCTTGCAGCGCAGCAGTCGATGCAAGGCTCGCTCGTCGTCGAGCCGATACACGCCGATACCTTCGCCATCGAGGCGCGCCAGGTAAGCCAGACGACCGTTCTGTTCGAAGGCGAATCCGGTGATCCGCCGTGCTGACGAGTGCAACACCTCCTCGCGACCGCGGACATCGATGCGCAGCAATCGCCATCGTTCTGCTGCCACGGCATCCGGCCGCGGACCTTCAAGCAACACGACGGCATCCGGGCGAACCGGGTCAACCGCCAGCAGCCGTCGTGTGGATGGCCCATCGAGCGCGCTGAGCATGCGCGAGCCAGCGGATTGCGCAAGATTCAGTGCGAACAGCTGACGTGGCGATTCCATCAACAACCATTGGCTGTCTCGGGTCCAAAGCAGGCGCTGCGCTTCGGTGCTCTGCAGCAGGCGACGCTGACTGCCGTCATCGGTATCGAGCAGCCAGACACTGCGCGCTGAGCCGACGACGCGGAAGTAGGCGATCGAACTGCCATCGGGCGCGCGAACAGAATCGCTGACGCTGTCCTGCACCAGAAGTGCGCTGCGGTCGAGACGTGGCGCTGGCGCGCGCGCGCGTTCTTGCGCGACCGCTAACGAAAACTCGTCGCTCGTCTGCGCGGCGCCGCGTCCCTCTGCGGGCACCAGTGCCGCAATCAATAAGCAGAGGAGCAAGGTCGAGGTCGATTTCATTCAGCCCCTCTCCTTGCCACCGTGGAGCAGCCAGAAGCTGATCAAGGCCGGCAGTCCAATCAGCGCAGCAGCAGCGGCCCAAGCAAGGCGGCGCGATCGGGTCAGCACAAGCCCTCGCGATAACAGAAGCACCAGGCTCATGGACAGTACGGCCAGAGTGGCGGCGAGCCAGCGCATCGAAAGCGGCACCGCTGGCTTGTCGATACGCAGCAGCGGAGAATCCGCGACGAACAGTTGGGTCGCGCCCTGGTACAGCGAGTGCATCGCAGGCGACAACCACCACAGCTCGTAGCGATGCCAGGTCGGATAGTCCATAGCAAGCACGCGCCGCGCGACCGGCTCGGTTGCGCCGTCATCGTGTACCTGCACAATCTCCTGATAGGGGTCGACGCGGGCGTTGTGTGCCGTCGAAGTATAGGTAAACGAAATCAGGTAGCCATCGACCAGTTCGATCAGATCAATCCGCGTCAGGTTGCCGATCGCACCGGGCAGCGGGATGCTCAGCCGCGGAGCGATCAGATCCTCATTCTCGGAAACGCTGCGGCCGTCGACAATATACAGCGCGCGGTCGCTCAGGATCGCAATGCTTTCGCCGACCAGGCTGGGCGTCGCTGCAAATCTTTCTGCCGATGGAAGCTGAAATCTTGGCAGGGTGGTCCGGCTGCGGGCCTGATACTGGTACAGCCCGTTGGCTGTCATCAAAAGCGCGTCGTCCTTGGCGAAACCTGGCAGGCTGCCGATCGGCAGAGCCGGCGTAGTGAATTCGGCATTGGCCGTTGTCGCGCCCATTTCGCCGACGCCTTTGCCATCGCTGAGCCGATAGCCGCGAAATCGCATGCGATCATGACTGAATACCCAGCGCTCCCCACGTTCGTTGTCATCGAATTCCATCGGGCTCAAATTGCTCAGGCTATGGCGCTGCGGCAATCGTTCAAATTCGCGAAACACCTGAAACACTTCGGACAAGGCGATCTGCTCCTGCCAGAGCGCCGCCTCGCTGCGCGCACTCACAGCCAAACCCGCGCTTAGCAGGTCAGCCGGCGCAGCCTTGTTCGCCTCGACGAAGCCGCCAGCGGGCGGTGTGCTGTTGTTTGGATGCGAGCCCTGCATGATCCAGAGCAACTCGACACCAAAGCAGACCATGACCAGGGCGCAGTAGATGGCCATCTGCAGCGGCAGTGCGACCGCGATCAGCGCGAGCGGACTTCGCGGTGAGGCGGACAGATCTGGCTTGAAGGCAAGCATCAGCAGCGCGGCCAACCAGAGCAGCGCCAGCAGCTGGATCAGCAACGCGCCAAAGCCGGCCGCATCGGAGGCCAGCAGCAGTCCGAGCAAAATCAAGCCGCTGATCGCAAAACGTCGGCCACCGAGCACCGCGTAACCGGCCGCCAGATAGGCACTGGTCGCGA
This sequence comes from Lysobacterales bacterium, assembly GCA_038255435.1. Taxonomy (GTDB): domain Bacteria; phylum Pseudomonadota; class Gammaproteobacteria; order Xanthomonadales; family Ahniellaceae; genus 0-14-3-00-62-12. Next base: position 128,078 of record JBBSLG010000004.1, read on the forward strand.
TCAAAATGGCGGAAACCGGCAGCAGCCAGTGACGCAAGTCGACTACGCGGGCGGTCATGGTCTTTTGCCAGATCGCAATCACCAGCACCGGCAAGGCTACCGCAATCAACAACAGCAACACCGAGGCTGCCGCCAGTGCGACCGCGATCCGCCAATGCGGTAGGGGCCGATGCAGCAGTTGCAGCCAGGTATTGGAGCGGCGGTAGTTACCCAACTGATACAGACCGAACAGCAGTCCGCTCAGCGCATACACCGCAGCAATACTGCGATAAACCAGCAATGGCTGCTGGGCCAGATCGACCACGCGCGTGAGGAATCCCAGAATCAGAAGATGCAAACTGGCATAGGCCAGACACCAGAATCGAAAACGCTGCAGTTCAGCCTTGAACAGATCCCACATGATGCTTCCCTCGATGAGTGCTGCAGCTCAGACAGCCGGAGGTGGTGCTGCGTGATCGCGGCTAAGAACACCGTTCACGGCACGGTCCAGGCTGACTGGCATGCTCTGGATGGAGCGCGCACCACTGGCGCGCAGAAATTCGGCAAAGCCTTCGTCCTGATCAAGCACCAGGTAGTGTTGCAATCCGTCGATTCGCTGCCACTGGAGCAGGCCCGGCACGCTCGCAGTGGGCGGCCCGGCAAACGGAATATCCGCGACCCAGTGACTGACCCGGGCACGGAAATCATCCGGCGCCGACATGTGTCGCAACTGGCCCTGCTCCAGAATGATCAGGTTGTCGGCGACGCGCTCGATCTCTTCCATCTGGTGCGAGCAGTAGATGACCGTGCACTCGCTCGCGGCTTCGCGATACAGCAGTGATTCGAGAAAGGCACGCTTGGCGACTACATCCAGACCGAGGGTGGGCTCGTCGAGCACCAGCAGCTCTGGACTCTGCGCCAGCGCGAGGGCGAGATTGAGTCCGGCGCGCTCGCCCCGCGACAGCTCGCCCACGCGCTGGTCGGGAAGCAGGCGATAGTGGCCAATGACCTGGTCGAATCCTGCCTGGTTCCAGTTGGAATAGTGGCGACTCTGCATCGCGGTCAATTCCGCCACGCGCATCCACACCGGCAGCGTATGCTCTTCATTGACGAAGCCGATACGGCCGCGATCTTCCGGCCGCAACTGCTGGCTGTTGCGACCGAGTATGCGGGCTTCGCCTGTCGTCGGCGGCATGAATCCAAGCAGGATACGGAACAGGGTGGACTTGCCGGCTCCGTTGGCTCCGACAATCGCATGCACACCGCCGCGCGGGATTGCCAGATCCAACGCATCCAGCGCGCGCTTGCGACCGAAGTGCTTGCCCAGCGACCGTGTTTCGATAACGTATTCTTGTGGGGACATAAGGGTCTCTCGACGACGATGAAGTCCGCGGTGCGGCACGGGTAGGTACCCCTGGCTGATCTATGCCGACTTGCGTGGGGACAGTCGCTGCAACTCAAGCGCCAGTCTCAGCAATACCTCGTCGGCGCTGAAACCCAGCGCCAGCACCTCGTGCACCAGACGCTGTACGGCTTCATCGAGCCGACGTTCGCGTTCTGAATCACACAGCCGCTGACGTGGTGTCGCGACATACAGGCCGAGTCCCTGGCGCGATTCCAACCAGCCTTCACTGATCAGCTCGCCATAGGCCTTGGCCACCGTGTTGGGATTGATCGTCAGCTGTTGCGCCAGGCCACGCACGCTTGGCATTTGCGCGCCGGGCAGCAATTCAGCGGTGGCGATCTTCATCCGGACCGCATCGATGATCTGCTTACTGATTGCGCGCGGATCGCCGGTGGCGATCTGGATCATGATGGGCTGGGTTCGGGACATCGGCGCAAATCCACTGTACTAGTGCACATAGTACACAGCATACAGAGCGCCCGGTCAAGCCCGCACCGAGCAAGTGGGCCGGAGCGGTGAGTGACAGCAATGGCGACCGAACTGCGTACTCCAGGGCAGTCGCCAAAACTGGAAACGCCCATGCATCTGCAATCGACACTGCGCCGGTTGATCATCGCGCTCACCATGATGAGCACGCCCGCGGCCTTCGCCGCGACCCACTGTGTCGGTACCGTGAGCGAACTGCGCGATGCCCTGACCGCCGCCGCCGCATCGACTGCCGACGACATCATCCAGATCCGGATCGGCGCCTACGGCGTGACCCAACAATTGCTCTACAACAGCCCCAACAACGGCTGGCTGTTTCTGCTTGGCGGCTATTACACGGTCGGCGACAATGCCTGTGGTGGTCGCAGCCTGAGCGCGTTCAACACATCGCTCGATGGCCAGGGCAACAACCAGATACTGGGGATTTATTTCAATCCTCCCGGAACGCTGCCAAGCGGGCCGCGCCTGGGTGTGGACAATCTCACCTTGATCAATGGCACCGGAACTGGCTTCCAGCGCGGCGGCGCTCTGGACATCGCGGGCTTCGGCAGCGCCTTTACCGAGATCTGGCTGGACAACCTGGTGGTGCGCAACAATTCGGGCTATTTTTCCGGCGGTATCAATGCCTCCGTCGGCAATGGACTGATCCGCGTTGCCAACAGCTGGTTCGAGGGCAATAGCGCACCGACTTCAGCATACGGCCACATCTATCTTGGCGCCCTCTCCAGCCAGGCAACTTTTGGCGTGATCTTTGCCAACAACACCGTGGTCAATGGCAGCTGTTCGAGCGGCGGTGGTCGAGGCTGTGGCGTCGGCCTCAGCGCCTGTGCCGGCGTCAATGTGCAGATCTCCAACAACATTTTCGCGAACAACCCGGTCAGCGATCTGACCCTCGAGGGCTGCGCTGCCAACGGCATGGGCAATGGAACGGTGGCGATGAACGCGAATTCGGGTGGCACCTTATCGGGCAATCTGGTGCCAACCATCAGCAACCCGCTCAGCCTCAACCCGGGCTTCGTCAATCCAGGTGGATTGGATTTCCGTCTGCGCAACGACTCCGCGCTGATCAACCAGGGCAGCGGGCCCATCCCACTGTATAGCTACAATGGTTTCGATCTCGACGGTGGATTTCGCCTGCGCAATGGCGCGCTCGATGCCGGAGCGTTTGAGAACCAGGACCACATGATGAAATCCGGATTCGAAGCCGCCGAGTGATGGCGGCCGCACGGTATCTCGGAGAAGCGCCTCACAGCAGGCCGCGTTTCTATAGGTCATCTCTGTGAGATGCCATCCCAACACCGCCGCAGATTCAAGGCGGCATCTCGCAGAGATGCCCTACAAGGAACATGTTCGGTCAGCGCTGCGCAGCGAGCTTGTCGCGGAGTTCGCTAGTATGAACGCAGGCATCCGAGCCGCCACTGCCGCCAACAGTCCGATCATGATCAACAAGCCCTACTCCGCTGCCAGCGAACGCAATCGCGAGCCGATTCTCGAGGTGTTGTTGCCGCGCCTGCGCGATTGTCGGAGGGTGCTGGAAATTGGCTCGGGCACGGGGCAGCATGCGGTGCATTTTGCCGCGGCGATGCCTTGGCTGATCTGGCAGTGTGCGGATCAGCTGCAATATCTCCCGGGTATCACGTCCTGGCTGGATGAGGCGGGATTGGCGAATACGCCGGCGCCGTTGCCGCTGCGCGTGCATGCCGATCCGCCGGGCTTTGTTCCCGCATTGCCACTTCCGCTCAACGACGGTGGCAAACCGGTCGGTTACGAGGCGGCGTTCACCGCCAATACCCTGCACATCATGGGCTGGCCGGAAGTGCTGGCGCTGTTCGCGTCGCTCGAGCCGGTGCTGGCCGAGCGGGCGCAACTGATCGTCTATGGACCGTTCAATTACCGGGGCGAGTTCACCAGCGACAGCAATCGCGCGTTTGATGCGAGTCTGCGTGCAGGCAATCCGGTTTCGGGCATCCGTGATTTCGAGGCGGTGGACGCGCTGGCGCGTGGGATCGGCCTCACACTGCTGGCGGATGTGGCAATGCCGGCCAATAATCGCTGCCTGATCTGGCAGCGCGACGGTGGCAACATCGGCTAGTGTGGTGTTGCGCACTTGTCGGCACAAATAAAATCGATGGATTCGGCCATGTGGCGAGGCGCGTATCGCCGCCAAGGCTGGTGGCCTTGGCAAGATGCGCAACTACGGCACTGGGGCGAAGACGCGATTTTATGTGTCGCATAGTGTGCAACACCACACTGGAGTTCTGCTCCATTTTCGGCGGTGTGGGTGATGGCATGGATCGGTTTCTGCGCTCCAATCCAGAATTGCTGCGCGCAAGGATCAAGCACATCGTGGTCCTGATGCTTTAGCGCCGCTGGCATCGAGATGATGCCCCCTGTGGCACAGACTGGCGCGATCAACTGGATGCATTGGCTATGGATGGCCAGCTTCGCAGCGGGCACAACTCACTGCTGTCCATCAGACGCCGAAATGCTCGCCTCTGTCTCGTCGCATTGCAACAAGCTGTTTGGCAAGCGCACCGCGACCTGAGCCGAATTCAGCCCGATTTCTTCTTTGCCGCTGACCTGGCCTTGGTTGAAGTCGCGGGTTTCGGCTTCGTGGTCTTTTTTGTCGCGGCGGCAGAACGCACAATCTTTGCGGGCGCCTTCGTCGCTACCAGGATCTGGTACAGGCTCTGCCACAGCGCCTCGCATTGGAAGGCCACGGTACCGCCACCACGCTTGCGCTGGGCGATGGTGAAGTTGATATCGCCGACACAGACGAAGTGGTTCTTCTCGCCCTTGTCGGAGATCGCCAGCTTGGCGTGGTCATCGGGCTCAGGCCAAGCGAGATCGATGCCGAGCGCGGAAAGATTCACCGCACTCATATCGACGACTTTATGGACCTTGTCGCTGTCGGCGGGCGCTGGCACCGGATCGTGCTCCCAGGTTTCCACTTCGATATTTTCGTGCAGGGCCGGGCCGACCAGATCATTGTAGAAATCCAGGCCCCAAGTGCGGTTCTTGGCAATCGCCATGAACTTGGTGCCGGCCCGCGACTGGAATGGAATGATTACGTGTACCGGCGTATTGCCGGTGGCAACCTGATCCTGCATCAACTTCACCCGCGCATCGTTGGGCGATTTCGCCAATGCAGTGGGAATCTTCGACGCCAGATAGACATTGGGCTGCTGCGCGACAAACATCTGTTTGGCGATCGCCTGCGCGACCGAAGCGTCTTTAAGGCTGATGCAGAGCAGGGTCTGCGCATTGGGCATGCCGGTGGTCGGAAACCCGTACTTGCCCTTGAGCGGAAACTTCGGCGTCGACTGGATCAGCCAGAACGCGGTGTTGCTGTGCAGATCGAAAGCGAGCACGCCCTTGGTGTGGCCGCGCGAGCCATTGACCTTTCCATCGATCGGATTCTCGTCGTTGTAGAAGAACCAGCCCAGATCGCGATTGGCCGCGGCAGCCGCGCCGTAGAGCTGGGCCAGGGTATTGGGCAGGGCGCCGGCCTTGTCGAGTTGGTTGATCGAGAGGACCAGTTTGCCCTTGGCCGGCGCGCGCGAATCAAAGTAGATGTATTCACTGCCGGCCACCCGGCGCCCGTTCACGCTCGGCGCCTTCTTGCCCTGCGCGCTCGTGGATTTTCCGGCGACCTTGTACATGAACCACCAATCGACTGCCTTGCCCTTGTCATCGATCGCGCTGATGGCCACATGCTGCTCCTGTTCCCGGTTGCGGTCTCTCGTGATGGCACGCACGAGTGCGGTTGGTCTGGCATCGGATGCTATCGGTAGGCGAAGCAACTGGCGAAGCCTGCCGGGCAAGAGCGACCAATTAGATGCCGGGCCGCCCGGGGTAGCGCTGCCAGAGCGATTGCAGTGCGTGAATTTCATGTGAAAACAAAAGTCAAGACGAAATTGTGGCGGAATAGTGAATTTTTGGGTCTTTATTCAGCTACTGTGCAGGGGTCGCCTGTGCCGTCTGATCACCGGCCCGCGGCAATCACTAGTCGAGTCCATCTCTTCCATGAGGAACGTCCCATGAAGTTCGCTCGTATTGCTGTGTGTGTGAGTGTTGCGCTGGCCCCGTTTGCCGGCGCGGTACATGCTGCTGAAGATCTGTTTTCCATTGCACCCAACCGCAGCCAGATAGCGGCGCCGGGTGAATTGTTGAGCAAGGCCGCGATGGATCCGGCCAATGAACGCATCGAGATCGTGTCGGCACGGGCTTCCCTGCTGACCGCCGATACCAGGGAGCTGGGCCTTACGCTGCCCGGCGGGATCCGCCTCGATGCCAAACAGACGCAGTTCGAACGGATGGAAAGTGGCAACGAAGTTTGGTCCGGTCGCATCGAGATGGGACATGAAGAGAAGGCCGCTGGTGGTGACACGATTGCGCTCGACGCTGCGCTTGATCACATCATCGCGGTGCGCTCCGGCGACACCATCTTGGCCAACATCCGGGTTGCCGGGCAGCTTTATCGCCTGGTGCCGATCGACAATGGTGCGCATGCCCTGATCGAAGTCGATCAGAGCAAGTTCCTGGTCGACGAGGATGAACAGGGCTATGCCGAAATGCTGCGCAATGCGCCGCGTAGCAAGGCAGTCGACGGCGAGGCTGCACCCGCAGCCAAGGCGATCTCGACGATCCGTATTCTGGTGGCGTTCGGTGCATCGGCGACAGCTGCCATTGGCAATGAGCAGCAGGCGATGGATCTCGCATTCGCCGAATCCAACCAGGCACTATCGGCCACCAATACCGATATCCGCTTTCAGCAGGCAGGAGCGATTCGCTACTTCACCCAGAGTGAGAGCACGAACTACTCCACGATGTTGAGCCGATTGACCAATGGCAGTGACGGTTACTACGACACCATCGCCGGCCTGCGCAATTCCAATACCGCCGACATGGTGGCCTATATTGCACCGGCGAGCGCGACCCTGTGCGGCCAGGCAGCCGGGATAGCGACATCCAACGCGAGTGCCTATTTCGTGATGAGTCCTTCCTGCCTGTCGGGCAACTACACCTTTGTCCACGAGGCTGGTCACGTGGTCGGTACGCGCCACGACAATGATTCGACCACCACGCCGTATGCCTATGGTCATGGCTATGTGATGTCGAGCATCAATCGACGCACGGTGATGGCGGTCAACAATGGACCGTGCTCGTCATGCACCCGCGTTGGCGCGTTCTCGTCGCCGAACTACACGCTGAGCGGCGTCACCATCGGAACCGCCAGCAGAAATGACAACAACCGGGTCTGGCGCACCCGTGGTCCGACCGTGGCGGCGTTCCGCTAGTCTTGCAGCAGTGCAGCAAGCGCGCCTCGTTCGCGGGGCGCGCTTCCAGCCGGCAGCTCATTGCATTATTGAGCTTTGCTGTCCGCGCGGCCAGCTGGCCCGATAAGATCGGCGTTGACCCGGACGTCGAAGCGATAATTGCGCCAATCCGATGCGGATTCAGGTGCGGTGGTCCGAAACCTGCCGGTCACCGAGTTGGCCGTGATGCGCAGATCGGAGGAAACAAAATCCGGGCTGATCTCGTGATAGCCCTCGGAATGCGCGATGAGACCGGATTTCAGGCTGCCATCGTTCTGCAAACGCAGGATCAGGCCTGGTGAGGCTCCACGCCGGTCACCGTCCGCTAGCTGTGCTGCAATTTCTTTTCGGTCCAAGGGATCAATGGCGATTTCCACTGCGGTGTACGCGTGGGTGCCGGACTCATCCGTTTGGCTTTCGCGGAAGGCAATGGCATCACGCAGGGCATAGCGTTCACGGCGCGCAACCGGTGGACGGCTGTCCCCTTCTTCCCGTTGGTCCCAGAATCTGATTTCAACGAATCCTGTTGCCGCCTCGGAAGCAAGCTCAGCGACCGAGTCCAACGGGGATTTGGGCGCGGGGCCCGCCAACGGATTCGTGTCGCCACTGCCCACCGGCTCGGAATCCGGCAGTTTGGCGCTCCAGACTTCGGCTCTGGCGCGGATCCCGTCCATGGCCTTGGCGCCCAGGCGAATTCCGAGCGCCGTCCGCGTGACTGGCTCGGCCCGTTCGTCACGGCCCGCCACCACCGACCAGTAGTAGGCCTCGGCGAGATCCAGTGGCACGCCATCGCCCTTTTCGAGCATGTCGCTGAAAGCCAGCTGGAGATCCTTATCACCACTGTCAGCGGCAATCCGGAACCAGCCCAGCGCCTTTTTGCCTTGGCCAGCTTCGACACTTATCACGCCGAGTTGGACGGCTGCCATGGCGTGTCGGCGTTCGGCGGCACGCCGCAACCAGAGCATTGCCTTGTCGCGATTCTCCTGGGTTTGTCCCTCACCCGTGAAGTACACACCGAGGCCCGCCTGGGCTTCCAGGTGTCCATTCTCGGCAGCACGCGTCATCCATTCCAAAGCACGCTCGGGATCGCGCTCGACGCCCTCACCCTTGCCGTAACGGAGCGCCACCAGATACTGCGCCGTTGCCTCGCCGTCCTCGGCCGCTTCCAGAAGTTCGTCCCACTTTGGCGGACCCACCGCACTGGGCGCCGGCGAGTAGACCAGGCAGAGCAGGGACAGGCCTAGCGTAAGCATCGCGCGCATGAGCATCGGGCATTCCTGGATCGGGGCGCTGACCGCGCCGACCGCCGAAGTTTACGCCCGATTGCGCGGTGCAATCAGGTGGTCAGCGGCAACAGCAGATCGGCAGGTTGCGGATGCAATAGATGAAGCCGTCCGGGAGCGGGCCGGGCTATGCCACGCACACCAAGTTCAAGCAGGGCGGGCTCATCGATGGCGGCGCCCTCGCGCAGACTGATCAGCAGGCGCGTCGCGGTCAGTTCGATCGAGGTGATCTGATCGCCGCCACCCAGCGCCTGCGCAAGCAGAGCATTCGGTGGTCCACCCGCTGTGGTGGATCGTGCATTCGATGGCGCGGCCACTGCCGGTGCAGGCACACGGGCCTGCGCCAGGTGCGCGCGAATATCGCCGGCCAGCTGATCGGCAACCGGACCGACCACGACCTGCAGATCGCTGGTGCCCAGGCGCAGCACGCCGCGCGCGCCAAGCCGGCGCAACTCGGCTTCGTCGATGCGATCCATGCTGGCGACGCGCAGGCGCAGACGCGTCGTGCAGGCGTCCACTGATTGTAGATTGTCGCGGCCGCCGAGCGCCGCCGCATAGGCTCCGCCGGGATCGTCGGCGCGCGGATCGGTCGTGTTGGCCACAGCTGCGGCGCCATGGCTCAAGATTTCGCGACCTGGAGTTTTCAGGTCAAGCTTGACGATGAAGTAGCGGAACAGCGCGTAGTAGAGGGCGAAGTACACGGCACCAACGGGCAGCAGCAGCCAGGGATTGCCGGCGTTGCGGAAGTTCAACACGTAGTCGAACAGGCCCGCCGAAAAGCTGAAGCCGAGCCGGCTTTCGAGCAGATGCATCACCACCATCGCGGTGCCGGTGAGCAGGGCATGCAGCAGATACAGGAACGGCGCCAAAAACATGAAGGTGAATTCGATCGGCTCGGTAACACCGGTAAGAAACGAAGTCAGGCCCATCGACATCAGCAGTCCACCGGTCTCCCGCCGACGCGATGGCAGGGCGGTGTGGTACATCGCCAGACAGGCCGCCGGCAGCCCGAACATCATCACCGGGAAGAATCCGCTCATGAACATGCCGGCGCTGGGATCACCGGCGAAGAAGCGCTTGAGATCACCGGTGACGCCGCCGTAGTCACCGACCATGAACCAGGCGACGTTGTTGAGGATATGGTGCAGACCGGTGATGATCAGGATCCGGTTGAGTACGCCATAGACGAACAGGCCAAACGAGCCGGACTCGATCACCGCATGGCTGAATCGATCCATGCCGGTCTCCAGCACCGGCCAGCCATAGCCGAATACCAGGGCGACCACCAGGCCAGCGCATCCCGCCGCGATCGGCACAAAGCGCCGCCCGGCAAAAAAAGCCAGATAACTTGGCAGACGGATATTGCTGTAGCGGTTATAGAGCAGACCGGCGATCACACCGGAGAGAATGCCGATCGGCACGCTGAGCTTGCCAAGTTGTCGCGCCTTGTAGGCCGCAAGCACCACCGTCTCATGGGCACCGACGGCAGCTGCCGCGACGTCGGCGGGCACCGTCAGCAGAACCTCGGCGCCCTTGCTCGCCACCAGAAATCCGACCACGGCGGCGAGTCCAGCCGCGCCGTGGTTCTCGCGGGCAAGACCGACCGCCACACCAATCGCAAACAGCAGGCCAAGGTTGGAGAAGATCGCATCGCCAGCGGCAGCCATCGCGGCGAGATCGAGCATGTCGGACTGACCGAGTCGCAGCAGCAGACCGGCAATCGGCAGGACCGCGATCGGCAACATCAGGGCGCGCCCGAGCACCTGGGTTGCATTGATCAACCATTTCATCATGACCTAGGCTCCGGAAACTTCGAGTCGACTGGCGATGGCAAGTTCACGCACCGCTCGTGCGCTGCCGAGCGACAACGCGCGTTGCGCCAGTTCGACACAGGCACCGCTGTGCAGCGAGCGGATGACGCGCTTGAGTTCGGGAATGGCGGTTGGGACCGCCGAAATTTCACGCACACCCAGCCCGATCAACAGGGCGATCGCATCGGGATCCGAAGCCAATCCGCCGCAGACCGCGAGCTCGGCATCGCGTTCCTGCGCGGTGCGTGCGACGCTGGCAATCAGGCGCAGCACCGAGGGATGCAGGGCATCGAGGCGGGCCGCCAGACGCGGGTGTCCGCGATCCATCGCCAGCACATATTGGGACAGATCATTGGTCCCCACCGAGAGAAAATCGACCTCGCCGAGCAGTTGATCGGCGAGCAGGGCCGAGGCCGGTGTTTCGATCATCACGCCCAGACGCAGCGCGGCGGCAGTGCCGAGCTCGTGACGGCAGGTCTCAATCAGCCGGCGCACGCTGCGGATCTCGTCGACCTCGGTGACCATGGGCAGCAGCAAGCGCACTTGGCTCAGCGGCTGCAGACGCAGGATCGCGCGCAACTGGGTCTTCAGCAGATCCGGCCAGGCCAGGCTGGTGCGCAGTCCACGCAAGCCGAGTGCGGGATTTTCCTCCGGCGGCAGCGGAAGATAGGGGATGGCCTTGTCGCCGCCGATGTCGAGCGTGCGGATGGTCAGCAAGCGGCCGGCCATCGCATCGAGTACCGTCTGGTATTCGCCGCGCTGTTCGTCCTCGTCGGGCGGCTGCTGGCGATCGAGAAACAGAAACTCGCTGCGCAGCAGGCCACAACCTTCGGCGCCGCGTGTCACCGCGGTATGCGCATCGGCGAGCGAACCGAGGTTGGCGTAGACGCGGATCACAACGCGATCCAGGGTCTCCGAGCCAGCCCCGGAGGCGACCAGATCCTCGGCATGACGCAGGCGCTGTTCGGCCAGTGATTTGTTCGCGCGCTGCCGCGCTGCCGCGTCGGGTGCGATCAGCAGCTCGCCGCGTTCGGCATCCAGCAGCAATTCGACCTCATCGGCGATTTGTAACACCTGGTCGCCCGCTGCGACCAGGGCCGGTATGCCGAGCGCCGCGGCAATAATCGCGACATGCGAGGTCGGACCGCCACGGGCGCTGCAGATACCGGCGATGCGACTGCGATCGAGCGCAATCAGTTGCGAGGGCAGCAGTTCATCGGCGATCAGGATGGCGGCCTCGGGCAACAGCACACCCGCCGATGCTGGCTGACCATCGAGTACGCGCAGAACCTGCAGCTCAAGATCACGCAGATCAGCAATGCGATCACGAATATGTGGATCGGCGAGTGCGCCGAGCGCGCGCTGCGCGGTGGCGATCGCCTGGTGCCAGCCGTAGGCGGCACTGCGACCCTGGCCGATCCACTGCCCGGCCTCGTCGCGCAACTCCGGATCCTGGATCAGTTCGGCATGCGCGCGCAGAATGGATTGCTGCTCGCCGCGTTGTCCCTGCATCATTGATTGCAGATGCACGCGTACGTGTTCGATGGCTGCATCCAATGCCCTACTCTGTTGATCTGCGTCTTCGGCGAATTCGGCAAAGCTCGGCAGCAACTGGTGCAGTTGCACCGCGCGGCCGAGCGCCAGGCCACGATGCGCGATCACGGCAGGGAGGCAGTCGGGCAATGGCGTGCGCTCACTTGCTGGCACCGGCGCCTTCTGAGCCTGTGTGTCTGAGCGGTCGACGGCTTCCACCAGCAAGGCTGCAACTGCGGCCAGTGCGGCTTCGGCATCGACGCCGCTGGCCTGAAGTTCGATGGCCTCATGTTGTTGCACACCGAGTGCCATCAGCGAGACGGCACTGCGTGCATTGGCCGAGCGCCCGTGCGCGTGCAGGCTGAGTTTGGCCTTGTAGGGCTTGAGCGCGGCGACGATCATTGCCGCCGGGCGGGCGTGGATACCGTGATTGAATCCGGCGCGCAGACCACGACGAACGATAAGCGGATCGGCGCTGACCGCCGCGCTTGAATCGACTGCCTCGGGCGGATGATCGGGCTGCACTTCCATCAGCAGATCGCCGATCAGCACACTGCGACCATGCGCTGGTGTTGTCGCCGCAATAACCTGGCCACCACTGACCACAAGGATCGGCGTGATCGCACTGCGCGCACGCGAGGCAATCAGATCTAGATCGAAGCGCAGCAGCGGCTGGCCACGGCGGACCTGGGCGCCGGACTGGACCAGCAACTGGAAACCGGCACCGGCCAGCGCAACAGTCTCGATGCCAAGATGGAGCAGGATGTCGATGCCCTCGGCACTGCGCAGGGTCAGCGCATGACTGGAGCCCGGCATCGGATAGACGCGGCCGTCGCAGGGCGCGTGCAGTACATCACCGGTGGGATCGATGGCCAACCCATCACCGGCCATGCGCTGCGCGAAGACTTGATCGGGCACTTCGTCCAGCGGCATCAGCCAACCGGCGAGCGGCGCGTGCAGGCTTAGCGTGGCCATCAAGGACTCCGTTCGGATTCGGGCTCGGCATCGAGCAGGTGCAGGGCATCCAGCGTGCGCATCGGGTCGACGCCGTCCTGGGCAAAGCGCACACAGAGATCGTGCCGGCCCTGGTGCGCCGTGATGTCGGCGTACACGCGCTGGGTCGCCGGTCCGCGCGCGGTGAGCGCTGACAACGGCATCCGCGCAAGCAGGGCGCCATCGCAGCGATCCAGATGGATCAGGAGTTCGCCGTGCGGCGTTTCCGGCGCGGCAAACTTGATGTTGTCGCGGGCGGCGCCGATCTGGAAATTGAACGGCACATCACCGACTTCAGCAGCGATGCGAACGACGCCATCGAGCCTGGCCTGGGCAAAAATCCAGCACGGATTCTGGATATCCAGGTGGAAGATGGAGCGCGCACCGACCAGAGGCGATTCGTCTTCCAGGGCAAGGGCGATGGCTTCGCTGCAGCGTTGCAGTTCGGCACTGCTGCGATATTGCTGAGCGCGCGCGGAAAGATCGAATTGACGCGGTGTCGCGATCTGCTGGGTACCGACAAAGCGATTGGCGCGAATCGTGGCTGGCAGTTGTACGGTCAGCGCCTCCTGGTATCGCGGCGAGTCCGGTTTCGGCGCACTGCCGTCGAGGGTATAGCGGATGTCACCGCTATCCACCTGACTGCTCAGCACCAGTCGCGCGCGCCGACCCTCGTCGAGATATTCCGTATCGGCTGTCACCGCAAACGCAGTGTCGGCATGCGGGATGGCGAAGGCTCGATAGCGTGCCAGCAGGTTCGGCAGGCGGCGCGTGAAATCCTTCCACTCACGTCGCGCCGGCGCAGACCAGCCGAGTTCGGCGATCGCCGCGGCGCGCGGAAAGGCCATCCAGCCGACGCGTGCTTCGGTACGGATGTGTTCGGTCCAGATATTGCCCTGGATGCCCAGCATATGCCGGGCCTGCTCCGCAGTCAGCGATGCCGGCAGCGGATCGAAGCGGTAGATATCTTCCAGCCGCACCGTGTGCAGGCGACCCGGTGGTTCATCGGCGCCCTCACCCTGACGATGGTCGAGATAGAGCAAGGGATGGGGCGACAACACGCTGTCGTGTCCACGCGCGGTTGCCGCCAGCGCGCCCTCAACACCGCGCCACGACATTACGATCGCATCCTGCGCGAGACCGGGTTCGAGAATCTCATCCCAGCCGACCAGACGACGCCCCTTGGACTTGAGATAGCGGCCGATACGCTGGGTGAAGTAGGCCTGCAGTCGCGCCGGATCAGCGCTGCCGAGTTCCTGCAGGCGCTGTTGCGCGCGACTGGACCCGGACCACTCGCCGATCGCGACCTCATCGCCACCGACGTGAATCCACTCGCCAGGAAACAGTTCCATTACTTCATCGAGTACATCCTGCAGGAACTGGAACGTCGGGTCATCGACATCGTAGACATGCGGATAGACGCCCCAGTCGGCGGGCACCGCGCTGGGCGGATGTGCAATGGCCGAGTACTGCGGGTATGCCGCCAGTGCGGCGCTGGCGTGACCGGGCATCTCGATCTCGGGCACGATGCGCACGCCACGCGATGTCGCATAGGCGACGATCTCGCGCACCTGTTGCTGGTTGTAGTAGCCGCCGTATTTTCGCGCCGCGCCGCTGGACGCATCGATATCGGCTGCTGCCGCACGACCGGCCGGAACGCGCCAGGCGCCGACCTCGGTCAACTTCGGATACTTGCGAATCTGCAGACGCCAGGCCTGGTCATCGGTGAGATGCCAGTGCAGGACATTGAGTTTGTGCAGGGCCATCCAGTCGATGAAATCGCGGATGAACTCGGGAGATTGATAGTGCCGCGCCGAGTCCAGCATCAGTCCGCGCCAGGCGAATTGCGGTGCGTCGTCGATACGTAGCGCGGGCACGTTGAGCCCGCCGGCTTCGTCCCTGTGCATCAGCTGTTCGAGGCTGCGGCCGGCATGCAGGATGCCGAGCCGGCTGGGTGCGCTGATCCGGATTCGCTTGCTGCTGATCTGCAGGCGATACGATTCGGCATCGTCGGCTCCGCGGCTGCGGCGCAGCTGGATTTCACGTCCAGCGCCACGCTGCTGCTGAACCGGAATGCGCAGGCCCTGCCCGCGCTCGATCAGCCAGCTGAGGTACTCGCCGGCGGATTGCAGCTCGGCATCATCGGCCGGCACCCGGATGATCACCTCCTCGTTGATTTCGAACACGCCGGAGGCCAGTTCTAGCCTGAGTGGATTCGGAATCACAGCGGGTGCATCCGCAGTAGCCGGCGTCGCGCCGATCAGCACCGGCAGGATCAGGCAGGCCAGCTTGCCGACGACTCGCAGCAGCGCATTGGGCATCGGATCGGAGCTCCAGTCAGGATATCGATGGGCATGGCCAGCTTGCGCATGACGTGCGCCCGGACAGACTCGAATGTAGCGCCGGCAGTGGGCCGGCGGCGATGCGCGCAGACCCGGGCCAGTGCGGGCAGCGTACGCGCATCGCCGAACAGCGTCCGGCCGATCCGGCGAATTCCGCGCCGGATCGGATTGACTACATCTTCACCCGCAGCGACAAATAGAACTGGCGGCCATTGTCGTAGAAGGCGGTCGGCTGGTCGCGTTTGTTGGCGTAATACTTCAGCACCGGCCGATTGAGATTCAGGCCATCGAGCGATAACGACATCCGATCGCTGATCCGAAAACCGAGCGAAGCGGCCAGGGTACCGACCTCGTCCTGATGCTGGGCGGTACTGCGATCGAGCCCGTTGAAGAATTCCGAGCGATACGTGTAGGACACTCGGGCATTCAACCACTCGTTCTCGAAATAGCCGGCCAGGTTGTAGGTATCGCGCGATGCACCAACCAGCTCACCGGTGTCGGTCGGCACTTCCTTGCGTGCCTCGGCATCGGCATAGGTGTAGTTGGCCATGATGCCGAAGCCGTGACCAAGCGGCTGCTGCCAGGCCAGTTCAAGTCCCTGGATATCGCCCTTGCCGTTGACTGGCGAGGTGATCGCGTAGACCTCGTCGTTGCCGGTGCGGATATTGCGATAGGTCGCATTGGACACGCCGTAGCTGACATAGCTCGACAGGTCCAGATAGAACAGACCGGCTGACAGCAACGACTCCGGTCCGTAGTACCACTCCAGCGCCGCATCGAAATTGGTCGAGCGAATCGGCTTCAGGTTGGGATTGCCGCCACTGCCGGTGAGCAGGGTGTCGTTGAGATCGACTGCACCACCGATCGAGCTGAAGTCCGGCCTCGCCATGGTCTTGGCTGCGGCCAGGCGTCCGACCAGATTGTCGGAAAGCTGGAAGCGGAAGTTCGCACTTGGCAGAACATCGGTGTAATCGTTCTTGACCAGACGCTGATAGAAACTTCCGAAGGCCGAACTGGTGATCGCACCAGGCACTGCCGCGCAGGGCTCGAGCGCCGGGCAGACCGAGCCCGGAATCGGCACATTCTGCAGCACGCGCTCTTCAGTCTGCACCACGCGCACACCGATGTTGCCGCTCCAGTTGTCACCACTGAGATCAGTCATGATGTAGGCGGCACGGTTGTTCTCTTCCATCGCAAACTCGGCCGGGAAGTAGCGCCGCGTGACCGGGTCGCGATTGGAATAAATATTGCCCCAGTCACGCAGGATCTGTGGATCGAGCTGCCAGACATTGCGCGGGAAGTTTCCACCGCCGAGGCCGGAACCAAAATTGCCCGGATAGGTTTCGCCATTCCACTGCGGCAGATTGGCCACATTGAACGGATCGGCCGACCACAGCGGTCCCTGCGCAACAAAGGTCGATTCACGCTCATGACGTGCGGCGCGCGCACCAAATCGCACATTGGCAAAGGTCTCGTTATCGAGCGAGAACAGGCCATCGATCTGTGCCCAGCGCTCCTTGTCATCGGTGGTCGCCGGGCTGGCCCCGAAGATCCAGTCGAGCGTGGTGCCGGTGAACACCGCGGGATTGCCGAGCGGAATGGAGGCATCCGCGGGCGAGCGCAGCCCATTGAGCCGGTAAGTTGCGCCGGTATTGAAGATGTCGCCTTCGAACACAGCCTGCTCGGGTGTTTCGCCACGTCCGGTCGAGCTGCCGAGCTTGCCGGTCAGGGTGAGCCGGTCACTGGCCAGAAATTCGATATCGAGGTTGTAGAACTCCGATTCCGAATTGGCGCCCGGTCGATAAATCTGATCATCAATCGCGTACTGACGCCCGGCGATATTGCTGAAATTGGCTTCGACCAGGGTGTTGTTGCGCACCACATAGCCGGCGTCCGGTGCCTGCCCGGCGCCGCCACCGAGAATCCGGCTCGGCCATACGATGAAGTTGCGATTGAAGTTGGTCGCTTCCATATGCGAGGAGAACGCACTGAAGGCGAGGGTCAGATCTTCGCTGGGCCGGCCCTGGATATTGATCAGGCCACCCTTGCGATCACGCTCCTGTTCAAACAACGCCGAACCAATCGCATTGGGATAGTAGACGCCAGCGAGATCGGGATTGGACAGAGCAATCGCGCTACCGGGTGCAATCTGGCTGTAGCCGAGCATCTCCTGGCCATCGCGGCGCAGGCTGCGCTTTTCGGAGAAGCCCTGGACCAGAATGCCAAAACTGTCGGCCGGATTTTTCCAGTTGACCAGGGCGCTGAACTGCGGATCGAATTCGTCGGGCAGGTCGGAATACACCATGCCGAACGAAGCCTCGGCCGAAAGCGCCTCGCGGAACTGCAGCGGCTGACGGGTGATGATGTCGACGGTACCGGCGACGCCGCCTTCGACCAGGTTGGCCTGCGAACTTTTGCGCACGATCACCTGGCCGACCAGCTCCGAGGGCAGCAGCGAGTAGCTGACACTGCGGCCTACTGTGCCGACCTGGTTGAGCACGAACCAGTCGCCGGATCCGATCATGTGGCCATCGATCATGGTCTGGGTCAGGCTGGGATTGGTACCACGCAGACTGACGCGGTCGTTCTCGTCGAAACCGCCCTCACTCGCGCTTGCCGAACTGATGGTCACGCCGGGAAGGCGCTGCAGCGAGTCGGCGACATTCTTGTCGGGCATCTTGCCGATGTCCTCGGAGGTGATGACCTCGACGACGGAATCGGAATCGCGTTTGACCGCGAGCGATTTTTCCAGTGAAGCGCGGATGCCGGTGACGACCACCACCTCCATCTGCTTGGCGTCCCTGGCCTCATCGCGCTCGGACGCTGCCGTTTCCTCCTGCGCCGACTGCTGCGCCTGCACGGCTGGCTGGTAGGCCATGCCCATCAGCACTAGCGCTACTGCCGATGCGATCGGTGTCTGCTTCACTTTCATGGGTCATCCTCAATGGTGGCTGGTGGATGCATGTGCAGCCTGTTGCGGACGGTTCGAGCTGGGCCGGGCAGTCCCCCCATCCGGCGCGGCTTCGGCATGCACCCGATCTCGGGCAGGCTCGAAGCGGTGCTGGCTTGGTCTCCCTCCAGTATCCTCACAACACTACCAATGCAATGCCAGTATGCTACCAATATGCGCGCAGCGCCAGCCCCGCCCGCGACTTTTTTTGCCGAGCCTGCGCCGGCGCTCGCAAGTTGTTGTTTTGTCGAATTTTGCACATCACTGACCGACGCGGTCAGGCGCCCAGCCGGCGCCATGGCCGGCCGCTGCGCCGACCATCCGGCCTGCATGGCCGCTCCGAAAGGCTGCGCTGCGGCGTCCGATTGCGCTCGCTGACTGCACGGTCCGGATCTGAACTGGCCAAAACCATGTCGATTGCCGCGCCTGGCTCCAGGGCCAAGGCTGGCCATTGCGGGCCCGACCGCGCCTGCGCAAGCGCACAGATCGGCGATTCTTCACAAAGACCACTCTGGCTTTTTGGTATTGTTGTGGTACTAATTACAATCAACGCCCGGTGGCCGCCCACTTTGCCGCCGGCCTGATCTACTGACGAACTGGAATGGCCGAATGAATGCGCTGGCGCTGCTGCTCAAGCCGCTCGATCCCAACAACAGCCAACCGCTCTACCAGCAGGTGCAGCGGGTGCTGCGCGATGCCATCGACAAGCGCATCCTCGGCCCCGAAGACGCCCTGCCCGCCGAGCGCGATCTGGCCGCGGATCTCGCGGTCTCGCGGATCACCATCCGCAAGGCGATCGATGGACTGGTCAAGGAAGGCCTGCTGGTCAGTCGTCAGGGCTCAGGCAATTTTGTTTCGGCCCGCATCGAAAAGAATTTCGCCAAACTCACTTCGTTCTCGGAGGACATGCGCGCGCGCGGGCGCAATCCGCACAGTGTCTGGGTACGGCGCTCGGCCGGTACGGTGACACCGGAGGAAGTGCTGGTACTACGTCTGAGTCCGGGTACGCCGGTGTTTCGTTTTCATCGCGTGCGCTACGCCGACAACGCGCCGATGTCGATCGAATACGCCACCCTGGTGGCGTCCAGTCTGCCCTCGCTCGAAGCCGTCGATGAATCCCTGTATGAGGCGCTGGAACGCGCTGGCAATCGCCCGGTCCGCGCACTGCAGCGGCTGCGCGCCCTGCTGCTGAATGCCGAACAAGCCAGCCTGCTCAAGGCCAGCGTCGGCGACGCCGGACTGCTGGTCGAGCGTATCGGTTTTCTGCGCGATGGCACCTCGGTTGAATTTTCACAGTCGATCTATCGCGGCGATACCTATGATTTTGTCGCCGAACTCAGCGTGCCCTCGTGACCATCTCTAGGATTTCCTGATGGCGATCAGCCCGCCTTCGCTGGCGACGCCGACAACGGCCGAGCAAACGCTGCTGTTCGCCGAGGCAGCGCAATCCGCCGCCGTGTTGCGCACGCAGTTCGCGCGCGATCACAGCGATCTGATGGCGCTCGGTGCCGTGCTGCGCAAGCAGATGCCGCGCGCGGTGGTCACCTGCGCCCGCGGCAGTTCCGATCATGCTGCGACCTACGCCAAGTATCTGATCGAGACCCAGGCCGGCGTGATCACCGCGTCGGCCGCGCCATCGGTCAGTTCGATCTATCCTGGCCGGCAGAACTTTCGCGAGACGCTGTTCCTGGCGATCTCGCAGTCCGGACGCAGCCCGGATCTGATCGCCAGTGCCGAGGCCGCGCGTGCCGCCGGTGCCACGGTGATCGCCCTGGTCAATAGCGAAGATGCGCCGTTGGCGCGGGTCGCCCAGCACACCGTGCCGCTCTGCGCAGGTGTCGAACGCAGCGTCGCGGCCAGCAAATCCTTTATCGCCTCCCTCGCTGCGATCGTCCATCTGGTTGCCGCCTGGACCAATGACGAGGCCTTGCTGGGCGAGTTGCAGCGTGCGCCCGATCTGCTCGAGCGCGCCTGGCAACTCGACTGGCAGCCGGCGCTGCCTCTACTTTGCGAGAGCCGGCATCTATTCGTGATTGGCCGCGGGCTGGGTCTGGGTATCGCCCAGGAAGCCGCGTTGAAATGCAAGGAAACCAGCGGCCTGCATGCCGAGGCGTTCAGCAGTGCTGAAGTCCTGCATGGTCCGCAGGCCCTGCTCGGTCGTGGATTTCCCGCCTTGCTGCTGTCCCAGCACGATGAAACCCGTGACGGCATCGCTGCGCTCGCCGCTGAATTGCTCAGCCGCGAGGTCGCGGTGATCAGTGCCGGCGTCAGTGCACCCGGCGCATTGGTGCTGCCCAGCGTCAATGCGCATCCGGTGATCGAACCTCTGCTTTTGATCCAGAGCTTCTACCGACTGGTCAATGCGCTCGCGGTTGCGCGTGGGCATGATCCCGACCAGCCCCCGCATCTGCGCAAGGTGACCCGAACGCTGTGAGCACCCTGGCGCTGCGCAATATGCGACTGCTGCTCGACGAGGGCTTCGTCGATGATCGCGCCCTGCTGATTGTCGATGGCCGGATTGCCGACATCATCGCGGCCGATGATCCGCGTGCCAGCAGTGCACGCGATCTCGCTGGCGATCTGTTATTGCCGGGCTTTGTCGACAGCCAGGTCAATGGCGGTGGTGGCGTGCTGTTCAACGATGCACCGACCCTGGCTTCGATTGCTGCGATCGCCGCGGCGCACCGGCGTTTTGGCACGACGAGCTTTCTGCCCACCCTGATCAGCGATGATTTCGACGTACTCAAGCGCGCGATCGGCGCCGTCGACGAAGCCATCGTGGCCGGCGTTCCCGGCGTCGCCGGTATACATATCGAGGGCCCCTTCATCAGCGAGACCCGCAAGGGTGCGCACAATGCAGCGCATATCCGCACGCTCGAATCGGTGCATGTCGGCCTGCTGTCCTCGCTGCGTCATGGCCGCACCCTGGTCACCCTGGCCCCCGAGTTGACCAGCCTGGAAACCATCCAGCTGCTCGCCGATGCCGGTGTCGTGATCGCGGCCGGTCACAGCAATGCCTCCTACGCGCAGATCGACGCAGCGCTGCAACACGGACTGAGCGGCTTCACCCATCTGTTCAATGCGATGTCGCCGATGCTCAGTCGCAGTCCGGGCGTGGTCGGCGCCGCCCTGCATGCGCGCTCGAGCTGGTGCGGCATCATCGTCGATGGCTGGCATGTCGATCCTGTCGTGCTGCAGATCGCCTTGCGCGCGCGCGGGCCGGAGCGCTTCATGCTGGTCACCGACGCGATGCCGATCGTCGGCAGCGATGCCAGCGAATTCCAGCTGCAGGGTCGCAGAATCCTGGTCCGCGATGGCCAGTGTGTGGACGAGCAGGGCACGCTTTCTGGGTCGGCACTGGACATGGCCAGCGCGATCCGCAATGCCATGAACCTGCTCGAGCTTCCCCTGCTCGAAGCCGTGCGCATGGCCAGCAGCCAGCCCGCAGACTTTCTTGGAATCGGTCATCAAGTCGGCCGCATTGCCCCCGGCTATCGCGCCAATCTCGTGCGTGCAGACGACCAGATCCGGGTACGGGAGACATGGGTCGATGGGCTTTGATGGGTGGCAGCCATGCTTGGAGCCATGCGCACCATCAGTAACCCGCAGCGGAGCTCGCATGGGGCGGAGGAACCGGCCGCCGGAGCCGAGACATGATCTACCATCGGCTTCCGTGCATTCAGGGCGAGCGATCATGACGACTGCAATATTGCGCGCCAGCTGCGCCGGACTCTGCGGCCTGCTGTTGTGGATGCTGCCGGCAACGGCCTCGGCTGCTTCCGATGAACGCGCGCAGACGGCCACGGTGCGCCAGTTTGTCGCCGCATTCAATGCCAAGGATATCGAGGCCATGCTGGCGCTCAGTCACGCCGACATCGAATGGCTCAGCATCAGCGGCAGTGCGATCAGTACCGAAACGCAGGGTCGTGAAGCACTGCGCGCCAGCATGCAGAGTTACTTCAAATCCTGCCCCAGTTGCCGCTCGCAACTGAAACAACTGCGCAGCACCAGCGCGCGGGTCTCAGCGCTTGAAATCGCCAGCTGGGACGGCAAGGACGGCCGGCGCAGCCAGAGCAGTCTTTCGGTCTACGAATTCGAACAGGGACTGATCCGTCGCGTGTACTACTTTCCTGCCGAGCGCTGAGCGAGCCGGCTGGCCGCGCCGACAACCAGACCCGGACCGGTCGTTGGCTGTTCCGCCAGAGCATGGTTCGCTGATCCCGCTATTGGCGCAATCGCCGCACGAAGAACGCGAGGATCTCGTCGCGGGCAGCAATCGTCGGTTGTCCGGCTTCATCGATCAGATGCGCGGTGAGCACACTGTGCGGGCTGGCGACAATGTATTCGGAGAACGGCGGCAGACCGCTGCACTTCGCCGCATGATCGGGCAATACGCGCGCGACGAAGCGATCACCCAGGGCTTCGGCATAAGCAGCAAAACGCTCGGCCTTGCAGTAGCGATCACCGGCAAAGCGGTAGGCGAGCACGCTGAGGTCTTCGGTCTGCAGGCGTTCGCGCACTGCCTGCAACTGGTCCGCTGCGATCTCAAGGCCAGCAGGATCATCGAACGGCAGTGATGGCTGAGCCAGTACCGGCGCCAGCACCGAGGGTTCCAGCATCATGGTCAGCGCGAAATTTCCGGTGAAGCACATGCCGATCGCGCCGACACCCGGACCACCGCACTCGCCATGCGCCAAGCGGGCCAGCGCGCGCAGCCACTGCGTCACCGGACTGGCCTGATTGGCGCCAAACGCGCGAAACTCGGCACTGATGCAGGCGTGCTTGAGTATGGCCAGACCGTCCTCGGCACTCGGCACCGCGCCATCGCGCCCGAACAGAGAGGGCAGATAAACCGTGAATCCCGCCTCGCGCACCCAGCGCGCAAAGCGGGCGACCTGGGGCGTGATGCCAGGCATCTCGGCCATCACGATGACGGCCGGTCCATTGCCAGCGACCAGAACGCATTTTTCGATTCCGTCAAACACCAGCTGGCGGCGATCAAAGTCTTCGAGCACATCGTCGACGTCAGTACTGCGTTGAGTCGCCACGTTTCCTCCGCCCACTGAGCGAATGCTGATTGAATCAGCAGACTCTGTGGCCCGCCGGTGGCGAACCGGCCACTTGTCGTGCGACTTCGGCCAGGCGCGCTGGTCACGTGCGCCAGATTTCCGAGCCGTTCCTTCCGGTGCGCTGCGGGCGTCCGGCAGGTTCTTCTACTGCCGAGAAATTTGGCCCAGACTTCGTGAGAGCGGGTGGCGCCCAGTTCACCCCGCGCCATTCTTGCCCGCCTGTGATTCGTGTCGCGCGGCTACGCGCCCTTCAAGGGCAAGACCGGGGATGCAGATCCCCGAATCCTCACAGCAACGCTGTACGCGCGAGAACCCGCTTGCTGCGAAGAGCCAAAACGCTCAGCGCCTGCGTCCGGGCAACATGCGCAGCAGGGTGTTGTCGCGCGCAATGTAGTGATGAAACAAGGCGGCCGCCGCATGCACGCCAATCACGTAATAGCCGATCGTGCCGAACAGCTTGTGCCAGTCCTCGATCTCATGGGCGAGATCCTTGTCGCGGCCGATCAAGGCGGGCAGCTCAAGTCCGTAGAACGGGATGCTGGCGCCTTCAGCGCTCAGGATCAGCCAGCCGGCAATCGGCATGCCGAGCATCAACGCATACAGGAACAGATGCACCAGCCGCGCCGGCAGCAACTGCCAACGTGGTGGCGGCGGCTTGATCGCGGGCGTGGCGCCGAGCAGACGCGCCGTGATGCGCACCAGGACCAGGATCAGCACCGACAATCCGAGCATGAAATGCCAGGTCTTCAACCCATTGCGCAAATCACTGCCGCGCGGATAGAACTCGCGCAATTCGATGCAGGCATAGACTGCCGCCAACAACAAAAGCATCAGCCAGTGCAATCCGATCGATAGCGAACCGTAACGGTCCGCGCTGTTGCGCCATGCCATGAGCGACTCCTGAGTGAATGTTCCTGCGATTCTAACCGGCGGTAGCCGTCGATGGTCGCAAACTTTGCCTACGCCAGCAGATCGCGAACCTGTTCGGCAATGGCGAGGCAGGATGTCAGGCCGGGAGATTCGATTCCGAACAGATTGACCAGGCCGGAAATGCCATGGACGTGTTCCGACTGCAGCACGAAGTCGCCGCTGGGCGCACCGGGACCGACCAGTTTGGGACGTACGCCAACGAAATCCGGCGCCAGCTGATCATCGCGCAGCGCTGGCCACCAGCGTTGGATCGAATCGGCAAAGTGGGCGTGCTGGCTGTCGTCAAAGCGGTAGTCAGGCGCATCGATCCAACGCACATCCGGACCGAAATGACAGCGGCCGGCACCATCGAAGCCGAGATGGACACCCAGCCCCGCAGCCACAGGGACTGGATAGATCAGGCGCGAGAACGGCGGCGAACCCGCTGGCGCCGCGGGATCGGGATGGCGCCAGCCCTGCAGCCGGTAGTAGTGACCCGCGGCATAGTACTGAAGCGGTACATGCGCAGGATCGAGCGCATCGATCATCGCCGCCACCTCGGTCGCCTGCAGACCCGCCGAATTGACGATGCGGCGACAGCGCACCGAATCACCCGCCGAAGTCTCGACCCGGAACACATCCTGCCCGCGTAGGACTCGACTGACCCGATGGTTGCAGACAAGCTGGCCGCCGGATTGCTCAAGCGCGCCGATCAGGGCCATCACCAGTTCGGGCACGTCGACGATGCCACTCTCGGTGGACTCGATCGCGGCGACGCAACGCAACGCGGGCTCCAGGCGCATCGCGGCATCGCCCTCAAGCCAGCGCAGACCGTCGACACCATTGGCGAGGGCACGCGGCAGCAATTTCTCCAGGGCGCTGCGCTCGTCGGCATCGGTTGCGACGACGAGCTTTCCGGTACGCCGATGGGCGACGCCATGACGGGCGCAGAATTCGTAAAGCAGGGCGCGGCCACGGACACAGCAGCGCGCCTTGTATGAGCCCTCGGCATAATAGAGACCGGCATGGATCACGCCGGAGTTGCGACTGGAGATGCCCTCGCCGGCACGCTCTTCGGCTTCGAGCACGAACACCTCATGTCCTGCCTGGGCGAGCGCGCGTGCGACCGCCAGCCCGACGACGCCGGCGCCGATCACGATGCTGTCGACATCCACTGCGGAGTTCATCAGTGCACCTGCCGGTCTTGTCTGGCGAGCTTGCCGGCAAGCGCAAAGCGTGGCTCGGCTGCTGCCCTGCCGAGTACACGCTGCGCGGCATGCTCGCCGATCGCCGGGCCATGCTTGAAGCCGTGGCCGGAGCCGCCGCCGACGATCCAGGCGTTGTCGATTTGCGGATGCCGATCGACGATCAGATCGCCGCTGGAGGTGTTCTCGTACTGGCAGACTTCGGCGCCAATCAAAGGCGCGTCCGCCAGCGCGGGAAAACGCTGGCCCAGAAAACTGCGTGCCGCCGCGATGCGTTCCGGACTGGCGCCGCGTTCGGCGAGATCCGGATCGATCGGTCCGCCATGTACATCATGGGCAATCTTGAATCCGCGGCCATCGATATCGGGGATGCCGTAGTAGTCGCGATCAAAATCCAGCCAGACCGGCATCGCCTCGATCGTGAAGCGCGAATCGGCAGCCGGCGTCCCGAAGTAGTAAACCTCCTGACGGGTGGGGAAGATACGCCCGGCCAACAGGTCGGGCAGCACCTTGCCTAGCCAGGGTCCGCAGGCAAAGACAAAGTTGCGCGCACGGATGGCAACGCCGGCGGTATCGACTACGGCATCGAGCCTGCCGCTGCCGCGCACGGCGGCAATCGCTGCACGATAGAAGATGACACCGCCGCGCTGCAGTTCCGCCGCGAGTTGTTGCACGGCTCGACGTGCGAGCAGGGCACCGCCCTCGGGTTCCAGGATCGCCCAGATCGATTCGGGCAGGCGCAACTGCGGATAGCGCTGGTGCAGGTCGGCGTGGTCGAGCCGCTCATGCGCGATATCGAGCGCTGCCAGCACCGCCAGCGATTGTGCACCGACCGCGCTCTCGGGCCGGTGCAACCAGAGCACTCCACTGCTGCGCAGCAGATCCGGACAACCGAGTTGCTGAAAGATCTGCTTCCACAACAGCAAGGCACGCTTGGCGTAACGCGAATAGATTTCATCCCCGCCGTAGGATGCGCGAACGACGCGGGTCTCTCCACCGGAGCTGGCGCGCGCGCTGGCCGGACCATAGGGATCGACCAGCAGCACACGCTGCCCGGCCTGGCGCAGGTACCAGGCCGTGCATACGCCGAACACACCGGCGCCGAGTACGGCCACGTCGTAGTCGTTTTCCCTTGCCTGCATCGCAGTCCGCACCTCGGAAGTCCGCTGTCGTCCAGGTCGAGGATAGCGCCGATGCCAGCCGCGAGCTGCCAGCGAGCTCATCGCGGTGCCAGTGGCCGCAGATTGATCTCCGGCTAGTATCCTCCCGCATGCACTGGTCGACCGGCCGGCGAAGCTGCGCCAGACGCTGCGATGCCGTCCCGCCGACCGTGTGCCCTGATGGCCTGTTGCAGGCCACGGCAACAACACCCACCACGACGGTATGCCATGGCCATATTCCTGAAGATCGCACTCGGCAGTGTTCTGCTTCTGCTCGTGCTTGGGCTGTCCCTGTGGTGGTGGGCGCGGCGCTGGTTCGGTCGGAATGTTGGGCGCTACCTGGCCGCGGCGGAGCTGATCGCTCCGCGCTATGCGCGTCCGGCGCGCATCCAGCTGGTCGCCGCACACACCGCCGAGGCAAGCACGCCGATGCAGCAGGCCTGGGCGCGCTGCCACGGGCTCGGCTTCGAGTTGCTTGCCGATCTGGAGGACAGCGCTGGTGCGTTCTGCCTGGTGCGTTCTGCCCGCCATACGCGATGGCCGTTCGCCCTGGTGCTGACCGAGGAATATGCAGAGGAAGACAAGATCAGCGTGCAGTTCGCCGTGTTCGCGCTGACCACCGCCAATCAGCTGATCGCCGTCGGCAATGGGCCTGAGCCGGCGGCGCAAACCGCCTCGATGCAGTGGCTGATCGAGTCTGCACTTCCAGTCGAGCAGGCGGTCGAGCGCTTGCAGCAGTTGACCGAAGGGCAGGAGCTGCGCGCAGTCGACCTGCGTCTGCTGCAGGCCGTTTATGAGCGCGCCCATGCCGCGCGCATGGATGCCCAGCTGACACGCGCGCCGCAGCGCGCCGAAGTCGAGCAACGCGCTCGGGAGCTCAAGCGCAACGTCGACAGCGCGGCGCTGGATCAGGCGCTGGCGTTGTCGCACACGCAATGGCTGGAACAGATCGATACAGCGGTCACCGACCATTATCGCCGCGGCAGTGGCCTTGACGCCGTCGCCTGGGAGCGCATCCGCGAACATCTGCGGATCGTGCACGATCGCCTGCGCCCGGAAGACATCAAGTCCCGCTTCAACAACGACGAGGCGGCTTCGGCACTGGTCGATCAATTTTCCGCGCAGGACTATTCCGGCATCCGGCTCTACCGCCAGGTCGCCGAGCGTTTGCCTGCCGCTCTGCAGGGTCGCCAACTGGGCGAAGTCTCGCGGCCGTTCGCGGCACTGGTGTTCACTATGGCTGATCCGGCTCGCGCAGCGTCCGATGAGGAATCCGGCGCGGCAGGTACTGCCGCTGCCCCCCATCTGTATTCGGCAACCGATGCCGAGGGCAATACGCGTCTTGGCGCCGTGCTCGCCCGCAATAGCGCCGATGCCAAGCGGCAGCTGTCTGCGATGGGTATGAATGAGGGCAAGATTCTCAGTGAGAGCATGCCAGGCACGGAGCTGGATGCAGCGCTGCTCGATCCAGCCGCAGCCGCGGTGGCCGCGAAGGCGCTGCGCGAACCGATCCTGCTCTCGGTTGCGCGCGCGTTGATCAGCAATGTGCTGGTCTGGTTGCCACCCGCGCTGCTGTGTTTTTTCAGCCTGCGTGCCGGGCCTCCGTACGGCTGGGGCGATTACCTGGGATTCGCCTATGCCCTGGTCGCGTCCGGCCTGCTGGTGTTCATGATCGGGCCGATGGTCCTGTTCAACCAGTTGCTGCGCGCCCGCGCGCTTGGCCGCTGGTCGACGGCGCGAACCTGTCTGGGGCTGCTGCGCGCGATCCGCCCGCCAGCCATGCGCAAGGTATTGCTGACCGCCGAGGAGTGCAAGATCCTGGCCGCACGCGGCGAGGTCAATGCGGCCCTGCAGCGCTGGCAGCAGGAAGAGGCGAACGAACCCGCCGAGTTCTATCTGATCACGCTGGCGGCGATCCACGACGCCGCTGGCGATCATGCCCGGATGATTGCAGCTCAGCAGCAGCTGTTGGAGCTTGCGCCCGGCAACAGCCTGGTTGCAGTCGATCTCGCCATGTCACTGGCGCGTTATCTGCGCGACCCGGATGCGGCAGAAGATTTTCTCGCCAAGGTGCCGCTGGCCGGACTCTCCGAACTGGCGATGGTCGGTTACCACTACGCGCGCGGATTGATCGCGGCCGAGCGTGGCCAGCACGCACAGGCGATCAAGCATTTTGGCGAGGCCCTGTTGCAGGCCAGGCAGTTCCAGGGCAATCCGCTGATGATCGGGATGCTCGCCGAGGTCAACGGTTTTGTTGCGCTCTCACTACGCGCGCTGGGCGATCAGCCGCGCGCCGATGCGCTGTGGAAAACCGTGTTGCCACTGCTGAAGATGCACCGCTCTTCCGAGTCCCTGATCGAGCGCTATCGGCAGCCGGGTTGAATCGCCGCGCGACGCGTCTGCGGCGGCCGCTGGGTATCGCCAACAGCAGCGCCGCAGCGACCATCCGCTTCCAGTCACCCGCGGCGTGGCAGAGACCGCCACGCCGCGGCGCGGCGCCGCACTTATTGCCTGGGCCGCCAGTTCACATAGCGCGGCTCGAAGTTCTGCCTCGGCGGATGCCCGCGTAGCGTCACCGGAAAGTCCGCCAGCTGCGAGAAGTCGACTGCCTCGTCTTGCTGGAAGCGGATCGTCACCAGCGCGGTGCAAGTCACTGGCTCACCGTCCTTGCGGGCGGGTGCGAACTCGGACCGTTTCACTGACGACATCGCCGCGTTCTCGAAGGCACGACCGAGCTCGCTGTGTTCGATGGCGAGATTGCTGGCACTGCCCTGCTCGTCGAGATCAACCCGGACGATGACGTCGCCACCTCGCTCGGGAAGTTTGCGACGCGCCAGCTGCGGGAATCTGGGCTGCGAGAGCTTCACCAGGCGCGGCAGTTCGATCACGCTGGAGGCATCAGCGCCACCATCCGACGCCGCTATCTCGCCCGCCATTGGAGCAGGCGCGACGACGCGCGGCGCGCGGGCGGGGCCGGCGAAGGCGATCGCAGGTCGTGCCGACTGAGCGGCGGATCGCTGCGCCGCGTGCACCGGCTCAGCGATCGGAGTCGCCACCGGCGTCGGTCGTCCGCGCGTCGCGGGCCGCGCCGCACTGGCTGGCATGGGCGAGCTCGCTGGCTGCGCAGCGGCCGCAGGTGTAGCGGGTACCGCAGAGATCGGCCTTGCTGCGGCCATCGGCTCGACTGGCTTCGCGGGATTGACGGGCTCAACGGGCTCGGCCACCGGTTGCGCCGCGACCACAGTGCGCACCGGTTCGACCCGCGTTGAAGTTGTCGGCGATGAATGTGCAGGCGCTTCTGCTACTTCGGTCAGCACACGCGCCGGCAGGGCCGCCCAGGCCGAAACGGCTGCCAGCGTGCTTCCAGTAATGACCAGAGCCGCGCCGAGTATCAGGCGGGTGAGTCCAGCATTCGGTTGAGTCAACATGATGATTCTCCACTTCAAGGGATGGCTGGACTGCCAATAGCAACCGACGGGCAGTCCAAGGTCCGCCAGTTGCGTATTCAGGATGGCGTCGGCGTAGGCGCGACGCGAATTGGGGTGGTGCCGCAGCACCGCGGCATCGCAGGAGAGTTCCTGATCGAAGCGCAGATGCCGCGCCGCCAGATGCATCAGCGGGTTGAACCAGTACACGCAGCGCAGGGCGCAGACCAGCAGATTCAGGCGCAGATCACCGCGCTCGAGATGGAAGCGCTCGTGGGCAAGAATCAGATGGCGTTGGCGGGCGTCATAGCGCTCATCGAAGTCCGCGGGCAATACGATGCGAGGGCGCAGCAATCCGATCACGGCGGGACCGATCGCGCTGGTCTGGGCAAGAAAGCTGCCATCGCCGCGCGCGCTCAGCCTGCCCAGGCTGCGCAAGAACTGGCGCTGCTCGCGGAGCAGATGCAGGGCGAACATCAGGGCGCCGAGCAGCCAGAGCATGAGTGCCGCACGTTCGAGGTCGCGTCGATCCCAGAGCACGCTCGGCGGCTTCGAATCTGCGTCGAACTGTGCGTCTTCTCGCCTTGGGTTCGGCGAAACCAGTGCCTCGGCATAAGGCAACACAGTCGGATCGACGACGGCCGCCGCAGGGATCGACGCGATCAGCCGCGTTTCGGTACGCGGTGGCAGACTGACCGCAATCATCATCAGCGGAACCAGCAACCACGGCCACAGCGCCGCACGCGCACCGAGCAGGCGCAAACAGCTAGGCCTTGTCGCCAGCACCAGCACCACCGCCGCGGTCGAAGCCAGGCTGGTGCGCAGCACCCATGTCAGCAGCTCACTGTCCATCGTCGATTTTTCCGATCAGCTTTTTCAGGTCGCGGATGTCTTCCGGACTGAGTTTGCCTTCCTGACTGAAGTGGGCCACCAGAGGGGCAACTCGTCCGCCAAAGAGCCGCGCGAGCAGACCAGCACTCTCCTCGGTCACCCATTCGGACTCGACCATGATCGGTCGATACAGATTGCGTCGACCATCGCGCTCGGCGGCAATTGCGCCCTTGTTGAGCAGGCGATTGATCAGGGTGCGCACGGTCGCTTCCTGCCAGGCATTGGCACTGGCGACTTCGGCGATGATGTCCTCGGCAGTCGCCGAACCGGCGCTCCAGAGCGCCTGCATGACCACGCTTTCGGCTTGACTGATGGCAATCTGAGGCATGGCATCGGCTCGCTTTACATGTGTAAACGATTAATGTTTTACGCTTGTAAAATGTCACTGTCAAGGGCTCTGCGGCTAGCTAATCATCTGCTCTGGCTCTGCCGTTCATATTGCACCCTTTCCCATGCACGGCAAAGCGCGCCGCGCTGCATTTGACCTTGACGTTGACGTTGTCCCCGAGGGGATTGACCAGCTCCGCTGTTGAGAGCCATAGAGCGTGGCTTGCCGCGCTGCTCTCGCCCTTGACGTAGATTTTGTCCCCGAGGGGATTGACCAGCTCCGCTGTTGAGAGCCATAGAGCGTGGCTTGCCGCGCTGCTCTCGCCCTTGACGTAGATTTTGTAGAGCGTGGCTTGCCGCGCTGCTCTCGCCCTTTTCCAAAAAAATCAAAATCAGCGCGGCAAGCCACGCTCTATGCAATCCCCGGGGACGACCGAAGGGAGTCGCCAGGGGACAAGAGCCAGAGCCAGAGCAGCGCGGCAAGCCCCGCTCTACAGGAAGGCATTGACCTAAGTATTGGCGCCGCCTATGCTTAGGCATATGGCTAAGCAATCAGTCCAGCTCAATCGGGTCTTCCAGGCGCTCGCCGACCCAACCCGGCGCGCGGTGCTGGAGCGGCTTGGCCGTGGTCCGGCGGCGATGAGCGAACTGGCGCAGCCGTTCCAGATGGCCCTGCCCTCGTTCTCGCAGCACCTCGATGTGCTGGAGCACTGCGGCCTGGTCCGCTCGCAGAAGTCGGGCCGCGTGCGCACCTATCGACTGGCGCCGCAACCACTCAAGTCAGTCGAATCCTGGCTGCTCAGACAGCGCGATCTGTGGACGCGCCGGCTTGATCAGCTCGATGCCCATCTCAGATCCATGAAGGAGTGACCATGAACTTTTCCAAGCCGCAACCGTTCGATCCGCGCCTCGACCTGCTGCTCGAGCGCGTCGTCGATGTACCGGTGGAAAAAGTATGGGCCGCCTGGACCATCCCCGAGCAATTGATGCGCTGGTTCACGCCGGCGCCATGGTCGACCGTGGCCTGCGAGCTCGATCTGCGTCCGGGCGGAAGATTCCATACCGTGATGCGCTCGCCGGATGGACAGGAATTCCCCAACACCGGCTGTTTTCTCGAAGTCATCGAGTACCGCAAGCTGATCTGGACCAGCGTGCTCGAGCCCGGTTACCGGCCGGCCAAGCTCAGCGCGGTTTCCGAACTCGACTGCGCCGACCTCGCATTCACCGCCGTGCTCTCACTCGAACCTGTCGACGGCGGCACCCGCTACACGGCGTTGGCCCTGCATCGCGACGAGTCCGATCGCAAGCGGCACGAGGACATGGGTTTCCACGATGGCTGGGGCAAGGCGCTGGATCAGTTGGTTGAGCACGCGCGCGGCAAGCGCTGAGCGCAGGCTCGATCCGGCAGACGCTTGCCGCCGTGGTGAGGTCGGAATTGATGCGCTTCGCGTTGCTCAGCACATCCTACGTCGGTGGTTCGGCAATCTTCTGGCGCTGTGGCGGCGTCGCGATTGATGCGCTTCGCGGTGCTCAGCACATCCTACGGCAGAGCGCGTACTCAACTCGCACCGTGGTGGGGTCGAGATCGATGCGCTTCGCGTTGCTCAGCACATCCTACGGCGCGCGGTGTCGCCGCAAGGGTTGAGTACAGACTCGATTCGGCAAAGGGCTGACATCGTCGTGGCGTCAGGATTGATGCGCTTCGCGTTGCTCAGCGCATCCTACGGTGCAGCGCGCGGCAGCTACAAGCGGTGCCGCGCGACTTTGGTTCGCGGTTGACCGCGATCAGGGCGCCTCGAATCCGTTCTGGAACTGCACCGGCGCCGTTCCGACGGAGCGTCGCTAAACTGGATTCGGATGGGTCGGATCGTGGCCGGGTCGAGCAAAGTGATGTGCTACATTGCTAGACCTGACCCCTTTCGCGCGCTCCCAGGTTCCGCCCAGAACACATCGATGCATGCGACGGGTCTAGGACTCCGAGGAACCGCGACACCGCTCGCGCTAACGCGGCGCCTCGTATTGCCTTTCCCCTCACCCAACAAGGTCGGCGTTCCCAACGATGATTGCGGAGCTCAATACCGTGCCTGCACTTTCACCTGTCAACGCTTAACCTAACCGTCACCGGCTTCGGTCCATGACTCGGTGTCTCGGTGGGCTGCTGACCCTTGCCGAGTAGGGGAATTTCACCTCCAATGTCCTGCCAGATTATCCTGGCGCTCTGGGTGTCCAGGATTCCCCCCTCCGGGGCGTCCATCGATGTCCTTGGCTTCGTGCGTCCGTTCGTGGTGCGCAACGCCTACATCCCCTTACAACGTAGAAATTGTTCAAAATTGAACTCGACTATTTGCAATCTTGACAGCTTGGCAACAAGCTCATCAAAGCAAATGAGATCTCGTGATTGAGCGTCTGTAAAAGACACTATATTATGGTGATCGTCGACATTTCCCACTCCTCCACATACGTAAAACAAGCGATCATCCTCGGAACTGGCCAGTCCTTGATCCCCAAGATAGATAAATGTCGTCACAACTGGTACCGCGAGATCAGAGTCAGCGAACGACAGTTCATAGAATACTTGACCCCTATTAAATTTACCCACCATATTTAACTCCCTGCGGCCACTGCTGTTCCGCCGCCAAGAAAGCAGGGAATCAGTACATCATCCGGCCATGGCGTGATGAGTAGGATTCCAATACCGATGCCGACACCTACAGTGCAGAAAGCCGGGTTTGCACTGCAAAAACTATCTCCGCACTCGCACTCAATAGTGTCCGTTGCGACCCACTTGTTCAAGGGTACGCCAGTCTTCGTCCGCTTAACTTGCTTGAGGTGCCATACCCTGCGCTTTTTGCACGAATAGACGCCCCTAGCTCCACATTTTCTATTGCAAAATTCGTATTCAAGCCGGCCGCACGGACTATAGATGGACCGACCCGGCCCGGCTCCGGGCACTAACCCAAGTTCGTCCGTCAACGTTAGTGGTTGCTGTTCGGCGTAGACATAAGTCGCTAGCCCCCCATTCAACCCAATCGGATCACTCTCCACATACCGCCCAGTCCCCGGCTCATAGTCGCGGAAGTAGTTGTAATGCAACCCGGTCTCCGCGTCAAAGTGCTGCCCCGGGAACCGCAGGTTCAACACGAACGGAACGCTGTTTCCATCGGGGTCCTGGTTGGGTGCGGCCTCACCAAAGGGGTTGTTGAGGATGGGCCAGTCCCAGATGGCGTTGTTCTTGCCGCTGTCGATGACCTTGCGCGGGCTGCCCAGATGGTCGGGTTGAATATGGTACAGCACGCCCCCGGCGATGATGCC
Source organism: Lysobacterales bacterium (assembly GCA_038255435.1). GTDB lineage: Bacteria > Pseudomonadota > Gammaproteobacteria > Xanthomonadales > Ahniellaceae > 0-14-3-00-62-12. The sequence continues at coordinate 162,476 of JBBSLG010000004.1, forward strand.
GACCGGGAGATCGTCGAGCCAGAGAATTTCCTGCAGCGCGGCGCCGCTGCTATCGGACTCGGACCACCTAAAACCTGGACACCCAAACTTGCTCCAAGTGGCTAAAACCTGGACACCCAAACTTGCTCCACAGTGGCGGCGGACGTCAACGACGCGGACACTGTCGAACGGCCGCGCTGCCAGCTGCTCTGGACGCTGGAGTCGACAGCGGTCACTACGGCTCAAACGCCGGTGCTGGCCACAGGTTCAGCAGTCGCCATGATCTTCCGCCGGGGGTGCGACGAGATGTTTTCTCAGCCAGCAACCTTGGCCAGTGCACGCGCCGTGCCGATGCCGCGCAACCAGCATTGCCCCATCGCTCGGGCCCTGGAGCTTTTTTCTTTTTTTGCGCTTACATCCCGGCATGCAATTCGACCTTCTTCGTCCGATCATCCACTTGCACAGCGGCATGGCTGCCTATGAATCCCTCTCCATAAAAAAATGCACGGTCCAAGTGCATTTTTCCTCTCCCAACTCGAATTCGGCTTGCGGTGGGCCGTAGTTACTCATGTTGGATCCGGCATCAGCCAACGCAGCGCTCGCGATTGCCAAAACTTCTTCCTCCGTTAGCCGCGGAAAATGGTCGCGACCGGCAGGACAAGTGGCGCATGCACAAATCATCGCAGCAATGACCAGAAGGATGGACAGTTGAAATGCTGAAGGCTTCATATTGTTGGCTTCGCTCCAAAAAACTTCGCATATTCACTTCGCTGGTGGCTTATTTCGCGATCCAAAGATACTTGGCAGCGCCGACCTCGCATTCACCGCCGTGCTCTCACTCGAACCTGTCGACGGCGGCACCCGCTACACGGCGTTGGCCCTGCATCGCGACGAGTCCGATCGCCAGCGGCATGAGGACATCGGCTTCCATGACGGTTGGGGCAAGGCGCTGGATCAGTTGGTTGAGCACGCGCGCGGCAAGCGCTGAGCGCAGGCTCGATCCGGCAGACGCTTGCCGCCGTGGTGAGGTCGGGATTGATGCGCTTCGCGTTGCTCAGCACATCCTACGGCGCGCGGTGTCGCGGCAAGGGTTGAGTACAGATTCGATTCGGCAGAAGTTTGACATCGCCGTGACGTCAGGATTGATGCGCTTCGCGTTGCTCAGCACATCCTACGGCGCGCGGTGTCGCGGCAAGGGCTGAGTACACACTTGATTCGGCACAGGTCTGACATCGTCGTGGCGCCGGATTGATGCGCTTCGCGTTGCTCAGCACATCCTACGACGCTACGGTGCGGCGCGCGGCAGCCACACGGGTGCCGCGCGACGGAGGATTGCCGTGAAACGTGATCAGGGCGCTTCGAATCCGTCCTGGAACTGCACGGGCGCGGTGCCGACCAGGAACACCATTTCACTCGGCGAGCCGGCGGTGAACAGACCGAGTCGGTGGTCCTCGATTTCCTCGGGCGGTCGCGTCGCGTCGAACCAGAAGTTGTACATCGTCGCCCAGCGCAGTGCGTTGGCATTGGCCGGTGTTGCAAATGCGGGCGTCTGCCAACTGATGTTCTCGGCGGCGGTGACCGGCGGCCAATCAGCGGTGTCGTAGGGCTCGCCGGAATGGGCGTCGACATCATGGAAGCCGGTATTGGTAAACGTGGTTGGCCCGAAGAACTCGATGCTGAGGCGATTGGCCGCACGTACCGAATTCAGATTGTGCACCGCGTACTCGTAGTGCCAGACGCCGCCGGTCAAGTCGGTTACACGACGCGCGACATTGAAGCGCTGCACCGGCGTAGTCGGTAGATCGATGGTGAAGAACTCGACACCCGGATCGATCGTGGCCCAGACTTCGATTGCCGACTTGCGCTGTACGGTGGTGCCGGAGAAGCTCAGATTGAACGTCGATGCATTGACCGTCACTTCGCGATAAGACGCGTTGTTCAAGCCATTGCCCGCTGCGGCGTCATCGGGCGCAATGTAATGGCCCTCGACGAAATAGCGTGCGCCCGGGTTGGCACCGGCGTCCAGATCGGTCTGAGCGACCGCGACCCGTTGGTTCCAGACAGCGGCCTGACTTCCTGAACCACCCGCATGCGGAAACGGATACACGCCCGTAGTCGGATCGACCTGCGACTTCGGACCCAGTGGTCGACCGCCATTGAGGCCCGAACCGTAGGGATCGGTGCAGCCGACACCGAGCTGATTGCCGCCCAGCGGCGGTTGCGTGCAGGTACCGCACGCCGCATTGGTGCTATTGGTGGAGACAAAGCCGTGCTTGAGCCAGCTCGCACCAATCTGATCGAAGCGACCCGACTTCAGCCGGTACATGTTCTGGGCGATGACCGGATGATCTTCGTCGGTGGTGCCGGCGCCACAACCACCATTGTTGTCGCACCAGTTCAGCGGAGCATCACCGATATTGCAGGAAGTCGTGCCTACCGAGTAGCCGCGGATGCCTCCTGCCATACCGTAGTTGCTGGTGTCCGAAAGCAGGAACACCGTGACATCCGGGCCAACCTGACCGGCGCTGACCGGAGTCGGCCCGAGGAGGCAACAAGCGACCAGGGACAGTCCGAGGACGGTCAGCCGCGAAGGGTTCAGGCGTGCAGAAAATCGCATGACAATACTCCGATGCCAAGACTAGGCAACTCAATAGGGGTCGGGATGCGGTGACCGAAGATAACCGCTATGGGCGCACACTTCCAGCGATTGCGTCAAGCATTGCGCGCGCGTCTCGATTTGTCATATCAAGTTCAAGGACCGTCTGAAGCTCCTTGCGCGCCGCCGGATAATCACCCGCTCCGACCAGTGCGCGCGCGAGCAGCAGGCGTGTCTGCACGTCCTGCGGGGCTTGCTGCAGTGCAATTCGGTAGTGGGTGATCGCGGCCGGGAAGTCGCCCTGACTGGCCAGGACGCCGGCGAGATTCTCGCGTGCCTCCCGATAGTGAGGGTCCAGCACAAGTGCCTCTTCGAACAAGGGAATCGCCTGCGGGATCTGATCCTGGATGGCACGCGCCAGCGCAGCGTTGTAGTACAGGCTGGGGTTTGCCGCGGCCCGCGCCACGCCGCGATCAAACACTTGCTGCGCCGCGGCAATATCGCCCGCCTTGGCATAGTGAAGGCCGAGCGCAAGATAACCCCCGGCGAGGTCTGGACGCGCCTCGATTGCCCGCTGCCAATGCTCAACTGCCCGGATCTGATCGCCCCTGACCAAGGCCAGATGCGCCAGTAGTTGATGCATCTGCTCGGGCAATTCATCGCGGCTGAGGGCCTGCTGCGCCTGCGCGGCTGCTGCGTCTTCGGCACCCGCCAGCGTCTGCAGCCAGGCCAGCATCGCGGCGTTGCCGAGGCTCGGAAAGAGTCCCCAGGCATCCACACGGCCAAGATGACGGATGCCGGCATCGATGGTTGCACGACGTTCTGCCGAAGGTGTCAGCTGGGTGCCCGGCTCCTCCAGCACGGTGATGCGCAACGGCGCGGTCGCCGAGTACGCGCGCGCACCCAGATAGGCCTGGGCCCGGATGTAGGCACTGTGCGCCAACAACAGCGCCAACGCGCTCATCGCGACCGCAAACCAGCGGCCCTGGGGCAACAGGCGGCCGTCACGCTTGAGGCGCAGACCTGGGCGTTCGACTACCGGATCGCTGAAAAGGCGCACCGTGGTCAATGCGAGAAATGCGACCACAGCTGCAAGGCCCAGCGACATCAGAAAGGGCGCCACGCCGTACAGACCGCGCGCGATCAGGAAACTGATGACGAAGGCCGAGACCAGGATCAGTTCATCGCGCCAGCGGATCGGTTGCGGCGGTTTGGCCGCAGGTTCAACGCGCGGTTTGGCCAGCAGAGGAATTGGTCCAATGCCGTAGTACAGCGCATTGGTCGGGCAGACGCTGACGCAGTCCTGGCACTTCATGCAGCCAGCGGATACCACCATGGCCCAGTCGCGCACCTCTTCGTGCACGCGCACATTCGAACTGCACACCGCCGTGCAGTGGCCACACTGATTGCAGGCATCAGTCACCCTGATCCGCATCGGCGCAACGCGATCGACGGCGGCGAAGATTGCGCCGTAGGGGCAGGCGTAGGTACAAAATCCCTTGGCGCCAAGGAAGTACACGCAGGCAAAGCCGCAGATCAGCAAGGTCAGGATGCCGACGATCCAGCCCGGAAAAGTGCTCCAGAAATGTGCCGTGGTCATCTCGACGCCACGCACCGCCAGCGAGTCACCCAGCCAGAGTCGGTAGACCGCCGGCCAGATGAACATGTACAGAAACGCCAGGGTCGGCACCCAGAGCAGAAAGCGCGATTTCAACGGTCGCGGGGTGATGCCGATCTTCAGCATCCAGTGCCGGCAGAGATCCTGCAGCGCGACCACATGACAACCCCAGCCGCAGAAGAAACGACCGAAAACTGCGGTCAGCAGAATCATCACGGCGAAAAAAATCAATCCGGCATTGACGATCGACGAGCGGCTGAACGCCATCGCCTCGGACGGCTCGACCGGGGTCACACTTTCGCCCGTGCTCAACCAGTGCGCGATGTGCAAGCCGATGATGACGTGCACGCCGATCAACACCATTGCACGCCACTTGCCCATGCGGGACGCGCGGATCTTGCTGGGCCGAGCGACCGGAGCGGAGCGGTCGCGGGCTTTGGCGGGGCGTGCAGACATCGCGAGAGAGTACTTTATGGCGTGTCGACGCGGGAGCATCCGCGCTGCGCGGTTACTCGTTCAGATCAATCCGGGCGCCGCTGGCATCGACCTCGAGCACCAGCTTCTTGAATATCCATTCGCCCGCGGATTTCTCGGCGACCAGATAAAGCGTTCCACTGCCCTTGGGGCCGGTCAGTGGGATCGCCATATCGGCATCGCCTGCTGCCCCGTTGACGTTCACCCGACCCGACACCATGTAGCCCGCCTCGAACGGTTCGCCCAGGGCCTGGCGCACTTGTGGACTCGCCTGCGCACGCGCCATCGCCATGCCGTAGGCGTCCGAAGATTTCATCATGCCGAAGGTGAGCGTCAGGATCGCCGCGACACTGCCGACAAAGAGCAACAGCATCGACAGACAGCCAACCGGGACGAACCATTTCCAGTTGCGTCCCCACCAGTTCTTCGAGGGTTGCTGCGTCATGCCTTGCTCCTTGCGAGCGCGACCGGCGTGCTGGCCAGTCAGGGAGCACTAGCGTACTCCGAACAGCCGAGCGCGTGGTCATTGCGCGTGGTTCCGCCAGCTCAATCGATAGCGACCCGGGTCTCCTCGCCTGCAAGGATCTCGATACGCTCACGACGATCACCAACCACCAGATCGTAACTGCCCGATTTGAGGCTGATCGGATCGGCACCGACAACACCGGTAGCCACTTGCGCAGCCGCGCGCAGGACCACGTATGAGGCCGGTCCGGCTTGGCTGGCCTGCGCGATCATCGCGGTCAAGGCACCGCCATCGGCGGCCGAAAAATAGCGGCCATCGCCGAGCGCCGCCCAGCGCTGGAAATCCTGTTCCAGCCCGGCTTCATCGATTGCGAAGCCGACGATATTGAGCGCGAAGTCGAATCCGGATTCCTTGAGTTTGCGAATCTCCTGCTCGGGATCGCCGCCGCAGGTTTCCTCGCCATCGGTGACCAGCACGATCAGGGCGCGACCTTCGACACCAGCAAGATCATCGGCCACCGCGGCGAGCGAGGCACCAATCGCCGTCTTGGCGAGATTGCGTGCGGCGATGGCGCGCACTTGCGCACTGAGCTGCGCGCGATCCAGCGGCGCCAGCGGCGCGACCAGTTCGCTCTCGCAACCACCGGGTTTCAGATGGCCGAACACGCGCAGGGCGACCGGCGTTCCGGGTGCGATGCTGGTATTGATCAGACGGGTCAGGGCAGTCTGCGCCAGATCGATGCGGCGCTGATCACCGAGGCGCTGCAACATGCTGCCCGATGCATCGAGGATCAGCGCAATACTGCCAGTCGAAGCCGAAGTCGAGTTGTTGCCGGAGCTGGCGCCGCCCGTCGCGCCGCGACTTACCCTGAGCGTGCCAACGCCGAGCGCAGGCGTCACCGTCAGCGCACGCTGCGCCAGCGACTGGCCGCTGCGCGCAGTCAAATAGTGCAGCTCGTACGTGCCGGCCTGATCCGGCATCTGCAGCTTCAACGGACTGCTGCGTTGGGTGTAGGCAAACTTCAGATATTTTTCCGGCTTGCCGACCTCGGTGACGGCGATGTAGTCGCCCTCGTTGTTGGGTCCCTTCCAGCTTACTTGCAGCGCGCTGCCGGCTTCGGCACTGGCCGCAGCTTCCAAGCTGGCGGTGGCGGCGCCGACCGTTAACGGCGCCCGCGCGAGCACGCGCTTGCCGTCGGCACTAAGCAGGCGCACCTCATAACTACCGGCCTGCTCTGGAACGACCAGACTCACCGTTTCTGCCTTGGTGTAGACATAGTCCTTGTAGGAATTGTCCGGCGCATCCGGTCGCACAATCGTGATGTAGTTGCGCGCATTCTCCGGACCGGTCCAGCGAACCTCGATCTTGCTGCCCATGCCCGCAGTGTCAGCAAAGTTCAAGGTAGCGGCGACGTCGCCGACGCTGAGCGCATGTCGGGCCAGCACGACGCCCTTGTTGGTTTGATAGCGCAGCTCGTAGTCGCCGGGCGCGGACGGCGTAGTCAGACTGACCGTGCCGGAACCGATATCCGATTCCAGGTATTCGTACTCGAGGTACTTGCCGTCGGCGAGCGATGTCGGCACCAGGGTGATGTAGACGCGGTCTCCCGCCGGCCCTTTCCATCCGATGCTGAGCAACTCGACCACGCGGGCACTGGCCGGCGCCGTGATACTTGCCTCTGGCTTGTAGATGTCGATCGGTCTGCGCGCCAGCGTGGAATAGGGTGCGTCGGCGGCAAGCACGCGGACTTCATAACGACCGACGTCGGCAGGTGTCTTGACGCTGAGCCTCGTGCTATCGGTATAGACGTAGTCATCGTATTTGCCCTCGGCAGCATCGGGCGCGACGATGGTGACAAAGGCGCGCGGGTCGAGGGATTCCGACAATGTGACCTGGATCGAGCTATCCAGTCCGGCACGCGCCGGCGCGTCGATATCGAGGGCACTGGCGAGCAGCGGAAAGCAGAGCAGGAACAGGCAGGCGAGGCGCATGGTCGGGGTTCTCCGTATCGATTGCCGGTGCATACGTGCCAGCACGGTCAATGCGGACATCGCAGCCGTCCGCCAGCGACCGACCAGGGCAAAACTGGAAGGCTCAGTCCTGATCCGGCCCGCCTTCAACCAGGGTATAGCCTGGCGGCGCGTCCGTGGTCCATACCTGCGCTGCGATCACGGCATCGAATTCGAATTGATAGAGCAGCTCAAGACTGCCCCCGGCCTGCTGTTCCATCGCGAGCGGCAATCCCTGCTGATCGATCCAGAGCACGAAACTGCTGCCGCCGATATCGAGCTTCCAGCCCGAGGCTTCGTGGCCATCGATCAGCCGCGGCTGATCAAGACGTTTGGCGCGTCCCTGAAAGTTGCGTACTTCGTCCAGCCATTCAAGTCCCGGAGTGTTCGTGCCACCGCGCACCGGCACTGCAACCGGCAACGGCATCCGCATCGCTTGCTTCGAATCATGCAGCAGGGTGAGCAAGTCACCGCGCAGCGGATCCACGATAATGCTCAATTGCGCGTCCACGTCGGTGCGCACCTGGCCCTGATCGTTGATCAGCACCTGCGTGGTCTGCAGCAGCGCGCCATCCATGCGTTGTTCAATGCGCATCGACAAAGTCTTGAAGTTGCGGAAATGATGGCGGGCCGCGGCGAAGGCAGCGCCACTGTCCGAGAACAGCGGCAGGACCAGGGCCGTCGACACCACCAGGGCCAGCATCGCAGCCGCAGCCCAGCGCAGCGGATAACGCGTTCCGGGCTTAGGCCTGGCCGCGCGCAGGCGCAGCTGCAATCGGTCCTGCGCCGCGTTCAGCGCTTCGCTCGGCACCGGCTCAACGGCCGCGACATGCTCGGCCAGCAGTGGGGACAGTTCGTGTTCATGGCGCTGGTTCATACGGCGTCCTCCGATTGATCGTCGCGCAGCAGGGTCTCAAGTCGTTGCCTGGCGCGATGCAGACTGACACTGACACTGTTCTCACTCAGCGCGAGCATCAGCGCGATCTCTGCGATCGCTACGCCCTCGATGTAGCGCAACGCGAAGCACTGCGCCTCGCGCCGCGACAGTCGGGCCAAGGCAGTGCGCAGACGCGCAGCCCGTTGGCCGGCTTCGCCATGGGCTTCCACGGAGTCTTCGTTGGCCGGCAACGAAACCAGCCAGAGGGGAACCAGATTGCGCCAGCGCTGGTGGCGGCGCAGAAGGTCAATCGCGGCGCGACTCGCCGACGCCGACAGATAGGCCGGCCACGAGCGCACCGTGTCTGGTCGCTTCTCGATCATGCGCAGAAAGACATCCTGCTGCACGTCCTCGGCCTGGGCACGGTCGCCGAGCACCCGGTACGCGGCCTTGAATACCAGCGCTCCATAAAGTTGTGCGAGTTCGGCGGGCTCACAATCAGCGGCAGGCGACATCAGGATCAAACTCCGTGGGGGACATGACGAACTGGGCATCGGCGGCTCCGTGGGTTGTCAACGGTACCGACGCGCCAGAACGAGGATTCTTACAGTGCGCGGAAAACATGTTTCAGCGCAGCATGCTGGCACGGACCGTAAGAAGTTCCGCGCTGGCACGTCGGATGAGTTGAAACCCCAGGGAGTACGTCCATGTCAGAACTCATTCGCAGCCATCCAGCACGCCCGCCGAACACGCCACGCCCGGCTCGCCACAGGCCGCGCTTGCTGCTTGGATGGCTCGCCATCCTGTTGGTCGCTGCCTTGCCAACTGCTGCAAGTCTACCGGCCGCATCCGCAATCGATGCCGAGATCAAAGCAGCCATGGCAGCGACAGGTGCGCGCGGTCTGGCCATCGCGGTGATCGAGGAAGGTCGCGTGATCCATGTGCAGAGTCATGGTCAGCGCAATGCCGCCGGTGATCCCTTGCTGTTGGATACCGTGATGTACGGCGCTTCGCTGACCAAGACCAGCTTCGCCTACATGGTGATGCAGCTGGTGGATGAAGGTCGGCTCGACCTCGACCAGCCGATTGCCGAGCATTTCGATCAGCCGCTACCAAGCTATCCCTTGGCAAAGGGTTATGGTCCCTGGCCCGATCTGGCGGAGGACGATCGCTGGCGCGCACTCACCCCGCGCATGCTGCTCAATCACAGCGCAGGCTTTGCCAACTTTGCCTTCCTCGAACCCGACGGCAAGCTGCGCATGCACTTTGATCCGGGCAGCCGATACGCCTATTCCGGCGAGGGCTACATCCTGCTCCAGTATGTGTTGCAGTTTGGATTGCAACTCGATGTCGGAAAGGAGATGCAGCGTCGCGTGTTCGACCGCTTCGGCATGACCCGGACCAGCATGATGTGGCGCGCCGACTTCGCTGCGAATCTTGCCGACGGTTGGGACAATGACGGGCAGGCTCGTCCGCATGACGAGCGCAGCAAGGTGCGCGCTGCCGGTTCCATGGACACCACGATTGCAGATATGGCCCAGCTGGCGGCGGGCTTTGCGCGTGGCGACGGCCTCAGTCTGGCGGCGCGCGCGGAGATGCTGCGTCCGCGACTTGCGATCACCACGGCGTCACAATTTCCGTCCTTGCAGCCTGAGCTCGCCGCGCCACAACGGCGCGAAGATCTCGCTGCCGGCCTCGGTGTCATCCTGTTTGACGGACCACAGGGTAAGGGCTTCATGAAAGGCGGACACGACGACAGCACCGCCAATACCTGGGTCTGTATCGAGCGCAGCCGACGCTGCGTGGTCATCCTCTCCAATGATGTGCGCGCCGAGGCCGCGTTCCCTCGACTGGTCGCATTCGTCCTCGGCGAGACCGGGGCGCCATGGCATTGGGAATACGGCGACATGCGCTTCTGGAAGCACGACTGAGCCCGCGCCCGCTCTGCTGACGCCGGCGGGGAATCCGCGCCGGCTGCAATGCAGTCGGCGCTCCCCCGTGTAGCCGGTCAGTTCTGTCCGACTCGACGCCGGCCTTTCAGCTGTTGGCCGACCACCAGCAGGATCAGTCCACCCAACAGCAGCAGCGACCATGGCGAGACTGCAGGCACCTCACGCACGGCCGGGCCGACGCTGAATGCGGTGCTCAAGGGAAGATAGGTCGCACCGATGCCGGGATTGATCGGTTGCAGGACCAGCGTGTATTCGCCCTCTGCAAGGGTTCCCAAGGGGAAATCCACGGGTTCGGGTGGAGGCGGCGTGGCGAAGCAAATCACGTCTGGGGACAGGGAAACCATCGTGACGGTTACCAGGAATGCGTTGCCGGTGCGCGTCACTTCGCTGCTGCCGATGTAGTCCAGGTGAGCACAAGATTGATAGAGCGCGCGCGCGACCATGGGCTGAGCCACGCCCGCAGTAGCTCCGGTAGCGCGCAGATTGGTGAACCCTGAAGCAGGATCACCCGCCGCGGCAGCAACAGGGAGGGCCAGCGCCAGTGCGATCAGGAAAGGCCGAATACACCGCATGGGAAATCCTCGATTGGAGTTGTTCGAAGCTATGGCGGAAAAGCATGGCAAAACCCGACAAGCCGGCTATCGAAAAAACTGTTGAGCCTCGCCAGCGCAATCCATTTGCCACGGGACAGGCATCTACTCCGCAAGCTGATACAGCGAATCCCTGATCAAGGCTTCGGCGCAGCAGCCGGCTTGCGCCCGGCCCCGATGTGCTGATCCAGAAACGCCAGCAGGCGTGTGTAGTACTCCAGATTGACCTCGAGCCGATAGAAACCGTGACCCTCGTGCAGCGCCAGCATCCACTCCGGGTTATTACCAGCGCGCTTGAGTGCCTTGCGCATCCGTTCCGAATGTTCCTTTGGTGCGCGCCAATCCTCGTCTCCAGCGGCGAGGAAGACCGGCACCTTGATTCTGTCGGCCAGCATGGTGGGCGAGATACTGGAAAGCACTTCCGGCTCCTTGCCAAGGGTCTTGTGGAAGAAGTCGCGGCTGGCCCGATAGTCGGCAACGCTTTCGTCCTTCAGCAGTAGCGGCAGATCGTAGACGCCGACGTAACCGATCGCGCACTGATAGAGATCGGGCTCACGGATCGTTCCCATCATCGCCGCGTAGGCACCATAGCTCGCGCCGTAAATGCAGATACGTTCCGGATCGGCGATGCCCTCGGCGATTGCCCAGCGCACGGCATCGGTCTGGTCATCGATCATCAGACCGGCCCATTGCCGGTAACCCTGACGCAGGAACTTGCGGCCATAGTTTCCGGAGCCGCGAAAATTGACCTGGAGCACCGCGTAGCCCTTGCTGGCCAACAACTGCAACTCCTCATCGAAACCCCAGCTGTCGTATACGCCGATCGGACCACCATGCGGATTCAGGATCAGGGGCATCGATCGACCGCTGGACCCCGGCGGCAAGGTCAGGAAACCCTGAATAAGCTGCCCATCGCGCGCCTTGTACTCGACTGGTCGCACTTCGGCCATCTTGTCGGGTTTGATCCATTGTCGCCGTGAGAGCAGCATGGAGTGCTTGCCGCTGGCACGATCATGCAGAAAGAACTCACCGGGATGGCGATCCGAGCGCACTGAAAACACCACGAGAGCGCCGTCGTCGGTGGCGTTTTCGATTTCAACCTGTTCGCCGGGGAAGGCCTGCATGAGCGTACGCAAGAGCGCAACATCTGGATGCGCACCATCGAGCACACTGATCGAGGGCCGACCGTCCTCGAAGTAAGCACCCAGCAGGTGCTTGCCGTCGGTGCTGTAGAACAGCCCGGCTGGATCGACCTTGGAGTTCCTGACCAGTGACTTGCGCTCACCGGTCTTCGGGTCCCAGGAAACCAGTTCGCTCGGACTGGACTTCTGCTCTGCCATCAGATAGGCCAGAGTGCCGTCGGCGCTCATGCCAACGGCATACTGCTCAAGCTGCTGACCGGCAGGATCAGGCACAAGCCGCCATTCGGCGTTATTGTCTTCGCGATAATAGAGCGTGTGTTCAAACTGCTCGTCCAGTCCCCAGGCGAAGCGTACGCGCTGCTGATCGTCGACCAGGAAATCACCATCGAGCACCGGGGATCGTGCGAGCACTTCCCGGTCCGGAACGCGCACATGCATGCGCTCGATCCGCGGATACGAGCCCTGCTTGCCAGCCAGCGGATAGACATAGATCAGCACGTGGTCGGGATCGTCGCGCAATGAATCGATGACATAGATCCGCTCCAGCTTGGCGTCCTTGCGCACCATCGACCGTCCGCGCGTTCCCAGCCGTCGACCGCCGGCCAACATGCGCGCCTCACCCCCGTCGAAGTCGACGCCGAACACCTCGCCCATCGAACTGGGCGCATCGCGCGAGCCTTCGCTCTCGGCGATACCCAGCAGGATGCGCTCCTTGTTGACCCAATCGAACGACTCGACGATGTCGCGACCACCCATCTTGAAAGTACCGACCAGCTTCATGTCACTGCGGCGGAGTATCGCGAGCGCGCCGCGATCTTCCGCCAGCATGAGCGAGGCGGCGATGTAGCTGCCATCGGGTGAGATGCGCACGTCGAGAAATTCCGAAGGCTTGAGAAACATCTCGATCGATTGCGCGAGCGCGGCATCGCTGCGCGCGCCCTTGTCAGCGGCGACATTCGCGCAGGGCAGGCACAGGGCAAGCGCGAACAGCGCCATCAGGATTCGTTGCATAGTCGATATCGATCTGGATTGGCGCGGCAGAGCGCGCAGGCAAGCCAGTATGCGTCCTGCCGCGTCGAACCCACAAGGATGCCGGTGTGCTCGTTGCTGGCTAACGCCAAGGCCGGTGCGCCGGATAGCGCTTCGACTAGAATGGGCTGCTGAGACTGTCAGCGCTTGCCGAGGCCCTCTGCTGTCGCCATGTCTGAATCCGCCCCGCCCTCGCCGGCGCCCGAATCCACTGCAGAGCGTTCCTGGCTGCGCCGTCTGCCGATGCTGGCGCGTTATCCGATCATCGCCGGGGCGCTCGCCGGTGTGCTGTTGCGGCTGGCGTTTTCCGGGCCTGCGGGTTCGCCATGGTCGGCGATGGCCGGCGCCTTTATTTATATCGCGCCGGTGCTGGTCGGGATGGTCACCGTCTATCTTGCCGAACGCCAGCAGCGGCGCAGCTGGGTCTACTATTTTGCGGCGCCTGCACTGGCCACCTGCCTGTTCGTCGTCGGCACCCTGCTGATCCTGATCGAGGGCTTGATCTGCGCCATCGTCATCGTTCCGATGTTTGCCTGCCTCGGTGGCCTGGGCGGTCTGGTGATGGGACTGATCTGCCGACTGAGCAACTGGCCACGGCATACGCTGTACAGCGTCGCTGCACTGCCCTTCGTGCTGGTGCTGGCCGCCGGACATCTGCCGCGCAGCGATGAGATCGGCAGCATTGAGCGCAGTGTCGTGATCGCCGCACCGGCAGCGATCGTCTGGCAGCAACTCAATGGCATCCAGGGCATCGGCGAGGCCGAGATGGCCGAAGCCTGGGCTATGCGGATCGGAGTGCCGATGCCACTGTCGGGCGTGACCCAGGAAACGGCCGCCGGGCGCGTGCGCCACTCGCGTTGGGCCGCCCAGGTACACTTCGATGAAGTGATCCAGGATTGGCAGGCCGAGCGCTATCTGCGCTGGACCTATCGTTTCGACGACGATTCCTTTCCGCGCGCGGCACTGGATGACCATGTGCTGATCGGCGGCCATTATTTCGATCTGATCGATACCTCGTACACGCTGACACCGACTGCCGCCGGCATTCGGCTGACAACACGAGTGCGCTACCGGATTTCCACCGAGTTCAATTTCTATGCGGACTGGGCAGCGCAGTTTCTGCTGGGCAATCTGAGCGGAGTCGGTCTGCGCCTTTACAAGACGCGCAGCGAGGCGGCAGGGCGGACCAGCCCGAGCAACAATGGCGGGCCGATCGATGAGCCCTGATCTTCACGACAATGCGCGCAATGATTCGGCCAGTGGCCCCTACAAGGTCAATTCACTGATCATTGATCCGACCGCTGATCCGATGGTGGGCGATGTCACCTGGGATCCGGCGCGCTCACTGTGGAACGCCGGCACGTTGCTGGCCGCCCTGATCCTTGGCCCGATCTATTTCAGCTGGGGCGCGTTCCTGGTGTATCTGGTCCTGCTTGAAATCACCTTGCTCGCCGGGCACTCGGTGGGTTTTCATCGACGCCTGATCCATCGCACATTCAAGTGCCCGCTCTGGTTGGAGCGCCTGCTGGTCTGGCTCGGCACCCTGGTCGGTATGCAGGGACCCTTTTGGGTAATCCAGTCGCATGATTTCCGCGACTGGGCGCAACGCCAAGACCACTGCCATCCCTATCTCTGTCATGGCCAAGGCATGCTCAAGGACGCCTTCTGGAATTTGCACTGCAAATTGCAATTGCAGCAACCGCCCGGTTTTGATCCTGGCCCCGGCATTGGCGATGACCCGTTCTACCGGTTTCTTCAGCGCACCTGGATGCTGCAGCAGATCCCGATTGCGATCATTCTGTATGCGATCGGCGGCCTGCCCTGGCTGATCTGGGGCGTCTGCGTGCGCGTCGCCACCGGTGTGTCGATGCACTGGCTGGTCGGCTATATCTGCCATTCGCATGGGCCGCAAACCTGGCTGGTCGATCAGGGCGCGGTACAGGCGCACAACGTGCCGTGGGCGGCGATTCCCTCGATGGGCGAGAGCTGGCACAACAATCATCATGCCTTCCCGGCTTCGGCCTTGCACGGCCTGTATCCGGGCCAAGTCGATATCGGCTATGGATTCATCTGCCTTCTGCGCCGACTCGGGCTGGCCTGGGACATCCAGACACCGGATCTGCTGCCAGCGCGGCAAGGCATCACCGCAGTCAGCGACGATGCGGCGTCAGCCCTGCAACGCTCACGATTCGATTAATGATGCCGGCCTGCTGAACCGATGAAGGGTCGGCTACACATTGCGATCATCGGCTATGGCATCGCCGGCGTAGCCGCCGCCATCGAACTGCGCAGGCTCGGGCACCGAATCGAACACTTTGAACGCCACGCCGGGGGCAGCGATCAAGGCGCGGGCCTGCTCCTGCATCCGGCGACACTACCTTCATTGAACCGACTCGGCGTCCTCGATGATTTGCGCCGCCATGCCGCCGAAGTTCATCGCGTCGACATGGCAACCATCGACGGACGTGCGCTGTTGGCGCTCGATTACGGCGAGGGTGCTGCGGCCAGCGTCGCCCTGGGCGTGCAACGTCAGGCCCTGCTTACGATGCTGGTCGGCCGCGATGCGGGTCGCGACAGCGTGCGGCGAGCGGTTTCAATCCTGACTGCCGATGTCGCGCTCGGCTATCTGTTCGATGACGATCAACAGCGCCACGGCCCCTACGACCTGATCGTTGCCGCCGACGGCGCCGGCTCGTCGCTGCGTCGCTGCATGCAGCACGGGCTTCGTCGCGACCGCTGCTACGCGAGTCAGGCCCAGGTGTGTCTGCTCGATGATCCCGACCAGATCGCCGACGCCGCTATGCTGCAACGTTACAGCGGCGGCGCCCATGTTTCGCTGTGGCCGGTGGGTCGGTTGCCGGGATCCGACATGCGGCGCCTTTGCGTAGCGCTCAAACCTTCGCTCGGCAGCATGCGCGCGGCGAAACCTGATCTGCGCGCAGAGACGCTGCGCCTGTATCCGCGACTGGCTGCGCTGGTCCCGCCCGACGCGGGATCGATGCACTGGCTGCACTATCACTACCGCGATGTCGTGCTGAGCCCTTATTTCCAGGGCCGTCTGGTGTTGATCGGAGATGCCGCGCACAGCATGAGTCCGCAGCTCGGGCTGGGCGTACATCTTGCCCTCCGCGATGCGATCACGCTGGCCGAGGCGATTCGCGATGATGGCGATCCGCTGCGCGCCATCGAAGCCTTTGATCGTCGGCAGCGGCCGCAGATCGCACGTCTGCAGACGCTCAGTCGCTGGCTGACGCCCTTTTTCCAGTCCGATCGTCGCGCCCTGACCGCGGCGCGCGATCGCCTTCTGCCTTTGCTGGACAGGCTGCCGGCACTGCGCCGCCGCGTGCTTGAACGGCTGGTTGGTACAGCTGGCCTGCGAACAAACTAACGATATTCCGGACAGTTCCGGTCACACTTTTTGCCCTGCTGCGTATCTATGACTATCCTCAGCGGAGCATCGACATGAATACGACAGCACAGTCACTGGATCAGCAACTGCTCAGCGCCCTGCATGCGGCGCGTGGTGGCGATCGCCACGCGTTCGGAAACCTGGTCAGCCTGACCCAGGGAATGGTCACGGCGGTGGCGCTGGCAATCACTTCCGATCCTGCCGGCAGCGAAGACATCGCGCAGGAAACCTATCTGGAAGCCTGGCGCCGATTGCCGACTCTGGACACGGCGCTCAGCCCAGCACCCTGGCTGCGCGAGGTGGCGCGCAACAAGGCGATCGATGTGCTGCGCCGGCGCCGCCTGCAGCAGCCGGGCATTGCGAGCGAGCAAGCCGCCGAGCTGGTGGCTCCAGAGCATGACCCGGCCGAGGCACTGGAACAGACTCAGCGCCAGCACATCGCCTGGTCCGCCTTGCAATCACTGGGCGAGGAAGCCCGCGAGGCGGTGCTGCTGTATTACCGGGAGGAAGGTCGCAGTGATCGCGTGGCCAGTTTGCTCGGCATCAAGGAGAGTGCCCTGCGCAAGCGCCTGCAGCGCGCGCGTGACCAGATGCGTGTCGACGTCGAGCAGCAGCTCCGCTGCTATGCCAGTGAGACGGCGCCCGGCATCGGCTTCGGCGCAACGGTCCTCGCTGCAATCGGCACCGCGACCCAGCCGACGCTCGCGGCCGGGACGGCGGTCGCTGCACAGTCGGTAGCCAAAGGTGGCCTTGCCAAGTTGATGACCGTTCTGGGTTCGCTGTTCGCGGCCGTGGGCGTCGTTGTCCTCGCGGTAGTGATCGACACACGTATTCATCTAAAACGAGCGCGCAGTCCCGTGCAGCGACGACGCCTGTGGATGCATGGCGTGATCTACGCGCTGCTGATGGCCGGCTACATCATTGCGTTGAGTTGGGCTGCGCGCGCCGACATCGGCGCCGGCTGGATATTCGCCCTCGCAATAACGGTCAGCCTGCTGGTCTTTCCCCTGACCTTCTGGCGCCAGCGGATCCTGCGTCAGGGCGATACGCCGTAGTCACTTCGGTCAGCGCTGTCCGATGCAGGTAGGCCCGTCGATTTCCCGAAGGCGGAACGCGCACTTCGCAGTCAGGAAAGTTGCGCAGAAGGCTGCGGCGACGCCCAGTACGCCGGGCCGAACCTGGCCGCTTTCTGCTGGACAGCGGCGTACCAGCTGAATACCGCTACCTCGTCCTGTTCCAGCAATTCACTGCGCACCTCGCGACACAGTGCCTGAAACAGGCTGTAGCGCTCCAGCATCCAGCGCACGGTCAGCTTGCGCAACGAGGAATTGCGAATATTGCCCATACACCAGTCACGCGGAAAGCCATATTGCAAAGGTGCCAGCATGCCGCTGGTTTCGAGCACGAGCGGGGCGAATACCTCGGCGATGGTTTTTTCGCCGCAGGGCGCCTGGCCATCGGCAAATATCCGTCCGGGTTGCGATTCGACCGCGGGCAGGGTCGCCAGATCCACCTGGATCTGAATGCGGTCGCCATATTCCTCACGCAGGCGCGCTGCCTCGATCAGCGCGACCGCGCTTTCGCAGGCATCGGGCAGCGAATCGCCCAGCGTTGCAAGCGCTCGGCCAACGGATTCGAGCGGGTGAATCTGCAAGAGGCGAGCGCCCTGCTCGACGGCGAAGCGCGCGACCCAATCGAGTTCGTTCACGTTGTGAAAGGTCAGGGTGAAAATGAAACCGAATGGAATCCCGGTGGCGCGCACACCTTCGAGTCGCCGCTGCATATCCCGAAAGGCGCGCGATGACCCGCGCATCTCATCGTGGGACGCGGGTATGCCGTCCAGACTGATAGCAATCAGATCGGTGTCCGCGGCCAGTAGCGCGAGGCGGCGCGCGTCGAGCAACATGCCATTGGTGGTGACCGTGGTGGCAAGGCCGGACTCATGGGCGAACCGCAGCACCCGGGCAAGCGGCGCATAAAGGAGGGGCTCGCCGCCAGAGACGGCGAGTACCTTGTAGCCCAGCGTCGCGGCATCGGCGATTCCGGCGAGCACCAACTCCGGTTCCAGCGCCTCACGAACCTCCGGGCTGGAGTCGGAATAGCAATGCAGGCAACTGAGGTTGCAGCGTCGCGTTGGATGAATCTGCAAGGCCGGCAGATCGCCTGCCGGACCGCTCATCTTCCGCGCAACTGAAACCGGACGATGGCGAGATCGGGCTTGGGCTGGCCATTGATCAGGATTTCGATGCCGCGGATTTCCTTGATCTTGAGCAGAGCAGAGACGGCGGCTCCGATCTTGGCCGGGCTGCCCGATATTCCACCCCGAATCAGCTCGGGATTGGGCTTGCCCAATTCATGCCAATCAACCAGCTTGAATCCCTTTATTGCTTTTTGCAGTGCGGTGGCCTGCACCGCCTTCATTCCTGAAGCCATCGCGGCTGACCCGCGCGCCTTGCTAGTCGCCATCGGAATCTCCTTTGCCTGGTGAATATCGGTGCAGCAGCCGGAGTTATACGCCGTAATTGTTTTGTGTCAAGTACTCGGTACACATTATCCAAAAGGCGATGCTGGATAAGCGTCAAGAGATTTGCGTCGATACTGCGCCGCAGCGATGGCAAGGATTGGCCATGAATCTCAGGCCATTGGAAATCAGCGACGATTCTGTTTTGTCGTTGCCGGTGCCTTCGTAAAGCGGAGCAAGCTCGCTCTATGCAATCCCCTCGGGGCTGACGTTTCCCCTGTTTTCACTCGCATATTCCCAGCCGTTTTCGTAATGTATGCAACGCCGCTGGCGTGAAGTCGATGATTCGTTCCATGCACAGCAGTCTGGCGAGCGAGATGATCGACAGCTCGCGAGAAGATCG
>JBBSLG010000005.1:0-175333 GCA_038255435.1 Lysobacterales bacterium
ATATCTCGTTCATCGGGGTCGACTCGGTGGTGGCGATTGAGACGGCTGGCTTCGGTGATCTACGAAGCGATGGATTATGCGGGCCTGCCAGATCCCCCATCCATCGCCGATGAAGCTAGCGATGGATCGCCCCCCTTGACTCAAGGGGGGCTGGGCGCCTCGATCATTGCTGAGGCGAGCGATGGCACGTGATGGCGATTGAGACGGCTGGCTTCGGTGACCGACGAAGCGATGGATTATGCGGGCCTGCCAGATCCCCCATCCATCGCCGATGAAGCAAACGAGCGGAGTCCCCCTCTCCCTCTGGGAGAGGGGTAGGGGTGAGGGAATCGCCACGGGGTACCCAGGTATTACCTTGATCGCGATCGATCGCCGTTTCATGCGGCCTCCAACGGAAGCATCAGGGTAAACACGGTATGCCCGGGGCGGCTGCGGAAACTGAGGGCGCCGCCGTGTTCGCGGACGATTTCCTGGGTGAGCGCGAGACCGAGGCCGGTGCCTTCGGCGCGACCGCTGACCAGGGGCAGAAAGATCTGCGCGGTGAGGTCTTCGGGTACGCCATTGCCGTTGTCGATCACATCGATCCGCATCGCCAGTCGGTACAGCCGCTCGCCCAGGCTGACGCCATATTCGATGCGGGTGCGCAGACGCACTTCCGAGGCTTCCGCCTGCAGCGCGTTGCGGACCAGATTCCAGACCGACTGCGCGAGGCGATCCTGGTCGCCGATGATATTGGGCAGGCTGGGATCGTAGTCGCGCACGATCCGCGCCGACCAGGCGGCGTCGGCTTCGGCGAGCAGGCGCACGCGCTCCAGAATCTCGTGCACATTGACGCTCGATAGCGCGCGTTCCGGTTTGGGATCGAGCAGACGTTCGACCAGATCAGAGAGTCGCGAGGTCTCGCTCTCGATCACCTCGACATAGCGGCGCTCATCGCTGTCATGGATGCGCCGCGCCAGCAGTTGCGCCGCGCCCTTGATGCCGGCAAGCGGATTGCGCACCTCGTGCGCCAGTCCTTTCAACGTCGCCGACAGCGCCTCGGGCCAACGCGAAGCGGCGTCGGCGGCGTCGTCACGCAGGCGGAATTCAATCAGGGTGCTGAATACGCCGGCCATCCGCAGCGGCGAGACCACCGCCTGTGCATTGAGCTCGATTTCCGGCAGCGGTCGGAACACCAGATGATCGATGCGCTGCGCCTGCGACTCGGCCTGGGCACGATCGGCCAGAGTCACCAGGGCAGGCGCGCCCAGATGCTCGAGCTTGAGCTTCAGCCAGCGCCGCGCGCCCATGCCGACCCAGGCACAGAAGGCCGGATTGACATGCGCGATCTGCAGCGCCTCATCCAGCAGGAGCACCGGTGTGGTGAGCTGATCAATCAATTCGGTCGAGAAACCCGCATTCATTGCACCAGTCTAGTGCAAACCAGGCGCAAGCCAAGGCCCAAACACGCCCAAGTCCGACGCACGAACGCTACTGACCCGCTTAGCGCGCTGCCATATTGATGAAGGCGAGAAACTCGCTGCGGGTACGTGCGTCCTCGCGAAAGCAGCCCAGCATCTTGCTGGTGATCATGCTGACCCCGGTCTTGTGGATGCCGCGCGTGGTCATGCACTGGTGCGAGGCATCAATCACCACGCCGACGCCGCGTGGCATCAGCACCTCTTCGATACATCCGGCAATCTGTGCGGTGAGCTTTTCCTGCACCTGAAACCGACGCGCAAAAGCCTCGACTACGCGCGCGAGTTTGCTGATGCCGACCACCTTGTTGGTCGGCAGGTAACCGACATGTGCGCGGCCGATGATCGGCGCCATATGGTGTTCGCAATGCGATTCGAATTCGATATCGCGCAGCACGATCAGCTCATCGTAGCCGGCGACTTCCTTGAACGTACGCCGCAGATACTCACCGGGATCCTCGGCATAACCGCTGAACCAGTCGCCGTAGGCATCGACCACGCGCCGCGGTGTATCAATCAGGCCCTCACGCGCCGGATCATCGCCCGCCCACTGCAACAGAGTACGTACCGCCGCTTCGGCTTGGGCCCGGCTGATGCCATTGGATTCGTCGCTCATGTCCACTCCTTGCCGCGTAGCCTGCGGCCTGCCTGCGCCGATGATGGCGGCGCGGTTGCCCCGCTCGGGTCATCGATTCCGGGCGAAGATCCAAACCTGAGTTTCGCAGGTTTGGCTCCGCTGCGGCGCGTTCGGGCCACCTCTTGAAAGCTATGGAGCAGCCTTGGCGCTTGCTAAACCATCAGACATCCATACAATGTACAGATGATCAAGTTTGATTGGGATCCGGCCAAGGCCACCTCAAACCTGCGCAAGCACGGCGTTTCCTTCGAGGAGGCCCAGTCGGTCTTCTATGACGAGTTCGCCATCCAGTTCTACGATGAGTCCCACTCCGCTGATGCAGAGGAGCGTTTTCTCATGCTCGGTATGAGCAGCGGCGCTCATCTACTCCTGGTTTGCCACTGTGAGCGCGCCGGTGGCGGCGTTATCCGCATCATCTCAGCGCGCAAAGCCACGAAACATGAAGGCTCCTTTTACGAGCAGCGATCAATATGAAATCCGAATACGATCTCTCCAAGCTGAACTCCCGCAGGAATCCCTATGCGGCCAAGCTCAAGAAACCGGTTTCCATGCGCCTCTCTGAGGACGTGGTCGACTACTTCAAGAACATGGCGGGTGAGGCCGGCGTTCCTTACCAGAGCCTGATCAATTTGTACTTGCGCGACTGCGTCATGAATCATCGCAAGGTGCAAATTGCCTGGCCGAGCAGCAAGCCCTGACGTTCATCGAGCCGAACCCCTTCGCGGTTCGCTGCGCGCACAGCAGCCAGCCTTGACTGACTGCGGCTGTCAACGCGCGGTCTCCGGGAAACGATGCGGTGACTCATTCAGGCGCTGCCTGGGTCATACTTGGCAATCAAGCCTTACGTGATGCGCATGGATGTCTCCCACCTGATCGACCCGCTCAATGCCGCGCAGCGCGAAGCTGTCTGCGCTGGTGCGGGGCATTACCTGGTGCTGGCTGGTGCCGGCAGCGGCAAGACCCGCGTGCTGATGCACCGGATCGCCTGGCTGACCGAAGTCGAGCGCGTCTCGCCGTGGTCGATCCTGGCGCTGACCTTCACCAACAAGGCCGCCGGCGAGATGCGTCATCGCGCCGAAGCGCTGATGCCGAGCGGCACCCGCGGTCTGTGGATCGGCACCTTTCATGGCATCGCGCATCGTCTGCTGCGCCAGCACTGGCGCGAGGCCGGTCTGCCGGAGACTTTTCAGATTCTCGATTCGGACGATCAGTTGCGTCTGCTCAAGCGCGTCATCACCGGTATGGATCTCGATGAGTCGCGTTATCCGGCACGGCAGATGGCGGCGTTGATCAATAGCTGGAAGGATGAGGGTAAGCGACCGGCTTCGATCCACGCCGAGTATGTACCGGGCCTGCAGATCCAGGTCGATATCTATCGCACCTACGAAGAGCAATGCCAGCGTTCCGGCCTGGTCGATTTCGCCGAGTTGCTGCTGCGCGCACACGAGCTCTGGCTGCATCACGATACCCTGCTGAAACATTATCGCGAGCGCTTCCGCCATCTGTTGATCGATGAATTCCAGGACACCAATACCCTGCAATACGCCTGGGTGCGTCTGCTCGCCGGCGACACCGGCCAGGTATTCGTGGTCGGCGACGATGACCAGGCGATTTATGGCTGGCGCGGTGCCAAGGTCGAGAACGTGCAGCAGTTCCTGCGCGATTTTCCTGGCGCGCGCACCCTGCGGCTGGAGCAGAACTATCGCTCGACCGGCAATATCCTCAATGCCGCCAATGCGGTGATCGCCAACAATCCGACCCGCCTCGGCAAGCAGCTGTGGACCGATTCGAAGAATGGCGAGGCGCTCGATCTTTACGCCGCCTACAACGAGCAGGACGAGGCGCGCTTTGTCATCGAGCGGATCAAGCAGGCGGTCAAGGATGGCGGGCGCAATGACGAATGCGCAATCCTGTATCGATCGAACGCGCAGTCACGGCTGTTTGAAGAAGCCCTGATGATCGAGTCGATCCCGTATCGGGTCTATGGCGGTCAGCGCTTCTTCGATCGCATGGAAGTGAAGGACACCCTGGCCTATTTGCGCCTGACCGCCAATCGCCACGACGATGCCGCCTTCGAGCGCGCCGTGAACACGCCACCGCGTGGCATCGGCGGGCGCACGCTCGACAGCCTGCGCGCATCGGCGCGCGACGCCAAACAGTCGATGTGGGATGCAGTGCAGGCCGAGCTCGCCGGCGGCGCCCTCGCGGCGCGCGCCAAGTCGGCATTGCGCGGCTTCGTTGAACTGATCGATCGGCTCGCCGGCGAATCCAGCGGGCTTTCACTCGCCGAGCAGATGACCGCGGTGATCGCCGCCAGCGCACTCAAGCCGTATTACGAGGCCGACTCCAAAGGGCAGGCCGAATCACGGCTGGAGAATCTGGACGAGCTGATCAATGTGGCGGCGCGTTTCGAACGCACGCCCGAAGACGAAGAGGCCGGGCTCGGCGAACTCGCCGCCTTCCTGTCGCATGCGGCGCTCGAGGCCGGCGATGCCGAGGGCGAGGCCTGGGAAGACTGCGTGCAGTTGATGACCCTGCATTCGGCCAAGGGTCTGGAATTCGATCTGGTCTTTCTGGTCGGCATGGAAGACGGCATGTTTCCGAGTCAGCGTTCGCTCGACGAGGACGGCCGTCTGCAGGAGGAACGCCGGCTGGCCTATGTCGGGATCACCCGGGCGCGCCGCAAATTGGTGCTCTGCTACGCCGAATCGCGGCGCTGGCATGGCGTGGAAACCTATAACCGGCCCTCGCGCTTTCTCAGCGAGATGCCCAAGGACGCTCTGCAGGAAGTACGGCCGCGGGTCCAGGTCAGCCGGCCGGGTAGCTTCGGTCGCAGCGCCGAATCGTTTCTGGTCGATCGTGCACTGCTGCGTGGCGGCGTAGTCGAAGTGGCGCCGATCAAGCTTGGCGCCCAGGTTCGCCACGCCAGTTTTGGCGATGGCACCGTGGTCGATTTCGAGGGCGCCGGCGCGCACGCCCGGGTCCAGGTCAATTTCGAAGACAGCGGTCGCAAGTGGCTGGTGCTGGCCTACGCCAATCTCGTCGTGCTCTGAACCGGTACCCGGCCCCGCTACCAGGGCGTCTCTACGCATTAGTGTGGCGTTGCACACTACTCGGCGCATGAAACCGATGGATTCGGCACTGTGGCGAGGCGCGCATCGCCGCCAAGGCTGGCGCGCCTTGGCAAGATGCGCAACGATGCCACAGGGTCGAAGGCGCGATTTCATGTGTCGCATAGTGTGCAACACCACACTAGGATGCACGCATGTCCGCAACCGCCCAGCACATCGACCAGGCGCGCCAGCTACTGGGCCAAGTGCCCTGGTTTCAGGCGTTGCCGGAAGTCGCACGCGACGCCCTGCTCGCCGGTTGCGAGGCGCAGGAGTTGCTCGGCGGCAGCGTGCTGTTCTTTGAGGGCGAAACCTCGGACTCGGCGTATCTGGTCTTGAGCGGCTGCCTCGGCGCCTTCCGTCGAGACGAACGCGGCCCGCGCTTGATTGGCCAGATCGTCATGGGCGAAACCGTTGGCGAACTCGGCGTGCTGACCCAGCGTCCGCGTAACGCCAGTGTACGTGCATTGCGCGACAGCGAAGTGCTGCGCCTGCCGGCCGCGCATCTGGAGGCTGTCGGCGCGAAGTATCCGCAGGCCCTGGTCGGCCTCTCGCGACTGGCCCTGCGCCGCGCCACCGAACCGCGCGCCCAGCAGTATCACGATGCCACGCCGCGCACGATTGCCCTGCTCGCGCAATCGGCCGGTGTCGATCTGATCGGATTTGCGCAGTCGCTATCGACCGCGCTGGCGCGCTTCGGCAGCGTGCAACTGCTCGATGCCCGCCAGGCCGGCTGGCCCTCGGCGCAGTATCTGGCGGTCGAGTCGGAATCGCGCTTCGTGGTCTATGTCGCCGACGGCAACGATCCCGAGTGGCGCAGTCAGTGCCGGCGCCAGGCCGATGCCTGGCTGCTGGTCGCACGTGCCGCCGAGCAGCCTGCGCAGGGCGCCGAGATCCTGGTCGCGCATGAGGCCAGCGTGGTTCCGCCGCCCGAGCATCTGATCCTGCTGCACGATGAAAAGCCGCGCCTCGGTGCCGGCCGGCGCTGGCATGGTCTGCGCGAACACGCGCATCTGCATCATGTCCGCCACAGCGCAGATATCGCGCGGCTGTGTCGACTGCTGTGCGGACAAAGTCTCGGTCTGGTGCTCAGCGGAGGCGGTGCACGTGGCTTCGCGCACATTGGCGTGATCAAGGCATTGCGCGAAGCCGGCTTCGAGATCGACTCGGTCGGTGGCACTTCGATCGGCGGTGTGATCGGTGCTGGCATTGCCGCGGACTGGTCGGTCGAAGAAATGACCGAGGTGTTCCGGCGTTGTTTCTACGACACCAATCCGTTGTCGGATTACACCCTTCCGTTTATCTCCCTGGTCTCCGGACGCAAGGCTTCGCGGTTATTGCAGGAGGCATTCGGCTCGCGCGATATCGAAGACCTGCCCTTGCCTTACTTCTGTGTCTCGTCGAACCTGACCACCGGGCAGGCGGCCGTACATCGAGAGGGCCCGCTCTGGGAATGGCTGCGCGCCTCGATTGCGATACCCGGCATCCTGCCGCCTGTATTGAAGAATGGTCAGGTCTTCGTCGACGGCGGTGTCATCAATAATCTGCCGGTCGACGTGATGCGCAAGTATCATCAGGGCGAAGTGATCGCGGTCGATATCGGCGGCAACTATGTGCTGAAGTCGGCGATCGAGGAGATCGATCTGCCACCGTTCTGGCAACTCGCCACCGAGTGGTTTCGCAAGCGCCGGCGGCCAAAACTCTCGCAGATCCTGCTGCGTGCGGGCATGGTCAATTCTGGCGCCGCCGCCCTCGAAGCCCGCGAACTATCCACCCTGCTGCTGACCCCACCACTCGACGATATCGACCTGCTCGAATGGAAAGCCTTCTACCGCGCCATCGACCGCGGCTACCAACACACCCTGCGCATCGTCGGCGGCCGCCGCGACGCGCTCAGCGAGGCGGCGAGTTTGTTGTAGCGGTTGCTGGTGTTGAGTACATGTCGTCCGCAATCAACCAGCCGCGGTAATGGATCACCGTACCGATCAGCGGGAAGGCGCTGGCGACGTCGAAGTGGAAGCGGCCTTCGGATTCAGTCTCACTGGCACTGATGTTCGGCCAGAGCAGGCGTGGTAGCGGGACGGAAAAGATGCGGGACACCCACAATTTGCATCACCGCGGTCCGGCCGTCAACGACAGCCGAATTGCGGAGCGCTGAGGTAAGGTGACGATGTGGGAGCAAGGGTTGAATCATGTTCGTGAGCACCGTCAGCGGATGGGCAAAAGAGCCGTACACGCCTGGGCGCCGAGGCCCGCGGCTGCGGGCCCCGTTCTTGCTGTCATTGCGATGTGGTGATGCTCCAGATGTCGCTGATACCGCCGATGGTCACGGTGCCGTCGACACGGGTGTTTGGCAGAGTCGATGAGGTCATGCGCAGTCGGATCTGGTCTCCTGCCACGACGGTGCCGGGCGCAGCCGTGAATTTCGCTCCGTTCTTCGAGTAAGCAAGGTCGGCCCCAGTCAGGGTGATGGCCACGGGCACATTGATGCCGGTCATCGTGATCGTGTTCGAGATGGTCGAGCGGTTGCGGCGGGCGCCCACCACGTCGGCAAAACTGTAGCTTGCTGGCGTGCTATCGATGGATCCGGTGGTCGCCGTGAACGTGTCGGAGACCCCGGAGATCGTCAGGGTCGCACTGGCGGGCGTGTTCGCGGTCGATGCCGTGGTCAGCTGCACGCGGACCTGGTCTCCGGTGTTGATACTGCCGGCCGCAGTCGTGAACGATCCGCCGTTGATGCTGTAACTGCCGCCGCTGATTGTGATCGGCGACGCCGCATTGGTGCCCATCACGGCGACCGGCGCGGATGTGGCCAGGACGTTTGTGGCCAGACCGGTCTGATCGACAAAACTGAAGGCGTTGGGCGTCGTATCCATCGCCTCCGTCGTCGACGTGAAGCTGGCGGTTACGTTACCTATCGTCAGGGTGCTCTGGGTCGCGGTCGAAAAGGCGGCTGCGCTGGTGTGGCGAAGTTCGACGACGGCGCCGTTCGTGAGCGTGCCGGCCACGCTGGTAAATGCGCCACCGTTGATTCGGTACTCACCCCCCGCCACGGAAATGGCGGTGGCGTCATTGATGCCCGCGACCGTGATCGAGTTCGAATTTTGGACGCTGGAGCGCGGGACATTCGCTGCGTCGATGAAGGCAAAGCTGTCTGGCGTCAGATCGCGTGCTTCGCTGACCGAGGTGAAGGTGACGTCCTGATTGCCGATGCGCAATTGTGAGATCGAGGTCGACGCAAAGCCCGGTGCCGAGTAGTGCCGTAGTGTAAGCGAATCTCCCGGATACAGGGTACTGCTCCCCCAGGTCAGTCCGCCGTTGGTGCTGACGTCGCCGTTGAAAATGTAGATGCTGATGGGCGTATCGAAGCCGGTGACCGCAATCGTTTCCGATGCCACCAGTACGTGTCTCGGCACGTTTGTTCGAGTCGCGAACATGATCGGATCGGGCTCGCCATCGGCTACGACGATGTCCTGCATCGATTGCTGACTCTCGGGAAAGTACGAGGTTTCCAACTGGCTGGCGACCAATCGATTGCGCAAGGTCAGCGGCGACTGGGCGGGCGCCCGCAGACCGAGGCGAACCGGCAGCGCATTCTCGCCAGCAGCAAGAGCGGGTGTGGTGCAGACAATCGTCTGGGCAGCGCTGCAGTTCCAGCCGGGCTGAGCCTCAAGTTGTTCCACGACCAGGGCATCATCCAGATCGATCTCGACCCGCGCGCCGGTGACCAGCCCGATCTCTGCTCGAGTGCCAGCCTCTGACAGGTTCCAGGCGCGCGGCTGATAGTCGAACAGGGTTCCCGGTGCGACCACCTCTATGTTGTTGTCAGCGCTCAGCTGGAACATGACGTTCGGCGGACCGCCGAAGCGTCCGACACGCAGCGTGCGCATCGGCAGCCACTCCTGTCCGGTGTGCCAGGCCAGCACCGGATCACCGTCGAGGTCTACCGCCATCGCCTGCAGGACGGCGTTGTCCGGGATCAGATCGTCGAGCACGAGGAGCTCGTCCTGTTGCTGACCCTGGTCATCAAAGCGTGCCAAGACGTTGCGGGTGCGACCGGGGGATTCCGTGTGCTGCCAGCCCAGCAGGAAGGAACCATCGTGGGTCAGCCCGAGCCGGATCGGTACCTGCTCGTCCGGCGACTGGGGTGGGTTGAATCCCTGCATCGTGACAAGCGGCTGCAGCGACACATCGAACGGCTGGTGGAAGATCGAACCATTGCTGGACAGCCAGACGACGCGCACCCTCCCTTGAAAATCGACATCGGCATCAAACTGGTCGATACCGACCGTGTTTGGAAACGTGACGAGCGTTGCTTCGTCGGTCCACGCCTGCCAGCTCAGCCCGAAGACGCGGGCGCGGATCTGGTCGTCGTCCGCTGTCGAAGTCCGCCACGCGACCGAGACTTCACAGCAATCTCCCAGCATGGCGATCGACTGCACCGGTGCCGCCTGCGCGACGCCATCAACACGATGCTCGTCGAACTGGAAACCGCCGCCGCCATTGAACAACTGTCCGAATACTCCGAAGCCATCTTCAGTCACTGGGCCAGTCCAGGTAACCAGGACATGGTTGAGGGAGTCGGAGGCGATGGATGGACGACTCTGGGTTCCCACCGTCGTCGTATTCACGGTGACGGCAGGCCCGAGCAACTGACCATCGACGCCCACGCGCACAAGTCGGATGTCTCCGCCATCCTCATTGCTCTGCTGTCTATATGCGATCGAAGCGATACCTTGCGCGTCGATGGTCGTCACAAACTCGGCGAATACCGTGTCGGGCGCGACGAAGCCGGTCAGGTCGATGGGTGCTCCGATCGCTGCGCCGTCGGCGGCGAATCGTTGCGCCCTCAGGACCGGCATGCCGAACCACTCATCGTTCCATACCGCAATGCTGGCGGCGTCCCGACCAGCCGCCAATGCGACCGCCGGTGCCTGGAGATTATTGCTGCCTTCCCAGAGAATCGATTGCGGCCCGACCGGAGCCGCGAATTGCGCTTGAGCCAGTACAGGCAACGCGGACAGTGCGGCGGCCATGCTTCGTTTGAGCAAAATCATCGTGTACCTCGAGGGATAGGAGTTTGATCTCGTGGAGCCAGTCCACATTACTGAACGCGGAATCCGGCGCAGTTTAGGATCAGGCGATCGGCGCGCCAAGGAAGAGGCTGGCGGGCGGCCAGTGTTTCCATCTGTCGAGAATTCCACACTCTGTGACGCTCCTCGCCTGGGAACCTGTAATGGATGGTGCGCGGGCAAGATCGCGGAGGGTTGGGCGCGGTGCGCGCCGACCGCCAGGGCGTTTGACCCGCACAGTTCGTGTAGGGACTGAGCCGGCGCCTCCGACCGGCGCCTATGCCGCGCCCACATCCTCCGCTTGCAACCAGCCGCGGTAGTGGATCACCGTACCGATCAGCGGGAAGGCGGTGGCGACGTCGAAGTGGAAGCGGCCTTCGGATTCAGTCTCGCTGGCACTGATGTTCGGCCAGAGCAGGCGTGGTAGCGGGATGCCGAGCGTGCGCCAGGCTATGGGCCGCATGCTGAGTCCTTGCGCATCGGTGTCGAGTGCAAATCGGATGCGATGCGGGCCGAGTTGTTCGTAGAGCTGGCCATCGGCGCAGCGCAGTCGGCTGTTGAAGCGGTGCCCGCCAAAATCACGGTGCCAGGTTTCACCCTGCGCGTCCACGTCGATGCGCACTTCGACCGGACAACGAGAACTGCGCGTGGGGAAACCGGTGAGCCGGGCGATCAGCCGGGCGATCGGATTGTGCGCGGCGATGACTTCGGCTTCGCCGCGGAAGATCGCACTTCGTTGCAGACCGTGCAGGGCACGCAGACTTGCCGGCAGCGCATCGAATTCCGAACCGAGGAGTTGACGATAGAGCGGAATCTCGACGTGCGCGTTCATGGCGCGGGCCCAGTCTGGAAGCGGATGCTTCGTTGCGCCAGAGTGTGCGCGAACTCGGTCAGCGGAACCAGCCCGATGCAGGGCAGGGCGCCGCGCGTATCCAGCCGCCCTTCGATCAGCATGCGCACGATGGCTACGGCGGCGGCGGTGGGTACATAGGGTCCATCGCCGTGTTCGGCGATCAGTTGCCATTCGATCGCCAGCGGCGCCCCATCCGCGCCCCTACCGCGCATCGTCACGTGCATCGCGCCGCAGTCGCTGCCCGCGTCGATCCAGCGCTCGCTCAATCGACGAGCCCAGTCGGCGTAGGGTGTCAGCGAGCGCAAGACGCGCAGGCGCACCAGCAGCCCGCCCAGCCAGGTGCCGAAGTGCATGCGGTGCAGCTCGAGACCGGCGCGCATCTGCAGACTGCGTAAGCCGGGATAGCGCGCCGGCAGCAGCAGCGGATCGGGTACGGCGCAGTAGGCCAGCCAGCGCGCACCGACCGGCGCGGCATAGCGATGCCGGCGCAGACTGCTCCAACCGGCGCGTGTCTGCGCCTGTCCATCAATAAACTGGATATGCGGCTTGCCCACCGTTGAAAGCACGGAGCGTACGGTGGCGGCGCCGCGTTCGGCGCGATTGCCGGGGGTGATGCCGATGTCGATGTGCTGCAGTTCATCGAACATTGAACGATGCGCGTCGATGACGGCTGCACTCAGGGCCGGCACCGTGCTGGCGCCACTGGTGATCAGCACGCCCGCAGCGCGCGCCTCGGCGTCCAGCGTCCGGATGCCGGCCACGTAGTCGGCGGCATCGGCAAGATCGATGTAGTGGAAGCCCTGCGCGATCGCCAGTCGCGGCAGGCTGTAGTCGCGCAGCTGAAATGGACCGCAGGTATCGATCAGTACGTCGGGCCTGGCGTCGGTCAGGATCTGCTGCGCATCCGCGGCATCAAGGTCAAGGCGCAGGGTCTCGATTGCGGTGGCCTGGCCCAGGCGTTGCGCCAGTGTGTCGAGGGCGTCCTGATTGCGACCGGTGATGATCATCCGCGCGCCGGTGACCCTGGCCAGCAGTGCCGCCAGCCGTTGTCCGAACATGCCGGTAGCGCCGAGCAGTAGCACGCGCATTGGGCGGTGATCGATCATGGCCAGGTTCTCTTTCTGGTTTCGCTATCTGGATGCATACGCGGGCTTTGTGCTGCGCCGAGCCGGATCGCCATGGCTTGCTGTGGTGGCTAGTCGCTGGCGCGTCGACGCTGCGCAAGCGTAGCGCCTGCGTGTGCACGCCTTGTGTGATCAGAACCAGTCGGCCCAGTTCCACCACCAGGCCTTGGGTTGGCGCGGCAGTTGCGACCAGCCCTGATTGATCGCGTCGATATCTCCTGCGATCCAGTCTTTGCGGTGCTGTTCGCTGGCTGCCAGTTTTTGGCTGCGCATCAGGCGTGGGTACAGCGCGGTGCGCGCCAGTTGCGGGTAACGGCTGAGTACGCTGAGCAGGGTGAAACCATCATCATCGCTGGCGCGTTCGGCCATGTTCGTCGCCAGACGGTCGACTGCGCTGGCTTGTGGGCCTGCGCGATGCAGGCTTTCATCGAGTGCCGCTACTGCTTCGCGGAAGCTCTTGTCGGCCTCCGGCCGCAGCGGTGTGTAGGCGCGATCCGCCTCAAAGCGCATCTGGTAACCGGCCGGCACCAGGACCTGCTGGCTGCCGATGGCGTAACTGATCCAGCCGGTGCGCACGAGGACACGACCACCGCCGTCTTCTTGCTTCCAGAGATCGAAATCGCAGCCGAGGTCGATCAATTCGGCGGCGCCGCTGCTGATCCCGAACCATCCGGGTGGTGCCCAGATGCGTGCGCGCAGATGGCCCTGCTCAAGCCGCATGCGATGGAAGCCGCGGCGCGTCTCAATCAGACTCAGGCTCGAATCGGCCGAGAGCACGACCCGACCAATCCGGGCGACATCGATAGCGAGCTGCTGATCGCTGCCTGTGCGCAACCATTCACCGGGTTCGATCGCTGCCGTCGTCACGGCGCCGCCGTGTACGGTCCAGGCCTGGCCGTCCTGCCAGTTGAAGCGCCAACCCAGATAGACGCCGAGCAGCACACTCGCGGCCAATGCCGCGGCGCTGGCGATCAGGACGCGACGCAGGCGTCGCGGTCGCGGCGTCTGGACGGGGGTGTGCGGGATTTGCTGCTGCAGTCCACGCGCCTGGGCCGAATAGGGCGCCAGCAACTGTTCCAGACGGCGCAGTCCGTCGTCGCCGGGCTGCTGCGGGTTCCACAGCGGATCGTGGATTTCGTTCATGAGTATGCTCCGGCGCGCAGCGGGTCCTGTTGCAATCCCAGTCGCTCGCGCAATTTGGCCATGCCGCGATGCAGATTGACCCGTACCGAGTCGGCGCCCAGACCGGTGAGTTCAGCGATTTCAGGCCCGCTCAGGCCTTCGATCAGGCGCAGGCTGAGGGTCTCCCGGTACGCCTCGGGCAGCGACGCCAAGGCCTGCAAAACGCGTTCGGCATCGCTGCGATCCTCCGGCGAGCTTTGCGGATCGACCGGGTCGAGCCACGCCTCCCAGGCCTGTTCTGCGCGCGCTTCGCGTGGCTTGATGCGGCGCGCGATGGTTGCGATCCAGGGTCCAAACTTTGCCGCGTCATGTAACTGGTTCAACTCGGCAAAGGCCTGGGCGAAGCAGTCCTGACTCAGTTCATCGGCCAGCGCCGGACGAAAGCGGCTGAGCAGGATGCCATGCACCAGGGGGAGAAAACGCCGGTAGAGCGCGGCGTACGCAGACTGCGCACCCTGGCGCGCAGCTCTGGTGAGAGCGGCAATGTCGAGGTTCGCGCGCGTTTCGATTTCGCTGCTCAAGGCTTGCGGTTCCCGATCGTCAATCTAAAGAGTGGGCCGGACCAGAAAGTGTTAACAGGGCTCGCCCGGTTAACAGTATCGCGCCGCCTGCCCTCTCTATGCAGGACATGCTGGAGGAAGATCCGATGCGAATGATCCTGATGATGCTGTTCTTGTTGTCGCTGTCGAGCGCCCACGCCAAGGACGGCCCTCCGCTATGGGATGGGCTGCCCGCGGTCGATGCTGATCATCTGCTTGGACCCTATGCCGGTCGGCGGATCTGCCCGATGTGTCGGCACGGTTACGACGCCGGCATCCTGGTCTTTCTGCGCTCGGATGCGGAGGTTTCTGCTGTGCGCCGCATGGCAGCGGATCTGCGGGCGGTAAACAAGGCGATCGATGATCCACGCTTTCGCGTTTTTGTACTGGTCACCGGCGCAGCGCCGTCAGCGGCCTTGCTGGAAGTCCTGCAGGGTACTGGCAGCAGCTGGAACATCGCGCATCTGCCGGTAGCAGGGCGTGATCAAGCATCGCGCGATTTTTCGCTGATGCTGGATCAGGGCAGCTACGGCCTGGTCTTTGCGCAACGTCGGCTGCTGTGGCGATTCGATCCGCTGTCGCTGCCGGCAGCGAGCACCGCGGATGTTCGCGCGCATGCCGAGTATGCCATGCGGTTTCTGCGCGCCAGCTATCCCGAAGCTGGGTCTGACAGCGCAGCGGACACTCCGAAGGGGCAACTGTGGACGGCACCGACCCAGCTTGCAGCACGTCTGAGTTTTGGCGTCGGCGGCCATACAAGGATCTGCTTCAGCGATCGCAACGATCATCGGCAAGGCGCTGCTGCCCTGGTTTCCATGGCACTGGCCAGCGCACCGGATCGACTTCGTTGGGCGCGCGGCGACGCTGAGGGCTGTGTAGCAGTTGAGGGCATCGCGGTCGGACAGCGAGTCAATGTTGAGTTGCACCAGGTGCTGCTGGCGTCTGCGCGGACGCACTTCACGCTGACCGAAGCGGCCCGCCTTGTCATCCCGCTACCGGATGCTGCAGCCGCGGAGGCGGCCCAAGTCAGCGGAGAGGAGCAGGTGGTGGGGTTGCCCTGCGAGGGCTGCGATGCCGTATTTGATGGAATGCCGCGGCAACTCGTGTACCGCGCTCGCCTCACCCCGGTCGACGAACCCGGTGAGCCGCTGCATCTGCACGGTAGCGTGCGTGACGGCGAGGGATTAGCGCAAGCAGGTGTGGTGATTTACGCCTATCAAACGGATCGCGAGGGTCGCTATCCGCGCGACTCTGCGATCAGTGGCAGCGCACTACGCCACGGCAGACTGCGCGCCTGGGCCATCAGCGACGCCAATGGCGATTACGCGTTCGACAGTATTCGTCCCGGCAGCTATCCGTTCGGCCGCGAACCCCAGCACATCCACATGCATGTGATCGAACCGGGCCGCTGCACCTATTACCTTGGCGATGTGCTGTTCGACGATGATCCCCATCTCAGCGCGGCGCAGCGAGTACGTCCGCACCAGTTGCGCGGCGGCAGTGGTGTGGTGCACCCGCGAAAGTCAGCCGAAGGTACCTGGCAAGCACGCCGCGATATCACCCTCGGCGCGAATGTGCCGGGCTACCAGGACTGCGGCGCTTAGGTTCCGCCAACGGGGCGCTGCGATGGGATTTTGTCTGGCGAATATTTCTGGCGCAACCCGAAGTTTATTTGCTCAGCGTCGACCCGCTCCGACTCGCCAGCCGACTACTTGCCGATGCAGAACGAACTGAAAATCGCGCCAAGCAGGTCATCGCTGCGGTACTCGCCGGTGAGCTTGGCGAGGTCCTGCTGGGCGAGTCGGAGTTCTTCGGCGGCGAGTTCACCGGCGCGGTTGCGAACCAGTTGCTGCTCGGCCTGCTGCAGGTGCTCCGCGACCTCCTGCAGCGCAAGCACGTGTCGGGTGCGCGCGGAATAGGCGCCCTCGCTGCCGTCGCCATGGCCGGCGAGTTGGCGCAACTGATGGCGCAGCGCGTCGAGCCCGGCTCCGGTCAGCGCGGAAATATCGAGGTGGATCTCGGCCGGATGCTCGCTGCCAACATCTGCCGTTTGCGGCATCGCGCGCTCGCCGCGTAGATCACTCTTGTTGTGCAGGACCAGTCGACGCGCGCGCTCCGGCGCTTCGGCGCGCAGGGCCGGGAGTTGATCCTCGTCCTCGGGGGCGAGCACGATCAGGGCCAGATCGGCGCGTTCGATTTCGGCACGGGCACGGCGCACGCCTTCCTGCTCGATGCTGTCCTCGCTATCGCGCAGGCCGGCGGTATCAACCAGGGTGAGGGCGACGCCATCGACATCAATGTGTTCGCGCAATAGATCGCGGGTGGTGCCCGGCTGCGCGGTGACGATGGCGCGGTCACTGCGGGCGAGCGCATTGAGCACGCTCGACTTGCCGGCATTGGGGCGGCCGATCAGCACGGTGTGCAGGCCATCGCGCAGGCGCTGTCCGCGTCGCGCGCCAGCCAGCAAATCGGCGAGATGGGTGCGCAGGCTGGCGATATCGGACATCAGCCGATGATCGGCCAGAAAATCGATCTCCTCCTCGGGAAAATCGATCGCTGCCTCGATATACATGCGGAGCATTTCCAGGCGCTTCTGCAGCGCCTGTACTTCCTGCGAGAAGGCGCCGTCCAGCGAGCGCAGTGCGGCCCGTGCCTGCGCCTCGGATTGACTGGCAATCAGGTCGGCGATCGCCTCGGCCTGGGCCAGATCGATCTTGCCATTGAGGAAAGCGCGCTCACTGAATTCGCCTGCGCGCGCGCTGCGCGCACCGAGCTCGACACAGCGGCGCAGCAGACGATTGAGCACCACCATCGCGCCGTGCGCCTGCAGCTCGACGACGTCTTCGCCGGTATACGAATGCGGCGCCGGGAAATACAGCGCGACACCGTGATCGATCGCCTCGCCATAGCCATCGCGAAAGCGTACGAACTGGGCCAGACGCGGCTGCAGTCGGCGCTGACCAAGCCGCCAGCCAATCTGGCGTGCCGCCGGACCGGAGAGCCGCACAATGCCGATGCCGCCCGCACCTGCCGGTGTGGCAATGGCGACGATGGTATCGCTGCGTTCACTCATCGTCTGCTTCCTCTGGCGCAGCTGCGACAGGGCCTGCGGATCACAGCACTGGGCGATCCGCAGTTTGCCATCAGCTGGCCGGCTTGGCCTTGTTCATGGCCTGGCGGGTGATCCACCACTGCTGCAGGATGCCGAGCGCGCCGTTGACGGTCCAGTACAGGACCAGGCCGGCTGGGAAGAAGATCATGATCACCGAGAACGCCAACGGCATGTACTGCAGGATCTTCTGTTGCATCGGATCCATGCCGGCCGGTGGCGGCGTCATTTTCTGGGTCAGCCACATCGTCAGCGCGTTGAGGGCGGGCAAGACAAAGTAGGGATCGTGCGCGGTCAGATTGGTCAGCCAGCCCATGAAGGGTGCGTGCCGCATTTCCACGCTCTCGATCAGTACCCAGTACAGGGCGATGAACAGGAACATCTGCGGGATCATCGGCAGGCAGCCGCCCGCCGGATTGATTTTCTCCTTCTGGTACAGCTCCATCATCGCCTGGTTGTATTTCTGTTTGTCGTCGCCGTAGCGCTGCTTGAGCGCTTCCATGCGCGGCTGCACCATGCGCAGTTTTGCCATCGAGCGATACTGCGCCGCGGCCAGCGGATAGAGCAGCAGTTTCAACAGCACCGTGGTCAGGATGATCGCCCAGCCCCAGTTGCCAGTGAGCTTGTGCAAGGGATTGAGCACATAGCGGAACAGCGGTTCGGCGAACAGACGCACCAGGCCGTAGTCGAGTGCGAGGCCGAGACCGGGCGCGATGTCGTTGAGTCTTTCCTGCTGCTTGGGCCCGAGGTAAAGCCGGGCTTCTGTGCTCACGCTCTGGCCGGCCGGGACGCTGAATGCAGGTTCGGCCTGGCGTAGCAGGTAGCGCGGATTGGTCTCGGGTCCGACTACGGCGGTGGCATAGCTGACCTTGCTCTCGGCAGCGGGAATCCAGGCGACAAAAAAGTAATGCTGCAGCATCGCAGCCCAGCCGCCACGGATATCCTGTTTCAGTGGTTCGTCCTTGAAGTCATCGAAGGCGAGCTTTTCGAACTTCTCTTCCGGGCTGTACCAGGCCGCCCCGACAAAGCTGAACTGTTGCGGGTCGGTAATCGAGAAGCCGCCTTTTTTCGCTGGCGGCGGGCCGCGCTGGATCTGATGGTAGGCATTGCCCGTCCACGGCCCGGCGCCTTCATTGCGCACGGTCTGACGCTGACGGATCACGTAATCGCCGCGGTGGAACAGGAAAACCTTCTCGACACGGATCCCGCTGGGGTCGGTCCAGGTCAGCGGGACTTCCAGCTGATCGCTGCCGGGTTCCAGTGTGTAGTGGCTGCGTTCGGCGGTAAACACCGCGCGATGGGTCGGCGCCGCAGAGCCATTGGAGGTGAGGCCAGATTGCACGATGAACAAGCTGGCCGCATTGTCATCGAGCAGGCGCACTACCGGCTGCGGCTCTCCGGCCTCTTTGGGATAGCGCTTGAGATCCGCGCTGAGGATGCTGCCGCCACGGGTATCGATGCGCAGGGAAAGCAGATCGGTCTCGACTTCGATGATGGGGGCGGGCGCCTGCGTTTCGGCCGCCGGTTCGACTGCAGCAGGTACGCCGGCGACGGACTCGGGATCGAGCTCGCGCGCGGCGCTCGGCAGATCGTCAACGAAGGGGTCCGCGCTGCTGCCATTGCTCGGGGTTGTGGCCGACTGGCCTGCCGGCATGCGCGGGGCGTGATAATCGTTCTGCCAAGCCTGCCACAGCAGATAGCCGACAGCGAAGAGCGCCATCCACAGAAACAAGCGCGTGTTATTCATGAGTTTGGAGAACCTGAGAAGTGGACGGACGCCTCATGACTTGCTGGCGTCGACGGGGGAATCCGGCATTCTGCCCGTGTCGGCTGGCAGCTTCAATGCGGCAGCGCGATTGAGTATTCGCGCGATGTCCTGACGGAGCGAGAGATTGTCCGCGCCAACGATGGCACCGCGGGCGAGGATGACCAGATGGATCGCCGGCAATTGCGCCCGGGTCTGGCGGAAGGCTTCGCGCAGCAGGCGCTTGATCCGGTTGC
The DNA here is from genome assembly GCA_038255435.1 of Lysobacterales bacterium. Lineage (GTDB taxonomy): Bacteria > Pseudomonadota > Gammaproteobacteria > Xanthomonadales > Ahniellaceae > 0-14-3-00-62-12. The sequence goes on from JBBSLG010000005.1 coordinate 19,085, forward strand.
GATCATGGGCGAACTTGACCACGCGCTTGGGCACGGTGATGCCGAGTCGGGCCGCGTTGCCCGGAGCCGGAGTTACCAGCACCCTGAAAAAGTTCGAGCCGGCACTCTGGCCGGCTCGAAAGACTTCGTCAAACGCTGCTCGATTCAACAACCGTGCGGAGCGCGGAAAGCGATTTCCGCCCACGGCCGGAGCGGTCGCTACGGAATCAGATTGGTACGGCCTTTGGCGCGGCGCGCATTGAGAATCTTGCGTCCGTTCTTGGTGGCCATACGGGCGCGAAAACCGTGGTCACGGGCGCGCTTGAGATTGCTGGGTTGGAAGGTGCGCTTCATGGCGGCAGCCTCTACTCACATGGATGAAAGGGTCAGCGAGAATACGGGGGGATTGTTGTTCCGTCAAGTCAGAACAGTCGCTTAGCCGGGGTCCAAACGCCTGGCCGCCGATTTTGTCCACAGGAACGGTGGATTGGGACGGGTTATCCACAGCCTGCTAGACTGCGCGACCGAGCCCTGCGCGAGCCCAACTGAATATGCAAAGCCTCTGGGATCGCTGCGTTTCCCGCCTCGAATCGGAATTCAGTGAACAGGATATCCTGACCTGGCTGCGTCCGCTGCAGGTTCAGGAGAGTGACGGACTGCTGCGTCTGCTGGCGCCCAATGGCTTTGTGCTCGACGTGGTGCGCGAGCGCTTCCAGCACCGCATCGAGGCTGTCGCCAGCCACCTGTACGGAGCGCCGCTCGAGATCCGCTTCGAGGTCGGCTCACTGTCGCGGCCAGCCCCCGAGGCGCGGCCTGCGCCCGTGCCGGCGATTGCACCGGTCAATCTCGAGTTCGAAGGCAATCTCGATCCGCATTACACGTTTCACAATTTCGTCGAGGGCAAGTCGAACCAGCTCGGTCGCGCGGCTGCATTCCAGGTCGCGATGAATCCGGGTCGGCGCGAGTCCAATCCGCTGTTGTTGTACGGAGGCACCGGGCTCGGCAAGACCCACCTGATGTATGCGGCGGGTAACCTGATGAAACAGAACATTCCCGGCTTCCGCGTTCTCTATCAGCGCTCCGAGCAATTTTTCAGCGCGATGATCAAGGCTCTGAATGCCAAGAACATGGACGATTTCAAAAACCGCTACCGCTCGGTCGACGCCCTGCTGATCGACGATATCCAGTTTTTTGCCGGCAAGGACCGAACCCAGGAGGAGTTTTTCCACACCTTCAACGCGCTGTTCGAATCCAACCAGCAGATCATCCTGACCTGCGATCGCTATCCCAAGGAAGTCGAGAATATGGAACCGCGCCTGACCTCGCGGCTGGGCTGGGGATTGCCGGTCGCTATCGAGCCGCCTGATTTCGAAACCCGGGCCGCGATCCTGTTGCGCAAGGCCGAACTGAAGGGCTTGGCCTTGCCTGAGGAAGTGGCTTTCATGCTGGCCAAACGCATGCGCTCGCACGTTCGCGATCTTGAAGGTGCGCTCAATACCCTGGCAGCGCGCGCGCATTTCACCGGTCGAGCGATCACCATCGAGTTCGCCCAGGAAGCGCTGCGTGACCTGTTGACGGTGCAGGAACGCACGCTGAGCATCCCGAACATCCAGAAAGTTGCGGCGGACTACTACCAGTTGCGAGTATCCGACCTGCTCTCCAAACGCCGCACCCGCCAGCTGGCGCGAGCCCGGCAGATGGCGATGGCGCTGTGCAAGGAGCTGACCAGCCACTCGCTTCCCGAGATTGGCGACAGCTTTGGCGGCAGGGACCATACGACGATTCTGCATGGCTGCCGGCTGATTGCCGAACTGCGGGAAACCGACGGGAAACTGCGTGAGGACTGGGAAAAACTGATGCGCTCGCTGTCCGGTTAGGCAGCTTTGAACACGAAACTGGGGATAGCCTGTGGACAAGTTGTGCGAACAGGGTTATCCACAAATGCTCCACAACCGCCAGGCGGGCTTTCCCACAACTTTCCGAACTCCGCAAACCCTGATGGCACAAGGCTTCGCGCATGATCCTTGAAGTTATCCCCATCCTTCATCATCATCAACATCCTTATTTAAATAAAAGAGAAGCGCCCCGTTTTGGTGCGGGACGCGTTCCAGCCACAGCAGGCCAGAACAGGATCATCGGTACTTCCGTTGCTGCCTGCCCTGGTCCCAGTCGAGAGTGAGCCGATATGAAATTCAGCATCCAGCGAGAAGCCCTGCTTCGACCCCTGACTCAAGTGGTCGGTGTGGTCGAGCGACGACAGACCCTGCCGGTACTGGCCAATGTGCTGGTCGTGGTCGAGAACGGTAGCGTGGGGCTGACCGGTAGCGATCTCGAAGTCGAGATGTTTGCCCGCTGTGCGGCGGAGCAGACCGATGATGGCGAGATCACCCTGCCAGCCCGCAAGCTGTTTGATATCGTGCGCGCGCTGCCCGATGGCAGCCGTATCGATGTCAGCCAGGCGGGCGACCGGGTAACCCTGAAAGCCGGTCGCAGCAAGTTTACGCTGTCGACTCTGCCGGCGAGCGAATTTCCTACCGTCGATGACATCGACGTGGTCGAACGGGTCACGCTGTCCGAAGCGACCTTGAAGGAATTGATCGATCGCACCGGGTTCGCGATGGCCCATCAAGACGTCCGCTACTACCTTAATGGCCTGTTGTTTGATTTGCGCGAGGGTGTGCTGCGCTGTGTGGCGACCGATGGTCACCGGCTGGCGCTCTGCGAGACTGCGATCGATCTGTCGGTCAAGGCCCGCAAGCAGATCATCATTCCGCGCAAGGGCGTGCTGGAATTGCAGCGCCTGCTGGATACCGGTGAGGGCACGGTGGAGATCGAGTTCGGCAAGAACCATGTCCGGGTCCGCCGTAACGATTTCATTTTCACGTCCAAGTTGATCGATGGCCGATTCCCGGATTACGAGGCGGTAATTCCGATTGGCGCGGACAAGACCGTGGTGTTGTCGCGCGACGAACTGAAAGCGGCGCTGACCCGGGCGGCGATCCTGTCCAACGAAAAATACCGGGGAGTGAAACTGGATGTCTCGGTCAACCGACTGCTGATCATTGCGCACAACCCCGAACAGGAAGAGGCGACCGAGGAAGTCGAGGCCGATACCGTGGTGGATGGCCTGTCGGTGGGTTTCAATGTGAATTACGTGATGGACGCGTTGAGCGCTCTGCGCGGATTGCAGGTCATGCTTTGCCTGCGCGACAGCAATTCCAGTTGCCTCATCCGCGATGCCGAAAATGATCGCTCGCGTCACGTGATCATGCCCCTGCGGCTGTGACGATGGGTTGGCGCTGGTCCCGCTATTGGCCCCGGCTCGTCCGGGGCTTGTCGTTTCTGGCGTCAGCTTCGGCTGAGTGCGGCTGCAGCGGGCGGGGTGAGAATGCGCATTGATCGCCTGCAGATCTGGAACTTGCGGGTGCTGGACTCGGTCGAGTTGCGTCTGTCGGCCGGCCTCAACTTCCTCGTTGGTGCCAATGGTGCCGGCAAGACTTCGGTGCTTGAGGCGGTTCATTTGCTCAGTTACGGCCGCAGCTTTCGCGCCGGTGGCCGAGACGCCCTGATTCGCCGTGGCGCCGAGGCTGCGCGCGTGTTCGCCGAACTCAGCGACGATACCGGGCTGCGCAGCCGCTTGGGTATCGAGCGCAGCGGCCAGTCCTGGCGCGGCCGGGTCGATGACTCGGATGTCTCGCAGCTGTCTGAATTGTTTCGTCGCTGCGCCGTGGGCTGTTTCGAGCCGGGTTCGCACGAGCTGATCTCGGGCACATCGGAGCTCCGCCGTGGCCTGCTGGACTGGGGTGTGTTCCACGTGGAACCAGATTTCCTGCAGTCCTGGCGGCGCTATCAGCGTGCGTTGAAGCAACGCAACAGTCTGATCCGCGATCAGTCACCCGACGACTGGTTTCCGCCCTGGGAGCGCGAAATGGCGGAGGCTGCCGTGGTCGTCGAGCGGATGCGCCGGGACTATGCGCAGGCGCTGGCGGCTGCAGTCGAGCGAACTTGTGCCGAGTTGCTGCAGGAGTTCAGCGGAACACGGTTCGAGCTCGGCAGCGGATGGAAGTCTGATCCGCCCGAGGGTGCCGAGGCGACAGCCGATCGACTGGCCGAGGAGCGGGGTAGGGATCGGCTACGTGGTTTCAGTCGGCGTGGCCCCCATCGCGCCGACTGGTCCCTGGTCTTCGACCAGATACCCAGGCGCGAGCACCTTTCGCGGGGCCAGGAAAAGCTCTGCGCGCTGGCGATGGTTCTCGCGCAACTGGATTGTCTGCAGCGGCTAAGCGGAGATTGGCCGATCTTGCTGCTCGATGATCTGGGCAGTGAGTTGGACATGGAACATCAGGCGCGGGTGCTCAACTGGCTGCAGTCCCGTCCCCTGCAGGTCCTGATCTCGGGCGTGGAATTGCCGGCTGCCCTCGGTGAGCGGCCAGCGGCCGTGTTCCACGTGGAACACGGCCGGGTAGCGGCCATCACTGGTATACTTTGACGGTTAGAGGACTCGGAACGGACAGGCACCTGCACACCGCATCGCGCTCTGCCACCGAAGCCAGCCTGCAGGCCCCCGGACCACGTCGCCTCACGCAGACGGCAGGGCCCAGAAAGCCCAGAACTCGACATCCATGTCCCGTAAGGCACATTGCCGGAATCCCGCATGACCAATAGCTACGACTCAGACAGTATCAAAGTGCTCAAGGGCCTGGATGCGGTGCGCAAGCGCCCCGGCATGTACATCGGCGACACCGACGATGGCACTGGCCTGCATCACATGGTTTTCGAGGTTGTCGACAACGCCATCGATGAGGCTCTGGCCGGACACTGCGATACCGTTCTGGTCACCATCCATGCCGAGGGTTCGGTTTCGGTGCTCGACAACGGCCGCGGCATCCCGGTTGGCATGCATGAGGAAGGCCGCTCGACGGCAGAAATCGTGATGACGGTCCTGCACGCCGGCGGCAAGTTTGACGACAACAGCTACAAGGTTTCCGGTGGTCTGCATGGTGTCGGCGTTTCGGTGGTCAACGCGCTGTCAGAGACCCTCTGGCTGGATATCTGGCGCGAGGGCTTCCACTACCGCCAGGAGTACAAGCTCGGTGACCCGGTCTATCCGATCAAGCAGATGGAAGCGAGTCAGAAGCGCGGAACCCAGGTGCGCTTTCTGCCCAGCAAAGAAATCTTCACCGATGTCGAGTACCACTACGACATTCTGAGCAAGCGTCTGCGCGAGCTGGCCTTCCTGAACTCCGGTGTGCGCATCGAGTTGCGCGACGAACGCGGTGACGGCAAGTCGGACACTTTCCAGTATGAGGGCGGCATTCGCAGCTTTGTCGAGCATCTTTCGCAGCTGCGCACGCCCCTGCATCCCCAGGTCGTCAGCTTCATCGGCACTACCCCCGAGGGCATCGCTGTTGACGTAGCCCTGCAGTGGACCGATGCCTACGAAGAGCGCATGTACTGCTTCACCAACAATATCCCGCAAAAAGATGGCGGTACCCATCTTGCCGGCTTTCGCGCCGCGCTGACCCGTACCCTGGGCAATTACATCGAATCGTCCAATCTGCAGAAGCAGGCCAAGGTCAGTCTGACCGGCGACGATATGCGCGAGGGCATGATTGCCGTGCTTTCGGTCAAGGTTCCCGACCCCAAGTTCAGTTCGCAGACCAAGGACAAACTGGTCTCGTCCGAAGTGAAGAGTGCGGTTGAAATCGTCATGGGCGACAAACTCGGCGATTTTCTCCAGGAAAATCCCCTGGTCGCCCGCGCCATCTGTGAAAAGGTCGTCGATGCCGCCCGCGCCCGCGAGGCCGCCCGCAAGGCCCGCGAACTGACGCGCCGCAAGGGCGCCCTGGATATCGCCGGCCTTCCCGGCAAGCTTGCCGACTGCCAGGAAAAGGATCCGGCCCTGTCCGAACTGTTCCTGGTCGAGGGCGACTCCGCCGGCGGCTCTGCCAAGCAGGGTCGCAACCGCAAAACGCAGGCGATCCTGCCGCTCAAGGGCAAGATTCTCAATGTTGAACGCGCCCGCTTTGACAAGATGCTGGGATCGGCCGAGGTGGGTACTCTGATCACCGCCTTGGGCTGTGGGATCGGCAAGGACGAATTCGACGTCAACAAGTTGCGCTACCACCGCATCATCATCATGACCGATGCTGACGTCGACGGCTCGCACATCCGTACCCTGCTGCTGACTTTCTTCTACCGCCAGATGCCGGTGCTGATCGAGCGCGGCCATGTCTTCATCGGTCTGCCGCCGCTGTACAAGCTCAAGCAGGGCAAGCACGAGATGTACCTGAAAGACAATGAAGCGCTGGCCATGTACCTGATCAGCAATGCCGTCGAGGACGCTGAACTGGTGCCCGCCGAGGACGTACCCGCGATCAAGGGTGCCGGACTGGAAAAGCTGCTGCGCGACTATCAGCATGCCAAGGATCAGATCGAGCGGCTCAGCGGCCGTGTTGACGAGCTGCTGCTCAATGCCATGCTCGACGCGCCCGCCGCCGATGAATCCCTGTTTGGCGATGTGTCAGCGTTTCAGCGCTGGGCGGATGATCTGGCCGCGCGCATCAACAACCGCGGTCTAGGTCGCGCCCAGTACCAATTGCGCGCGGTCGCCGCCGAAGGCGAGCAGGGCGCGGCATTGCGGATCAGCAAACAGCACCATGGCCTGTCCAGCGAGGCGCTGCTCTCGCAGGCCTTCTTTGCCGGCAACGATTACGCAGCAATACGCGAGATATCCAATCAAATCAACGGCTTGATGGGTCCTGGCGGGCGCGTATCGCGAGGCAACCGGAGCTCTGATGTACGCAATTTCGGTGAAGCGCAGGCCTGGTTGATGGACGAAGCCAAGCGTGGCCGGACCATTCAGCGCTTCAAGGGCCTGGGTGAAATGAATCCCGAACAGCTCTGGGAGACCACGGTCAATCCGGAGAGCCGCCGCCTGCTCCAGGTCCGCATCGAGGATGCCGTCGCCGCCGACCAGATCTTCTCGACCCTGATGGGCGATGTGGTCGAGCCTCGACGCGCCTTTATCGAGACGAACGCGCTGCGTGTGAGCAATCTGGACGTCTGACTCGCAGGTCTGACTGCGCACTGCCGGGCATGTAGAGGTCAGCCGAGGCGGCGCAGGCATGCCCAAGGTACTAGCGACTTTCCGCACGCTCCAAATTCCCCGCGATCAGGTTTGATGCAGACCTGACCAACAGGGAATGGGGCATAGAGAGATGCAATCGCGGACAAACACCCGCTGGACAGTCTGGCCGCTACTGCTGGCAGCACTTCCAGCCCAGGCAGTGCTGATCATCGATGGCAGACCGGACGAAGCGGAATGGGCCAACGCACAGACTCTGGGCCCCCTGGTTACCGTGCAACCGCTGACCCAGGCCGCCCCGTCGCAGCAGACCGAGGTGCTGTTGCTGAGCACGCCCGAAGGCATCGCGGTTGCCTTCCGCAATCAGCAGGCAGCGACCGTGCAGCGAGTGAAACCACGCACCCTGCGCGATCGCGGCGGCGGATCGGATCGAGTCAATGTGATGATCGACTTCGACGGCGATGGCAAGCTTGGCTACAACTTCATGGTCTCGTTGTCCGACTCGATCGATGACCTCGTGATCTCCAACGAGACCCAATTCCGACCTGACTGGGACGGCGATTGGCAGCACGCGGTGGATGAGACCGAAGCCGGTTGGTCGGCCGAATTGCTGATCCCCTGGAACATTTCGACCATGCGTGCGGTGCAGGGCGACACCCGCAAAATAGGCATCTATGTCGACCGTGTGCTCGGCAGCAATGGCGAGCGCTACGCCAGTCCAGCGATTCGCTTCACCGAGCAGCGTTTCCTCAGTGCGTTTACTCCGATCGAAATTCGCCAGTACAGCCGATCGACCTTCAATGCCTACCCATACGTTACCGTCCTATCCGATCAGGTGCGCGAAGACCTCGACACCAAGGCCGGCATCGATGTGTTGTGGAAACCCTCGGGTACTTTCCAATTGACCGCTGCATTGAATCCAGACTTTGGCCAGGTGGAGAGTGACGACCTGGTGGTGAACTTCTCCGCGTTGGAAACATTTTTCTCGGACAAGCGACCGTTCTTCACCGAGAATCAGGCGATCTTCGACCTGCCCACCGCACAGGGCGGCAGTCTGATCTACACGCGCCGACTCGGCGGGCCCAGCGATGATGGCCAGGGCATTGCCGACATCGACGTGGCCGCCAAGGCCAGTGGTTCGTTTGCCGGGATCAACTACGGCGCCTTCGGCGTACTCGAATCGGATCACGCTGACGACCTTGGCAGTGCGTTCTACGCGACACGTTTCCTGAAGCCGGGCGAGCAGTTCACCCTCGGCTATGCCGGAACCTACACTGATCGACCGTTCCTTGATCGCACCGCCTTCGTCCAGATGGTCGACCTGCAATGGAACCCTGTGAACTGGTTGCGACTCAACACCCACGTCATTCAGAGCGAGATCGAGCAGGCGGGTGTGAACAAGACTGGGGAGAGCCTGCGCGCGGCCCTGCAATTGACCGGCCCCAACGGCCTCCATGGAGAGATCGCCGGCGCCTACCTTTCCGACGATCTTGATCTCAACGATATGGGCTTCATGCCGCGCAATGCGCTGCGTGTCGGTGCGCTATCGGTGCGCTATCCCTACAGTGGCTTTGGCGATAGCAATGTCCTGCGTACCGTGCAACTGAATTCGGATCTGGTGGTACGCAAGACCCTGGACGGCGAGCACATACCGAGCCGATTCCAGCTCGGAACGGATCTCGAATACCGCAATGGCGGAACACAATACATCGAGTGGATCCGCGATTCCTCCGGCTACGATAATCTTATTTCGCGCGGCAACGGTCTGGTCTATCGAGAATCGGGAGCCAGCGTTTTCAGCAACTACAACACCCCACGCTGGAAGGACTGGCGCTTTGGCGGCGCGGTCTGGCATACCAGCGGCCAGATCGACATGGACGCACACCTGCAACTTGAAGCGACCGTCACCCACTTCTTCTCCGACACGCTCGACCTGAGAGTGGGACTGGCACGCAAGCGCACCCGCGATTCCCTTTTGTGGCAGGGCGAGACTCTATTCGCTCGTGTAGCGCGCGAACAAATGATGGGCAATGCCCAGCTCAACTGGTTTCCCGCACCACGTCATGAACTGCGCGCCAAGATGCAGTGGCTGGGCCTGCATTCGGAAACCGCGCGCGCCTATCGCCTGCAGGATGACGGCCGATTGCAGGCCAGCAACGAAGCGATTGCGCCATTCGCGATCAACAATTTCGGTTTGCAGATCCGCTACCGGTACGAGATTGCGCCACAAAGCGATTTCTTTGCGGTTTACAGCCGTGGCGGCGACAGCTTCAGTGATCACGACGACCACGATCTGAATCAGTTGTTCGATCGCGCCCTGCGACTGCGCGACTCCGACCAGATCGTGCTGAAACTTCGCTACCGGATCTGAGCTGCGGATTTCAGAACAGTTCGGCCTGGCGCGAGTCCAGACGCGGCGGCCTGAACAGATCCGTGCGCAGACTGACCTCTTCATTTCGACGCAGGATCCCCAGGCGCTGACAGGCGATCCTGAAGCGACGACTGATCAAATCGGCGAACACGCCCTCGCCACGCATGCGCGTGCGGAAGTTGGCGTCGTAGTCCTTGCCGCCGCGCATCTGCTGGATCAGGCTCATCACGTGGGTGGCGCGCTGCGGCGCGTGCAATTGCAACCACTCGCGAAACAGCGGCGCCACTTCGTGTGGCAGGCGAACCAGGGTATAGCTCGCCGTGCGCGCGCCCGCCTCATGACAGAGCTCAAGAATGGCCTCAAGGTCCTTGTCGGTCAGCATCGGAATCAGCGGTGCCACAAATACCCCGACTGGAATCCCCGCATCATGCAGGGCTGCAATTGCCTGGATGCGGCGATGCGGTGCCGAGGCCCGCGGTTCGAGCTTGCTGGCCAGGCGGTTGTCGAGCGTGGTCACAGAAATGAACACCTGGACCAGGTCGAACGCGGCCGCCTCGCGCAGCAAATCGATATCACGCTCGACCAGCGCATTCTTGGTGATCACCGTGAATGGATGGCGCGTCTCCACCAGTACCTGGAGCAGACCGCGGCTCAGCTGCTGCTTGCGTTCGATCGGCTGGTAGGGATCGGTATTGGCGCCAAGATTGATCGTTGATGGCTGATAGCCGCGCCGGGCCAACTCGGCGCGCAACAACTCCACGGCATTGGTCTTGGCGTAGAGCTGGGTCTCGAAATCCATTCCGGCCGAGTGATTCAGATAGGCGTGGGTCGGCCGCGCGTAGCAATAGACACAGCCGTGTTCACAGCCACGGTAGGGGTTGATCGACTGATCAAAGGGAATATCCGGTGACTGATTGCGGCTGATGATCGAACGCGCCCGCTCGACATGCACCACCGTTTGCGGCCGCGAAACCGCGTCCTCGTCGCGCTCAGGGCCCGACCAGCCATCATCCTCGGCCTCGACCCGCAGCGACTCGAAACGGCCCTCCTGATTGCTGGCACTGCCGCGACCCCTGGTCGCAGTCGGCGCTCCGAGCTTGCGCATTGCGGTACCCTCCTCACACAATTCTGACGCATCCTTTCGCAGCGATTGCGATCCGGTTTGCAGCCGGCGCTCGCGTTCGGCGCGCTATGGATGGCGCAGTCTCGGCGCCAGCAAGTTAACCTGCAAGCCCAGGGCATGCGCCGAGCGGTTGGCGGTGCAACCCACAGCACCGAGGTCAGCATGTCCAATAATCCGCTGCGGGCGATCTTCGAAAAGCATCAGGGCCGTCTGCTGACCAAATGGCTGCACTATCTTGATGTCTACCATCGTCATCTGGAGCGCTTCCGCGGCCAAGCCTGCACCGTGGTCGAGATTGGCGTGTTCCATGGCGGCTCGTTGCAGCTCTGGCGCGAATACCTGGGACCGCAGGCGCGCATCTTTGGCGTCGACATCAACCCGGAATGCGCGCGCATCGAGGAGGTCGGCTGCGAGATCCTGATCGGCAGCCAGGCCGACCGTGGCTTTCTGCGTGAACTCAAGGCGCGCACTGGTGCCATCGATATTCTGATTGACGACGGCGGCCATCGCATGGATCAGCTGATGATCAGCTTCCAGGAACTGTTCCCCGCGCTCAGCGCGCATGGCGTCTATATCGCGGAAGATCTGCATACCTGCTACTGGCGCGAGTACGGCGGCGGCTTTCGTCATCCGTATTCCTTCATAGAATTCGCCAAGACCCAGATCGATCAGCTCAATGCCAGGCACTCGCGGGACCCCGGCAGCTTCAGTATCGACGGCTTTACCCGCGGCGCTTCCTCGATGCATTTCTACGACTCGATGCTGGTGATCGAAAGATCGCCCCTCCCGGTTCCTGCACAGATCGCCCGTGGTACGCCGTCCTATCCCGACCCGAACCTGGAACCGATGCACAACTTCAACGAGCGCTACAACGCCCACCTGCAGGAGCAGGACCTCAAGCGCTGATTCCAAACCGGGATTCGGACGGCCGGCCGGAGCCGCCCCAGCGGTACGCTACGCCGGGCATCACCGCGCGGGCCGCGCGCGACTATACTGCCCGGACTTGGGGACCCGACAACGATCATATGAAAAAGACCCAGCTGTATTTGCTCGCCTTCCTGATCGCAGCAATTGGTCTGGGGGCCTTCTACTACAAGTGGCAGGTTCTCAATTTCCCGATCCAGGCGGCCGAGCAGACCGAACTCTGGGAGGTCCAGGCGCGCATCCAGTTCCAGGCGCGCAAGGGGCCCAACAAGGTCACCTTGCAAATACCGCGTGATCCACCCGGTTATGCGCTGATCGACGAGAAGTTCGTCGCCCGCAACTACGGCATGAACATCGTGCCTGGCAAGCGTACCCGCGCCGTGCAATGGCAATACCGCAGTGCGCGCGGCAATCAGGCCCTGTATTACCGCGCCACTGTCTATCGCGATCTGCACGCCGCCGACTACATCGATCCGCCGCCGTTGCCGGCCAAGCCCGGAACCTATGAAGAGCCGCATCTCACTGCGCGCACGACCTTGCTGGAGAGTGTGCGCGAAAAATCGGTCGACTCGGCCTCATTCGCGGGCCAGCTGATCCGCAGCCTCGCCAGTCCGGAAGGCGATGGCAATATCGCCCTGTTGATGGAAAGGGTGAAGACGCTCGAGCAGCGCGCCCATCTGGCCAAGAGCCTGCTCGCCGACCGGCAGATCTCCGCTCGGGTGATCCATGGCCTGCCGTTGACCCAGTCCGACTCGACGGTCACCCTGATGCCCTTCCTGCAGGTATGGGATGGCGAAGCGCAACGTTGGGACACGATCAGTGCCGACAACGGTGTCGAGGGATGGCCCGAGGAAATGTTTCTGTGGAGCATCAGCCAGAAGCCGGTGCTCGAAGTCGAGGGAAATTCGCGCGCTCGCCTGGAGTTCGCCGTACAGAGCACGCTCGACGACGCGCTCGATGTCGCCAAGGCCAGACTCGAGGCCAAGGACAAGAACCTGGTGGCGTACTCCCTGCTCAACCTGCCGCTGCAGACCCAGGACGTCTACCGCATCCTGCTGATGATGCCGATCGGGGCGTTTCTGATGCTCTTGCTGCGCAACGTGGTTGGCATCAAGACCTTCGGCACCTTCATGCCGGTGCTGGTCGCCCTGGCCTTCCGCGAGACCAAGTTGCTGACCGGCGTCATCCTGTTCCTGACCGTGGTCAGCATGGGCTTGCTGGTGCGTTTCTACCTCGAGCGATTGCGACTGCTGCTGGTGCCGCGATTGACGGCCGTGCTTATCCTGGTGGTCTTCCTGATGGCCATGGTCTCGGTCGTCAGCAACAAGCTCGGCATCGATCAGGGCCTTTCGATCGCGCTATTTCCAATCGTGATCATGACCATGACCATCGAGCGGATGTCGATCGCCTGGGAGGAGCGCGGCGGGGCCTTCGCGATGAAAGAAGGCTTCGGCACCTTGATCGTGGCGATCATGGCCTACCTGGTGATGAGCATCGCCTGGCTCGAACACCTGATCTTCGTATTCCCCGAATTGCTCCTTGTGCTGTTCGCGCTGACCCTGCTGATCGGGCGCTACTCGGGCTATCGAATCAGTGAGCTGTTCCGCTTCCGTGCGCTCGCCACCGACCCGGTAGAGCCGGCGCCAACAAAGGCGGCCTGACCGTGCTCAATCCCTTCAAAATTGCCAAGCGGTTGCGCGCCATCGGACTGACCGGCATTGGCCAGCGCAATGCCGAGTTCGTGCTGATGTACAACCAGCGCCGCAATTATCCGAGGGTCGACGACAAACTGATCACCAAGAAGCTAGCGCTGGCCGCCGGTCTGCCGGTGCCCCAGTTGTACGCTGTGGTGCGCGAAGAGCATGAAATCGAAGAGCTGCACGAGAAGCTGCGTGATCGTGAGAGCTTCGTCGTCAAGCCCGCGCATGGCTCGGGCGGTGATGGCATCCTGGTGATCTCGGGCCGACGCGGAGATCGCTACCGGCGCTCCAACGGCGCCTTGCTCGCCCGTGAGGAATTCGATCACCATATCTCCAACATGCTGTCGGGTCTGTTCTCGCTGGGCGGCCAGCCCGACCATGTGCTGGTCGAGTACTGCGTGCAATTCGATCCGATCTTCGACAACGTCAGCTACAAGGGTGTGCCCGACATCCGCATCATCAGCTTCCTCGGTTATCCGGTGATGTCGATGATCCGCCTGCCGACCCGGATGTCCGATGGCAAGGCCAATCTGCATCAGGGCGCAATCGGCGTCGGCATCGATATTCCCACCGGCACCACCTGTCGCGGCGTCTGGGGGCGCGAGCTCATCCGCGAACATCCGGATACCGAAAGCACCATCGTCGGACTGCAGATCCCGCGCTGGGACGAGTTGCTGCTGATTGCCGCGCGCTGCTATGAGCTGGTCGAACTTGGCTATGTCGGAGTCGACATCGTGCTCGACAAGCAACTCGGCCCCTTGATCCTGGAGCTGAACGCCCGGCCCGGCTTGGCCATCCAGATGGCCAATGGCAACGGCCTGTTGCACCGCCTGCGCAAGGTGCAGGAACTCGAGCGACAGGGCAGCCTGGCCAAGGACCCGGCCGAGCGTGTGGCCTATTCCAAGGCCAACTTCCCGACAATTTAGCGACAGCGAACCCAGCCCCAGGTAACGCGGGCTTGGCTGTCGGGGCCCCGACAGGGACCGCAGGCGAAGCCCAGGGTTCCCCGAACAGGCCGGACCGATGATTTATCTGCGTGCGCCGGTTAAGCTCTGTGGTCGCACAATTCAAACAGGCGTCAGTTGTCGCCTGCGCGGGCGGGCGCTACGCTCTCGCCCCCTTTGCGCCCCGGTGCGGGCGCTGTCAATAGTTTTGGGAGGGTAGGGCCATGACAAACAACAAACTGCAATTGCCACAGATGACGGGATTGCTGGTGGCGGGACTGCTGCTGCTGAGTTCGGATTTTGTACTTGCCCAGGGTATCGGCAGCCGGGGCGGTGCCGAACAGAGCACATCGGCCATGGCCGGTCGCAACTCCAAGGCCAAGAAGGAGCGGGCCGCCAAGAACAAAAAGTCCGAGCCGGACTTCCCGAACAGTTCCCGCGAGGAACCCGAATTCAAGATGTCGGCCAAGCTCGGCAAGAAAGTGCAGAGCGGTCTGGACGCGTTGAATGAGGAAGACTACGAAAAGTCCGAAGAGATCTTCAATGACATCCTCAGTCAGTCCAAGGCGATGGACAGTGAGAAGGGCACGTCCTACCAGGCACTCGGCACCATTGCCTATGAGCGTGACGAGGATTCGCTGAAGGCGATCGAGTACAACATCAAGGCGATCGAACTCAATTCATTGCCGAACAACTCGCACTTCGGCCTGATGCAGCTGAACGCGCAGCTCTATCTGCAGGAGGACCAGTTCGACAACGCCATCCTCTGGGCTGATCGCTGGATGCGTGAAACCGGCGAGGAAAAGGACACCCTGCTGATCGTCAAGGGTCAGGCCTATTACCAGCTGGAGAAATACGAACCGGCCGCGACCGCCATCAAGCGCGCGATCGAACTTTCCGACAAGCCGAACGACAGCTGGTACGCGGCCCTGATGGCCTGCTACACCGAGAGCGAGAACTACGCCGAGGCAATCAGCTATGGCGAAGGCGTGCTGGCAAAGGATCCCAACAACAAGTCGATCATCAAGCAGTTGTCCAACGTCTATATCGAGAATGACCAGGAGCCGAAGGCACTGGCTGTCATGGACCGCGCCTATTCGACCGGGCTGTTGAGCACCGAACCGGAGCTGCGCCAGCTCGCCCAGCTCTACGCCTATGCCGAGCGCGTGGATCAGGGTGCAAAGGTCATCGAGGACGGACTGGCCAAGGGCGTGCTGAAGGAAAACCTGGCGACTTACTCGCTGCTCGGCGAGGTCTACTCGCAAGGCGAAGACTTCATGAAGACCGCGGCGGCGTACAACAAGGCAGCCATCTACGCAAAAGATGGTGACATGAAATTCCGTGAGGCCTATGCGTTGATGGATGCCGAGAAGGTGGTTGAGGCCAGGGCGGCAGCCTTGGAAGCGCTAAAGAAGACGCCGTTCAAGCACGAGGGAGAAGCCTGGGTGATCCTCGGCAATGCCGAAATCGAACTCAACAACAAAGCCGGCGCCATAGCAGCATTCGAGAAGGCCACCCAGTTTCCGAGCACCAAGAAGAACGCGGAGACCTGGCTGAAGAATGTGCGCAGAATGTAATTGTGAAGGGGCGGTGCAACCCTTGGGCCGCCCTTGTTACGTTTCCGTTTTGTAACGCATCTGCGTCATGCTGTGCGGAAGTCTGGGGATCATTCAGTCCCTAGTTAGCAACCGGACCTCTCGCTATACTCGCTTTCCCTTGTGTCGCCGACCCCGCTGGGGCGGGGCTCTGGTAGCGCGTAGTGAGGGGCCAATCGAGACCCAAGTCCCATGTCCATGCATTTGAAAGAAGACAAGAGTTTCAGTTTGCGTCGGGTGACCGGGCAGGCCTTTGCCTTGGCCTTGCACACCAGCATGTTCCTGTTTCTGATGGCACCGGTTAAGCCGCCGGCGCAGGAAGACGAGGAAGATGACGACATGGTGGAAGTGGTCTTCCTTGAGCCACCGCCGCCGCCGCCGCCGCCGCCGCCGCCGCCACCGGAACCGCCGAAGAAGATCGAACCGAAGATCATCGAGAAGCGCCCGACCCCGACTCCGCCGCCGGAAGAGCCGCCGCCGGAAATCGTCTTCGAGGAAGCTCTGCCGATGGCCGAGGAAGCGCCGCCACCGGCTCCGCCCGCGCCACCAGCACCGGACCTGCAGCCCGATCGTACGGCTTCGGAAGATCCGAGCTATCGCCGCATGCGGCCACCGCGCTATCCGCCGGCCGCGATGCGTCGCCGCCTGGAAGGCGAAGTCATCCTGTTGATCACTGTGGGTGTCGACGGTACGCCGATCGATGTACAGGTACAGAAGTCCAGCCGGCATCGCGAACTTGATCAGGAAGCGATCCGTGCCGCACGCAGTTGGAAGTTCAACCCCGAAATCCGCGACGGTCGTCCGGTCCAGGGTCGTGTTTTGATTCCCATCAAATTCTCGCTCAGTTAATTATCCCGTCTAACCAAAGGTGATGCCATGCTTCAAGACCAGACCTCGACTCAGCCTGCGGATGCAGGAATCGCAGACGCCGCGGCGGCTGCAGCACCTGCGGCGGTCGAACCCGCAGCGGGCAGCGTAATGGCCGCTGCATCCTCGGCGCCGCCGGTGGACGCCGCCGCTCCCATGTCCGATGCAGCTGCCCTGCAGACGATGGGTTTCAGCCATCTGATTGAAAATCTCGACTGGATCGGTTGGATGGTCCTGATCACCCTGCTCATCCAGTCGCTCGGAAGCTGGGTCTATATCATCGTCAACGGCATCCGCAATCTCAGCATCACCGCCCGGATGGAGCGCGTGATCTCGACGTTCTGGGAAACTCCGTCGGCGGCCGATGCGGTCCGCTTCATGGAAGAGCAGCCCTCGTCGGAGCCGTTCTCGAAGATTGCACTCGACTGCGCCGGCGCCGCCGCCCACCATCAGCGCCACGAAGGTTCGCGTCTGGTCGAAGCGCTCAATCGCTCCGAGTTCATCGATCGCTCGCTGCGTCAGGCCGTCACCCGCGAGAGCTCGCGGCTTGAGAACGGTTTGACCTGGCTGGCCACCACCGGTTCGTCGGCGCCCTTCGTCGGCCTGCTCGGTACCGTCATGGGTATCTACCACGCCCTGATCGCCATTGGCGCGTCTGGCCAGGCATCCATGGACGTGGTTGCCGGCCCGGTCGGTGAGGCCTTGATCATGACCGCGTTCGGTCTGTTCGTTGCTATCCCGGCGGTACTCGCCTACAACTTCTTCATGCGCTCCAACCGCAAGATCAATGCCCGCTTCGACGAGTTCGCGCACGACCTGCACGACTTCTTCGCTACTGGCTCGCGCGTTGAAGGCGTGGGTCCGAAGCCGGTCAAGAAGTAAGCCCGCACGGCTGCCAGGAGGATTGCATGGCTTTTTCAAGCAACACCGGCGGTGTCATGGCCGAAATCAATGTCACGCCACTGGTCGACGTGATGTTGGTTCTGCTGATCATTTTCATGATCACGGCGCCACTGATGCAGCACAAGGTCAAGATCGAACTGCCGGAGAAGTCCGTGGTCGACCGGGAGCCGTTGACCTCCCAGCCGATCTCGCTTGCGGTGAAAACCAATGGCGATCTTTTCTGGAACGACGAACCCTTGCTGATGTCCACCCTGGATCGCCGACTGCGGGTTGAAGCCCGTCGCGAGCCGCAGCCGATGCTGGAGATTCGTGCCGACAAGACCACGCGCTATGGCGTCCTCCAGGACGTCATGGGAGTGGCCAAGGTCGCCGGCATGAAGAAGATCGGCTTTGTCACCACGCCGGAAGGCAAGTAAGGCGTCGCGAGGAATTCACCATGGCTTTTTCAAGCAACCAGGATGGCGGGCCGATGGCCGAAATCAATGTCACGCCCCTCGTGGACGTGATGTTGGTGCTGCTGATCATCTTCATGATCACCGCGCCGATGATGTCGCAGCGCATCCAGATCGATCTGCCACAGAAATCCACCGTCAAGAACGACGAAGAGCCACCACCGCCGATCGCGCTGACGATCAATTCGGCGGGCAATCTGTTCTGGGATGGCCAGCCGCTGACCAAGGACGTGTTCGAGCTGCAGCTGCAGTTCGAGGCGAAGAAGGACCCGCAGCCAATGTTGCAGATCAAGGCTGATCTGTTCACCGAGTATCAGGTGCTGGCCGATGTGATGGGTTCGGCCAAGAACCTCGGCATGAACAAGATCGGTTTCGAGACCACCGCAACCAACTGAGCGATCAGCAAGACGAGAAGCCAAGGCCGGGCTAGTCCCGGCCTTTTCTTTGCCTGAAATCCGGATCCGCGGCGGCAGGTACAAACCCCGCCGCAGGTCGGCCTGCGTTGAATGGCTATCCCAGGCCGGACGGAGGCTCCATGCGCAACCATGATCGCGACTCGAACAGCCAAGCCATCAGCGAGATCAATGTCACGCCCCTGGTCGACGTGATGCTCTGCCTGCTGATCATATTCATGATCGCCGCGCCGATACTGAGCAAACGGCTGTCGCTCAATCTGCCGCAGCCGACACCGACCATTCCGCCGCCGCCCTTAGAACCGCCGATGCTGCTGCGCATCCTTGCCGACGGACGACTGCTATTGGAGGATCGACCGATTCAGGACCAGGTCCTGGCCGCCGAACTCGCCTTCCAGGTGCATCGCGATCCCGCCCGCGTGCTGCTGATCGATCCCGACCGGGACGCCGGCTATCAGCGCTTCGTCGATGTTCTGGCCCAGGCGCGCGAGCACGGCGTCCAGCGCATTGCCTTTGCTGAGCCGTCGCCACGTTGAGCGAATGGTTGGCTCATGGTCGCTGGCAGGCGCCAAGGTAGGCACGCACCGTCGCGTCGAGGCCCAGATAGAGTGCATCGTTGATCAGAGCGTGGCCGATCGAAACTTCGGCAATATCCGGCACTGCTGCCAGCAGCACCGGCAGGTTGTGCAGATCCAGATCATGACCGGCATTGATCGCCAGGCCCGCACGGCGCGCCTGGTCCGCGACATTGCGACAGTTGGCGATCGCCGAACCAGGCGCCTCGGCTTGCACCGCCGAGGCGAATGGACCGGTGTAGATTTCGATACGCTGCGCGCCAAGTTCGGCCGCCCGCGCGATTGAATCACTGTCGGCGTCAACGAACAGGCTGACTCTTGCGCCGAGATCGCGAGATGCAGCGATCAGGGCAGCCAACGCTGCGGGTGGCGCAGCCAGATCGAAACCATGGTCAGAAGTGATCTGGCCATCGGCATCGGGAACGAAGGTGACCTGATCGGGCCTCGCCTGAGCAACCAGTTCGAGCAGGCCCGGATAGCCGTTGCCGCGCGCCGGCGCAAACGGATTGCCCTCGATGTTCAACTCGACCCGATCGGCAGCGCCGACCTTGTCATTGTGCTCGGTCAGCCATTGCGCCAGTGCCAACACATCAGCGGGCCAGACATGGCGCAGATCGGGGCGCGGATGCACGGTCAGACCGCGCGCACCGGCGCCGACCACGACCGCGGCGGCATGCAGGATCGAGGGCAGGCCACCGCCCCGCGAATTGCGCAGCACGGCAATTTTGTTGAGGTTGACGCTGAGACGGGTCATGCGATCATCTTGCCAGCGGCACCGCCCGGATGCGAGCTTCCGGCAGTGCTGTGGAGGCGGCGTCATCCGCGCTCCATAATCTGCAGGGAACCAGCATGATCGAAGTACAAGCAGTGCCCAATCTCGAGGCAGCCGAACTTTGGCTGCGCAGCCTGCAGGATCGACTCTGCGAGGCCATCGAGAAGGCAGACGGTATTGCCCACTTTCGCGAAGACAGCTGGCAACGCGAACAGGGTGGCGGCGGGCGGACCCGGGTACTGCGTGATGGCGCAGTGTTTGAGCAAGCAGGTATTGGATTCTCCAAGGTCATGGGCGAAACCCTGCCAGCTTCGGCCAGCGCGCATCGCCCCGAGTTGGCCGGCCAGCCGTGGACCGCGATGGGCG
The DNA here is from genome assembly GCA_038255435.1 of Lysobacterales bacterium. GTDB lineage: Bacteria > Pseudomonadota > Gammaproteobacteria > Xanthomonadales > Ahniellaceae > 0-14-3-00-62-12. Next base: position 39,156 of record JBBSLG010000005.1, read on the forward strand.
TGTCCCTGGTATTTCATCCGCAAAATCCGCGCGTGCCGACCACGCACATGAATGTGCGGTTGTTTGCGACTACCGGTGAAAAACCTGCCTGGTGGTTCGGCGGCGGCTATGACTTGACGCCCTGTTATGCGGAGGACGAGGACATCCGCCACTGGCACCGCACGGCACAGGAGATGTGCACACGCTTCGGTGTTGGACTCTATGCGGAGTTCAAGGAATGGTGCGATCGCTACTTCTATCTCAAACACCGTAACGAGACCCGCGGCGTCGGCGGCATTTTTTTCGACGATCTCAATCGCTGGTCATTCACCCGCTGCTTCGATTTCACCCGCAGCGTGGCCGACTCGTTCCTCGACGCCTATCTGCCGATCGTACAGCGCCGCAAGAACTCGCCATTTGGCGAGCGCGAACGCTCGTTCCAGCTTTATCGGCGCGGCCGCTACGTCGAGTTCAACCTGGTGCACGATCGTGGCACCCTGTTTGGGCTGCAAAGCGGTGGCCGCACCGAATCGATCCTGATGTCGCTGCCTCCGCTGGTGCGTTGGGAGTATGGCTTCACACCCGAGGTGGGCAGCCCGGAGGCGAAACTCGCCGAATACCTGCGACCGCGTGAATGGCTGGGCTAGGCGACTGACAGCGCGCGACACGCGGCATGATTATCAGATCGCAGAAAAAAGTTGGCCCCGGTCACTTGGGGGTGTGCCGGGGCCGGATCGCAGAGTGACTTGGGGAAAGTCCAGTCTGCTGTGTTCACTCAGGGGAGGGAGTGAACGGATCGTTGGGGGTCGATCCGTACACTTTGATGGGGTCTGGCGTGGAAGGTTCAACGGCAGGATTGGCCGCGTTTACCCTGCATTTATTTAGGTCTCAACAGGTAAACATGAAAATTCCGTTAGCCTGTTTGTCCAGCGATCAATGCGCCTCATCCCAGTTGTCACCCACTCCGGTCTCGACCAGCAGCGGAACCCGCAGTTCGGCGGCGCGGCTCATGCGCTCGCGCAAGCCAGCCGTGATCTCGTCGACGCAATCGGCGCGCACCTCGAGCACCAGTTCATCGTGCACCTGCAGCAGCAGTCGCGCCTGATCGTGACGCGTTGACAACCACTGATCGACGTCGAGCATTGCCCGTTTGATGATATCGGCCGCGGTGCCCTGCATCGGTGCGTTGATTGCAGCGCGCTCGGCGCCCTGCCGTTGTGCCGCATTGCGTGAGTGAATTTCACGCAGATGCAGACGACGCCCGAACACGGTCTCGACATAGCCATCGCGACGCGCCCGCTCGCGGACCGACTCCATATAGCCCTTGACACCGGGATAGCGTTGGAAATAGAGATTGATGTATTCCTGCGCCTGACCGCGGCCGACGCCGAGCTGTCGCGCCAGCCCGAACGCCGACATGCCGTACATCAGTCCGAAATTGATCGCCTTGGCGGCGCGCCGCTGCTCGCCACTCACCGCGTCGCGATCGACGCCAAAGACTTCGCCCGCGGTCGCCCGATGAACATCCTCGCCATGGGCAAACGCATCGAGCAGACCGGGGTCCTCGGACAGATGCGCCATGATGCGCAACTCGATCTGCGAGTAATCGGCTGCGACCACCTTGAAACCTGGCGGCGCGATGAAGGCGGTGCGGATACGCCGGCCCTCCTCGGTGCGGATCGGAATGTTCTGCAGATTCGGATCGGTCGAGCTCAAACGACCGGTGGCCGCCACCGCCTGGTGGAATGAAGTGTGCACGCGCCCCGTGTCCGGATTGATCTGTTCGGGCAGTTTGTCGGTATAGGTCGATACCAATTTAGCGAAGCCGCGGTATTCCAGGATCAGCCGCGGCAACTCGTGGTGCTCGGCCAGTTCGCTGATCGCGTCCTCATTGGTCGACGGCTGGCCGGTCGGCGTCTTGGCCAGGATCGGCAATTTGAGTTCCTCATACAGCACCGCCTGCAACTGCTTGGGCGAGTCCAGGCTGAAACTATGGCCGACGCTGGCATGGGCCTGCTCAATGATGGCGTGCATGCGTTTGCGCAGCTCGTGGGTCTGCACCCTCAGCTTGGCCGCATCAATAAGAAAACCCTCGCGCTCCATACGCGCCAAAACCGGCACCAGGGGCATTTCGATCTCGTCAAAAATGCGGCAGACGCTGGGCACACTCTCCAGCAGCGGACGCAGATGCTGGTGCAGACGCAAGGTGACATCGGCATCCTCGGCGGCGTAACCAACGGCCTGTTCGAGCGCCACATCGGCAAACGAAATCTGTTTGGCACCCTTGCCCGCGACCTCTTCGAAAGCAATGGTCTTGATGCCCAGATAGAGCTGCGCCAACGAGTCCATATCGTGGCGGGTGATCGTCGAATTCCAGACGTAGCTCTCGAGCATGGTGTCGTAGCGATAGCCCTGCACCGCAATTCCATAACGGGCCAATACATGCATGTCGTACTTGCCATGCTGGCCGATCTTGGCGCGCGCCGGATCTTCGAGCAGAGGCTTGAGTGCAGCCAGCGTGCTTTGCAAATCGAGTTGCTGGGGTGTGCCCGGCGCTCGGTGTGCCAGCGGAATATAGGCGGCATGGCCGGCCTCGCAGGCCAGCGAAATACCGACCAGTTCGGCCCGGTGGGCGTCGAGGCTGGTGGTTTCGGTGTCGAAGGCGAACACCTCGGCAGCACTCAGTCTTTCGATCCAGCGCTCCAGCGTCGGCACATCCAGCACCACTTCGTAGCGGATCTCCGCTGGCGGCACGCTGGTCGTTGGGGTCGTTGAGACGGACCCGGGCGCTGAAGCTGTCGCCTGCGCCACCGCGCTGCTCCCGGCCGCTCCGTCCAGATCGCGCATGGCCGCACGGAAGCCATAGCGGGAATAGAGCAGGCGCAGTTGATCGCTGTCGGGCGACGTCGCGATCAGCTGATCGGGACCGGTGTCGAGTTCCAGCTCGGTACGCACGCGGGCGAGTTCACGCGAGAGCGGAAGTTGTGGCAACGCAGCGCGCAGGTTGTCACCGATCTTGCCGGTGAAGCGATCGGCATTGGCAATGATGGCGTCGAGGTTGTCGTATTCGGCCAGCCATTTCGCCGCGGTCTTCTCGCCGCACTTTTCCACGCCGGGGATATTGTCGACCTTGTCGCCCATCAGGGCCAGGTAATCGACGATCTGATCCGGCCGCACCCCGAATTTGGCGAAAACGCCATCGGCATCGAGTGCCTGATTGCTCATCGTATTGATCAGATGAACACGATCGTCGACCAGTTGGGCGAGATCCTTGTCCCCGGTCGAAATGGTGACGGCTATGCCCTTGGCGGCCGCCTGCCGAGCCAGGGTACCGATGACATCATCGGCCTCAACCCCAGACACCCGCAGGACCGGAATGCCGAGCGCACGCACGATCGCCAGCATCGGTTCAATCTGCGCGCGTAATTCATCCGGCATCGGCGGCCGATTGGCCTTGTAGGCAGGGAACATCTCGTGGCGAAAATTCTTGCCGCTGGCATCCATCACGAAGCCCAGGAACTCGGGCTTCTGCGCAATATGCGCGCGCAGCATGTTGACCACACCGAACAGCGCCCCGGTCGGCTCGCCCTGCTCATTGCTCAACGGAGGCAGCGCGTGGAAGGCGCGGAACAGGTAGGCGGAACCATCGATCAGGATCAGGCGTGGAGCGGACATGGACATACTCGATGGAGACGAAGGACCTGCACATGTTAGGCGCTCGCCGCGTCGCGGCAAACCTGCGCGAGCGGGCACAGCCGGGCTAAGCTTGCACCGACGCGATACGAGGGAGTGGATCATGGCCAAGGCGACCGCCGATATCACCATCAGAAGACTCAGCAGCAAGGCCTCGCTCAAGGCCGCGTACGCGGTGATGGCCGAGTTGCGACCGCACCTGGATCTGCAGGGTTTTCTCGATCTGATTGCCGCCATGCGCGACGAGGGTTACCGGCTCGCTGGCCTGTACGAGAACGGCCTGATCAAGGCCGTGGCCGGCTATCGGGTGCTGACCATGCTGGTCCGCGGCCGCAGCCTTTACGTGGACGACCTGGTGACCACCTCTGCCATGCGCGGCAAGGGCTACGGCACTGTGCTGATCGACTGGCTGGTCGAAGAGGCGCGGCGATTACGCTGCAATGAGTTTCACCTCGACTCCGGCGTGCAGCGATTCGGCGCCCACGCCTTCTACTTTGCGCGCGGCATGCATATATCCAGTTACCATTTTGTGCGCGGGCTGGACTAGTGGCCTGATACAGATGAAGCGCGAGATGCGCACGTGGGGCGCGAGGGTGAGTGCATCGCTGCAATTGCAGCAGACACAATGCGCGTTCCGTTGAACCCACCGTGGCCATCCATGGCCACAAGCCCCACCAACCCTCCTCCTGGCCGCGAGCAGGCATGGGGACCGTTGCGGCGGTGGGGCAAAGACAAATCGCGGCTGGCCATCGAACACCGCGAGCAGCTGGATCGCGACTGCAGACTGCACGCTGGCCCAGCTCTCCAAAACTGCACTCAGCTCCTTGCTGCTGTGGTCAGATCGCTCGATGCATGCGCAGACAGCGGAGCATGCGGCTGCGCCGGCGCTGTGTCGGCACGCACCGCGGTCGCCCAGCTAAGCAGGAAACTCAACATCCAGAAGCCGGCGACCACCGCCACGCGACGCAGAGACAGGCTCATCGCACTACTCCCAAAGCGGAACCGACGCACGGTCAAGGATCCGGAGACCCATTCAATCACCCAAGCCGGCTGCGGACAGCTGTCGATAGTTACAGGTAGGTTTGCGCCGAATGCGCCCGGATGCTCGGACCGGGCTGGACCTCAGCCCGGTGTGCGCCCACACTGCTGGTCTCCATGATGGATTCCGGGACAGCCATGCAATGCCATATCTATCGCAGTCGCAAGCGGCCGGGCACGTATGTGTATCTCGCCGTGGCCGACGACTTCTCGGTCGTTCCAGAGGCCTTGCGCGCCGGGCTGGGCGAGCTGGAATTCAGCATGGAGCTCGAGCTCCTGCCGCACACCCGGCTGGCGACCCAGGACATCGGCCAGGTGCTCACGCATCTTGCCGAATTGGGTTACCACGTGCAGTTTCCGCCCAACGAAGCGCTGCAGATACGCGATTGGTAACGAGACCCCGGGCAACACCGGCAGGCGATCTGATAGCCTCGCGCGTCGCCATTGCCGCCATCACATGAACACGCCGCCGTCCTCGCTCACGCCGCCGCGCAAGGCTGCGCTGGCCTTCATCATCGTCACCGTTGTGCTCGACATGCTGGCGCTCGGAATCATCATTCCGGTGTTGCCCAAACTCGTCGAGAGCATGCTCGGCGGCGATACGTCTCGGGCCGCGGCCATCTACGGCTGGTTCGGATTCACCTGGGCGATGATGCAGTTCATCTGCTCGCCGGTGCTCGGCGCGCTTTCGGATCGCTTCGGTCGCAGACGGGTGATCCTGATGTCCAATCTTGGCCTGGGCCTGGATTACATCGTCATGGCGCTCGCCGGCACGGTGCCCTGGCTGCTCCTCGGGCGGGCGATTTCCGGCATGTTCGCCGCCAGCATCAGCACCGCCTACGCCTACATCGCCGATGTCACCCCGCCGGAACAACGCGCGGCGCGCTTTGGCATGCTCGGCGCTGCCTTCGGACTGGGCTTCATCATCGGGCCGGCGGTCGGCGGTGAACTGGGCGAATACGGCGCGCGCGCACCGTTCTGGGTGGCCGCGGGCCTGAGTCTGGCCAACGCACTCTACGGCTACTTCATCCTGCCCGAGTCGCTGCCGCCGGAAAAGCGCGACAGCTTCCAGTGGTCGCGTGCCAATCCCTTTGCCTCGCTCAAATTGCTGCGCAGCCATGCCGAACTGCTGGGACTGGCCGGCGTCGGGTTCCTGATGAATTTCGCCCACTTCGTGCTTCCCAGCACGATGGTGCTGTACGCCAGCTATCGATACGGTTGGACCGATCGATCGGTTGGCTGGTTCCTGGCCCTGGTCGGGATCTGCAGCGTGATCGTCCAGGGTGGCATGGTGCGCCCGGCGGTGGCACGCTTTGGCCAGCGTCGCGTCCTATTGACCGGTCTTGGATTTGGTGCGGTCGGTTTCGCCATCTACGGACTTGCGCCGACCGGCGCCTGGGCGCTGCTCGGCGTTCCGGTCATGGCGATCTGGGGCCTCTCCGGCCCCGCACTGCAGGGGCTTATGAGCGAGCGACTGGGTCCGAGCGAGCAGGGCAAGCTGCAGGGCGCCAATACCAGCCTGATGGGTTTCGCCGGCATGATGGCGCCATTGATCTTCACCGGCCTGTTCTCGCGCGCAATCGGAACGCATCAGGATTGGCATCTGCCGGGTGCACCTTTGATACTGGCAGCGGCCGTGATGGTGGTGGCGCTGGCCCTGGCTTGGCGTGTCGCCAAGCCGATGACTGCGAGCGCAGCGCCGGCCCCGATGGCGGCGGACTCGAGCGGCTGAGGCGAAGCCTGCAACCGCCCGAATCGGTCGGGCCAGCTCCGACCGATGCCGGACAGGCCCCGGATTGCATTTGCTCAGAACGACTGCGTGTAGCGGATATACGGCACCCGGCCGTAACCATCATAGAGACCGAAATCGAAACCGCGCCCGGTCGGATCGAGGCTGTCGAGCACCGGACCGCGATTGGCGACGTTCTGCACGCCGAGGGCGATCTTGCCGTTCCAGGGGGTGTTCCAGGCCACCTGAACATCGTGCGTGGTCCACGACGGCAAGGTCAGCTCGACACCGGCCAATGGCACATCACGCAGGGCATTGGCCGAATCGGTTCCGTGGATGTAGTTGATGTTCCAGCTGAAGTCGAAATCACGCAGCGTGTATACCGTCTGCAGATTGGCACGGTACTCCGGGGTGCGTTCGTCGCCGACGAAATTACGGCTGTCATCATTGGTGAAACTGAAGACGTTGCCGAGCTGCAACTGATTGCGCATCGTGCCCCAGTCGCCGAAATCGAAATTGGTGCGAACATTCAAATCCAGTCCATCGGTCTTGAGCACACCCTGATTGGCCGAACCATTCTGCACGTACAGGATCAGGCCGGTGGCCGGATCGCGGGCCAGACCCAGTCCCAGTTGCGGGTTCGGCACCGCCTGCTCATAGGGCAGGCCGCTGGCCGCAGTCACAGGCAGATTGCTCAATCCCGGCGGGCAGGCAACCGCCTGACCGGCGAGGCAGTTGATGATCTGATTGGTGGTGATCCCGGCGATCAGATCATTGATCTCGATATTCCAGTAGTCGACGGTCAGATTGATCCAGTCGGCCGCATCCCAGGCAAGCCCAAGACTGTACTGTTTGGAAGTTTCGGAACTTAGATTGGGATTGGCAATGTTCCAGGCGGTGACCTGGGGCGTGCTGACCTGGCCAGAGACCGGGTCGCGACAATCCGGAGTCAGACCAAACGCAATGCAGGTCTGTGTATCGGTGACAAAGTCGGCACCAAACGCCGGCGCTGCGATCAGCAACGGAATGGCGGGCGCGGCGAAGCCATGACCATAGGAAGCGCGCAGGGTCAACGCGTCGGTTGGCTGATAACGCAGGCCGATCTTCGGTGAGAAGTCGGCACCATAGTCGCTGTACTTGTCGTAGCGTCCGGCGAGATTGATCTCGAAGTTCGCCAGCACCGGCAACAGCACTTCGAAGTACGCCGCCCGTACCGAGCGGCCACCACCGGCCGAGGCACCGGCCGAGCCACCGATGACGCCAGCTTCCGAGAGTGAGTCGTAGAGATCGGCATAGTCTTCCTTGCGATATTCGGCGCCAATCGACATCGCCGCCGCGCCGCCGGCCATGTCAAACAGATCCATGCTGGCTACGCCGAACAGCTCTTCATTCAGCGTGAACGAATCACGGCTGATGGTCGCCTTGATCGAGTTCAGTACCGCCGGATCGTTCTCGCTGGGATTGAGGATGCTGTAGCTGCCATTGGCGATTGCCGCGTTGGCGAGCGGAATCACCGGATAATTGCGGCCGATCGTGAAGGTCTGGAATTCATTGCGGCGGGCGCCGACCTCGACATCGACGCGATCGGCCAGGCGGCCGAGAAATCCGACGCTGAGGTCATAGGCATTGGAGTCGACGGTGTCGTCGCGCGGGCCGAGTGAGGCGAAGCGGTGACGCACATTCAGATCCACATCGAAAGGATTGTTCGGCGTGTTCGCGGCGACAGCGACCGTGGCCAGGCCAGGGGCGTAGCGGCCAAAGGATTTGACCCGACTGACCGACGCGTTCAAATACGTCGACCAGTTCTCGCTGATGTCGTAGCGGGCGCGGGTGAACAAAGCACTCTGATCGAGTTCGGCCTCATCGGCGGCGACAAAGGTGAAGTCATACAGACAGCGATTGCCGGAGATCGTGAAGCCGGGCTCGGAGCAGCCACCCGGAACGATCGAGGTGCCTGCGGTTGGCCCGCTCGGCGCTGAGAAAAACGTGCCGTTGGGATTGAGGTAATTGTTGGAGAAGGTCGAGGCACCGCCGCGCGAGTAGTCGCGGTCACGCTGAAAGACGATGCCGCGGCTGTTGTACGAGGCGCCCGCGATCAGCGAACCGCGATCACTCGAAGCACCGAACAGAAACTGACCTTCATCGGTATCGCCGCCCTCGAGTTTGGGCTTGGAAAGGCCGCCGCTGAACTCGACACCGTTGAAATCCTTGCGCGTGATCACATTGACCACGCCGCCGATGGCATCGGACCCGTAGATCGCCGAGGCGCCGTCAGAAAGAATTTCGAAACGCTCGACCGCGGCCAGCGGAATCGCGTTGAGGTCCTGGCCGGTACCGGTGGATGGACTAACCGGTGCGCGTCTGCCATCGATCAGAACCAGGGTCCGGTTGCCCCCGAGTCCGCGCAGACTCAGTTCGGAGAACGCCTGCGCCGAAGAGCCCGAGCGCGGACGGAATGAGCCGAAGCTGTTGAAGGTGGTGTTGCGCAGGAAATCCGATACCGAGATATCACCGCTCGATTCGATTTCTTCTCGCTCGATAACGGTGACCGGCAGCGCGCCCTCGGCCGAAGCGCGTTTCAGCCGAGATCCGGTGACCACCATGGTCTCCAGTTCGGTGGCAGGTTCGGCATCGTCAGCCGATTGCGCCAGCACGGGCGTGGTGACCAGAGCAGCGATGATTGAGGCAGGCAGCAGCGCCAGTCGAAGTGCGCCTTTGAGCAGGGTGGTTTCCATGGGGTCCTCGTATGAAGTTAATTGTGCGTTAGCTGCACAGGCCAACCTTAGGCATAGGCTGACGCGTCCGCTTTGCGCTTTTTGGCCTGGATCTGTGCCCGATTTGGCGGATCGCTGACGTGCTGTTGCAGACCTTGCACGCGGCCATGACAGGCCGACTCGCCAAAGCGTTGGCGGTAGGCGCGCGAGAACGCGCTATGGCTTTCAAAGCCGCAGGCAGCGGCGACCTCGCCGACGGCAGCGTCGGACCGGCGAAGCAATTCGTGCGCGCGTTCCAGGCGCATCCGGGTCGCGTACTTTTTTGGACTCTCGCCGTAAACGCGGTGGAAGGTTTTGGTGAAGTACCAATGCGAGAAATTGGTCAGCTCGGCCAGATCGGCGATACAGACATTGCGATCGCAGTTCGCCTCCAGGTAATGCCGCGCGCGCTGCAGGCGCACCATCACCTGGGCACGGCGGCCCATCGATTTGCCCGGGCATGCCGCCAGTCGCTGTTGCAGATCAGCCTGGCTGCAGCTGATCTGACGCAGCAGTGCACGGATCAGCGGCTCGCGCCGCCAGAATGCGGCGGTGGCCGTCCCGGCCTGGCGCAGCCCGGTGCAGAGCAGATGTCGGCTGGTCCGCTCCAGCCGGCCACTGCCGGGTAGAGGCACGGTCGTCGAAAGCACGTCGAGCTTGCGCAAGGCCGCCATCGAGAAACTGAAGACCACGGCAAGCCCGGCGCGCGGTATTTGCACACGCAGGACATTGGCCGGATCGGCAACCAGGTAGTGACGCGGCTTGAGCGTGGTCCTGCCGTCGTTGTAATCGACCAGGCACTCGGCCGAAAGCGAGATCAACACGACCAGGGCGTTGGGATCGATGCGCATGCTGGCGCCGCCGCTGAGCAGGGCGATCTGGGTTTGCGGCAATCGCGGCGATGGCGAGCTGCCGAGGACGCCGACCTGTCCTGCTGCAATACGATGTTCATGTAGCCACATGAGGGTTCTCCGGTTGGGGAGAACCAGTCAATCGAAGTGGCAATCAGGGATCAGGAAGTTTGGCCGATACTTTGCCGAATCTTGTCCGAAGCGTTCCCGAAGAAACTCCGAATTCGAATTATTTGTCGATCAGTCAGAGGCTTGCGGATGAAATCGGCTCAGGGCGATATCCCGTCCGCTGCCAAAGGATTCGGTCAAAATGATCTGACCGTCGAGATAGGCGCCGACCGTTATGCCGCTGAACTCGGGCAGAGCGTGGCGCAGCTCGGGTTCGCGTTCGAGTCGATCCAGCGGCCAGACCAGCAATTCGAGACCGGCAAAGCGCGCGTTCTGCTTGAGCACGAGCAGGCGATCATCGATCAGGGTCCACATCTTGTAGCCCGAGATACTCGGCCATTGGTCGAAAATCACCTGCGTCCTGTTGAATTCGCTATCGGTTTGCCAGAGCCCGGGCTGACCGATGCGGGTGAAGAAGATCTGCTCGCCGGCCAGATCGGCGCGGCCATAGCTGACCGACTCGATCTGATGCAGCGGGCGCAGCTCGTTGCCCTCGCGCTCGACGATCCACATCGACTGCTGATCATCGGCTATCACACCGAGCAACAGCCGATCATTGGCAAGATAGGCGGCGAAGCGCGGCGCGCCGAAGGCAACACCGAGCTGGGTCGGGCGCAGGCTGGCGCGCGAGACCTCATACAAGCCACCTCCGCCGGTGCCAAATCCGATCACCAGAAAATGAGAGGAGTCCGCTGACCAGCTGGGATTGAACCGCGCCATCGGCATCAGGCCAGGGACCGGCTCGGGAGCACTCGTGGCCGGATCAACCGGTGCAACCCAGACACCGGTTTTGCCGGATCGATCCGAGTAGAACGCGACGACGCTGCGATCCGGGGCGATCTCGCCATTGAGCTCGCTGGCCGAAGAGGCGAGTACGCGCACCGGCGTTTGCGCAGGTGACTGGATCGATAGCGTCGCCAGACCGAGCTGGCCGCGGTTCATCTCGAAGGCCAGCTCGTTACCGCGCAGCGAAAGATCTGGAAACGTCGCGGCGCTGACCCCGAGTGCCGTCACGCCACCGTCCTTGATACTGAGTGAGCTCAGCCGGTGATCACCCTCGCTGACACTGCTGAAAACCAGGTGCTGTCCATCGGGACTCCAGTCGAAACCGCGAATATCGGTAGCGATATTGCTGATCCGCGTCGGCGTGCCACCTGCGGCGGGCATCATCCACAGATCGGCTGAACTCAGGTTGCGCCGGAACGCCAGCCAGTGGCCATCGGGCGAGTAACGCGGTTCGAGATCCAGGCTGCCTGCTGGTGCCACGTAGTCGAGCGCGGAAAACTTTCCGGTCGCAAGATCCAGGCGATGGATCACATGAGCGCCACGTTTCTCGTCGCGCAAAGCGCCAACGACCAAGTGGGATCCGTCCGGCGCCCAGTCATAGAGCAGAACCACGTCGGAAGCGCAGCGGCCGAGCTCGCGCGGCGCGCCACCGCTGGCAGCAATCTGCATGAAACGGCATTCGGCTTCCTCACTGTGGCGCTGGAATACGATGCTGCGACCATCCGGCGACCAGGTCGGCACCAGGTCGCGTTCGCTGGCCGCTGGACTGGTCAATGGTGTCGCCGCGGCAAGGCTGCTCGCCTGCAGAAAGAGGCGAGTGCTCTCTCCGGCGTGCTCAGAGGATACGAATACCATCATGGCGCCATCCGGAGACAGCCGAGGCCCCCAGTCATCGCCGGCGCTGGCCACCACGACCAGGGGCGTATCCAGATGCGAGGCGATCACCGGGCCGAGGCCGCCAACTGGTTTGCCGCCGGGGCTGGCAAACCAGCCAATGCCGATTACCGCCAACGCGGCCAGACCGATCCAGGCGAACGAACGGCCGCCATGGCGACGGGTCTGGCCCCTGGCAGTAGCGCCCTGGGTGCCGGCCAATGCGCTATCCATTGGCGGCAGGGCGCTGGATTGTGCGGCAGCCTCGGCCAACCATTGCACGGGCGCAATCAGCCGATAGCCGGATTTCGAAATTGTCTCGATATAGCGCGGTGATTCGGCATTGTCGGCGAATGCCTTGCGCAGGGTGGTGATCGCCTGGGTCAAAACATCGCCGGTTGGGAAGGCATCGGTCCAGACCCGATCCATCAGCTCGTCACGACTGAGCACCTGACCTGGATTGATCGCCATTTCGGTAATCACCGCCAGTGCCTTGGTGGTGATCCGGCTACGACTTTCGGGACCGGGTCCGCTGACTTCGCGCGCGCTGAGATCAACCACAAACTCACCGATCCGGACGCGGGGACCGGGTGGCGGTGGCGACTGCGGTAGGCGCGGCTTGAGCATGCTGGCTGACGAAGGTACCGAAATCCATGATCGAGCAAGTGCTCGGGGCTGGCAAGATGACTTGTGCACCTTGATTGCGCCAAAATCTGCACAAGCGCGATCAGCGGCCGCGCGGGGCAGCGCTGGCTCGGGTATCGTGATCGTCAGTCAGCCCTGAATCCGGAGACCGCAGATGCCTTCCTTTGACATCGTATCGAAGATCGACAAGCACGAACTGACCAATGCTGTGGATCAGGCCAACCGCGAACTCGGCAATCGTTTCGACTTCAAGGGCAGCGACGCGAGTTATGAGCTGGCCGATCCGGTGATCACCCAATCGGCGCCCAGTGATTTCCAGCTCAAGCAGATGCTCGACAACCTGCGCGCCCGACTGATTGCGCGCGGTATCGACGTCAAATGCATGGACGTGGCCGAGCCCGAAAGCAATCTGGCTGGCGCGCGCCAGAAGATCACCATCAAACAGGGCATCGAGCAGGCGCTCGCCAAGAAAGTGGTCGCGACGATCAAGGAGGCCAAGCTCAAGGCCGAGGCCCAGATCAATGGCGACAAACTGCGCGTCAGCGCCAAGAAGCGCGACGACCTGCAGACCGTGATGGCCTTGTTGCGGGCCGGTGAATTCGATTTGCCCCTGCAGTTCGAGAATTTTCGCGACTGAGGCGTCAGGGCTCAGGCACTCGAATGCGACAGGCGCACGGCAGCGGCACAGGGTTGTGGCCAAGTGTGTTGCGCGCCGAGTTCCATGACAGTTAAAAAAGTGTTCAAATCGGCTGGCAGTCCCCCCTTCAGGAGCTCAGAGTATGTCCGCAGCCCGCGTATCATCCATGCCGTTCGAGCGTCGCCTTCTCGCCCTCGCAGTCGCCAGTGTCATCACTTCGGGCAGTCTTGCTGCCCAGGAATCACCAGCCGAGAACAGCGGCCCCGCCCAGCTTGAGACGGTGACGGTCACCGCGCAGCGCCGGGAAGAGGATCTGCAGAAGGTGCCGATCTCGATCACGACCCTGGATACCGAGAAACTCGACGTGCTTGGCTCGGGCGGCGAAGACATCCGCTTCCTGTCCTCGCGGTTGCCGAGTCTGCAGATCGAGTCTTCATTCGGCCGCGCGTTTCCGCGTTTCTACATTCGTGGCCTGGGCAATACCGATTTCGACTTGAATGCCTCGCAGCCGGTTTCACTGATCTATGACGGCGTGGTCCAGGAGAATCCCATTCTCAAAGGCTTTCCGATCTTTGATCTTGATCGCATCGAAATGCTGCGCGGTCCGCAGGGCACCCTGTTCGGACGCAATACGCCGGCCGGCGTGCTCAAGTTCGAGTCGCGGCGTCCGGAGCAGACACCCGACGGCTATGGGCAGATTTCCTACGGTCGCTTCGGCACACTGAATCTGGAAGGCGCCATCGGCGGTGGTCTCAGCGAGGATTGGTCGGCGCGCGCGTCGGCGCTGTATCAGCGTCGCGACGACTGGGTCGACAATACCCTCAATGGCCCCGGCGATGATCTCGAGGGCTACCGCGAATTCGCCATGCGCGCCCAACTGCTGTACGCACCAGGCAATGATTTTGAAGCGCTGTTCAATCTGCATGCGCGTTCGCTGGACGGCACCGCGCGGCTGTTCCGCGCCAACATCATCCGTCCCGGCAGCAGCGAACTGGTGCCTGGTTTTGATCCGGACTCGATCAGCATCGACGGCGAAAACTCCCAGGAACTCGATACCTGGGGTGCCAATGCCCGCCTGAGCTGGAATTTCGAGGGCTTCAATCTGTACTCGATCACCGGCTACGAAACCGTCGATACGCTATCGCGCGGTGATATCGATGGCGGCTTTGGTGCCGTGTTCGCGCCGCCGTCCGGACCTGGCTTCATCCCGTTCACGGCGGAATCCGCCGATGGACTGCCGGATCACCGCCAGCTCAGTCAGGAATTCCGTCTTGAATCGAATACTGACGCGGCACTGCAATGGCAGGCCGGCTTCTACTACTTCGATGAAGACATCACGATCGACAGTTTCAACTACGACACGCTGGCGCCGGGCCGTCCGCAGAACGGCTATGCCGAGCAACGCCAGCAGAACACCGCCTACGCCGTGTTCGGTTCGCTCGAATACGCGGTCAACGATCAGTTCAAATTGCGCGGCGGACTGCGCTATACCCACGATGAAAAGGAATTCGTTGCCGAGCGTTTCCAGTCGCCGCTGTCCTTCCTCGGCGTCGGTCCGATTGGACCGCTGTACGCCAGTCCCAGTGATTCCGATGTCAGCTGGGATGTCAGTGGTGTCTATCAGATCACCGACGATTTCAATACTTTTGTTCGTGTCGCCAAGGGTTATCGGGCGCCCAGCATCCAGGGTCGCCTGTTGTTCGGTGATGTGGTGTCGGTTGCCGACGCCGAAACGGTTATCTCCTACGAGGCCGGCTTCAAGAGCGATTTCTGGGATCGGCGCGCGCGCCTGGGCTTCACGCTGTTCAGCTATACGGTCGATGATCAGCAGCTCACGGCAGTCGGCGGCGGCGCCAACTTCAACACCCTGGTCAATGCCGACAAGACGGTCGGCTCGGGCTTCGAACTCGATGCAGAGGCCTATCTGACCGACCGCTTCCTGGTTACCGCCGGCTTCAGCTACAACGACACCGAGATCCAGGACAATACGCTTGCCGTACAGCCCTGCGGCGGCGGATGCACGGTTTACGATCCGGCCGGTCCGGTCCCCGGAACGGTCCTGCTCAATGGCAATCGCCTGCCACAGGCGCCGCTGAAAGTTGCCAATATCACCGCGCGCTACAGCATCCCTATGGCGAGCGGCGAACTGTTCTTCTTCACCGACTGGGCCTATCGCGATGAGATCAGTTTCTTCCTGTACGACTCGGCCGAGTTCAACGGCAAAGCTCTGCTCGAAGGCGGACTGCGCGTCGGCTACAACTGGAACGGCGGTCGTTATGAGCTCGCTGCATTCGGTCGCAACATTACCAATGAGCAGCAACTGGTCGGCGGCATCGACTTCAACAATCTGACCGGCTTCATCAACGAACCGCGCATCTACGGGCTCGAGTTCAGCGCGCGATTCTGAGTGCTGAGCACAGTGATGGCCCGGGCAGCCCGGGCCATCCTCAGGGTGCGATGGCTTCCAGAGCGGCCGCGGCCTCCAGCCAGGCTTCTTCGGCGCGGCCGAGTTCGTCCTTGACCTTGGCCTGGTCCTGCAACAGCAGGGCCAGCTCGATGCGCTTGCCAGCATCGAACATCGTCGGCGATTGCATCGTGGTTTCGATTTCCTGCAGGCGCGACTGCAGTTTCTGCAGATTGGCCTCGGTCGTCTTCAGCGCCTGTCGCAAGGGTTTCTCACGCGCCTTCTGATCGGCGCCGAGTTTTTTCTGGGCGCGCGCATCGGCACCGATTCCGGTATCGGGTGTTGACTTGGCCGGCTTGCCGCCGCCGCGTTCCAGGCTGCGGTTGTACTCGCGTTCGCGCTGCGACAGCCAGCGCGCATAGTCATCGAGGTCACCGTCGAATTCGCCGACGCTGCCATCGCTGACCCGCCACAGCACATCGCAGACACTGCCGACCAGATGACGGTCATGCGATACCAGAATCAGCGCACCCTCGAATTCCTGCAGCGCCATTTCCAGCGCCTGGCGCATGTCCAGATCGAGATGGTTGGTCGGTTCGTCGAGCAGCAACAGATTGGGCTTCAGATGCACCACCATCGACAATGCCAGGCGTGCCTTCTCGCCACCGGAGAATGGTCCGACCGGTTCGAACACGCGATCACCGGTGAAGTTGAAGGTGCCAAGGATCTTGCGCAGTTCCTGCTCGCCCTTGTTCGGCTCCAGCTTGCGGAAGTGATCGAGCGGCGAGCCATTGGCGTCGAGCTGCTCGAGCTGATGCTGGGCGAAGTATCCGACCTTCAGATCCGGATGCCGGGTGGCATCCCCGCTTTGCGCTTGCAATTCACCAGCGAGCAGTTTGACGAAGGTCGATTTGCCGGCGCCATTGGGGCCGAGCAGGCCGATCCGATCGCCCGGTTCGATACTGGCCTTGATCCCCGAGATCACCGTGCGCGCACCGTAACCGACAGCGGTGTCGTACAGCCGCAGCAGGGGCGAGGGCAGGCGGTCGGGCTTGTGGAAGTTGAAGTTGAATTCGTTTTCGGCGGCGGCGACCGTGGTCAACTGGATCCGCTCGATCATCTTGACGCGTGACTGCGCCATTCGCGCCTTGGCCGCCGAGGCCTTGAAGCGATCGACGAAACTCTGCAGATGCGCGATCTGGCGCTGCTGTTGATCACGCTGCGCCGATTGCTGGGCCGTGCGCTCGGCGCGCAGGCGCTCGAATGCCGAGTAGTTGCCGGTATAGAAGGTGCCGGTGCCCTGGGACAGGTGCATCGTATGGGTGGTCACCGCATCGAGAAATTCGCGGTCGTGCGAGATCACCAGCAAGGTGCCCTCGTAGGCGGTCAGCCATTCCTGCAGCCAGAACACCGCATCGAGGTCGAGATGGTTGGTCGGCTCGTCGAGCAGCAGCAACTGGCTGCGACACATCAGCGCCTTGGCCAGATTCAGGCGCATGCGCCAGCCGCCGGAGAAATTGGCTACCGACTGGTTCTGTTCTTCCGCAGAAAACGCCAGGCCATGCAGCAGGCGGCCGGCGCGCGAGCGCGCGGCATAACCGCCGATGGCATTCAGGCGCTCGTGCAGATCGCTGATTCGGTGCGCATCGTGATCGTGTTCGGCCCGCTCCAGATCGACCTCGATCCGGCGCAGTTCGGCGTCGCCGTCGAGCACGTAATCGAGCGCGGACTGGGTACTGACCTTGGCTTCCTGCGCAACGGTAGCAATTTCCAGGTTGCGCGGTAGCGAGCATTCACCCTTGTCAGGGGCGATTTCGCCGAGAATAAGCGCGAACAGGCTGGACTTGCCGGTGCCGTTGCGACCAACCAGGCCAACGCGCTGGCCGGCAAAGATCGTCGCCGACAGGTTTTCGACGAGCGCACGTGGTCCACGGCGCAGGGTGAGGTTATTGAATGAGAGCATCCGCCATTGTAACGAGACATTGCCCCGTCCTTGTGGTTGTCAGCGTTTCCGGCTGGAATGCGGACAGCGCAGCTGGCTGGAGCCGTCCCGGGTGAGCTTTGACATCAAAACCGCGATGCTGCTGGCAGTTGCCGGTATCGTGTCGTTGTGTCTGCTGCTGCTCTGGTATTCGCCTGGAAAAGACGCGCTCGGCCAGCGCTCGTACCGCACCTGGTCGGTAGGCATTGGCCTCACCGCCATTTCCATTGTGGTGCTGGCGCTGCGTGTGGTCCTGCCCGAGTGGTTCTGCGTGCTGTTCGGCAATGCCCTGCTGATGATCGGCATCGCCCGATTGCAGCGGGCGCTCGAGGTGCTCGGCGATCCGCCCCCGCCGGTCTGGCATCATCTGGCCGCGGCGGGCTGCGCCTGGCTGACCATCATTCCCTTCACCCTGATCTGGCCGAGCATCCACGCCCGGGTGATCATTATTTCGATCGGCCTGGGCGGTTCGCTCGCCTTCATGGCCTGGCGCATCTACCGCATCCCGGGCCTCTGGTCCTATCGCAGCGCGCGCGCCCTGATGACGGTCGCCCTGATCGGAACGGCGATCCTCGCCATGCGGGCCACATTCGAGGCCATCGGCATCGAGGAGAAGCTCGACTACTACACCAGCACGATGATCGATGTGGCGGCCTATACTTACTATGGCGTCGGTCCCTTGCTGCTCACGCTCGCCTTCCTGATGTTGCTCAACGATCGTGCATTCGCCGAACTGGAGCGTCAGGCTTCGCTGGATCCCCTGACAGGCATTTTCAATCGGCGCAATTTCGAGCGCCAGGCGCGCCGTCTGCTGACTGCGGCCGCGCAGCAGCGGCACAATCTGGCTTTGTTGCTGATCGATGCGGATCATTTCAAGAGCGTCAACGACCAGCACGGTCATCAGGTCGGTGATGAGGCATTGCGGGTGATCGTAAAGGCCTTGCAGTCGCAGTTGCGCGGGGATGACCTGCTGGCGCGTCATGGCGGCGAGGAGTTTGTGGTCCTGCTGAAAGCACAGGATGCTCCGGCTGCCTGTGTCATCGCTGAACGACTGCGGCTCGCCGTGGCCGAGGCGAGTTTCAGTCATGCCGGCGTGCCGGTACCGCTGCGGATCAGTATTGGGATCGCCTACGCCAGTATCCAGGGCGATCAATTGACCCAATCGATGCAACAACTGATCCGCCGAGCCGACTCGGCGCTGTATCTGGCCAAGCGTGAAGGACGCAACCGTTGCCGGCTGGCGGCGTAGCCGGCCGCGAGCCCGGCTGTAGGTCTTGCCGCACCGCGTCACGACTTGTCACAAATTGCCGATATGCTCGCGACGCCCCGCGCCCGCAGGGATGCAAGATCGCGCGGGACTCAGGCCGGAGCTGGCCTTCATTCGGGGAGTCACTGTATGTCGTGTATGCGCACCGCAAGCCGGGCGCTGGGCATCTGCCTTGCGTTCTCGTTTTCGCCCCTTGCCCGGGCCGATGTGTTCATCAATGAATTCCATTACGACAACAATGGCACCGACACCAACGAAAAGGTCGAGGTCATCGCGCCGTCCGGCACCAATCTTTCGGGTTGGAAGATCGTGCTCTACAACGGCGGCGATGGTCGTCAGTACAGCACGCTGAGTCTGAGTGGCACGACGACCAGCCAGTGTGGTGGCCACGGCACCGCTGTCGTCACCGCGCCGACCGCCACCGGCATCCAGAACGGCAGTCCCGATGGCCTGGCCTTGGTCAATGCCAGCAATGCCGTCGTCCAGTTCCTGAGTTACGAAGGCACCTTCACCGCGATCGATGGTCCGGCCAGCGGCCTGCTCAGCACCGCCGTGCCGCAGTCGGAGAGCAGTACTTCGCCGACTGGACAATCCCTGCAGTTGGCCGGCACTGGCAGCAGCTACAGCCAGTTCAGCTGGCAGCCCTCGCGGACCAGCTCGTTCGGTGCCTGCAATACCGGGCAGACGCTCAGCGGCGGTGGCGGTTCGCCGGCAACGCTCAGCAATGGCGTACCGCTCACCGGCCTGGCCGCAGCAACCGGCGCCAGCCTCAACTACACGATGCAGGTACCCGCCGGCGCCAGCAATCTGGTAATTGCCAGCAGTGGCGGCAGTGGCGATGCCGATCTCTACGTGCGCTATGGCAGCGCGCCGACAACAACGACTTATGATTGCCGCCCCTACCTCAGCGGCAACAACGAGAGTTGCAGTTTTCCGACGCCAACCGCCGGCACCTACCATGTGATGCTGCGCGCCTACAGCGCCTACTCCGGGGTCACGCTCAACGGCAACTACAGCACCGGCGGTGGTGATGTCGCGCCGACTCTGGTCAGCTCGACGCCGACCGCGGGTGCCAGCAATGTGGCGCTGGCCAGCAATATCACGCTGACCTTCAGCGAAGCGGTTACCGTAACCGGTACCTGGTTCACGATCAGCTGCGCCAACACGGGTGCGCACGCGGCCGTGGTGAGCGGTGGCCCGACGACCTACACGCTCAATCCTTCAACGGATTTCGGCGCGATCGAAAGCTGTACGCTGAATCTGGTCGCCGCCAATATCCGTGACCAGGACGGCACCATCCAGCCGATGGCGAGCAATGTCAGCCGCAGTTTCACCACCACATCGGCAGCCAGTGGCTACTACGGTACGGTCAATCCGACGTCGGCCAGCGCGCTGCGCGGCTCGCTGCATCTGGTCATCGATGATCACGTCCGCTTTGGCTACACCGCATCGAGCACCGATACCTGGGACGTGCTGGCGGTTGCCGATCAGGATCCGATGAACAGCACGCGCATTCTCGATATCTACAAGAATGTGTCCTATGCCAAGGCGACGGGCGGCAACAATTTCTACAATCGCGAACACACCTGGCCCAATTCGCTCGGTTTCCCAACCGATGGCGCCAGCAATTATCCCTACACGGATCTGCATATGCTGATGGCCTCGGACATCAGCTACAACAGCGCGCGCAGCAACAAGCCCTACGACAACTGCCCCTCGGGCTGTACCGAATATCCCACGCAGGCGACCAATGGCCAGGGCGGCGGCAGCGGGGTTTATCCGGGCAATTCCAACTGGACCAATAGCAGCGTTTTCCAGGTCTGGCACAAGCTCAAGGGCAATGTCGCGCGCGCGATGTTCTACATGGATCTGCGCTACGAGGGCGGCACGCATGGCGGCACCGGTGCCAGCGAGCCGGATCTACGCCTGACCAGCGATCTCAGTCTGGTAGTCGGCACCGGCAGCAATGCCTCGGTGGCCTATATGGGCAAGTTGTCGACCCTGCTGCAATGGCATCAGGACGACCCGGTCGACGCCAACGAACAATTGCGCAACGAGGTCATCTACAGCTACCAGGGCAATCGCAATCCGTTCGTCGACAATCCACAGTGGGTGGCCTGCATCTATCAGTCGGTCTGTCCCTGATCCACGTCAAAAGCGAGGCTGCGAATCGCAGCCCCGCGGCGACCGCCGACCTCGGGCTGATGCACGCATGACCCGGTGCACTTCGGCTGGTTGTGCAGAAACTATTTGAGAGCGGCGGCGGTTTCAACTGGTCAACGCAACAATCTGCTGTAGCTTTTGAGCCGGCGTCAGGAAGCCTAACGTCTTTCTCGGCCGCTCGTTTAGTTCGCGTGCAACTTTGTCCAACTGGCGCTGCGTCATTGACGACAAATCCGTACCTTTCGGGAAGTACTGCCGCAGCAGTCCATTGGTGTTTTCGTTGCTTCCTCGTTGCCAGGGGCTGTAGGGATCACAGAAGTAGACGTCCACCTTGGTCGCCATGCTGATGTCTTTGTGCTTCGACATTTCTGTCCCGCGGTCCCACGTCAACGATCGCCGTAACTGCACCGGCATGCGCCCGATCGCCCGCTTGATTGCTTCGACCACTTCCTGGCTGTGCTTGCTGGCTACCCTCACCAGCGTCACGTAGCGTGACTGACGTTCAACCAAGGTGCCAATGTAACTGTTGCTACTGCCGGCCAACAGATCTCCTTCCCAATGCCCAGGTACTGCCCGATCCTCCACTGCCGCTGGTCGCTCGCTGATCGAAACCGCATCGACGATCTTTCCTCGGCCACCTTGGCTGCGCACATGCTTGGATTGCCGCATCAGCCTATGAAAGCGCAGATGCTCCATCAGCTCTTTTTTCAGCGCGCCGCGCGCCTGAACGTACAAACTCTTATAGATCGTCTCGTGCGACACGCGCATCGTCTCGTCGGTCGGGTACTTCAGCTTAAGCCATTGCGCGATCTGCTCCGGAGACCAGAATCGTTTCAGCTTTCCGGCCACCACTCGTTGCAGCCTGTACCGGCTTGCCAGTACACATACCTTGGGACGCAGCGCTTTCTTCCATGCCTGCGTATCGGCCTGCTCCGCCCGATAATGCTCTCGCCCCCCGTTGCGCTTCACCTCGCGACTGATCGTCGAGGGCGACCGCCCCAACGTACTGGCGATCTGCCGCAGCGACTGATTCTGAGCAAGTCCGCGCGAGAGACTCTCCCGCTCCGTCAAACTCAATGCCAGCTCCGTTCGCTGCCGCTCCCGTGGTGAGATACCTCCACTTGCCTTCAACACCCAACGCACCGTTGCAGGAAATCGGCCCAGACCCCGCGCGATGTCTACAATCGAATCGCCGCGACGCCACTGATTCCATAACCGTTTCCTATCTTCGGCGCTGATTCGTTCCCACTGTCTCTTGGCCATTGATTCTTCCTCATCGAACTCACCATGTGTTGCGTCGACCAGTTGAAACCGCCGCGTCAATCTGATCGATACGAACCACGATGTGTTCGTGCTGCTGACTCTTGCCGATCACAAAGTCTTTGCGAATCTCGGTGACCAGCATGCTGACATCGCGACCATCAACGACCAGGGTGACGCCGCGTTTGTCATCGCGACTCTGTTCGAGGAGAGAAAGCAAAGGATCGGCGCTTGCCGCGTGCACCAGATTGGCGGCGAACAGGAGGAGCGCCGCCGCCGTTGTCTGGGAGGAAGCTGAGTTGAGGATCGTGCGCATGGTGTACTCCTATGTGGGTGTGCAATGGTGCCGGTGTTTTCGGCAATCCGCGGCCAGTGCGGTTCTGCGATTTGGTGAATCGTCCAGCCGGCTATCGGTGTCGGCGTTCTCAGGTTAGCCGCTCATGCAGGCTACGCGGGCGCCAAATCCTCAGTTCAGGTCGAATGGGTGCATTGCGTGGCTGCGCTCGCCCAGCTCGATCTCGGCAAGAGGCGTCCTGGGACTCAGGCTCCGCAGGCCGCTCCGCCGCGACGCAACGGTATTCCGCCAACACCGCGCGATCCAGATGGTGCACATATTTCATCGGCGGAGCAAAGCTCTGTTTGGCGCCGGCGCCACGGACCACAACTGCGCGCATTCGATAACGCGGCGCTCATCTGTGTCACCGGTGTCCGGGTTAGACTTCGCTGGACAGCACCTCCGCCTGCCAAAGATCCTGCCATGGCTACTGATCAGCTACCGCTGCTCGAAACAGATCGCCTCATCCTGCGCCCGACCGCACTTGAGGATTTTCCACGCTGGGCCGAGCTGATGGCTGATCCGCTGGCAACCCGTTACATCGGTGGCGTACAGGCGCCTTCGATGGCCTGGCGCAGTTTGATGGCAATGGCTGGGGCCTGGTCACTCAGCGGAGTGTCGATGTTCTCGCTGGTAGATAAGCGCAATGGGCAGTGGCTGGGCCGCTGCGGCCCCTGGCAGCCCGAAGGCTGGCCCGGCACCGAAGTCGGTTGGAGTCTGCATCCGGACGCGCAGGGCTTCGGCTATGCGACAGAAGCGGCGCGTGCCGCGATCGACTACGCTTTCGATGTGCTCGGCTGGACCGATGTAATCCATTGCATCGATCCGAAGAACATCCCATCGCAGAAGGTCGCCGAGCGACTGGGCTCACGCAATCGAGGGCCGGGCCGGATGCCGCCCCCGCATGAGCACGCACCCTGCGATCTCTGGGGTCAGACGCGGGCGCAATGGCGGAGCCACAGCTGAGCAGGGCGACTGCCAGCGCTGTTATCAGGCGGCGGGTATGGCCAGTCTTTGCAGTAGCTGGGCCAGGCTGATCACATCCTGATCGTTGTGTGCCAGCACACGACGCAGGTCGCGGGCATCGCCGCGCGTGAGATAGGTACGCCAGGCGCGCGGTGCTTCCGAGCCCGGCAGATCATCTTCACGCAATACGCCGAGCAATTGCCGCTCGATGGTCGCCAGTCGACAGTTTTCCCAGACCCCGCGATAACGCCGCCGCACCGGAAACAGCAGATCAAGATGGCGCAGTCCAGTCAGCGGATTATCCAGTCTGGCGAGCCGATAGCGCGTCGCCAACAGGGGCGCGTCATAGCAGCGTCCGTTGTAGCTGACCAGCACGTGCTCGGGCCGCAACCAGCGCGAAAAATGTTCGAGCATCGCCGACTCCGCCGCTATCGTGGCCAGATAGAGTTGGCGTACGCGCAGGCGCTGATCGGGCCAGTCGGCAACGCCGATCATGAAGGCGCGCGTGCCGGTGCCACCCGACAATCCGGTCGTCTCGGTATCGAAGTGCATCAAGTGTCGGCGATCCAGTTGCTCGAATCCCGGTACTTCGGTATGCAGAATCGAATCCACCGGATCGATGTCGAGGAATCGCTCGCAGTAGCGCAGTCCGGGCGCAAGCTCGATGCCCGGAAGTGTGCCATCGACGGCACTCTGCGCCGTTGCGCTGCGCAGGCGCAGGCCGAGCAGGCGACGCAGGCTGGCGAGTTCAATCGTCGCTGGGACGCCAGTCACCAGCTCGGGTGTGGCAACCAGTTCAATCGGTCGCGGCGATCCGGCACCGGCCTGCCGCTGCAAACGTTCGAGGCGTTCGCTCAGCGCGCTCATCGCCGGCCCAGCAGGGCGAGGACCAGCAGGCCGAGCGCGCGCGGTGTGTTGGCGGCCTGTTCATCGCTGGCGAGAATCGGTCCGACGCAGGCCGGGCAGCCCGCACGGCAGCTGCAGCCCTGGATCAGAGTGCGCGCCTGCTCGATCAACTCAGCCTGTCGCCGCCACAGCGGATCACTCAGTCCGACGCCGCCCGGATAGTTGTCGTACAGATACACCGTAGGAATAAAGCTCGCCGCCGTGCCGATATTGGCGAGACCGCCATCGGCGGCGCGCAACTGACCACGACCGCGACCATCGGCCGCGGCGAACCAGGCACCATCGGCGCTGCCCACCGATTTCTGCAGATCGCGCGCCTCGGCCATCACCGCGACCGTGGCGACGAGATGCAGGGCATATGCCGCGCAGAGAAAACCATCGAGCGCGTCCTGACGACTGCCGAAGGCGGCATCGAGCACCGCCTGCGGCAACTGCCACCACATCGCCGTCGTATGCAGTTCCTGATCGGGAAGATTGACCGGGCCGTAGCCGATGTTCTCGTGGCTGTAGTAGCGGATCTTCTTGTAGCCGGAGACCCGGCGCACCACATGCACCTCGCCGTGCAGCGCGCTGCCGTCGCCGGCGATGCTGCCGTCGAATCGCTCGAGCACCTTCAGGCGCGTATAGTCGATGGCATCGGTGTAGTAGTCGACATGTGTACGCGTTACATAGGCCTTGCGGCCGTCCCAGTCGAGTCTTTCAACTTGATAGGGCAGGGCCTGGATCATGTGGATCGCGCCTTCGTACAAGGTCAGCGCTGCAGCGGCGTAATCAACTTCAGCGATGATGGTCTGCCGACCACCCGTGCGATCGACCACGACGAAATTGCCATCGGCGACCGAACGCAGCGAAACCGCATTGGCGGGATAGCTATCGGCAATCCATTCCCAGCGCGCGCCTTCGCGATGCAATACGCCACTCTCGCCGAGTACCTGCAGAAAGGGATCGGCGGCGCCTGTGCCAAATTGATCGCCGTCGTAAAACGGCAACTCGAACGCGGCGCAGCGGATATGGTCGAGCAGGATCAGGGGCTGGTCGGCGTGCAGGCGCGCGTGTTCGGGCGCAGCGCCGGAGAAAAATTCCGGATGGCGGATCAAGTACTGATCCAGCGGATCGCTGCTGGCGACCAGGATACCGAGCGCCGGTTGCTGGCGACGTCCGGCTCGGCCGAAACGTTGCCAGGTCGCCGCAATCGATCCCGGATAGCCATTGAGCACGACCACATCGAGACTGCCGATATCGACGCCCAACTCAAGCGCCGAGGTGCTGACCACACCATCGATATGGCCGGCACGCATGGCACGCTCGGCGTCACGGCGTTCGCTCGGCAGATAACCACCGCGGTAGGCGCGGATGCGCGCCGGTTTGCGCGGATCATGATCGAAGACATCCTTCAGATACTTGGTAAGTACCTCGACCATCAGCCGCGATTGCGCAAACACAAGGGTCTTCAATCCAGCGCGGATCGCGAGTCGGGCGATCCGGTTCGACTGCGAACGCGCCGACGCACGCAGACCAAGATCCGGGTTGCGCACCGGCGGATTCCACAGCAGTACATGCTGCTCGCCGCGCGGCGCGCCGCTGCGGGTGATTGCGGTGACCTTGCGCTCGATCAGCGCCTCGGCATGCGCCTGTGGATTGCCGATCGTCGCCGAGCACAGGATGAACTGCGGCGTGCTGCCATAGAACGCGCAGACCCGGCGCAGTCGGCGCAGCACATTGACCAGATGCGAGCCGAACACGCCGCGGTAGCTGTGGATCTCGTCGATGACGATGTAGCGCAGATTCTCAAAGAACTGCGCCCACTTGGTGTGATGTGGCAAGATGCCCTGGTGCAGCATGTCGGGATTGCTGACCACCACACTGCCATGCAGACGGATCGCCTGCCGCGCATCGCCCGGGGTATCGCCATCGAAAGTATGCGCGCGCAGACCGAGCTCGCCGGCGCGATTAAGTTCAAGCAATTCACTGACCTGATCCTGGGCCAGTGCCTTGGTCGGAAAAAGATACAGCGCACGACTCGACTGCGTCATTGCCGCGGTGACCACCGGCAGGGTGTAGCAGAGGCTCTTGCCGGACGCCGTCGGCGTCACCACCACCACATCCTCGCCGCGCTGCACGGCCTCCCAGGCTTCGGCCTGATGACTGTAGAGTTGATCGATGCCACGCGAGCGAAGCGCGCGACGCAATGCATCCGGCAGCGCATCCGGCAGCGGTCGATAGTCGGCAGAACGCGCCGGCAGCACGCTATGCCCGGTGATCCGCTCGGCATATTTGCGGCGCAGCGCTGCGCCCAGCTGGGCGGCATTGGTGCGTTCTGCTGGCGCCCCATTGCGCTCGGACAGGATCAACTCGGACTGGATCGCAGACATGGTCGGCACCGGCGGCGTGAGCGGGTGCCATGGATGGGGCATCGCCGTCTCAGCAGTTGAGACGGGATCGCGCGTCGCGTCATCCGGTCGCTGCGATACGAACCTGAAAAATAAACGGATCGGCCATCAAGAAGATCACATTGCGTTCGGGTCCACCGAAGCAGAAATTGGCGACGCCGGGCGCGCAGATCTCGCCGATCAGCTCGCCGCCCGGATTGAACACCTGCAGGCCGCTCGCCGACGAGCTATACACGTGTCCCTCGCTGTCCACTTTCAATCCGTCCGGAATGCCCGGCGTAACCACCGCGAACAGACGCCCATTGCGCAGATGGCGGCCATCGACGACATCGAAGGCACGAAGATGATGCGGAAGATTTGGAAAGTAGGAGCCCGGCCCCTGGATCGCCGCGCTGTCGTTGATGTACAGAATCGACTCATCGGGCGAAAACGCCAGTCCATTGGGCTTGTTGAAATCATCGGCGACGACGCTGAGCTGCTGCGTCTTCGGGTCGAATCGATAGACGTAGTCGCCGATCATCGGCGCATCCTTGAACCCTTGCAGGGCGCCATAGGACGGATCGGTGAACCAGATCGAGCCATCGCGCTTGACCACCACATCATTGGGCGAGTTGAAGCGCAGCCCGCGCCATTCATCGACCAGGGTCTCCAGAGCGCCATCCGGCAAGGTCAGGCGCGAGATGCGCGCGGGCAGGGCGCGCGTGCCCTGCTCGCAAATCAGTAAGCGGCCTTCGTGATCGAGCGTCATGCCATTGGCGACCCGCGCGGCAATCGGCAGCACTTGATCGGCGCGCACCTTATAGGGAAAGCGCGTGGTATCCAGTCTCAGCCGGCGTACCTGTACGGCCTTGGAGCCTGCTATCGGCGCGTCGCTGCTGACCGGCGTGGTAGTGAAATACAGCGCTTGGTCATCGTGTACGTACACCGGTCCCTCGTGGGCATTGGTTTGCATGAGTGTGGCGAATACCGGCTCGGCTCCGAGCACGGCGGAGAATTCCGCGGCGTGCGCAACAAAGTGCGCGCCCGTCTCGGTGCCGCGATCATCAAGTCGGTTCATGGAGTATTCCGCCCCTGGTCAAGCCCGATGTAGAAGCTACGCGCACTGCGCGCGTGCGCCAGCTGCGAAGTCTTTCAGCTTGACAGTCGTGGCTTCGAGGACGCCCGGCTTTGAGGACACCCAGATTGGCTTCGAGGACACCCGGATGGCGGGGACGGTGGGCCTGCGGTCGCCGGTTGTCGCGGCCAGGGCAAATCGGGGTGCCCTGGACGTGCCGACCGGGATCGGGCCAGGGGCTGGAGGGACGCCGAGCCCGCTGCAATCGGCAGCACGCACGACACTCCGCAGGGCGCATTCACGGCACCTCGATGCCTTGCCATCGCCTTCGAGGCTTGGTCCCGGCCCGCCATTTGAGGGGACTTTCTGCCCTGAGTCATTGATCCTTCTACAGATCATCGTGATTGTGTAATTATGTGACCTCATCATGGCTGATCCGGTACGGCGTCACTTTCCGAATAAGCGAAAGTGGGCAGGATTCGGCCGGGCAGGCTGAGCCCTGCCGGTACCTGGGGATCTACATCGGGTCGACACTTCGGTATCGACGCCGGTTGGTGCTGGTTGATGGAGCCAATAGTGCCGGTCGGGCCGCTGCCCGAATCCGGTTGGAACGCTGCGCAAAGGGATGTCGATGAAGCACGCATTGTGGAAGAACGGTCTGCGCTGGAAGTGCGGCTTGGCCTTGCTGCTGGTCGCTGCGGGCGTCCTCGCCCAGACGGTTCCGCCTGAACTGGGCGCGCCGCCGGAAGGCGCCGCCTGTGTCGTCAGCGCGGGCAACCGGGTTGCGCCGCTGCGCCCCGATGGCAGCTACGCGATCTTTGGCATTCCTGGAAATCTCGGCGCGATCCGCGCCCGCGCCACCTGCTCGGATGGCAGTGTCGGCCAGAGCGCCATTGCTTTCACCAATCCGCTGGCTCCGGCAACGGTTGAATTGGGGCCG
Source organism: Lysobacterales bacterium (assembly GCA_038255435.1). Taxonomy (GTDB): domain Bacteria; phylum Pseudomonadota; class Gammaproteobacteria; order Xanthomonadales; family Ahniellaceae; genus 0-14-3-00-62-12. The sequence continues at coordinate 67,973 of JBBSLG010000005.1, forward strand.
ATCACCTTCGGTCAGCTCGATCCGGTGCCGATTGCGGTCGAGCTCAGTGCACCGTCGCGTCAACTCGGCAGCGGCGAAGATTCTCAATTGCAGGCGACGGCGGTTGGCGCCAACGGTATTCAACTCGATGTCACGCCGCGCAGTGCGGGCAGCGTCTACACCATTTCAAATGATCTACTCGCCACCGTCACCGAAAACGGACTGGTCCACATCTACCCGCAGTTCGCACCGGGCTCATCCAGCCGCGTTGTCGCCGGCGTCACCAGCGAAGGCAGCGTATCGGCGACTTTCATGTATCTGCTCGGTCCACGTGGCAGCCTGACCGGCAGCGTGATGCAGCCCGATGGGCTCACGCCCGTGGTCGGTGCCGAGGTTTCGGTGCTGCGCCTGCAGCCGATGGAGCAGGCCGGCACCGTCATCACTGGAGCCGACGGACGGTTCTCCATGCCAGGCGTCAATGCGGGCAGTTTCGTGGTCTCGGCGATCAACCCGGCGACCGGAGATCGCGCGCTGAGCTATGCCCGCATTGCCCTTGAGGGCGAAGTTGTCGACGTCCAGTTGCGGCTCAATGGCCTGGGTCGCGTCGAGGTCACGGTGCTCGATGCCCTCGATGCGCCAGTTGCTGCGACCGAAGTCACCTTTACCGCGTTGGGCGCCTACCGGGATGTGCGCACCCTGCCGACCGATGCCAGCGGACTGGCTGCGTTCCAGGGCGTCGCCGCCGGCGATTTCACGGTTTCGGTGCGCGATCCGGCCACTCGCCTGATCGGCACAGCGGTCGCGCGCGTGGCGCCCGGCCAAGTCCTGCCGGTGACCTTGAAGCTGCAGCCGATCGGCGAAATCCGCGGTCGCGTATTCGATGTCGACGGCAGCACTCTGCGCGCCGGCGTCCAGGTCCGCATTCTCAGTCGTGAACGCGGCATCATCACCCAGGCCGTCACCGGCGCCGATGGCACATTCGCCTTCGACACCCTGCCGATTGCCGACAGCCCGTTCACCCTGGACGCGTTCGTCGACGGCCGTTTGCGCGCCCGCCTGCCCGGTGTCGTGCTGGCCGCGGCCAACGAAATATTGAACCGAGATATCGTGTTAGCCCCGGTCGGCACGGTCAGCGGCCACGTGGTCGGCGGCGGCGGTACCCTGCCCGATGCGCGCGTTGTGCTGCAGTCACTCGAAGGATTGCGGCTGAGTTTCGAGACGCGCAGTGACGCCAGTGGAAGCTTCTTCTTCCCGGCGGTTCCGGTCGGCGATTTCGAATTGTTGGCCACTGCGCTCAATGGCCAGACCGGTCGCGCCCTCGGTCGGGTCAACAGCGATGCCGATCAGGTCAACATCGATGTCGCGATTGCCGACGACACCCTGGTCGGTGTGGTCTATCAGCGCGATGGCGTCACCCCGGTCGGTGCTGGTGTCAACGTCTATCTGGCGGCGAAGTCGCTCGGTGCCCGCTACAGTTATGACGGCGTCGCCAATGTGCTCGCTACCGAAACCGACGCCGATGGACGCTTTGGTTTCATCGTCGCTGCGACTGGTACCTATTACGTGCAGGCCGAACAGGATCTCGAGCGCGGCCGCTCCGAATTGATTGTGGTCAACCTCAATCCCAGTCAGCCCCTGCAGGCCCGGGTGGTCTATCTGGCCAAGGGCACGGTCTCGGGCAGTGTGCGTGACGTCAATGGCGCACCCCAGGCCGGTATTCCGGTCACGGTACGCAGCGAAGGCGCCTTTACTCTGGATCGTCAGACCCAGACCGATGCCAGCGGCAACTACACGATGAGTGGCGTATTCGCCGGTGACATCGTAGTCACTGCACGCAACCCGGTCACTGCCTTGGCCGGTCAGGGCAGCAGTCGCCTGATCGCCGAGGGCGAATCCGTCCCGGTCAATATCACCCTGGCGGCGACGGCAACGATCAGCGGCCGTGTGCTGCAACGCGCCGGCGCGATCAGCCCCGGTCCGGTGCGGATCAGCCTGCGCCGCAATGGCACGCAGATCGCCCTGCGCGAATTTGTCAGCGGCGATTCCTACAGTTTCGAACTGGTCCCGATCGGCGAATTCGAACTGATCGCCGAAGAATTGCCGACTGGCGACAAGGGCGTTGCGACCACGCGCATCGCCGCAGCCAATGACGACAAGCAGATCGATATCCGGCTCGTCGGCCAGGGCTCGATCACGGTCAGTCTGATCGATGCGGGCGGCCAGCCGGTGCCGGGTGCGAAGGTCACAGCGAGTACCACGCGACCCTTCGCGGACAGCCAGCAACTGACCAGCGATGGCAATGGCCAGGTCAGTTTCGCCCGCGTGTTTGCGGGCGACTTCAGCATCAGCGCGAGCAAGCAATTGGCGCTCGGCGCACTCGGCGGATCGGCCAGCGGAACCCTGCTGCCGAATCAGCAGATCAATATCGAAATCACCATGAGTACCCTGGTACTGGGTGCTGTCTCGGGCGTGGTCTATCAGCCCGATGGCATTACCCCGGCGGGTGCCGGCCTGGTTGTGCGCATGCTGCCCGAGCCGTTTTTGAATGCCTTCGTCGGCACCACTGATGGCGAAGGCCGCTATCTGTTCAACGATGTGCCGGCCGGCAGCTATACGGTCGATGTCTTGCGCTTCTTCAATCCACTGGTCTGTCCGCAGCGTGATCGCGTGCGCGGTCGCACCAGTGGCGTGCAGGTTCAGCAGCAGGGCGCGGTGACTACCGCCGATGTGCAGTTGATCGGCGATGGCGTCGTGCGCGGTCGGGTGACCAATGCACAGGGCAACCCGGTCGCTGGCATCGAAGTGCGGATGACCAATCCCGATCCGGTCTACGGCCTCAACGTGACCTGCTTGGGGCGCACCACTTACGACCGCAATACCGATGCCGATGGCAACTATGTGATCGAGGACGCACCGCCCGGTGACTTCACCATCACCGCCGAGAACAGTGCGCGTACCCTGCGCGCCGAAGGCCGTGGCCGCGTGCGCTTTGACGGCGACGAAGCCATTGTCGATCTGGAATTGATCGACAGTGCGATCACCATGCCGTACACCCTGTACGACGCCAATGGCTTCCGCTTCGATGTGACCGGCAATGGCGCGATCGGCAATGGCACCAATAATGTCTATACCGGATCGGCGCCGGACAACGCCGGCATGCGTCTGGAAATCATCCAGGGCGGCATCGCGGTGCCATTCACCAATGGCAATGGCAGCGTCGGTCGCCTGGTCAAGAGCGGCCAGCAGATCGACGTCGACGACACTGTCCCGGCCGGATTGTTCGTGACCCGCGAGGTCTACGCGCCACGCGCTGGCTACTTCTCGCGCTATCTGGAAATTCTCGAAAACCCGACCGATACCGCAATCACGGTCGACGTCCGCATCAAGTCGCACCACCGTGCCTCCAACTCCAATCCGCGCGTTGTCGATACCTCGGACGGCGATCAGATCCTCACCGTGACCTCAGGCGCGCAGCGTGATCGCTGGGCCATCATTGACGATCAGCAGGATGCCGATCCGTTCGCCACTGGATCGATTCCGGCCACCGGCCATCTGTTCGATGGACCGGATGGGTCGACCCAGGTCGCCTCGGCTGCCTACGATCTGATCGGCCAGACCGGTCGCCTGATCTATCGCTGGGATGGCATCACCATCGCGCCGGGGCAGCGTGTGATCCTGATGCACTTCACGCTGAACCAGATGAATCGTTTCGCCGGGCGCGAGGCGGCGATGCGACTGTCCGGTCTGCCGCCCGAGGCCATCGATGATCTGACCACCGATGAGCGCCAGGCGATTGCCAACTTCGTGGTGCCGGAAATTTCCGCGCTGGCGGCTCTGCCCAATCTCGACGCCGGCCGCCTCGATGGCCGCGTCTTCAGTGGTGACGGGGTCACGGCGATTGCCGGCGCCGATGTGCGCTTCAAGAGCAAGCACCCGCTGTTCGGACGCGTGCGCAATCGCACGACCAATAGCGCCGGCTATTTCGAGTTCCATTCGACGCTGGATGGAACGGCCTCGAACTATGTGATTCCTGTGCACGGTTTCGATCTCAGCGCCAGCTACGCGCAGACCGGAGCGGCGAGCGCGTTGACGCCGGGTGACTTCGATGCGGGGACGACCAGCGAAACCCAGGACCTGATCTTTGTCGGTCAAGGCGATGTACGCGGATTGGTCAAGCGCCACAACGATGCCCTGGTCGCCTCGGCGGCGGTGAATCTGTGTCGCCTCAACAATCGCAGTCAATGCAGCGATGTGCAGCCCAATCCGTCGAACTCGGCGACCAGTGCGGCCGACGGCAGCTTCGTGATGTTTGCCAATACACCGCGCCAGTACTACCTGTTTGCCAGCAAGAGCCATCCGCAAAATCCACGCGGCAGCGGCGCGCGACCGATTCTCGGCGCCGGCACGGTGACCGTCACTGCCGGCGATACCGCGGTGGCCGATGCGATCATGGAACCGACCGGTTCGATCACCGGCATTGTTCGCGCGGCAGACAATACGCCGGTAGTCGATGCCTGGGTCGATCTCTATCTCCTGGTCGGCGGCAGCCAGCAACTGGCCCGCGGCACCCGTACCGATACCGCCGGCCGCTATCGATTGTTCGATGTGCCGCTGGGACCAGTGCACCTGATTGCGCAGGATGATGCCAGCGCCGCGCAGGGAACGATTGACGCCAGCATCTCGGTCGATACCGAAACGGTAGCCGATATCAGTCTGCGTCCGTTCGGCGCCGCTCACGTCCAGGTCAATTATGCTCGCGGGGCGACCGCTGGCGGTGCCTACGTCCGCACCAGCCAATCCAGGCAGGGCTTTGCCGACAGCAATGGTCGGATCACTTTCCAATTGCCCGAAGGCGTGCACACGGTCACCGCCGATCATCCAGACGACAACAATCCAGTGCTGCGTGGCAGCGCGATTGCGACCATCAGCGCACCTGGCGAGCAGGTCAATGTGGTCATCACGCTGGGACCGGCTGGCTCGGTGCGCGGCACCATCGTGCGCCCGGACGGCACCACCCTGGCCGATGGCTTCCCCTACACCCTGCAGCAACTCAGTGGCGCTGGCAATGAAACACGCAGCGCCAACACTCTGAACACCGGCAACTACCGCGCCGATGGCCTGCCGATCGGGCATTACGTGATCACCGCTTACGATGCCGCGCAGGATCGCTACGCCGATGCCGAGTTTGTGCTCAGCGAAGATGGCGAAGAAGTCGTGGTCGATCTGACCTTGCTGGAAAATCGTATCGCGCTGCCGGCCGACCTCAGGGACGCCAACCGCTTCCGCTTCGATGTCCAGCGCTCCGGTGCACTCAATCAGGGCAGCGGAAACTTCAATGTGGCCGCGGCCACACTCGAGGTCAACGGACAGGCCTATGTCGGCGAAACCAGCGCCTGGCTGGAAGCGCAACGGCGTCAGTTCCTGATCGCCCAGCCCGCCGCCATCGACGGTGTCCAGGTCAGCCGCCGCATCCATGTGCCGCGCGGGGCCTACTACGCACGTTATCTTGAGATTTTCGAGAACCCCGGCAGTGAGTCGCGTGTGCTGCAGGTACAGCTGCGCAATCAGATGGCGGGCGGTGCCGTGCTGGCCACTTCAAGTGCAGATACCGACGTCAGTCCGGCGGATCGTTGGGTCAGCTTCGACGATGCCGTCGACGAGGACATCCTGCTGCGCGACAACCAGATCGCGCCCGCGGCCTTTGTCTACGCCGGTGTCGGCGCGGCGCAGCCGCCCGATAGCGTCGCCCTTGACCAGGTCGCGAATCGTCCGCGCCTGGGCCAGCGCTGGTCGGCGCTGAGCATCCCGGCGGGCGGTCGAGTGGTGCTGATGCATTTCGTGGCCCAGCAAATCAACCGTGCGGGTATCCAGGCTGCCGCCGAGCGACTGGTGCAATTGCCGCCCGAGGTGCTCGCCGACCTCGATCCGGCTGATCGCGATGCGATCGTCAACTTTGTCATGCCCGCGCCGGAAGCCGAGCCACTGCCCGCACTCCCGTCATTGACCGGCAGCATCACCGGTACCGCGTTTGAGGGCGATGTGCGAACACCGGTACGTGGTGCACGGATCACGGTGCAGTCGACGCATCCGCTGTTCAACCGTATCTGGGGCAAGATACCCGATCCGTACTGCCCGCCCGGTACCGGTGTTGGCAGCCTGCGCTCGCTGAGCAGCGTGCCGCCCAATCAGCCCAACCCACTGGCGCTCGGCAGCTTCAGCCTGCAGGGACAACTCACTGCCAACGACTCGATCGCAATGCCCGAGGGAGTGCCGGTGCGCCTGGTTGCCCAGGAAGCCACGGCCTGCTTCAGCGGTTCCGCCGGCCATCCCTGGACCCACGTGCCCTCGCGCGTCGAGTCGGTTTCGCCGAGCGCCGAACGCAATGTGGTCTGGGATACCGGCGTGCTGACCGGTACCGTGGTCGGCTCGGCGGATTTCTCGATCACCAGTGGTCGGCTGTATCGCTCGATCGACAATCCCGATCCCTACGACTACATGTATGTGCCTATCGGTGCCGACGGCAGCTACGTCTATCCGGGGCTGCTGCCCGGCATCTACGATCTGCTGTTCGACACCCAGCATCCGGACCGCACCGGCAGCGATGTGCTGCGTGGCCAGCGTAGTCAGGTCATCGTCGAGCTCGGCGAAATCACCGTGACCGATCTGCAATTGCAGCCGACCGGTCGCGTCCAGGGTGCCATCGTCACCTACACCGGCGAGCAGTCGGTCGGGGCCAGGGTCATCCTCAGTGGTCTCGCCGCCGATCAGGAATACGACCAGTGCGCCAGTGACTGTGTGCCGCAGACCCTGTCCAAGCATCGCGGCAAGCGCGCAGTGACTCGTGAAGTGCTCACCGACAGCCTCGGTCGTTATGCGTTCGCAGCCGTGCCCAGCGGCGCCTACACAATGACCGTCGTCGATCCGATTTCCGATGGTCGCAAATCGGTCGCGCTCAGCGTCAGCACCGATCAGACCACGGTGCAGAACATGATCCTGCTCCAGTTGGGTCGAGTGGATCTGACTGTGCAGACCGCAGGTGGTATGCCAGCAGCAGATGCCTATGTGCACCTGTACGCTGCCGCGCAGGGCTTCGAGGAAGTTTCCGGTCGCACCAATGGCCTCGGCCAGCTGACCATCGCCAATATTCCCGAGGGTGCATACACCGTGCGCGTGCGCGATCCGCGCTTCCCCAATGCCGGCTACATGGACCGCACCACCAGCGGCACGATCAGCAGCCAGGGCCAGGCCGATACGCGTCTCGTGCAACTGCGCGCGGCGGCCTCGCTGGCGATCCATGTGATCGACAGCAGTAGCGGTGGATCCGGGATCTCCGGAGCGACGGTCAGCCTGATCGACGGCCGCGGCACCAGCAACCTCGGCAATACCAATGCCTCGGGTGATACCTCGGCAACGGCCGTACCCGATGGCACCGTGGCGGTGCGCGCCCGCGCCCGTATCAACAATGTCGACCGCGAGGGCATCGTCAATGTTGTCGTCAACGCTGGCAATGACAATCAAACCCTGGCGGTGACGGTCGACCTTGCGCTGGCCCTGGTATCGCTGCCGCGCGATCGTTACGACGCCAATCGCTCGAGCTACGACATTCAACGCGATGGCGCCGGTTGGCGGATGCCCGAGCTAAGCATTGGCGGCGTGGCGTTCACTGGTGCAAGCACGGCCTCACAACAGCTGGGACAGCGCCAGTACCTGATCGAGCAGACCGCGCCAATGGCCGGCCTGACCGTCAGCCGCAAGGTGCATGTGCCGCGCAATGGCTACTACGCGCGTTATCTCGAAGTGCTGGAAAATCCGACGGCCGCCGCGATCACCGTGGACGTGCTCCTGCGCGCGCCAGGCGATTCATACGAAACCGTCCGCGACACCAGCAGCGGCGATAGCACGCTCAGCAATGAGGGTGTCGATCGCGATCGCTGGTTCAGCGTGGGCTCGTTCTCAACCAGCCAACTCGACACCACGGTCTACATCGCAGGCGGCGCCGGCGCGGCCCTGCCGGATGCCGAGTTGTCGCATGAATACGTAGCGCAATTTGGAACCTACGAATCACGCATCGCCTGGAACGCAGTGACCGTACCTGCCGGCGCCCGCGTCGTGCTCATGCACTTCGTAGCCCGCCAGAGCGATCGCCTTGCCGCAATCGCCAGCGCCGAGCGACTCGCCCAACTGCCACCGGAAGTCCTTGAGGGTCTGATCGACGAACCTGCTGCCGGCATCGTGACCCAGGTCGTGCCGCCGGATGGTCAGAGCGTCTTGCCGCCTCTGCCGAGCTTGCTCGGCCGTATCGGCGGGCGCGTGCTCGAAGGCGATGGCACGACCGTGGCCGGAGCCCTGCTCACCGCACGCAGCCAGAATCCCTTGTACAGCCGGGTCTGGAACGCTTACGAGTTGACGGGTCTGCAGAGCTCGGCCGAAGGCGTCTACGTATTCGACGGCGTGCTGAGCGACGACCATCTTTCCGTGGCCGTTCCGGTCGACGCCGCGGTTGAACTCATTGCTGACCATCCGCAGTCGCTCGAGTCGGCGACCGCATTGGCGACGCTGACGCCTGAGGTGCCGCAGACCACGACCGACGTGCAGTTCAATTCCGGCCTGGTGCATGGCCTGGTGCTCGGCGCGTTCCAGTACTCGCCGCTCGCAGGCACGGTGCGCGCCTATGTCGGTGCGTCACTGCGCGCCGAGACCAGCTTCGGCAGCGATGGCCAGTACCGGCTCGGCGGACTCGCCGCAGGCAGCTACCGGCTGCGCGCCACACTGGCGATCCAGCAGGGAACGGATCTCAGCATCGACCTGGACAATGTCGCAGTTGTCGCCGGCCAGGATATCGAGCGCGATCTCACCTTACCCGCCAATGGCGCGGTATCCGGGGTGGTCCGGACGGCTTCCGGAAGCGCCCTCGCCAATGCGCGCGTGGGTCTGGTCGGTAGCGGATACAGCCGCGATATCTACACCGATGTGGATGGCCGCTATGCCTTGAACGCGGTGCCGGCGGGACCGAGCGTGTTGGCGGTAACCGATCCGCGCACTACGGCCGTGCTTGAGAGCAACATCACCATAATTGCTGACCAGAATCTGGTCGCCGATGTCAGCCTGCCGGCTGCCGGTGTGGTGACCCTGACGACGCGCTACGCGCGCGGCGAACTCGCCACCAGCATCGCGCTCTATCTGACCGCGCCTTCGATTGCGGGCGAGCGATGGCTCGGCTTCAGCGATCAGAATGGCGTACTCGCCGTCTCGGTTCCGGTCGGGCCGTATTCGATCCGTTCGGTTCACCCGCAGTCGAGTGAGAATTCCAACACCAGCGGACAGGTCGACAGTGATGGCCAATTGCTCGGCCTCGACGTCGTGCTGGCGCCTTCGGCACGGGCGCAAGTGCTCGTCCATCGTTCGACCGTGGCACAGCCCGGCGTCCGCGTGAACGCGCAGCGCCTGGGCTCCTCAGGCAATGCCAGCTCGGGAACCACCGACGCGACGGGACGCTTCACTACCACCTACCTGCGTGCGGCCCGCCATGTCGTGAGTGCGGTGGCGGCGACGACGACGGGCAGCAGCGAGATCCTGATCGATGCCGCTGTTGATGGTCAGATCGTTCCGGTCGAGATCGACCTCGATGCTGCCCTGGTCAGTCAGGGCCTGCTCGCATTCGTTGGCGAACGCCACCTATACAGCGTCGAACTGAGCGCAGGCCAGAGGCTGGCCATTGGCATCAATGGCGCCGTGGTCGATTCGGTGGCAGCGCTCTGCCAGGCGCGCGCCCAGGTCTATGCGCCGAACGGCAGTCTGCTCGCCGATGGTTATGGTGCCGGCGCATCACCGTTTGCACAGCTCAATACCTCGGGAGATCTGCGCAATATTGTGGCAGCCAGCGCCGGACGCTACATCGTGGCAGTGTCGCGCTATCAGAGCAGCTGCAGTGTCGGCGGCTACCGCGTGGCAGCCCTGCGCGATGGCATTCCGCTGGCGTTCTCGCGCGATGTCGGTGGCGGTCTGGTCACAGGCCGCGTGGTGCGACCCGATGGCGTCACACCGGTGGCCGACGCGATTGTCCGCCTTCAGGCGAGCGGCGCGCCTGGGTCGAACGAGCAGCGGCTCACGGCAGCCGATGGCACGTACCAATTCGCACCGATTCCGATCGGAAGCTTCCAGCTCGGCTATCACGCGTTCGCCAACCAGTCGGCGCTGGTCAGCTACAACGGTAACCTCGGTAGCCCGGGCGAGACGATCGTGCATGACCTGGTGTTGCCAGCAACCACCACGATCAATGTCCAGGTGCTCGGCGTCGATGGACAGCCGTACCCGGCGTCAGTGCAATTGTCGCTGCGCTCCAACGGTGGCTGGCTCACCCGCTACACCGACAATCTCGGTCGTTATTCGCATCTGCATGTCGGCAACGATCCGCTGACCGTGCTGGCGTTCCATCCACAGATCAGCACGGTGATCGATTCGGTGCAGGTCCAGGCGTTGGACGGTGGTGTTCGCGAAGTCAGTCTGAGCCTGGCCTCGGGTATGTTCTCGGGCCAAGTGGTCGACACGGCTGCCCAGCCAGTCGCCAATGCCCAGATCGAGATTCGCAGTGAATCGGAAGACTATCTTGCCTACACCCAGTCGGACGCCGCCGGCGCCTATCTGACACCGGCGCTCGCCTCCGCGCGACCGTTGCGTCTGCGCGCGCGCGATCCCTACAACTACGTCATCACCGAGACCGTGGCCCAGCCCGTCTCCGGCGTTACCACACCGCTTGATCTGGTCCTGCCAGCGCGCGGTCAGGTACTGGTACGCGTCGTAAATGGTTCGGGCGAGCCGATCGGCGAGGCGTACAGCCATGCCTCGTTTGAGACCCAGCTGGGCACAGGCAGCTACTCCACCTACGGCTGGGGTAGCACCGACAACAGTGGCGAACATCTGATCGAGTTCCTTCCGGTCGGGCGACCGCTCAGTATTCGCGCCGAGTACTATCTCGGCGGCGGCGGTGACCGTGGCAAGGGCGAGGGCGGCGGCAACTACGTATACGCCGAGACCGAGATCACACTCGATACGCCCGGCGCGCAGGTGGTGGTTGAACTCGTGCTGGATATTCCCGGCGGTGCGGTTCGTGCCGTGGTCAGCGTGGCCGATGGCGAGCCACTGGATCAGGGTACCTGCTACCTGATACTCGAGCCCGGTCTGGACAGCGGTGAGTACGCTTCCGGTGATTGCAGCGAGCCGCTGCTGCTTAATGGCGTACCGGAGGGCCAGCATCAGGCGACTGTCTATGGTTCCGATTTCTACGAATCGGATATCCCGGTCACCGTGGTTGACGGCGAGACCGCCGAGATCGAAATCTTCCTGTCGGTGGTCAAGGGTCAGATTCGCTTCGCCGACGGCACGCTGGCGGACGACGCCTATGTCGCGATCGAATCGGCGGATGGCAGTGGACGCTCGGGCGAAACCGACGAAGACGGTCGTTATCGCGTCATCAATGTCGTGCTCGGCGATCTGATCGCACGTGCCGACGACAACAGCAGTGGCCTGCGTGTCGAGGTCAGTGCAAATCTGGCCGAAGCCAGTGTGCCCCTGGTTCTGGACTTGCAGCTTCCCGAGAGCGCCAACGTCGAGGGCACGGTGCGCGATGCAGCGGCCCAGCCGCTGGCCAACGCCGCGGTAATCGCCTTCAATGCTGAGGCCGATATCTATCGCTACGCCGAAACCGATGCGACCGGCGGCTACCGCTTCGAGCGCATGCCACTCGGTGCGTTTGACGCCGCGGCGATTCCATCGGACACGGCGAATCTGGCCAGCGCCAGCGCCAGCCTCGACACCGCCGACGCGACGCTCACACTCGACTTCACGTTGCCAGAATCCGCAGCGGTCGGCGGAACGGTGCGTGGCGAAGACAGCCAGCCGGCGGCCAACGCCTGCGTTGAATATCGCTCGATTGTGGCCGGGTTCGGATATCAGGACCTGTACTTGTCCAGTGTGTCCGATGGCCAAGGCGGCTACGCGTTTGACGATGTGGTCGCTGGACCCTATTCGATCCTCGCTCGGACCTGCGACATTTACGAGATCGCCGGCCTCTCCGATGGCGACGTGGCGGCGAACGCCATCGCAATCACCGATGTCGACATTGGCAATGCGCGCATGCTTTCGGTGGCACTGACCGACAGCGTTTCCGGTTACACCTTCTACGCCAGCGGCGATGGCGGCGTGCATGCCTGGACGTTGCCGAACTCTTGGCAGTCGGTGTTCGACTATCCCATCCGGTTGATGCTACGCGACGAGTACTACCCGTACTTCTCCGCCGCGCGTCACGCACAGTCGATGCGACAGATGAATGTCGGACCCGCTGTCATCGAGGGCCTGCGCGTCAGCCGTCAGACCTATGTGCCGGCGGCCGGCGGCTACGCTCGCGTGGTCGACGTCTTCCACAACAGCAGTGATCAGACCATCAGCCTGCCAATGTCCTTGCAGGGCGCGCACGCGTCGGGTGCCGTGCTGGTCGCGCCCACGCCGCAACAGGGTGGTCGCTACGTACTGCAGCGATCGACGGAAACGAGCGGCAGCTACACGCCCGGTATTGCCGCCTACGTGCTGTCCGGTGTCGGCGGAAGCGCGCCTGACGCGATCGACTTCGTCGAGGGTCGCGGCGCCTTCAGCTTCGGCTGGGCGTTGACACTCGCGCCCGGCGAAACGCGGCGCTATCTGCACTATCTGGTGGTGCGCCAGCCGGCCGCTGTCGCGGCGACCGAGGCCCAGGCGCAATCGCTGATGCAGATGGCCGAGCCCGGCATGTTTGACGGACTGAGCAACGGCGAGCGCGCCGAGATCATCAACTTCCAGGTGCCAGCGCAATGAATCTCCTACGCAGTATCGTCACCGCTGCCGCCTGCGCGGTTGCACTGGCCGCGACGGCCGCCAGCGCAGCCGAACTGGATCTCAGCGCCCTTCCCCTGCACGCCGAGCGTGGCCGTGCGCTGGCTCTGCGCGAGCGCCTGCCCGAGGCGCGCTCCATCGTCGTGCTGATCGACGCCCGGCGCGCGCAGACCGCGCGCTGGCTGGATGAACTCGCCGACAGCGGCTACACCGGCGCTGGCAGCGTGATCATCGTGGTCGGCGAGGCGGCGAGCGGCGAACGGGTTGGCCGCCAGCGCCAACGCCTGGGCGCAGCCCGCTGGGCGAGCGCACCGCTGAACAGCACGCTCGCCCACCTCGATACCTCGACCCTGCCGGCGATCTACGGCATCGATGCCGAAGGGCTGGTGCAGTGGCGTCTGCCAGTCAGCGGCCGGCGCGCCGATGAAATCGCCCTGCGCATCACCGACTGGTTGCAGCACGAACCGCGCACAGCGCCGGAATCGAAAGGATCGGTTTCCAATTCCCAGGCAGTACCCAGCGGATACCCGGCGCCAACTGCGCTGGCCGCGACCGAACGGAGCAGCAAGCAATGAATGTACGCAATGGATTCTGCTACGGCGTGCTCCGCCGGATGCGCGATGTATTGGCCATGGCCGGATTGTTGGCTGTCGCATCGCTGGCGCAGGCTGACGAAGTCCTGTTCTGCAGCGGATTCGAGTCGCCAGATTGCCAGATCACCCAGGACGAACAGCCACCGATCTTTGTACTTGCCGAACCGGCGGAGATCGTGGTCGCGCCGGGCAGCATCCCGCTGATCGGCGCGAGCATCGTCGAGGAGCGGTCCGGGTTGGACCCGCAGTCGATCCAGTTCTTCCACGACGAGGTCGATGTCTCTGCTGAGATCGTGCTCGACGCCATGCAGGTCCGCTACACCCTGGCCGCAGCCCCGGCGGCCGGAACGCACCGCTGGCGCATCCGCGCGCGCGACAACGCTGGCAACCAGGCAGAGTACGAGTGGCGCTATCTGGTGACCTCAACGCCGGTGATCAGCGCCATTGCGCCAGATGAACTTCGGGTGGCCGCCGAAGATGTGGTGGTGCGTGCACATATTGCCGACACCGCAACGGCACTGCGTCCGGATCTGGTGACCTTGCGGGTCGACAACGAATTGGTCGACCTGGCCGGTGCCCTGCAACTGATCGACACGCATACCATCCAGCTGAATTGGACGCCGCCCACTGCATTGGGCCCGGGCCGCCACGTAGTCGTCCTCGAAGGCGGCAACGAGAGCGGCGCCACCGCCGTCGAGACCTGGGGATTCTGGGTCCGCGAGGCGCCGATTTACCAGGCTGAGTTCCTCGAACCGGTCGACGGCTTCATCAGCCTGCAACCGAGCGTGCGCGTCGCGGTCATGGCCGGTTCCAACGAATCGGATGTCGCTTCGGTCCTGATCAACGGCGAAATCGCGACGACCGATTCGGATGTGGATCGGCGCGTGTACTACACCCGGGAAGTCGTGCTTGCGCCCGGCGCCAACCAGATCAACGTCGCGGTCGGATTCAGCAACGGACAGATCCGCAACCTGGCGAGAACCGTCAGCTTCGATGCTGGTCCGGTTGTTTCGATCAGCGCGCCGGTCGATTTCCAGACGCTGGGACCCGATCTGCGTGCGCCCGCCTTGCCCGGTGGTGCACTCAATCTGACCGGCAATGTCGAGCACCCGGTTCGCGTCACCGGCAGCACCAATCGCCCGGTCGTCAGTGTCGAGATCAACCAGCAGGCGGCAAGCCTGGATGCAGCCGGCACCACGTTCGAGTTCCCCGGGTTTTTCCTGCACGAAGGCAGCAATGTGCTGACCGCAACGGCAGTCGATGCGCAGGGACGTAGCGGCAGTTCCAGTGTCACCGTTTACGTTGATCACACCGCGCCGCTGCTGGCAGTTGAAGGTCCGGCATCTGATGCAACCACGTCGGCACAGAAGATCGACGTACGCGGAAGTGTTTCTGATGCGGTATCGGGTCTGGTCAATACGCCCAATCCGCAGGTCAGCGTGCACAACCCTGCCACCGGTGAGACCACGGAAGCCGTGGTCTACCAGTCGTTCTTCATCGCCCAGGATGTTGCGCTGGCGGTCGGCGCCAATACCCTCGAGGTGATCGCCACCGATGGCGCAGGCAATGCACGCAGCCAGACGCTGCGGGTAATTCGCGTGGGTGTCGGATCGCGTCGCGTCGTGATGCACTCGGGCAATCGTCAACAGGCCGTGCTGACCAGCGAACTGCCAGAGCCGCTCGCGGTTCACGTGCTGGATGCCCAGGGTAACCCGCTCGCCAATACCGCGGTACGGTTCGACATCCTGCGCGGCGACGGTCACCTTGGCAATCAGGCCGGTGTGCCGGTCAGTGGCGATGGGCTCAATCCGGCGCGCAATCTCGCCGTCACCACCGATAGCAACGGAACCGCCCAGGTTTGGTTGACGCTTGGCAGCGAATCGGGAGTGGCCGCCAATGTCGTCCGCGCCTCAGTCGATGGGATAGCGGAGGAGGTGCAGTTCACCGCCTCGGGCCAGCGCGGCGATCCGGAGTGGGTGCTTGCCGACGGCAGTTCCGGCACCCAGTTCGCGCTCAGCAATAGCCGTGCGATGGAGCCGCTCACCGTTGTTGTCTACGACGCCGAGCGCAATCGCGTCGAGAACGCTACCGTCGAGTATCGTATCCAGCGCGGCGATGCCTCATTCGATGCGCAGTCCTGGCCGGGCGGCACGGTTATCGAGGACGGCGCTGGCCTGCGTGTGCAGACCGATCGCAATGGCAATGCGAGCGCGCGGCCAACACTCGGATTTTCCGAAGTGGATGTGCGCATCATCGCGCGCGCAGTCGGTGCCGACACTACCCCAGCTGCCGTGTTCACGATCTCGGTACTCGCCGAGCGTGACGGCGATACGGCGTTCATCGGTACCGTCCTCGACCATACCGGGGCACCATTGCCCGGCGTACAGCTCTCGATCAGCCGCACCAATCTCAGCGCGAGTTCGGATGTGGATGGCGTGTTCCGTTTCGAGTCCCAGGTACCGCCGGGCAAGATCGATGTCTTCATCGACGGCCGCACCGCACCGGCGCCAGCCGGCACCGAGTACCCCGCACTGCATTTCGAAACCACGATCATCCGCGGCCGCGACAATCTGCTGGCGCATGCGATCTATCTGCCACCGGTAAACCTGGCGCAGGCCAAAGTGGTCGGCGGCAGCGAAGACGTCAGCCTGAGCATCCCCGGACTCGAGGGCTTCGAGCTGATCGTCAAGGCCGGTAGCGTCACCTTCCCCGATGGCAGTCGTGTTGGACCGGTCGTGGTCAGCCCGGTCCATGCCGACCGCCTGCCGATGGTGCCGACCGGTGGCGCGGCCAGCTTCGGCCCGGTTGCCTGGACCCTGCAACCCTCTTCGACGCGCTTTGACCCGCCGATCGAGGTGCGCATCCCCAATACCGGTGGACTGAAGCCGGGTGAAACCACGTCGATCGTGCAGTGGGACCACGACCTCGCCACCTTTGTGCCGATGGGCCTGGGCACGGTCAACGAGGACGCCACCCAGATCGTGTCCAATCCCGGTTCCGGCATCACCAAGGCCGGCTGGGGTGGTTGTACCGGCGACTGTCCGCCGCCACCGCCGAACTGCGGTGCCAGCTCCGATGCGCCGCAGGCGCCCGCCTACCGCGAGGTGGAGGCGTTCAATCTGCGCCCGGAGTACTTCGGCTGGATCGTCTTCGAAGACATCGTTGAACTTGATCGCATCAGCAAGAACCACAAGACCCGGTTCAAGGACAAGACCTTCCGCGTTGTCGGCAACTGGTTCGCCGATGGCCGCTGCGACTCGGCGCAGTACGAGTGGCTGTTCGGTGATGGCGGCAATGGCAATGGAGCCGAGGTCGACCACCAGTACGAGATGCGCGGCAGCACGACGCTGCGCGAAACCATCGTCTGCAACTACACCAGCAAGTGCGATGCCTCCCCGGGCAGCGTGCGCTGGCCGAAAGACTGGCCGATCCGTCTGCGTGATACCAAATGGATCGAGTTCAAAGAGGCCATGGACGAGTGCGGTTGGACACCAGGTTGCTGGCTCTACGTCCGTGCCCAGGAAGACATCGGGGAAATTTCCGAATTGATGGGCCAGCTCGAGATCGAGTGGCTGTCGGATCTGCGCGATTGGAACCGCGAAACCCTGGACATGATGGGGCCCGGCTCGGGGCAGGTCCCGGCGGGGGGCAAGCTGGCGACTCTGGCCTTTCTGCATGCCGCCAACGAATCCGTGTTTCCGACCGGGATTCTGGATGTCGTGCCGGTTGGCAAAGCAACCAAGGCTCTCAAGCTGATTCGTTTCAAGTACGGTGCGTCGGTTGATGAGCTGGCAGATCTCGCCAGCAAGGCGGCGCAGACCTGCGGCCTCGGACGCGCACCCGACGCAGTCAATCCCTGCAAGCTGGCCTGGCAGCGCTTCGAAGATGCCGGTCGGCTGAAGGCGCAGTTTCGCCGCTGCGGTGGCCTCTGTCCGAAGGCCTGGCAACCCCTGCGCAATGTCAACAACGGCTTTGATGGTGCGGTCGTCTGGCGCGATCCCTTCGGCAAGCTGAAGCTGACCCTCACCGAATCCAAGATGTGGGCACGAACCACCGATCCGGTCGAAGTGAGTGATCTCACCGCGTTTGGTTTCGGCGCCAATCCCGGGACGCTTGGGCAGAATATTGATATCGTGGTGCGCGATTTGCGCACGCCGGGATTTGTTCCAGGGGCCACGGCGAACGAGATTGAAGAGTTGATCGAGAACATCACCCTGCGCAATGATTTCGACATCATCATCCACACCTTGGCCGAGACGCGGCTTGATACGGCTGCGATCACGGCGCGGATCAGCGCGCTGACTGGCCGCGCACCTGATTTCCTGACGGGGTTCTGATGGAAACGGTTCACAGCAGCAATCGTCAGGAGTCGCGATGATCGCCGGACTGACCTCGGTCGCCGAGCTCTGGCGTGAGACTTACCAGCGCATTGAATTCCAGAAGCCGGACCCGGCTTTTGTGGAACGCCTGATCGGCAAGATTGCCTTGCCGATTGCGCAGCACCATCTCGATTCGACGCTGACGTTTTCGTTACGCGGGGCGCTGCAGTTGATCCTGATGGGCGAAGATCTCGACGCCGCCGGGCGCTTGTTGTCGACCATGAGCGCGCACAGCGAGCGCATCGCCTCCGAAGTGATTGCGGATCCGGGCGACCCGATGCTGTTCGGTACCGAAGCCCTGGTCTGGCTCGCGGCTGCGCGCACCATGCAGGCCGCAGCCGCACCTGATCGCACACTTCTTGCGCTGGCCGCAGAGACGACGCTGGCCCGACTCGGCAAGCGCAAGAGCATCCCGGTAGCGGGGCTGGCCCGACTGCAGTTCGCGGCTTACGCGGCCTTGCTGTCGGGTGATCTCGATTTGTTCCGGCGCACCATGGGTCTGCGCAAGCACGTCGACCATCTTCCCAGACAGTGGGCGCTACTGCAGTCCATTGCCACCGCGGCGACGCAATCCGAGCAGGCAGGAAAGCCGCTGATCCGCTGCGGCGATAGCCAGGTACAGGCAGAATTCATGGCGATGTTCCAGTTGCATCGGCAGCCGAGCAATCAGCACGTCGCGGCCGAGCTCGGCCAAGAGGGATTGCTGGCCGGCGGTCAACTGGGAGGCTACGTCTACGCCTGGATCTATCTGCAAAGTTTCGCGCCTGCGGCCTCAATGCATAGTGACTGGCACAACCTGGGCGAACTTTTGATTGGTTAACTGTGGGTTTGCCGGCGCGTGTCCGGCGAGCCGCTGAACGAGGCGTGGATGATGCGTGTGCAACACCTGATACTGATATTCGGAATACTGCTCTGCAGCCAAGTAGCAACCGCAGCTGCAGCCCCAGTGACCGCGAGCGAACCAGATGCGCCTCACCTCGCGCGGCTTGCTGCACTCGGCGACCTGAACGGGGTTCGGATTCTGCTCGATGCCGGCGTGGATGTCTCCGTGCATGAACCCTTGCACGGCGCGACCGCCTTGCACAATGCGGCGGCGCAGGGGCACCAGAAACTCGTGCAGGCTCTGCTCGATCGCGGGGCAACGCCTGCAAGTGAGGACCATCACGGCGCTACGCCGCTGATTTATGCGGCCTATCAGGGTCGTAGCGAGATCGTGCAGTTGTTGTTGTCGCAGGGAGCAGAAGTAGACCATCGACCGCGGCAGGGCCCAACCGCGCTCACCGCGGCCTGTCTGCGCGGACATCAGGATGTGGTTCGCGTTCTACTGCAGGCGGGAGCGTCGCCGAGCCTGGTCGATGCCAACGAGTTGAATCCGCGCGCGGCAGCAGACCTCAGTGGCCGGCCGGCGATCCTTAGTTTGCTCGACCACGCAGAGCGCGAGGCAACACACTGATGCGCGCGCCAATCCGCTATGCGATGGCAATGATTGGCTTGCTGGCACTGTCCGTGCCCGTGCTCCAGGCGCAATCGGTGATGCCATTGCCCGAACTGCACGCAGGGACATTGACTGCGCTGCCGCAATACACCCGCTCGGCGTACCACGCCTGGGACGAGGCCGAGGCCGAGGCAGAAAAAATTGCTGCCGCATGGGATAGCGAGCCCGCATCGCTCGCCTGGACCCGCGTGCAACTCGCTCGCATCATCAAACACAAGACCATGCCGACCCGCGGTGCGCGCGGGCTCGCTCTGGTCCACGTGGCGATGCACGATGCGCATGCCTGGGCGGCACGCGAGCAGTTGTCATCCAGGTCGCGCCGGCTCGCGTTGTCGATGGCCGCTGCCGATACGCTGGGCTATTTGTATCCTGCCGAGGAACGCGCCTTCGAGCGCATTGTTTTTGCATTGGCCGCGCGGCTAGAAGATGCCACCGTTGAGACAATTTCCAACTCGAGCCGAGCTTCGATGGCGTTTGGCCGCGCCGTTGCGGAACGCGTGATCGCGCGCGCCGAAGGTGATGGCGCCCAGCGCGGTTGGAACGGATCCAGGTTGCAGTACTACGCACAGAATCGCTACTACGGGCCAGGCAGTTGGGAGCCCACGCCGCCGTACTTCTACTATCCGCCGGATGAGCCCTTTGCGCCCGGCTGGACAACTTGGGCACTGACGTCAGGCAGCGAATTCCGACCCACACCGCCGGCTTTTGCATCGCGCAGCTACCTGGAAGCGCTCGACGAAGTCATTCGCATCAATGCCGAAGTGGCAGCCAGTGCGACACCCGCAAGCGCCACGAACCCCGCCACGAACCCCGCCACGAACCCCGCCACCAAACCCGCACCAGGGAGTGCCGCCGATCGCCTGCGCATCGCCAAGTTCTGGGTCGATGGCCACGGTTCGGTGACACCGCCCGGACACTGGAACCAGATTGCGATCGACGAGGCCCTGCGTGCCGGACTTGATGAAACCGCCACGCTGCGCCTGTTTGCGCAACTCGACATGGCCCTGGCCGACGCCTTCATCGCGTGCTGGGATGCCAAGTACACCTGGTGGACGGTGCGTCCGGTCACGGTCGCCAAGAGCCTGCGCAATATCGACATGAAGCCCGCAGTGCTGACGCCTCCGTTTCCGTCCTATCCCTCCGGCCACGCGACTTTCAGCGGCGCTGCTGCCGAAATCATCGCCCAAGCCATTCCGGATCGGCGTGCCGCACTCGAGGCGATGGCTGAGGAAGCCGCTGCGTCCCGACTCTATGGCGGCATTCACTTCGCCTTCGACAATGAAGATGGTCTGGAACTTGGCCGCAAGGTCGCGGTGGCTGTGCTTGAGCGATTTCCCGATGCCGCGCAACGCTGATCGGTACCGGTGACCTGTAGCGGACAAGGCGCGAATTGTTGGTGATTCGTCCATAGCAGGCCACGCGCCTGCTTGCTGGCCGATACCTATGCACCTATCCTGCAAATTGCCATGGCCCTTGGTGCAGGTCACCCCGCGGCCCAAGTCCCCAACGGAGATTGCCATGCCCAAGCCCCACGTCTTGTCGCGCCGCTTCAGCACACGTGTCGGGCGCCTCTGCGCATCCGCACTCTGCACCCTTCTGCTGTCCGTGCTGTGCATCGTCGGCGCACACGCAAGCGGAGCGGTCTCGCCGCTGCCAACGCGGCTTGATCCGGGACTGGTCGAGCAGATCAACGCCGCGCCCGAGTCGCAGCACCGAATCCTGATCCGCATGGAGGATCGCGCCGATCTTTCAGCGGCTGCGCGAATTGAAGACTGGAGTGCGCGCGGTTGGGCGGTGTACCGAAGCCTGCGTCGAACGGCAGATCTGTCACAGACCGAGCTGTTGTCGCGGGCAAGCTTGGCGCGCGCCCAGGGCAAGGCTGCCGATCTCAAGTCGTATTGGATCGTGAATCTGGTTTCGATGACCGCCGATCGACAGACGATCCTCGAACTCGCCGAACTGCCGGGTGTGCAGTCGATCCAGCCAGAATTGAAATTGGAGATTCCGCGGCCCGATCCCGAACCGTCCGTGCGTGCTCCGCTCGCCATCGAATGGGGGATCAACAAGATTCGCGCTCCGGAGGTGTGGTCGGTGTACGGCACCACCGGTGCCGGCGTAGTGTTGGCAAACGTCGATACTGGAGTGCAGTTCAACCATCCCGCGCTCGTCGGCCAGTACCGGGGCAATCTGGGTGGCGGCAATTTCGACCACAACTACAACTGGTTTGATCCCGCTTTCGGCACAGCGTTTCCCAACGACAGCAACGGGCACGGAACCCACACCATGGGCACCAGTGTCGGTGGCGATGGCGGCAGCAATCAGATCGGCGTGGCGCCAGGCGCGAAGTGGATATCCGCATTCGGTTGCTGTCCCAGCAACGAAGCCCTGCTCGAAGCGCAGCAATTCATGTTGGCGCCAACGGATCTGACCGGAAACAATCCCGATCCCGATCTGCGTCCGCAGGTGCTCAACCAATCCTGGGGTGGGCCGGGCGGTAGCGAAATCTTCGAGGAAGTCATTGCGGCGCTGCGCGCCAGCGGCATCTTTCCTGCATTCTCCGCCGGCAACAACGGCGCGAGCACGGCGGTTACCGGCTGCGGTCGGCTCGGCTCTCCGGGTGACAACCCCTCCGCCTTCAACGTCGGCAATACCGATATCAACGACCTGATTGCGAGTTCCTCGTCGCGCGGGCCCAATCCGGTCACCGGCAAGGTCGGACCCGAGGTATCAGCGCCGGGATCCAATGTGCGTTCCAGTGTGCCCGGAAACGGCTACAGCAATTTTTCCGGCACATCGATGGCATCGCCGCACGTGGCCGGTGCGGTCGGACTCCTGATCGCTGTGGAACCCCGGCTCAAGGGAAGAATTGATGAGCTGGAAGAGCTGCTGCGCAAGACCGCAGCTCCGCTGACCAGTACCCAGGCCTGTGGCGGTGTCGCCGGCAGTCAGATACCCAACAATGTGTTCGGCTGGGGCCGGATCGACGTGAAGGCCGCGGCCGACATGGTGTTTGACGCGGGTTACATCGAGGGCAATGTCACCGTGGCGGGCATCCTCACGGCGGGCGTGGTGGTCAGCTATACCCGGCTCGGCAAATCCCTCACCACCAGCAGTGATGCCAGTGGCCGATACCGGATCGTTGCGGGCGCTGGCACCTGGGCAATGCAGGCCGCATTCCAGGGACAGACCCTGAGTGCCCCGGCCGTGGCGGTCGTAGCCGATGTCGCGACCACGCAGGACTTTGCGCTGTCGGCGATCAGCAGTTTTGCGCTGAGCGGCACCGTTACCGAGGTCGGCACGGGTGCACCCATCCGCGCCCTGCTGATGATTGCGGATGACAGGAATCAGGCACCGGTCTGGTCTGATGCGATCACCGGCGCGTATAGCTTGAACGTGCCTGCGGGAACCTGGAGCCTGACGGCGACGCATCCCGGATATCAGCCGCTCAGCCAGAGCGTATCGGTTGGCGGGGTGGTCAATCTGCAAATGACGCCGCGACAGAACTACAGCTGTCTGGACAGTACCGAGGTCGGCGGCCCGATCTACTCATGGGCCGATGCGACCGATGGAACGGCGTTCCCGCTGGATGATGATGCGAGTTCTGGCGCACAAACCCTGCCGGGCACGTTCAACTATTTTGGCAATCCGTTCACCAGCGTTCGCATCAACTCGAACGGATTTCTGTTCTTCGGGACCACGGTGTACACCACGGCCAACATGTATCTGCCCTTTGAAGGCCGGCCAAACAATGACGTCATGGCGCTGGGCGAGGACCTGAATCCGGCGTTGGGCGCGCAGGGCAATATTTACGGAAAGACGGTTGGCACGCAGTACGTGGTGCAGTATCACCAGGTCCAACACTGGGCCAGCGGGTTCCCCGAGACGTTCCAGATCATTCTCGATACCGCTACCGGCCAGATCACCTACCAGTATCACACCCTGTCCAATCCGGACTTCACCACGGTGGGCGTGGAAGACAGCCTAGGTGCCGTCGGCCAGCTGTATTCGTTCCGCAACTCCGCCAATCTGCAGCCTGGCACTGCCGTGCGGTTCACGCCCGCCACGGGCAACCTGGTCAACTGGGGTTGCGATCATGCCTTGACCTTGACGCAATCCGACTCGGTCGACCCAGTCGCGCTGGGTCAAGAGGTGACCTACACCCTGCACTGGAATCTGACCGGGTTCGGCGGTGCGCCACAGGCGAATCTAACCGCGACGGTGCCGGCCAACTCCAGCTTTGTTGCCGCTTCGGGTGGCGTTACGCCGGTGGCCGGCGTACTCACCTGGCCTCTGGGCGACCAGCGGCCGCGTGCCAGTGGTACTGCCTGGTTTACTGTCAACGCCGAGAGCATCCCGCAGATGAGCACTTCGGCGACGATCTCCGATGCATCCAACGAAACGCGCAGCGCGACCCAGACCACCGCGGTGGTAATTATTGATTCGATTTTCAACAACGGATTCGAATAGCGGCTGTACCCGCAAAGGGCGTCCCGGTGGCGCCCGCTTGCGGTGCAAGCCGCGGCAGGGCTGGCGGGTGGCCGCCACGCTCCTGGCGATGCGCAGCCCGCATCCATTCGTTGCCGGCGACGCCAGAATTCAAGGGCGCGACCGATAGGTACAAATAGCCACGGTCGACACGCTGTCGACCGTGATCGTGAGCGGGGAGTTGATCGCGGCGCGTGGGTCGATGGAGCACCGCTGGCTGCGTTCGCGCGACTTCCGCCGCGCTGTCCGAGGTAGGTAATCGAGATCAACTTGGCCGAGCACACCGGGATCGAGATCCCCGACGTGCCGCGCATCCGAAGACCACGCCATCGAACAGGTTCGGCCACCGCGGCCTCTGTTTTTTACAGCGGCACTGTGCCAAGCAATGGCCATACCGTACGCCGCATGATGCGTTCGCGGCGTGCGCCGCGTTCAGTCTGCGCCTTGCGTACGCCTGCTTCGAAGCGAGGATCCTTGCCTTCGGCGGAGTAGTCGTGCGCAGAATTTTGAGCGGCATAGTCGCGTGCATCGGCAATCGCCAAGACGGAGATTGATTGCCACAGCGACCGCGAGGACGCGGGCTCAGCGGCACCTTCAACGACCTTGCCAGCCAACGGCGACGGTTCGCGTGCACGCACGATGGGCGCGGACTCGGGAACGCGGGCCATCGGCATGGGCGGGGCGGGGACCGGTGGCGCGCGCGAAAGTTCCGGCGCAGCCGAGGGGCTGACCAGGGTGTCGATCGGCGTAGTTGCAACTACGGGCAGGGGCACCGGCTGCACGATCCGGGGCGTCAGACTCATCCCGCTCATAAACACACCGCAGCCCAGCAACAAGGCCATCGGCAGCGGCCCCGTTGCCGCTTGCGGGCGCGTATCGGTACTCAGAATGTGGCGGGCGCGGCGCAGCAAAAGGGCGGCCTGGCCGGCCATCGCCAGGGCCGGCTGCGCCATCGGCCCAGCGCGCCTGCGCGCACAGTGGCTCAAGGTTTCGACATAGGCGACGGCGTCGCCACCAGCGCGCAGCACCTGATCGTCGCAGGCGAGTTCGATGTCGCCGCGAAAGCGTTGGCACGCCAAATAAAGCAGCGGCTGAAACCAGAACAGGCAGAAGATCAGTTCGACACACTGCGTGCGCAGCCAGTCGGATGCGTCGAGGTGGGCGTACTCATGGCGGAGAATCTGTTCGATCCGCGTCGAGTCGGAATCGATCAGATCGATCGGCAGATAGATGATCGGCCGACGTCCGCCGACCAGGCACGGCGAGCCCGATGTGGCCAGTACGCGCAAGCGCGGCGGTGCCCGTTGGACTGTGCGCGCCAGGCTGAGATTGATCGCGTTGCAGGCGCGGTCCGCGCACGGTATGGACTGCCTGCGCAGTCTGTGTGCCTGCCACAACGAACCGAGCCAGCGAATCAGCAGCAGCCCGCTGACGCCGGCATGGATGGCCATCAGCGGCCAGGTCCAATCCGCCGCTGCCACGGTCATCGTGTCGCCGCGCGATGACATCAGGACATTGAAGGGGTGCCAGCCGAGGCCCAGCCCCTCGGTCAGCAGCAGCAAGGGCAGAGCCAACACGGCGGCAAAACCCAGTGCGGCCCGGCGCGCTGGATCGGTCAGCCGAATTTGCGCGATCCACGCCAGCACCAGCAGCAGCGAACTCTCGACGAGGAAATGGCCAATCACTCGGAATCACCCGCGGCCTTTTTCTGACGCAGCAACTGCGCGATCTCGGCAAGATCAGTCTTGCTCAAGGCCTCGCCATCACTGCCCAGCAGACCGAGAATCGCCGCTTTCGGGGAGCCGCCAAAGAACTTGTCGACCAGGCGCTGCAGTTCGCGGTTCTGCGCACGCTTGCGGGAGAAGCGACCGCGATAGACCAGTCGGCCGTTGACCATATCGGCAAAAAGCACTTCCTTTTCGACCAGACGCGAGAGCATCGAGCGCATCGCCGAGTAGCCCGGCGGATCGGGAATGTCCTCGGCAATCTCGCGCGCGGTCGCGGTCTCCCGTTTGAACAGAACGTCGACAATCTGGCGCTCTCGATTGCTCAACGCAGCTAGCTTGGCGTCGCTCATAAAATATGGATTCAGCCTAGGTGTTGCAAATGTAGCAGTAACTGTTCTATTCTCCAAGCATGCTACATATGTAGCACATACCGGAGAAATCATGAATAGACCAAGCGACACTTTTCCATCCCTGCACACTGCGAATCAAACCACTTCGACCAGCCGCATACGGCCCAGTTCCCTGGCGCACCTGCTTGCCCTGGTGCTCTTGGGCGGCACGACTTTCGCGGTGCACGCCGATTCGGGCGACTTCTATGTTGCGGCGCAGGTGTACGGGATGCGCGAGTCCGATCAGGGCAGCGGTGATCTCGGCGCCGGGCTCAGCCTGGGCATCGGCATGAGTGACTGGCTGAGTTTCGAAGCCAGCTACAAGCAAACCCATCTCGAACCGGCGGTGCCGAGTGGGCAGTACGCCGGCATTGACGGCACCGAAGTGGCGCTGCGCGGACGGCACCCACTCTCCGAGCGAATAGCGCTCACTTCGAGGCTGGGTGTTTATCGCTGGAAGGCCAGCAAAGAACTTGACATCTCCGCGGATCGCGGCACCGATCCGGTTGCCGGCGTAGGCGCCCTGTTGCAACTGTCTGAACGAGTGGCGATCAGCGCAGACTACGAAAGGATTCTCGGCTTTGACACCGGGCTTGAGGAAGATCGCCTTGCCTTGGGTGTGCGCCTGGATTTTTAAAATCGGCGGACCAGCAGGAAAGCGCGACCGGCTGAGGTCGCGCGATCAATCCAGTGGTCACGACGGCAAAGTTTGCACCGGCTACGGCGCTTCCTTGGTCTTCAAGCTCAGATAGGCGCCATTGCTGATGCCGAGCAGGAGCAGCAGATTGGTTGCGAACACTGGCATGGAAATCACCGAGGTCACTTCGCAGACGAAGACCACGCCGAGGATCAGGGTCCAGGCGGCGGCCTGGACGCGGTGCACGCTGAACCCGTTGCCATCCGAACAGATATCGCGGAAGAAGCCTTCGGTCTCGCGCAGATGATCGCCGTTGAGTATCCGCTGCATCTTTGCGTCGACGCTCTGCATGCGCTGCTGGTGCTCGGGTGTGGCCGCCGTGCCGGCATCCGCATTCGCCTGCAGCTTGTCACGATTGTCAGCCAGATCGTCGACCGCGTTGGCGTCGCGACTATTGCCGGCGACGGTCGACAGCCAGCCGGTGCTGGCCGAGATGCCGAGCAGGATCAGCACGCCATCGGGGATGTGCTCAATCGACCCGATCACGAACCAGATGCCGAAAAAGCTGGCGGCGACGATCAGACCCCAGAACGCCATTTGCGCCTTGGCGAGGCTGTGCGTGCCACCAGGTTTGTCGCGCAGCAGGCTGGGGCTGCGGATCGCCACGCCGTAGAGCACGACAAAGCCCAGTAGCAACACCCAGAAGGTCACCGCGACCAGGCTGCGATTGGCCACCCGGAACTCGATGTTCTGATCCTTGCCCAGCGCGATCGCCGCGGTACTGCCGAGTGCCAGGGCAATCGCGACGTCGATTTCGCCCTGGTCGCGGAGATGATCGCAGCAGGTCTGGTTGTTGCGCAGGAAGTTGTTCCAGGTTTCGTGATTGTTTTCGCTGTCGTCGTTGCCATCGCGCAGCAGCCGGAAGCTCAGCAGCAGCAGCTGATCCGGCTCATCGCCTTCGGCGGCCAGCAGGGGCAGCATCTGCATTGGAACCCGGTTGAGCAGGAGGGTGATGCCATTGTCATCGGCGGGCTCGCCGGCGCCGCCGCCAGTCTGTGCCAGCAGCAACTCGGCCTGCCGTTTGCAGGCGCCGCTCAGCTGCAGGGTCAACCACTGCCCCAGCCGCAGTGGAACACCCTGATGTTGCGGATGAACCCGAATCGCGTCGGGGAGACAGGCCGCGCCTGGCGCGGCGTTCGCGTTGGCTACTGCCGCGGCCGGCTCCGTGGCCGGCTCCGGCTGCGCGCGACCTGTGTCCTGCGCCTGTACCGCCAAGGCGGCCAGCAGAATTACCAGAATCGACAGCGGCTTCAGACTTCGCATTGGATGGCCCCCTTCACTGCAGCAGTGGCCGGCGGAACATCTACCCCGGTTCGACCCCGGCATCGTGGTCAGGGCTGTGGCTGCCCGTGGCACTGACCCGACTGCCGGCGGGCCTCGCAGTACCACGGACAACCAGCAGCCCGCCCGAGCGCAGCTGAACCGACCCCACCGTTTGGAGTCCGAACTATCGCGCCCGCCCGGGCTCAGGCAAAGCTGTCAGATTGAACAGGTGCGGGGGTCGGCGCGGACTCGCTAGCGTCGCCCGACGCGCAAGCCATCCCACGCGGCTGAACCGCTGGTCAACACCGATCCGCCCTGGCGTCCGCCACGACCCACGCGGCGTATATTGGGAACAAGATTGGCTGCCGGAGTCCGCAATGAATCGCATCCTGATGATCCTGGTTTCACTGTTCGTGCTCGGCGGCTGTGCCAGCAATCGCGCGCACCGGGTTGAACAACAGTTGCAACGTTTCGAAGCTGCCGCCGGCCTGCCGGTGCAGTCGTTCCGCTACTTTGGATTCAACTCCTGGACCTCGCTGGGAAGTGAGCATCTTGCGGTCTGGACCCGGCCCAGCGAAGCCTGGCTGATCGAGGTATATGGTTTCTGCCCGGACCTCGATTTCGCCCAGCGGATCGGAGTGACTTCGTCGCTGAACCGCGTCTACGCACGCTTCGATACCGTAATCACCGAACAGGGTCGCTGCCGGATCAAGTCGATCCGGCCTGTCGATGTAAAGGCGCTACGTGAATTGCAGCGCGAGGCGCGCCGACAGGAAATCGAGATGCGCGATTCCGGCACGCCGCACCGCGAAGACGGCGCCGAAGCCGACTAGCCTTGTCGATCCGGCATCGTCGCTCCGATTACCAGACGCCCTGATTGGCCATGGATGACCAGGGTTCCCGCGGCGCAAGGGGTTCACCGCGCTGCAATAGCTCGATCGAAATCAGATCGGGACTGCGTACAAAGGCCATATGGCCATCACGCGGTGGCCGGTTGATGGTGATCCCGGCATCCTGCAGGCGCTGGCAGAGCGCGTAGATGTCGTCGACCGCGAATGCGAGATGGCCAAAGTTGCGCGCACTGCCGTAGTCCTCGGCGTCCCAGTTCCAGGTCAGTTCGATTTCGGCGACGTCGGCCTGGCCCGGGGCGGCGAGAAATACCAGGGTGAATCGCCCAGCCGGAACGTCCCTGCGGCGCACTTCCTGAAGGCCCAGCAGGTTGCAGTAGAAGTGGATGGATTCGTCCAGATTGCGAACGCGGATCATGCTGTGCAGAAAGCGCATGGGGATTCCTGTGGCCAGCGACCATTCTCGCACCAGCTCATCGTTCGTGCCTGCATTGCCCAGTTCTGCAGGATGGGCTGGGCGGGGCGGAGCGCATCAAACAGTTGAGTGACAGTTCACAGCCGCGCAGCGCGTATTCACTATCATCTTGAAGCGCTCGGAGAGCCCATATGCTGCGAAATGTACTCTGGCTGATCCTGCTGTTCGCTGGCAGCAGCGAGGCGGCGCCACTGATTTGGTACGCCGATGCGCCGCGCGCCGGCCTGATCGACGGCAGTTGGACCGATCACGATCTCGCCAATAGCGCACCCGTGCACGCCGGCAACCGCTCGATCCGGATGGAGCCCGATTTCTGGGGTGGGGTCTATCTGTACAACCAGGCCGAGAAAATCCGCTTCGATGCCTACCAGTCATTGACCCTCTGGGTACACGGCGGCACGAGCGGCGGCCAGCGCCTGGAATTGCTGCTCACTTACGAGGGGCTGAATGTCGCCTCACTCAATATCAACAGCTTCATCAGCGGTGGCGCCGTGGCCGCCAACTCCTGGCGCCAGGTCACCATCCCCTTCGATGCCGCTACCACGCTGACCCATGGCGCGTTCGATGGTGTGATCGTGATGGATTTCTCCGGCAACAATCAGGGCGTCGTCTATCTCGATAACCTCCAGTTCAATGAGCGCACCGTGCCCCTGGCAGCGACCGCAGTCACCGCAACGGTGAATCTGGCGGTCAATCGTCGTCCGGTAGATCCGGATATTTATGGCGTCAATTTCGGCAGCGATGCCCAACATGTCGACCTGCGCTATCCGGTACGTCGCTCCGGCGGCAACAGCACGACCCGGGTCAACTGGGAAGCGGATTCGCACAACACGGCATTCGACTATTTCTATCAGAACATCGCCGATGGCGCAGGCACAGGGCTGCCCGGCAACTCGACCATCAACCAGTTCATCGAGGCGACGCGGGCGCAGGGCGGCGATGCCATCGTGACGATTCCGACCATCGGCCTGAAACCGATCGGCGACCGCATCAAGCGCTGGGGATTCTCGATCCTGAAATATGGCGTGCAGGACAGCAACGAATGCGCGATCTACAACCCGCAGCCACCCTGGTGCAGTGCCGACGCCGGCAATGGTGAATGCGCCAATGTGGTCAACAACACCGGCTTCTGCAGCAATGGCCTGATCGTCGGCAACGACATCGCCGATACCTCGGTAGCGTTGACGAATGCCAATATCCAGGCCTGGGTCAGCCACCTGCTGACGCGGCCCGGCGCAACCGCGCCAGGCGTGACGCGGATGTACTCGCTCGACAACGAGCCGATGCTATGGAATTCCACCCATCGCGATATCCATCCGGCGGCGCCGACCTATGACGAAGTCTGGACGCGCGGCCGTGACGTCGCCATTGCGATCAAAACGGCAGACCCGGCGGCCCAGGTGATGGGCCCGGTCACCTGGGGCTGGTGTGATCTGTTCACCTCAGCTGCCGATGCCGCGGTCGGGCCGAGCTGCATCGATGGACAGGATCGGCAGAACCACGGCGGCATGCCCTTTGTCGAGTGGTACCTGCAGCAGGTCTGTGCCCATCAGACGCAATTCGGCGTTAGGCCGGTGGACTATCTCGACATCCACTTCTATCCGCAGGGCAATGTCACCGGACTCGGCGGAGCATCGGATTCGGAGTTGCCCGACGACTCGGCCAGGCGCCTGCGTTCATTGCGTGAACTCTACGACCCCAGCTATACCTCGGAGTCCTGGATTGCCGATCAGGTGCAATTGCTGCCGCGAGTGAAGGCATGGATGAATGCGCGCTGCCCGGCAATGAAGCTGGCCGTCACTGAATACAAATGGGGACCGGACCGCGGACCGAGTGGCGCGCTGGCGCAGGCCGAGGCGCTGGCGATTTTCGCGCGCGAGGGTGTCGATCTTGCTACACGCTGGGTCGCGCCGGCGGACGGGTCGCTGAGTGAAACCGCGTTCCGGATGTATCTCGACTACGACGGACAAAACAGCCGCGTCATCGGCGACAGCGTGCACACCCTGTCGAGCCAGCCGGCCGAACTCGGTGCCTATGCGATCGATCAGGTTTCCGGCAAGGTCCGCGTGCTGCTGTTCAATCGCGCCACCGCACCGCGCGACATCACGGTCAATCTCTCCAGTGCGCTCAATGGCGCCTATCAGGTCTATCGATTCGATGCCGGCCAGCCACTGGCACAGGTGGCGAGTGGATCGATCAGCGGCAGCACGCTCACTCTCTCAGCGGTGCCCGGACGCTCCGCGACCTTGCTGGTGCTACCTGCCGCTGCCGCTGTGGACAACGCGCTGTTCGCCAATGGGTTTGAATGATCGGGTCCGATCGTTTGTCTGCAGCCGGGACACCGTGGCCGGCAACGGCAGTCGAGCAGGCGCGCAGGGCGGCCTGGCGCATACAGCCCGATGCGCCAACCGACGCTCTACAATGCGCAATGAAAGAGTCCGAGGCCGCCCTGCGCGCCGATCCCGCAGGTGGTTGGTTCTGCCGCAGTGGCTGCGGGGCCTGCTGCATTGCGCCGTCGATCAGTTCGCCGATTCCTGGGATGCCCGAGGGCAAGCCGGCCGGAGTGCGCTGTGCGCAATTGAGCAGCGCGAATCTCTGCATGATTTTCGGTCAACCCGAGCGACCCGAGGTCTGCCTGCGGCTGCGCCCGGACCCAGGCATGTGTGGCAGCGGCCGGGATCAGGCCCTGGCCACGATCCATGCGATGGAAGAGCAGACGCGACCGCGCTGAACGCCTTGGGTTGCGCCGGTGACAGAATGGCATTATGGACCTGCCCACTTATCGTGATCTGCGCCAGCAGGCGCAACGACTGACGCTGACTACGGACGAGGCCGAGGACCTGGTTCAGGACACCTTGCTGGCGGCCCTGCAGGCTGGCCGCAGCGACGCCCCCTGGTTGGCCGGCACCTTGCGCCGGCAGGCTGCGCTGCAGGTCCGAACTAGCGTGCGTCGACGTCGACGCGAGCGCGTCGCCGCGCTGGCCAGCGAACTCGATGAGCGCGCTGCACCGCCGGCAAATGGCGCGCTGACGCTCCAACTGCTCAAGCAACTGACGCCGGCTGCGCGCCGCCTGGCCACTCTGGCGCTGCACGGATTGAACGCCGACGAGGTGCGCTGGATCCTCGGTGTCAGTGAAGCGGCATTCCGCCAGCGGCTGAGCAGTATCCGCAAGCGCCTGGCGCAGCTGCCGGGTGTCGACTGCGACGCACTGGTCATGCCCTCGGCGCGCGCCGGCGAAGCTGCCAATGCCCTGCAGTTTGGCCTGATCCGGCGTGTCCTGAAGGCCGCCCTGCAGGGCGCCGACGGTCTCGGTACACATGATGGCGATGGCCATCTGATTGTGCTGCGCCAGCGCTTGTGAATCGACGCTCACAAAATGACCCGGCACGGCAACGAGGTAGTGCCAGAGTCGCCATCGGGCGATCGGCGGGTGATCCCTCTTCCACGAATCAGGAGTTTTCCATGCTCAGAGACTGCAGCGTCGGTTCCATCGTGTTTTTCGTTGCCCAACTTGATCGCGCCATTGCGTTCTATCGCGACACCTTGGGCTTGCCCGTCACCTCCGTCGAAGGTGATGACGGCCCCTATGCGCTGGCCGAGGTCGGCGGGATCGCGCTGGTGTTCATCACCCGATCGGTCAAGATCGGAGAATCTCCGGTGATCGTATTCAGTATTGCCGGCGGCATCGACGACTACGCTGACGCGCTGGCAACGCGCGGCGTCGAGATCGTGGTGCCGGTCAGCGAATGTCCGGATGGCGGTCTGTCCGTCGACTTCGTCGATCCCGACCGCAATATGCTCAGTATTTACCAGCCCAAGGCAGCGCCGCGGCGCAAATAGCGGATCGCCGCGCGCGGTCGGAGGCTTACAGCCGGCCGGCGCGCTTGATCGCAAGATAGTGTTCGACCAGGGCGGCCGGCAGCTCGCTGCAGGTGACATCGAGGACATCGGTGCCCTGCGCGCGCAGGGCGAGGTGGGCACGCCGTCGCTGTTCGACATACTGGGCCATCGCCGCGATCGCCACCGCATCCTTCAGGGTGCGCGGCTCGTCTTCGAGCAGGTTGTCGAGTACCTGCTCACGCAGGCTGGCGACGCAGACCAGATGGCGTTTTTGCAACTGGCGGACGGCGGCGACCAGATCATCGATGTCCTCGTCGCGGACATTGGTGACCAGGAGGATCAGCGAACGTCGCGGTTGCCGTGCCGAGAGCTGCATCGCCGCATCCAGATAATCGGTGGCGATCGGCTCGGCTTTCAGGTCGAACACGGTGTTGAGCAGGCTGTCGATGGTGCCGAGCCCACGCGCTGGCGCGAGATAGCGGGTCTTGCCGCCAGCGGCGAGCAGACCGACCGCATCGCCCTGGCGCAGCGCCATGTAGGCGACCATCAGCGCAGCATTGAGCACATGATCAAAATGGATCAGGCCGGCATCGTGCGCGAGCAGACGACGCCCGGTATCGAGCAGAAGCAGCACCTGTTGATTACGTTCGTCCTGGTAGTCACGTGAGATCAACTTGCGCGCGCGCTGACTGGCCTTCCAGTCGATCTGTCGCATCGAATCGCCGGTGCGGTATTCGCGCAGTTGCTGGAACTCGGTGCCCTCACCGCGACGACGCTTGAGATGGGCGCCAACCACCCGCGAGGCCTGCTCGGCGCCAATCATCGCGAGCTTGGCCAGCGGCGCAAAATTCGGATAGACGCGCACCGATTGTGCGGCGCCGGCCAGGCGTTGCTGCCACCACAGGCCGAGCGGTGAGCGCAGACGCAATACGCAATGACCAAATTCGAACAGGCCGCGCTCGATCGGGGTGATCCGATACGGCAGTTCGAGCACGCGCCCCACGGGCAGGACCAGTCGCCGTGGCAATCCGGTCACCGGCCAGTCGCCGGGATGCAGGTCCTGTACTTCCAGCGTCAGTGGACGACGATCGGCGTTACGCAAGCGCAGGGTGATCACCCGCTCGATGGTGACGGCCACCACCGGCGGCAGTTCGCGTTCGACTTCGGGCGTGCTGCGGCCACGCAGCAGCAGCGCATCCTGGATTGCAGCCAGCAGCAGGACCACGCCAGCGATAACGAACACCTGCAACGGCGCCCAGCCGATCACCACCAGGACCCCGATCAGGGCCCAGGTGACCAGTGCCGCCACCAGGGCAGCAGCTGGCCTCATCGACGCGGGGCTTCCACTTTCAGCAGCAGGGCATCGAGCACATCATCAATCTTGCGGCCCTCGATCTGCATCTCGGGTGCCAGCGCGATGCGGTGACGCAGTGCCGGTTTGGCGATCGTGCGGATGTCATCGGGGGTTACGAAATCGCGGCCATCGAGTACGGCCTGACCGCGTGCGGCGCGGACCAGGGCGAGGCTGCCACGCGGACCGGCGCCCATCGTGATGCCCGGCCAGTCGCGCGTGCTGCGGCCGATCCGCACCGCATAGTCGAGCACCACGCTGTCGACGCGCACCAGCGCGGTGCCGAGTTGCATCGCGACGATGTCCTGCGGCTTGGCGACCGCGCGCACGCGCGACAGATCGAAGTCGCTGGCGGTGCGGCCACTGCTGACCTCGGTGACCATGCGCACCTCGTCTTCGAGGCCGGGGTAATTCATCAGGATCTTGAGCAGGAAGCGATCGAGCTGGGCCTCGGGCAGCGGATAGGTGCCCTCCTGCTCGATCGGATTCTGCGTGGCCACGGTCAGGAAGGGCGGTGACAGCGCGAAGCTGCGCGATTCGATCGTGACCTGCTGTTCCTGCATCACTTCGAGCAGGGCGGCCTGGGTCTTGGCCGGTGCGCGATTGATCTCGTCGGCGAGCAGCAGGTTGGTGAACACCGGTCCCCGGCGGATCTTGAAGCTCTCGGTCTTCGGATCGTAGAAGGCATGCCCGCTGACATCGCTCGGCATCAGATCGGGGGTGAACTGGACGCGGGCGAAGGCGCACTCGAGGGCGGTCGCCAACGAGCGCACCAGCAAGGTCTTGCCGAGGCCGGGAACGCCTTCGAGCAGGACATGGCCGCTGGCCAGAAGCGCGATCAGCAGCTGATCGAGCACTTCGGTCTGGCCGACAAAGGCCTGGGCGATCTGGCTGCGAATCGCATCGACGCGCTCGGTCAGTGCGGTACCGATCATCGGTACTGGGGGCGTTGCGGATTCCTGGCTCATGTTTTTGCTCTCAGCTGCATCAGGGTTCTGGTGGTGGCGAGGAACTGATCCGGTCGCGCCAGATCAACGGGGTTGAGTGCTTGTCGGATACTGGCGGCGGCAATCTGGCAACGCGCACAGAGCGCCTGCACCAGAGCCTCGCCTTCGAGCGCGGCCAGGGCCGGATCGCGGCGTCGAAGCCGGGCATGGAACAGGCGCAGCAATGCCGCATGCAGCGCCAGCGCGCGACCGCGGCGGAAGGCGAATTCTCCCGCTGCCTGGACGTGCTCAAGCAGGGCGCGCCGATGCGGTGCAGCCAATGGGAGCAGCGGACCGAAGCGCTGGCTGCGCGCCCACAGCCAGCCAAACAAGGCCAGCACCAGGGGCGGCAGGATCGGCCAACCATCACGCACGATCGCCACATAGATCGGCGGAATGCTGGCCGCGTAGACCAGATGGACCTTGCCCTCGCCGAGCGCGGGACCGAGTACCTGCCAGGCCAGCGCGGCCATGCCAGGTTCATCGAGTTCGCGGTTGGTCAGGAAAGCCAGTTCGGAGGCAACGAACACCGTGCCATCGCCATACCGGCTGCGACCCATCAGATAGCCGGCCTCGCTACTGCCCCAAAGCCACTCGAATTCTTCCAGGGTCTCGGCATCGGCGTGAAAGCGCGTATCGAAACAGACCCGTGCGCGCACCGGCTCCAGCTTGTCCACAATCGGCTGATCCCAGGCCAGGCAACCGGAGTTCTCCTTTACGGTGAGCTCGAGCATCTGCAGCAGTTCGGCGTCACGGCCTTCGCTCGTTGGTGGCAGGGCGAACACGAGATGACCCCCTTGTTCGACCCAGATCAGCAGTGCTTCGGTCTGGGCCTCGGCGAGCAATCGGATGTCGCTGCTCAGCACAAGCAGATCTTCTGCGCCAAGCTTGCTGATATCGAGCGCGACATCGCCGGCCGCCGACACTTCAATCGACTGCGCCTGCAGGGTCTTCTTCAGGGCATACATCGGGTTGTAGCGCGCTTCACCGCGCATCGGCAGATCCACTTCGATCGCAACACGTTCGAAAGTGACCAGCCACCAGGTGACCAGGGCCGCCACCGGCAGGGCAAGCAGTGTCCCGATGATCAGACCACGACGATTCATGGCGCGGCCTCGACCGGCCGCTGCCAATCCGCGAGCAGACGATCAAGTTCCTGCTCGCTCGGCGCGCGCTGCGCATAGGCGATTGCCTGCCAGCTGCGCACAATGCGTGCGAACAGCTCGGCATAGGGACGGTCGCTCAGTCGGCGCGACTGGCGCAGGCATTCCGACTCGGTGGCGCCCGGGGGCAGAGCCACGCCAAGGCTGTCGGTCAGGCGCGCGACCGCAGCGCGATAAAGCAAGGCCAGCGCCGCGCGCGTCTTGCCCGACTGCCAGAGCGCACGTACCGCCGCCACCACATCGGCGGGAAGCCGCTCGACTTCGGCCGGTACATGCTCGGCGATCGCATCAGTTGCGCGCTCGACGACCAACCGATCACTGATCCAGGGCAGCCAGTGCGCGTGATAGCGGATCAGCAGCAGGATAAGCACTCCGATCAAAATCCACAGCCCGTTTTCGGCCAGAAACGAAATGCCCCGGGCCAGGCTGAGCAGCCAGGTCGGTGTTGGCGAATCGACATCGACATCGGTCTTGCGTGGCCGCCAGGTTTGCACGCTCTGTTTGCTGCTGAGGTCGGGGTCCTTGTAGGTTGCCGTGGTCGCCGCCTCGAAGTCCTTGCCATCATCGCGGTACTGCCGCGAGAACACCTTGTCCAGCGATGTGATCCTGTCGCCGTCGGCAGTCTCGGTCGTGCGCTCGAGTTCGACTTTTGCCGCGGGCGCGGCTTCACTTACGGTGCTGCCGACCAGCAATCCGACCGCCAGCATGAGCGCTGCTGCCGGCGCTGCGAGGCGCGCCGCCAAGCGCCGGAAGCTGAGCTCGATATCCCAGGCTTCCAGTTCGGTGCGGCGATTGAGATACAGGCCAAACCCGGCGCCCACATAGAACGGCTCCATGACGCTCATCGCGAACCAGTAGACGAACACCATCAAAAATTTGGCCCAGACCGGTGGTTGCTCGAACAGGGTTTCCCACACCGCCTGCGCGGAGTCAGGCAGGAATTCGATCGGCATCGGCAACAGCATCAGGGCCAGCACGATCACCGAAATATGCAGCATCTGCTCGACATGCCAGCCGATCACGGTCAGCAGCAGGCTGGGTGAGCCGGTCGCGCGCGCCAGCACCCGGCAGCGCTCGGCGCGTTGCGGACCGCTGACGCCTTCAAGCAGATCGACCGCGAGCAGCAGACCGCGACCGGGATGCAGTCGGCGCCAGTGCATCCAGCGCAGGGCGCCACGCCAACCCCAGGACCACTGCGCGCGCAGGGTTTCACGCAGACTGGGTGTGGCGCCGAATACCGCGCGCGACAGCACAAACATCGGAATCCGATCGAACAGCGGCTTGAGCCACCAGAGCAGAAGCGCGGCCAGCGCCGGCACATCGAGCCACCAGCAAACCAGGCTCAGAAGCGCGAGGCAGGGCAGGGTGATCAGCAGCCAGGCCGACCAGATGCGGGCGGCGTGCTGGCGGACCAGGGCGACGCCGAGATCGGCCGCCTCCCAGGGCGAGCGCGGTCGCAACGCGACGGTGATGCGCTCAAGCTGCATCGACCTGTCCCCGACCGCCGCGCCACAACCAGGCAAGGATCAATACCCAGAGTGCGCCACCAACGCTGTACTTGATCGGGTTGGGCATCCAGCCGATCGAACTCCAGAATGCCTCGACGAAGGCGGCGAAGACCAGCATCGCGAACACGCCCAGTACCAGGCGTCCGCCGATGATGCCGGACTCGACCAGGGCGCGGCCGCGGCTGCGTCGACCGGGTGCGATCAGGGCCATGCCGATCTGCAGTCCGGCGCCGCCGGAGATGACGATCGCCAGCAATTCCGGCGCCGAATGGCCGACGACAAAACGCCAGAACGGCTCTCCGTAGCCGATCGCGGTCAGATGGCCGGCAACGCCGCCGATGATCAGTCCATTGCTGACCAGCACGATGATCGAGCCGACGCAGAACAGCAGGCCACTGGCAAAGGTACGAAAGCCGATGCTGACATTGTTCAGAATGTAGTGACCAAACATCTTCAGATCGCTGCCGCTCTCGCGACCCAGCCGCATCTCCGAATTCGCCGGGTCGTACATCGCCTCGAACTCGGCAAGCTGGCTGACATCGAACATCGAATGGACCAGCTCGGGACGCCACTGCAACAGGGCGATCATTATCACCAGGGGCAGGAAAAACAGCACTGCCGCGACCGACATGGCGCGCCACTGCGCGCGCACCAGGCGCGGAAAACCGGCACTGAAGAAACTCAGAACACTCAGCCAGCGCGGCGGCGGCGGTCGATACAGCACCAGATGGCCGCGATGCACCAGGTCCTGCAGCCGCTCGATCAGCAGGTTGCTGTAGCCGCGGCGTTCGGCCAGGGCAAGATGCTGGCAGACGCGGCGGTAGAGCGCAGGAAACTCCAGATCGCTGGGGACTCCGGCCGCATCCAGTCGACGCTCGCGCGCCTTCGGCCGCGCGCGTGCATCGAGCCAGCTGGCAAGATCCTGCCACTCCGCTTGATGCCGTTTCTGGAAATCGTCCTGCTTCATCGCCGGCCCAACAAGCCGCTGGCCATGCCATACAGACGCTGCACGCCTGCGGCGCCGTGCGCCTCGGTGAGCCGGTGCAGGATTGCGGCCAATTCCTGCTGGCGTTCGGGCGTCAGTTGCTGGGCACGTTCGGCGAAGGCCACGATGGCGGCGCGCTCGTCGGCAGCGAGGGCCACCGGCGCGTAGACAACCGGCACCTCGGGCGCACTGACATGCCGCTGTGACTTCTCGACGTGGATCACCAGGGTGCCGGCCACCATGTCGCCGAGCCGACGGCTGTGCGGATCGATCAGGCCGGCGACAAAGCCAAAGCCATACAGTACGGGCAGCATATCGACGGTGCGCATCAGGTTGCGCACGATCGATGCAATCCAGGTGACCGGCGTGCCATTGCTGTTGACCACACGCAGACCCATGGCCTTCTTGCCGATGGTCTGACCATCGCGCAGCACCTCGAACAGCACCGGATACATCCAGAACACCACGAACAGGGCGATCAGGTAGAGGCCCAGTCCGGCCTCACCGAGCACGGCAAACAGGATCGAGAACACCCAGACCACGGCCAGGCGCACCGCAAAGTCGACCAGCCAGGCCGCCGCACGCGGCAGCACACCGGCGCTGCGCAGCCGCAGCGAAATTCCCTCGGGCGTCTCGACGTGGCTCAGGGTATCGAGCATCCGCGGCGGCCTACTGATCCGCTTTCGAGTTGTCGGAACGAATCAGCTTGCCGCTGCGCGCGAACCGGCATCGGCCATGCGCGGCGGATGGTCCGCCGACCTGCTTCCCTGCGCCTGTTCCCGCGATGCCTTGCATCCCTGCTATCCCTTACTCTGGGTCCATGGGAGGGTCAGACTTTGACCACGATGGTGTCGGCGAGCAGATCATGCATGCAACGCTGATCGGCACGGAAGATCATCAGCGGATCGACCAGCGAGACGATATAGCCGAGCAGCGGGATCATGCCGAGCACGGTGACCGGTAGCCAGCGCGCGAAGATGATCCGCAGCAGTGAGCAGCGACTGCCGTCGGCCCGTACGATGCGCATATTGAACATTCGTTTGCCGATGGTCTGGCCGTGCCGATGCAGCAGCACCAGGTTGACGATCAGGATCGCGAGCAGCGCGAGACCGCCAATCAGAAAAACGAGCACCACGGCAGTTTCATTGCTACCGCCGCCGCTCTTCTGCATGGCCGGCAGAGCGATCGCAGCGACGATGCCGACGACCGCGGCAACAGCGCCAATGATCAAACCGTCGATGATCTTGGCGACCAGGCGCATCAGCCGATCAGCGAGCTCAAACTGGTCGCTGTGAAAATCATCGATGCGCGCGGTCGGTGCCGCATACGGATTGACGGGCGGCAAGGGTGGTGGTTGATGCACAGGAACGTCCCCACAGGCTGAGCGGGCACTTTAGCGGAGGCCGCGGCGCTCCGGTATAGCGAGGCACATCGACGCGATCAGATGGTCGCGGGCAGCATCAGGATCGCCAGATAGACTGCGAAGACGCCGAGCAGCACCAGCGTGATGGCCAGCCCGGCCAGCGCCACGTCGAGCACGACCAGACCGCGGCGCCAGACGCTGCCGGCCGGTAGCTGTCCGAGCAGGACCGCGGCAGTGGCAGCGCCGATCAGGATAAACGGCCACAGCCAGTAGAGTTGGCGAAACCACTGGATGGCAACGGGTACCGGCGCGTCGGCGCTGAAGACCAGTGCATCCAGCCGCGGCAGCACCAGCCAGACCACGAGCATCAACACCAGGCTGGCAGCTCCGGCGCTACTGACGACCTGGATTTCTCTTGCACTCAGGCGCTGACGACGCATCGGCTGCGCTCAACTGTCGTGGTGGGTGCCGAACATGCCCGGTGGATACTCGGGCTTCTGCTCGCGTGACAGCAAGGCCTGCAGCCCCTCGGCCGGGGTGATCTCCTCGTTCAACACGCGCTGGACCTGGGCGGTGATCGGCAGATCCATGCCGTGGCGGTTGGCCAGGCGCATCACTTCGTTCACGGTTTGAACGCTCTCCACCACCTGGCCGATCTCGCTGACGGCTTCGGAAAGCTTCTGGCCGCGACCGAGTGCCAATCCGAGCCGGCGGTTGCGCGACAGGTCGCCGGTGCAGGTAAGCACCAGATCGCCGACGCCGGCCAGACCCATGATTGTTTCCGGACGACCGCCTAGGGCCACGCAGAGGCGCAGGATTTCGTTGAGGCCGCGGGTAATCAGGCCGGCGCGGGAATTGAGGCCGAGCTGCATGCCGTCGGCGACACCGGTGGCGACAGCGAGCACGTTTTTCATGGCACCGCCGAGCTCAGCGCCGATCATGTCGGTGCCGGTG
Source organism: Lysobacterales bacterium (assembly GCA_038255435.1). Taxonomy (GTDB): domain Bacteria; phylum Pseudomonadota; class Gammaproteobacteria; order Xanthomonadales; family Ahniellaceae; genus 0-14-3-00-62-12. The sequence continues at coordinate 109,318 of JBBSLG010000005.1, forward strand.
TAGGCGCGGAAGGTCGGGCCATGCAGGAGCAGGGCGATGACCTCGGCGTACTCCATGGAATCGGAATGCACGGTGACCGCGGTCGGCAGGCCGCGCGCGACTTCGCGCGCGAACGAGGGTCCGGTGATGATCGCCGTCGGCGTGCCGGCGGGCAATTCGGCCGCAGCGACCTCATGCAGGAATCGCCCCGAACCGGGCTCGAAGCCTTTGGTCGCCCAGGCCACACCCAGCGGCGCCTTCGCGCAGTCGAGCGCCTCGCGCAGCACATCGGCGAAGGCATGGCTCGGGGTGACGATCAGCCAGTGACTGGCGTCCTGGAGGGCATCTTCGAGCCGGTCGCAGAGGCGCAGCGACTCGGGCAGCGGGTCATCGGGCAGATAACGCTCGTTGACGCCGCTCTTGCGCATCGCAGCGATGGCGGCCGGGTTGCGGCCCCAGAGCACCGTGGAGACGCCATGCCGCGCCAGCACCATGGCCAGAGCGGTACCCCAGGACCCCGCGCCCAGCACGGCGATACTTGTTACCGGTGTGCTCATCGGGCAAGCCTACTGCGGATCGCAGCGATCCGCAGACCTGATCAGGCGTCCGCCGTCGCGCCAGCGCTTTCGGCGCGGCGACGCAGTTGTTCCATGTACAACTGGTCGAAGTTGATCGGCTGCAGCAGGAACGGCGGAAAGCCGCCAGCCAGCACCAGATCCGAAATCGCCTGGCGGGCATACGGGAACAGGGTGTTCGGGCAGAACGTACCCAGCACGCCGTGCAGGCTCGCCTGATCCAGGCCGCTGATGCTGAACACGCCGGCCTGCTTCACTTCCGCCAGATAGGCGTTCTTGTCGGCCATCTTGCAGGTAACGGTCACGGCAAGTACCACTTCGTAGACGCCTTCAACCAGATTGTTGACGGTCTGGTTCAAGTTCAGCTGCACCTGCGGCTGGGCCTGTTCCTGGAAGATATGCGGTGCGCCCGGTGCCTCAAACGAGGAATCCTTGACATAGATCTTCTGGACAGCCACCTGGGCCTGCACGGCATTCGTGTCGGCGCCATTGGCCAGCGGATTCGGATCGGACATTGCAATCTCCAAGGGTCTTGCGACCGGGTTGTACAAAAGGGCGCGGATTATTCCACGTTGCGGGGCTCGCGGCGAGCCGAACTGAACAGTTCAGGGCATCTGCGCCCGATTCAAGCGCTGCAGTCCAATTTTCGAGCAGGGCTCGGCGCAGGCGCGCTCAGCCCTTGCGGACCACCGGCATATCCGCGGCGATCCAGGCATTGAGGCCACCATCGAGGCAGTGCACCTTGCTGAAACCGGCCTTGGCCAGGCGGGCGCAGGCGCCCTGGGCACTGGTACCGCTGCGACAGACCACGACCACCGGCAACTCGCGCACCTTGACCAGGTCCTTGTTCTCGGGATCGAACTGGGCAAGCGCGATGTGGCGCGCGCCGGCGATATGACCCTTGTCGAATTCGGCGGACGTCGAGACGTCGATGACCAGGGCGTTCTCGCGGTTGATCAGGCGGACCAGTTCGGCCGGAGAGACCAGCTTGAAGCGACGGGTAAATCGGCCGATCTCGCTGCCGACGATGATCACAAGCACGGCCGCGAAGGCAGCAACCAGCAGGTAATGATTGCCGATGAATTGCGGTAGACGCTCAAGAAACACGCGGAACTCCGGAACGGACAAGGGCCGCGATTATGGTCAACTCGGCCCGAGCATGCCAGCTGAAAAGCCGCGAGGCCCGGTTCGCGCCCTGAATAGTGGGCTCAGCGCGCCACCAGCGGCGGTCTACCGGGATGCGGGAGACTGACGATAAAGGCACTGCCCTGGTTCTCGCCCAGCGACTCGGCACGGACCAGTCCGCCATGCATCTGGACAAGATCGCGGACAATCGAAAGGCCAAGTCCGGTCGATGTCTCGCCACCGGTCGGTCTGGCCGAAAGCCTCTGGAAGCGCTGGAACAGCAGGCGCCGGTCTTCGCTCTTGAAGCCGGGACCGGAATCGCGCACTTCGATGCGTACCTCGTGCTCGGTATTGAACACCTGCACTTCGATGCGGCCCTCGACCTTGCTGAACTTGATCGCGTTGCTGAGCAGATTGTCGAGTACCTGATGCAGGCGATCGCTGTCGGCGCGCACCAGTGCATTGTTGGCGCCGCTGAACTCGATGCGCTGTTGCTTGGCATTGGCGCGGGCGCGCTGGCGTTCGATCGCCTCGCCGACCAGTTCGGAGAGATCCAGGGTGGTCAACCGCAGCTCCACCCGTCCGGCGTCGAATGCCGCCGACTCGAGCAGATCGGTCAACAGGCGCAGGGTGCGCTGGGCGGCATTGACGATCACACCGGCATGCCGTTGGGCGTTCTGCAGTGAGCTGGTCTCGCTGCAGATCAGGTCGGCGAAGCCGAGGATCGAGCTCATTGGATTGCGCAGATCGTGCGCCGCGATGCCGAGCATCTCGGTCTTGATGCGATCGGCCTCCTCGGCGCGCTTGCGCGCGCGTTCGGCATCTTCCAGCGCCTCTCGCAGGGTATCGCGCGCCTGCTGCAGGCGGCGTCCGACCAGTACCCGTTCCCAGTAACGGAAGCCGAGCACGGTGGCCAGCAGCAGGGCCAGCAACACGGTCACCACCAGCACACGGCGAAAGCTGCGCTCGCGCTCGATCAATCGCTCGCTGAGTTCGGCCTGGGTGCGCAGCACGCCGATTTCGCGCTCGCGCTCCTCGGCGTGGTAGCGACTCTCGAGCAGTGCGTAGCGGGCGTGACTCTGTTCCTCGAACAACTGCTGGCTTTGCGCGATGAAGGCCTTTTGCGCCGCGAGCGCCTTCTGGATATCGCCACGGACCTCATGGACTTGGGCGATCTGCTGGTACAGCGGCATCATGTTGCGCGGGGCACCGAGCTCCTGCGCCATGTTCAGCGCACGCTCGCTGTATTCCAGGGCGTCAGCCAACATCTGTTCGCGATGGCTGTCGTGCGCCTGCTGGGTACTCTGCGCCGCATCCAGATGCATCCGGCCCATCTGGCCGAGAATGTCGGCCAGCTCGGGCTTGCTGCCGACCGCAGCGGCCAGATCCAGGGCGGTCCGATACGAGGTGAAGGCGCGGATCACATGACCCATGCGTGCCTGCACCTGGGCAAGAACGGCCAGCGACCCGGCCTCGCCGATACGATCCTTGGTTTGCCGCTGGATGCTCAGGGCGTACTCGATCTGGGTCAGTGCCGATGCCGGTTCGCCCAGCTGCAGTTGCGTGCGCGCCATGCCGACATAGACGGCAGCGCGATCCTGCGGCGGAATTTCGACCTGGCCGGTACTCGACTGCATATCGTCGCGGGCACGCTCGAACTGGCGCAGCGCGCTCTCATAATCCCCACGCTGCTCGAACACCTTGCCGATATTGATCGTCGACGCAATGACACCCGAGCGATCACCCAGGGTCTGCCAAAGATCGAGCACCTGCTGGTGCAGGTCGAGCGCCTCGGAATCAAGTCCGAGCAATTCGTAGGTGATGCCCAGGCTGTTGTTGACCCGTGCCAGCAGGCGCATATCGCCCAGGCGTCGCGCCAGCCCCTGCGCCTCGCGCAATCGTGATGAGGCCAGTTCGAGATCGCCGCGCAGACGGGCGATCCGGCCGAGATTGTGCAGGGACTCGATATGCCCCGGCTCGTCACCAATCCGGATCGCCTCGGCCAGGGCCTGTTCGGCAATGGCGCGGGCGCGATCCGGGTCGCTGCGTGCCAGCTTGTTGGCGGATTCATTGAGATCGGCCACGTGCAGGCGTTGGGCCTGGGTTGCGCTCGTGTCCGGCTCTGCTGTCTGCGCCGATGCCAGCGCAGCCGCCGACAGCCAGAGGGCCGTGAACAGACCAAGGCCGAGGCCGAGACGGCGCAGCTTGGAAGATTCGGATGGCGGAGCTGTTGGCATCTTGGGATTCGACAGGCGCGGCACGCCCCTACCGCAATGATGCCCTATGCGCACCCCGCTTGTGCAGGTCGATGTGGCCGGATTGCGTCTGCCGGCAATCCGCGCCCGCACCGGATTCAGCCCAACGCCGGCGCGGCCTGCAACAGGGCGGCCTCGAAATTCTCGGCAAAGCTGAGGCCGGCATCGGCCTCGACGCCCATCCGGCGCAGCACCGCCCGCGGTTGCGGCTGCAGGCCGGACAGCACGACGTCTATGCCAACGCCGCGACAACGTTTGAGGAACTGCTGCAGGGCGTGCACGCCCGAGGCATCGATCATCGGTACCAGGCGCATACGCAGAATCAGCACCCGCGGCTTGTCGACATAGGCATCGAGCAGGCTGTCCAGACGGTTGGCCACCGCGAAAAACAGCGGCCCGGCAAACTGGAACACCTCGACACCGGCGGGCAGACGAGCACGCTGGCTGGCGTCTTCGCCTGACTCTTCGGCGTCCTCGTTGAGCAGACGCACGTCGCGGTCGATCTCGACCACCTCGGCCATGCGGTGCATGAACAGGAATGCGGCGAGTACAACCCCGGCCTCGATCGCGACCGTCAGATCGAACACCACGGTCAGCGCGAAGGTCACCAGCAGGACCAGGCGGTCACCGCGCGGCCCACGCAGCAGATTGCGGAAATGGTCAATCTCGGCCATGTTCCAGGCGACCACGCAGAGAATCGCCGCGAGTGCAGCGAGCGGGACGTAGCGCATCGCCGGTGCTGCCAGCAGGATGAAGGCGAGTACGAAGACGGCGTGCATGATGCCGGCGATCGGTGAGCGCGCGCCGGCTCGGACATTGGTTGCGGTACGAGCGATCGCGCCGGTGGCGGGCAGGCCGCCGAACAGGGCCGATCCGCAGTTGGCCACACCCTGGGCGATCAGTTCAGCGTTTGAACGATGGCGTCCGCCGGTCATGCCATCGGCAACCACGGCCGAGAGCAGGCTCTCCACTCCGGCAAGAAATGCGATGGTGAACGCCGACGGCAGCAGTTCGGCGATCCGCTCCCAGCGCAGCTCGGGGAACTGCAAACTGGGCAAGGTCGCCGGGATGCTGCCAAAACGCGAGCCGATGGTGTCGACCGGAATTCCGCTCCAGCCGACCAGCACGGAGGCCAGCAGCACCACGATCAGCAAACTCGGCCAGGCCGGGCGCCAGCGCCGCAGCAGCACAATGAACAACAACGCGGCCAGGGTCAGCGCGGTTGCCCAGAGATTCAGCGTATCGGCATGGGCGAAATAGCTTTGCCAGCGCGGAAGGAATTCAGCCGGCAGCTTTTCGATGCGCAGGCCGAAGACATCCTTGATCTGGCTGGAGAAGATGGCGACCGCAATACCTGCCGTGAAACCGGTGATCACCGGCTGCGGCATGAATTTCATCAAGGTGCCCAAGCGCATCAGGCCGGCCGCTATCAGCATCAGGCCAGCCATCAGGGTGCACAGAATCAAACCCCCATAGCCGTGCCGCTCGATCACCACGAACACCACGGGGATGAATGCCGCCGTCGGTCCGCCGATCTGCACGCGCGAGCCACCCAGCGCCGAGATCAGAAAGCCGGCAATGATCGCCGTGTGCAGTCCTTTTTCCGGGGCAGCCCCACTGGCAATAGCGAGCGCCATCGCCAGTGGTAGCGCGACCACGGCGACCGTCAGCCCGGCGAGCAGATCCTGGCGAAAATCGGCAAGTCGATAGCCCTGGCGCAAGACGGTAAACAGCTTCGGCACAAACTCGAGCCAGCCGCTCGCAGGGGCTCGGCGCACGGAGTTCAGCGAAGAAGGATTCATCACCTTGGATAGTAACCGCCCGCATGCCTGACTGCACAAACAGGTCTGGCTCTGCGCTGGCGCAGCGATTCGAGGAGGGCGTCCCCCAGTTCAGTCGCGCGTCGGTGTCCGATGCCGCAATTGGCTGAAAGGCGCGGTGTTGCCTCCGCTCAGTGCTCTGGTCCGAGCAGGAAGGCGCTGCGTTGTTCGGCACTCATTGCCAGCAGGCGCTGACGCAGCGCTTCCTTGTCCGGCGCTGCCAGCACCTGCATGCGCTGGCGGAAGGCCGCGCGCTCTGCTGGACTCAACGACTGCATCATGCGCATTGTCGCCGCGCGCTCCTCGGCCGGGAGATGGCGCAGTGCCGGCGGATTGCGCAGCGCTTCGTTGGCCCGCATGCCTTGATTGAAGGCACGACGTTCGGCCGGTGCCATCGACTCGAAGCGCGCGCGCAGTTCGGCGCGTTCACCTGCCGGCAGGGACTGATAGCGGCCAAAGGCGCGCCGCATACGCTCCTGCTGCGCGGACGGCAACTGCTTGAACTGGCGATAGCGCCGGCGCAACTGCTGGCGTGTGTCCGCCGGCAGGCCCTGCCATTGCTCGAAGCGCTGGGCCGCCTGTCGACGCTCGGCGCCGTCCATCTCGATCCAGCGGTCGGCGCCGCGCAGCAATTTGCCGCGCGCCTCGACATCGAGGCTGTCCCATTGCCCGGCGAAGGGCAACAGAACCCGCTGTTGGGCCGTGTTGAGCGCTGCCCAGTCATTCGCCTCGCCCGTGCCCTCGGCCTGCGCAGCCAGACCGGTCAAGGCCAGTGCCAGGCTAAGCAGGCCCTTGATCAGCAGGTGGCAGCGCGGCATCTGGATCATTTTTCGGTTCATCGGTTGGCTTGGCTGGGCCGGTATCGGCGGGTTGTTGCGGCGCGGCCATTTCCTGTTCGCGCAGCATTCGTTCTATTTCAATCGGATCATCGGGTGTGGCGTCCTCGCCATCGAATTCGGCGAGGTAAAGCAAGAGGTCGAGACTGGGCGGCGGAGAGAGGTCATCGATTTCGGCCGCACTCAGCCACCCGGGTCCTGTGATTCCAGCCAGGCATAGAATTCCAGATCCGAATAAAGCGCGAGCTGGTCCTCGGAGATCAGCAAGTCGAAATCCTCGACTTCGCCAACGGCCAGGGGCGCTGGCGTTGGCGCAGCACCGTCGCGCAGTGCCGGCACCAGCAACACCGCCATCGCCAACGAAGCCGCGCCGGCCAGTGCCATCCAGGTCCAGCGTTGCCTGGGCGCCCGGGTCGCTTCGGCGAGAGCCCGTTGCCGCGCCTGATTCAGCCGTGACAGAGTGGCCGCATCGAGATCGCGTGCCGAGACATCGAGTTCGCGTTTGATCGGTTCCAGCCACGTACCGTCATCCTGGGTCAGAGCATCGGGTTCAGTCATGATGAGCCTCCAGCCGCATTCTGAGGGCGGCGAGCGCGCGCGACAAATGGGTTTTCACGCTGCCCTCGCTGCAGCGCATGGCCTGCGCCGTTGCCGCTACGTCAAGACCTTCCCAGATGCGCAGCAGAAAACACTGGCGCTGGCGCAGCGGCAAGGCGCGCAAGGCCGCGTCCAGTGCCGACCCGGTCTGGCCATCGGCAAAGCGCTTCAATGGACCCGGCTCGCCTTCATCGGCGACCACGGCGAGCAGGTCGCCGCCGTCTTCGTCATTGGCGCTGGCTTGCAGCGGTAGCCAGCTCAGCCAGCGCGAGCGCACTTTCTGGCGACGATGGAAATCGAGTATCCGGCTGTCGAGCACGCGGTGGAACAGTGGCGGCCACTCCGACTGTGGACGGCCGGCATAGTGGCGGGCGAAGGCAAACATGCTGTCCTGGACAATCTCGAGGGCGTCATCGCGATTGCCGGTCGACAGTTCGGCCATGCGCAGGGCGCGCCGCTCGATACCACGCAGAAACGGGTCCAGCCCCTGGCGCAGGCCGACAGCTTCGGATTTGGCAGGTTCGGGGCTGAGCAATTGGGCGTTCAGCTGCAGGACGATAGCGGGCATTGTAGGGGTCCAGCGGGCACGGTCCCCTGCATCAACGCAGCGCAGCAGACCCGGTTGACAGCCGCCTGGCCCGAAAACGCGGGCTGGCAAGCCGGCCCGCTGCGATGCAGTAATACACAGCCGCGTCAACCCCCGGATCGCCAGGGGCCGATTATGACGACGGCTTTACAGCGCGCCGAAGAGCTCGGCCAAGCCTTTGAAAGCAAAAACTATTTTTGTCTGGCAATTTTTTGACCAGCTAGCCCCTCGGGGGCGTCCGGACGGGCTCGGCGAGGTTCATCCGGAAGCAATCCACAGACTTATCCACAAGGCATGTGGATAAGCCAATTTGTACATTGAAAACAGAGCCTAACGACACATTTCTCGGATGTAGGCGAGCTTTCGTCCGCAAGCCGCCACCAGCGCGCAGCGTGGGCCGCAAAGCCATAGACTGGGCGTCAATACAGAACACGCCATGACCGCAATGTTCCAGGTGGCTTTGCCCCTGCCCCTGCCCCAGTTGTTCGACTATCTGCCACCGGCGGACGCCGCACTCAGCGCGCGACTGCAGCCGGGCATGCGGGTGCGCGTGCCGTTCGGGCCACGCCAGCTGGTCGGCGTCGTGGTGGCGCGCGCCAACGCCACCGAGAGTCGGCACCGACTGCGTCGCATCGAGAGCGTGCTCGACAGCGCGCCGCTGTTTTCCGACGAACTCTGGCGCAGTCTGCACTGGGCCGCGCGCTACTGGCATCACCCCCTGGGTGAGGTTCTGGCGGCGGCCATCCCGGCCGCAGTCCGCGACGAACGGCAGCTGAGCCAGTCGCGCGGCGACTTCGCGCTGCGCCAACTTGCACCGGTCGAAGCTGCTACGCGCCTGCGCAGTGGCTCGACGCCGATGCGCCTGCTCGCGGCGCTGGCGGCCGGACCGCGGCTATGGTCCGCCCTGCGCAGCGAATTTCCACAGGCCGCGACCGCCTTGCGTCGACTCGAACAATTGCAGCTGGTGGAACGTATTGCGCTGGATGATCGGCCGCGTCAGGCGCTGATCCAGGGGCCGCCGCTCAATGTGGATCAGGCCGCGGCAATTGCCGGCATCGACGCCGGCCGCAGCGGCTTTCGCAGCGTGCTGCTCGAAGGCGTCACTGGCAGTGGCAAGACCGAGGTATACCTCGCAGCGATCCAGCAGGTTCTGGCCAGGAATCAGCAGGTGCTGGTCCTGGTGCCCGAGATCGGCCTGACCCCGCAGCTGCTCGGTCGCTTTCGCGAACGCCTGGGCGCACCGGTGCTGGCCCTGCATTCCGGCCTCGGTGACGGCGAGCGCGGGCGTACCTGGCAGCGCGTGCGCAAGGCCGAGCCGCTGGTGCTGGTCGGTACGCGTTCGGCGGTGTTTGCGCCGTTCGCCAATCTTGGCCTGATCGTCATTGATGAAGAGCACGATGCGTCGCTCAAACAGCACGAGGGCTTTCGCTATCACGCCCGTGATCTCGCCCTGGTGCGCGCGCAGCGGCTCGGCATTCCGGTCCTGCTCGGCTCGGCTACCCCCTCGCTGGAATCCCTGCACAACGTCGCTGCCGGGCGTTACCAGTGGCTGCAGTTGCCCGAGCGTGCCGGCTTCTCGCGCCCGCCCGCCGTGCGCCTGATAGACCTGCGCCAGCGACGCCTGCAAGAGGGACTCAGTGCCGAGGTGCACGCCGCGATCGGTGCCTGCCTGCAGCGCCAGGAACAGATCCTGATCTTCCGCAATCGGCGCGGCTTCGCGCCGGTGTTGCAATGCCGCTCCTGTGGTTGGCATGCCGAGTGTGACCGCTGCGACCGGCCCTATACCTATCATCGCAAACGCGGTCGCCTGGTCTGCCATCCCTGCGGCCGCGAGCGTCCGGCATTGGCCAATTGTCCAGTCTGCGGCGAGGCAACCTCGCCCCTGGGCATCGGCACCGAACGCCTGGAAGAAGTGTTGAGCCAGCGCTATCCCGATGTGCCCGTGCTCCGGGTCGATCGCGACAGCACACGCGGCCAGGGCAGCTTTGAACGCCTGCTGGAGCGCGCGCACAGCGGCGCAGCCTGCATTCTGGTCGGTACCCAGATGCTGGCCAAGGGCCATGATCTGCCGAACATAACCCTGGCGGTCATCGTCGATGCCGACCAGGGCCTGTACAGCATGGATTTTCGCGCCGGCGAGCGCATGGCCCAGTTGATCGTGCAAGTCGCCGGCCGCGCCGGCCGCGGCCACAAGCCCGGCCAGGTGTTGATCCAGACCACGCATCCCGAACATCCGCTGTTCAGCCAGTTGCTTGCCGGCGGCTACGCGCGCTTCGCAGTGGCTGAACTCGAACTGCGCGCCGCACTCGAGTTTCCGCCCAGCGCCGCGATGGCCCTGCTGCGTGCAGAAGCCAGCGATGAGCAGGTACTGGCTACGTATTTCACTGAAGTACGCGCCCTGATTCCGGAACACAAGGCCGTGCATGTGATCGGTCCGATGCCGGCCGCGCAGCCCCGACGTGCCGGTGCGCATCGGGTGCAATTGTTGCTGCAGGCGGCCGAACGAGCGCCCTTGCAGCAATTGCTCGGCGAGCTGGTGCCGGCCCTTTACGCGCTTCCGAGCAGCAAGCGGGTGCGCTGGGCGCTGGATGTCGATCCCCTCAGCCTGGACTGAGCGCCACGTCGGGATTGGGCATCGCTGGCCTCGTCCACCCGGTCGCGCCGGGGCCGATGTTGCAGCGCGCGATGACAGCAGGCGTCCGAGCGACTAGCTTCGCCGCGCCGTGGCCGTCTTGCCGCCGGGAACGTGGATCAGCACGTGACTGACATCAGCGCAAGGCGTAGCTCACGGTTTCGGGGAAAGTCCAGATAACGAGCAAGCCGTCAGTGCCCAGCGCGGAACCGGGATCAGCCGGGACTCGCTGCCGCGCCAGCCGGCGCAGTGCGGATCGCAGAATGCGCGGCCATAGCAGTCGGATGGCCATCCATCATCGTAGAGTTTTGGGGAGATTCCATGTTGAACTTCACTTCGGCGCGCCCGCGGGCAGCGCTAGCCTTGGTCGTGGCATTGAGCTTCGCGGCCAGCGTCAACGGCGCAGACGACAAATCACCGCGCCAACTCGAACGTCAGCCGATCACCCGCATCGCCGAATTGCGCGATGCCAGCTTCAGTCTCGACATCAAACGTCCAGCCAATCGCCAGTTCGAGATCAGCACGCCCGATGCCTCGTTCATCAAGGTGCACTTCGACTACATCAACCTGCCCAAGGGCATCAGTGTCGAGGTCTCCAACGCTGCCGGCACTGAGGTCTATCGCTACAACAATGACAGTCGCGATGCGCATACCGTCGATACCGCGCTGGGACAGAACGGACTGACCAGCTATTCGGCCATGTCGATCGATGGCGCCATCGCCCAGGTTCGACTGGTCGGCAAGGCACAGGAATCCTGGGGCCCGGTGCACGGCCTGCGCGTCAGCCGCGTGCTCGAGGGCTATCCCGAGGCCCTGCTCGCCGGCCTGCAGCAGGACGATCTGCTCGCCGCGGCCAGCCCCAAAGCCATCTGCGGTGTCGACGACAAGCGCGCCGTTGCCTGCTATTCCAGCAGCGACCCGACCGCATTTGATCGCGCCCGTCCAGTTGCGCGGCTGGTGATGAGCGGTGGTGGTCTGTGTACAGCCTGGCGCGTTGGCTCCGGCAACCACATGTTCACCAACAACCACTGCTTCGCCACCGGCTCGGCCGTTGCGGCATCGGAAGTCTGGTTCAACTACCAGGCCACCTCCTGCGGCAGTACGACCAGCGGCACCACCACCAAGGTGACCGGCGCGACCATGCTGAAGACCAACACCACGCTCGACTACACCCTGTTCACCGTCAACAACTTCGCCAATCTGGCCAGCTTCGGTTACCTCGGACTCGACAACCGGGTGCCGACCACCGGTGAGGAGATCTTCATTCCGCAGCATCCGGGTGGCCGCATCAAGGAGCTGGCCACGGTCAGTGATCATGTCGGCGGCGCACGCTGCCGCGTCGATACCGCAACCCAGAATGGCTCGGGCACCAATACCGACGCCGGCTACAAGTGTGATACCGAAGGCGGCTCGTCGGGCTCACCGGTGATCGCGCGCTCGAGCAACAAGGTGATTGCCCTGCATCATCTCGGCGGCTGCAACAATTCCGGTGCGCATATCTCCAAGATCTGGCCGCAGGTGTCGACCTACTTCGGTGGCGTGGTACCGGTGGGTGATACCGGTACACCGAGCAATGTGCCGCCGGTGGCGAATTTCAGCTTCGCCACCAATGGCCTGGTCGCCACGTTCACCGACAGCTCCAGCGACAGCGACGGCACGATCGCTGCGCGCAGCTGGAACTTCGGCGATGGCACGACGTCCACCGCGACCAATCCGAGCAAGACCTACAGTGCTGCTGGTACCTATACCGTCTCGTTGACCGTTACTGACAATGGCGGGGCTACGCACAGCAAGTCGAGCTCGGTCACGGTCAGCAGCAGCGGCGGCAACACCGTGCTGATCAGCGGCGTGGCCAAGACCGGGCTCTCCGCGGCAGCAGGAACGTCGCTCAACTTCACCATGGTGGTGCCCGGCAACGCCAGCAATCTGCGCTTTGTCACCTCCGGTGGCACTGGCGATTCCGACATGTACGTGAAGTTCGGCTCGGCACCGACCGATACCGTCTATGACTGCCGTCCTTATCTCGGGGGCAACGCCGAGACCTGCAATATCGCGACCGCCCAGGCCGGTACCTATCACGTCCGGCTCAAAGCTTATTCGGCGTTCTCCGGCGTGAGCCTCACCGGCAGCTTTGCCGTCGTTGACGGCAACCGTTTCTTCCAGAACCTGACCGACTACACGATCAACGACAACAGCACGGTCAACAGCCCGATCAGCGTGACCGGCGTGCCCGGCAATGCGCCTTCGACGCTGAGTGTGTCGGTCAATATCGTGCACACCTATCAGGGTGATCTGAAGGTCGATCTGGTCGCGCCCGATGGCACGCTCTACAACATCCACAACCGCACCGGAGCCGGCACCGACAACATCATCAAGACGGTGACCATCAACGCATCCAGCGAAGCGGCCAATGGCACCTGGAATCTGCGCGTGCAGGACGCCGCCAACGGCGATACCGGCTATATCAACAGCTGGTCGATGCAGTTCTAGATCGACGGGCGACCGCGGGTCGCCATACGCAGCACCCGAACCCCGGCCTCGCGCCGGGGTTTTTTTGCCAGGTCAGCCCCGTTTCTGGCGAGGCTCCTGGCCGCGCATTGACGCCAACTCGGCGTCCTTGTCGAGCCAGAGTTGATTGATCCAGGCCTGGAAGCGTTGGCGGAACTCGGCGTCGTTCTCGTAGTCGCCGGAGATCAGGTCGGCGGGGATCGGGCGTTCGTGGATGCGCACGCGGATCTCGGCGACGCGGCCGGCGATCAGATCGAACAGCGTCGGAATGCCGCCAGGATAAACGATGCTGACATCGACCACCGATTGCAGGATCTCGCCCATCGCATTCATCACGAAGGCGATGCCGCCGGCCTTGGGCCTGAGCAGATGACGAAACGCTTCGGCGTGGCGAGCATGCTTCGCCGGTGTGAATCGCGTGCCCTCGACAAAGTTCATCACCGATACCGGGATGGCGCGGAAGCGCTCGCAGGCCTTGCGGGTCTCGCGAACGTCGGCACCCTGCAGTTCCGGGCGTTGGCGCAATTGTTCGGGCGTGTAGCGGCGCATGAAGGGGAAATCCAGTGCCCACCAGGCGAGGCCGAGCACCGGTACCCAGATCAGTTCCTTCTTGAGAAAAAACTTCAGAAACGGAATGCGCCGATTGAACACCTTTTGCAGGATCACGATATCGACCCAGCTTTGGTGATTGCTGATGACCAGATACCAACCGGCGTAGCGCAGCGATGCGCCGCCCTCGACCGTCACCACGGTGGGCGAAAATCGTTCGAGCATCCAACTGTTTACCGCAATCCAGTTTTCCGCGATCAGGGTCAGCAGACGTGACAGTCGCCGCCGCGCGCCGGCGAACGGCAAGACCAGCTTGAGCAGGGCGAAGCCGAACAGCACGCTGGTATGCGCTGCCGTGTTGAGCAGCAGCAGGGGCACGATCCACAAGGCGCGCAGCACGCCGCGCAGCGTGTCAGCGCGCATCGCGGGCACCTCCCGTGGTCGGCCGATTCAGCAGATCGCGCGCCGCGATGCCGAGCCAGACGACTACGCCGAGCGTGATCGATGCACCCGCCAGCACCGAGTTGCGCAGACCGAGCACGCGCGCCGCGGCACCTGATTCAAAGGCGCCGATTTCATTCGAACAAGTGACGAAAATGCCGTTGACGGCAAGTACCCGACCGCGCAGATGATCGGGCGGCACCGATTGCAGCAGGTACTGGCGGATTACCACGCTGACACTGTCGAAGGCGCCGGTCAGGAACAGCATGGTCAGCGACAGCCAGAGATTGTCCGACATCGCAAAGACCAGCATGGACACACCAAAGCCGGCGACCGCGAGCAGCATATTGCGCCATAGATGCGGGCCGACCGGCGAGAAGCGGGCCAGCAGCAACAGGGTAAGCACAGCACCGATCGCGGGCGCAGCGCGCAGCCAGCCAAGCCAGGTCGGCTCAACGCGCAAGATATCGACGGCAAATGCTGGCAGGATCGCGACCACACCACCGAACAGCACCGCGACCAGGTCGAGACTGATCGAGTAGAGCAGGGCACGGCTGTTCAGGACGAAACGCAGTCCCTCGCGGATGGCCGTCAGCATCGGCTCGTGACGGGCCACCGGCGCCGGCTGCGGTGCGCGAATCAGGCTCATCAGCAGCAGGGCACAGGCCATCAGGATCACCACCACGGTGAGTGTTCCGGTAAGCCCGAGTGGCTTGTACAGAAAGCCGGCGAGCAAGGGACCGGCGACCATGCCGACCTGCCAGAACGTCGACGACCACGCCGATGCGTTCGCATAGATTTCGGGTGGAATCAGGGTGGCACGCAGGGCCGATGCGGCCGGTCCGTAAAAGCCGCGGGCAAAGCCGATCACCGCGATCGTGGTGTAGACACAGCTGAGCAGGACGAAATTGCTCATGCTGTCGGCTTGGCGCATCAGCAGGTCGAGCGTGATCGCCGCGAGCAACATGGTGGACACGGCGATCAGGATGATCCGCTTGCGCGGCTTGCGGTCGGCGATGGCGCCACCGTAGAGCGCGACCAGGATATAGGGCAGGGCTTCGGCGAGACCGATCAGGCCGAGCACCAGCGGGTCGCCGGTGCGCAGGTACAGGGCCAGACCGAGCGCAACCTCCTGGGCAAGGATCGCCATCGTCAGCAGCAGACCGCCCGCGAAGATCAGCAGGCTGAAATCGCGATGGCGCAGCGCAACGAAGGCATCGTGGCGACGGGTGGCGTGCGGCAGCGGTTGGGCGGCCGCGCCGGGGTCGGGCCCGGTGCCGCGTGGCGGTGTAGTCTGGGACACAGGGTCTATCCGGGCGACAGGGGATCGTCCTCAAGCACATCCTACCCAGCGCGCCAGCTTCCCGCGACAATGTGGAGATGAAAGAAAGCAAACCGCCACCGCCGCGCCCGGGTTCTGCCCGAACCCCCGCGCGCGCGCCGCCGCGCGCACAGCCGACACGGCCGATCCACCGACCGCAAGCCCCTGCCGTGGTCGCCGAACCGAATGGCTGGCGCGGCCGACTGCAGCAATACGCCCTGTTGATGCGCTTGCATCGCCCGATCGGCTGGCTGCTGCTGCTCTGGCCGACCTGGTGGGGTCTTTGGTGCGCAGCGCGTGGCATGCCGAGCTGGAAACTGCTGGCGATCTTCAGCGCGGGCGTCATCGTGATGCGTTCGGCCGGTTGCGTGATCAATGACTGGGCCGATCGCTGGCTCGATGCCAGTGTCGAACGCACCCGTGATCGCCCGATCGCCAACGGCAAGGTGCGTCCGGCCGAAGCGCTCGTGCTGTTCTTCGTGCTCCTGCTGGTCGCACTCGGCCTGGTCCTGCTGACCGATCCGTTGACGATCAAACTGGCCGGCGTCGGCGTGGTACTGGCGATCCTGTATCCGTTCCTCAAGCGTTACACCCATCTACCCCAGCTCTGGCTCGGCGCTGCGTTTGGCTGGTCGGTACCGATGGCCTATACCGCGCAAAAAGGCGAGATCGATGCGCTTGCCGGCCTGTTGTTCCTGGCCAATGTGCTGTGGAGTTCGGCCTACGACACGATCTATGCGATGGTCGATCGCGAGGACGACCGCCGCATGGGCGCGCGATCGCTGGCGATCCTGCTCGACGACATGGACCTGGTCGGCATCGGCGTCCTGCATGCGAGCTTTCTTGCCGCGATGTGGCTGGTTGGCACCCGTGCCGCGCTCGGCTGGCCGTACACGCTTGGCTGGATCATCGCGGCGTTGATCATCGCCTGGCAGCACTGGGCCATTCGCAATCGCGACCGTGACGCCTGCTTCTTCGCCTTTCGTCAAAGTCACTGGGCTGGTTTGGCTTTGTTCCTCGGCATGGCCGCCGCGTTTGCGATGCCAAACCCAGGTTGAAGCGACGGCGTCAACCCGATGCGTCTGCCGCACACACGCGATTGCGGCCCTCGGTCTTGGCGCGGAACAGTTGAGCATCGGCGGCGCGCATGAAATCCGCCGTGGTCTGCATGCCGGGCTGCCACTGCACCACGCCGACACTGGTGGTGATGGTCTGCGTTCCCGTCGGCAGATTCACCCGCAGGGCGTCGACCGCACGGCGAAGCAGTTCCGCGTAATCAATCGCCTGGCGCAACGGAACCCCGGGCAGGATCACCGCGAACTCCTCGCCGCCGAGGCGACCCGCGGTGAATCCTGACAACAGCGACGTGCGGATCGCCTGGGCCACCGCCTTGAGCACCTCATCGCCGGCGAGGTGACCGAGCACATCATTGATCCGCTTGAAATGATCGAGGTCGATGAAGGCGAGGCAAAGCGCGGCACCGCCCTGGGCCTGCACCACGCTGCGTTCGAGCACCTCGCGCCAGACGCGACGGTTGGGCAGCTGGGTCAGCGCATCGACATTGGCCATCTCGACCATCGCCTGGTGATAGCGATCCTCCAGACTCTCGCGACGGAGAAACTTCAGCACGATCTCGCCGACCGCGATGGTGTCGCCATCCTTCAGCTCGCTGCGATCGACCGCATGCTCATTGACCAGGGTCTTGTTGGTCGAGCCGAGGTCACGCACATTGAACTGTCCCTCCTCGCACCAGACCGTACAGTGCATGCGCGAAACGCTGCGGTGGTCGATCTGCATCTCGCAGCCGGGCGCGCGCCCGATCGTCACCGGCTTGTCGAGCAGTTCGACACAGAGGCCGAGGCTCTCTCCGTGGATGACCACCAGACGGGCACCCGGTCGCGACAGATCGCCCACCGGCAGGCGCAGGCGCTGGGTGGTATGCGGGTCGAATTGACGCTTGCTCATGATGGCGCACAGTGTACGCCGGGCCGCGGCGCCTTGGCTGGGATCGCGGCAAGACCGGTCGCTGCCGCCGCCGGCCTCGTCGCCTCCGGTCGGTGCGGCCGCCCGGGGCGGGGTCCGTGTCCGAAAGTTCGGCCGCCTCTGGGCCGCGGCGGCAGCCCTCGCGTACACTCACGGCCCCGCCCCCGTGAGTAGAGTCATGGCCACGATCAGCCGGTTCTCGTTTCTGCGTCATCTGCGCGCCGAGCCCAACCAGTACGTGCTGCATTTCACCGGCGGAAAATTGCGTCGCAATGGGGCCGGCATCGCCTACTGGTTTTCGCCGCTGAGTGCGGCCCTGGCCCAGGTCCCGGTCGAGGACATCTCAACCACTTTTGTGCTCAACGAGCGCAGCCGGGATTTCCAGACCCTGAAACTGCAGTGCACGGTGATCTATCGGGTAGCCGACCCAGCGCGTGCGGCCTCGCGCATCAATTTCTCGATCGGTATCGATACCGGCCTGTGGATGGAACGGCCGCTCGATGCCATCGCCACGCTCTGGATGCAGCGCGCCCTGGTGCCGACCCGCAGTTACCTGGCGACGGCCACGTTGGAAGAGGCCCTGCGCGAAGGCTCCGACCGCATGCGCAGCGCGCTCTGGGATGCGCTCGGCAGTGATGCCGAAATCAGCGCGATGGGACTGGCCCTGGTCGGCGTGGTGATCGACCAGATCGTGCCGCTGGCCGATGTCGAGAAAGCCCTGCAAACGCCGACCCGGGAAGCCATCCAGGGTAAGGCCGACGAGGCGGTGTTCTCGCGGCGTGCCCAGGCCGTCGAGAAAGAGCGCGCGATCAAGGAGAACGAACTTGCCACCGAACTCGAGCTCGAACGCAAGTAGGAGCTGCTGATCCGTCAACGCGGCGACAACGCGCTGGCCCAGGTCCGTCAGAATGCCGCCGCCGATCGCGAGAAGGTCATTGCCGAAACCGAGCGCCTGCAACTGATCAGTGCTGCTGCCGCCGAGCGCACCACGCTCGACGCGCAAGCCCAGGCAAGCGCACAGCGCAGTCTGGCCAGCGCGCGTCTGGAAGAAGACCGCGCCCGTCATGAGATCTGGAAGAGCACGCCACCGCAGGCAGCACTGGGGCTGGTCATGGCGCGCTTCGCCGAGAACGTGCACAGCGTCGGCAATCTCAATATCACGCCCGATCTGCTCGCGCAGAATTTCCAGAACTGGTTGCAGCAGCTGCCGCCCACATCATGAGCTCTGCTGCCGCGCGCATCACCCGCGTGGTGGTGATCACCCGGCTAACCCCGCTGGAAATGTTGATCCAGCGCTTCGGCACCTATGGCCAGGCGACGTTTCATCTGCGCTCGCGCGGCGAATCGATCGACTGGTTCGAGGCCCTGCACCAGCGTCTGGATCAGGGCCTGCGGGTTGCCCTTGCCGGCTTGCCGTCCGATCTTCCCTATGTCCGCGTCAGTCGCGACGATCTCGACCGCTTTCTGTTCGCGCCCGACGATGCGGTGATGATCGTCGGCCAGGATGGTCTGGTCGCCAATGTCGCCAAGTATCTGGGCGGACAGCTGACCCTGGGCATCAATCCCGATCCGGGCGCCTACGATGGCGTGCTCTGTCCGCATGCACCCGCGCACAGCGGTGACCTGCTCGACTGGTGCAGCGCACGCGATCAACGTTACCGGCTCGAGCCACGCGTGCTGGCCGAAGCCGTCCGCGAGGATGGCCAGCGCCTGCTCGCGCTGAACGAGGTGTTCATTGGTCACCGCAGCCATCAGTCGGCGCGCTATCGGCTGCACAGCGGCGAACGCGAGGAACGCCAGTCCTCGTCGGGACTGATCGTCGCCACCGGTACCGGCAGTACCGGTTGGGCGCGTTCGATCATCACCCAGCGCGGTATCGCCGAGCCCATGCCGGCGCCCAGTGAGCAGCGTCTGGCTTGGTTTGTCCGTGAGCCCTGGCCCTCGGTTGCCAGCGGCGCCGAATTGAATTTCGGCTGGGTCGAGCCCACGGCCGGATTGCGCGTGGTCTCCGAAATGGGCGAGGGCGGTGTGATCTTCGCCGATGGCATCGAGAGCGACTGCGTAGAGTTCGTCTCCGGGCAATCGGTCCAGGTCTCGATCGCGGCGCAACGGCTCAATCTGGTCGTGGCGCCCAGCGCGCGACCGCAGTGAAGCAGTCGCCGGCTGAGGTTCGGTCGCCTTGGTTCAGTCCTCGAATCCGTTACCGAACACGAAATCGCCGCCGCCCGCGCTGAGCTCCAGCGTCAGCGTATTGTTGGCCGGCATCGGATCGCTGACACTGCCACCAACCACGCCCGTCACCGTATTGCTGAGCAGTCCGCTTGCGCCGATCGCGACCGTGCCATTGACCGAATAGGTCACTGCTCCGCCAACCGGAAGATTGACCGTCTGGGTGATATTGCCGGTCCCGGAAGCGATGCAACTGGCGCCACCGCTGGCGACGCAGGTCCAGCTCGGCGCGGTGTAGCTGGCCGGAAAAATATCGACGATGGTGGTGCTCGGTGAGGCCACCGGCCCGGCATTGTCGACCACGATCGTGTAGCCGAGTGGCTGTCCAGCCAGATACTGGGCCAGGTTTGCCTGCATGCCGACCCCGACATCGGCCAGCTGCGGGCCCGCCGCGCAGTCAATCACGGCGCGGATGATCCAATCGCCCTGCACGCCCAACGTCGCCGAGTTGAACCAGACGAAGTTGCCTGGCGAGATGCGTGCATACAACGAATTGCGTCCGCTGGTATTGCCGTCGGTATCGCGGGTGATGCTGGGATCGACAAATTCCACCGGCTCCGCATCAAACTCGAACACCACCACGACAGTTTCATTCGCAACGACTGGCACGACTATCGGCAACGTCTGATTCTCGTCGAGGTAGCGATACTCATTGAGTACACCGTCGGTCAGTACTGGCCCCGAGATATTGAGCGCCAGCGCGCCAGGATTGGGAAAGGTGCCGGCGCGATGGATATCGATTGCGGTATGGATGGTCTGGCCGGTGGTGCCGGAAGGCGAGCGCCAGAACACCTGGACCGCGCGCAGATTGCCGTTGCAGGGCGAGGTCAGCCAGGAACCGACTTTTTCGCCGGGCACAAAACCCCAGACGATGGCAGCGGTGCCGAGATTCTCCAGCGAATCGTTCCGGACCGTGACCTCGGCGGCGCCCGCGGCGAGAGAAAAGCACGCGGACAGCGATGCTACGACGATGCGCTTGATCATGTTGGCCCCTGACAACGGTTGGCCCCCGACTTCGAGGCCAAGATAGTCCTGCGCAGGCCGGCAATTTTGCGATGCAGTTCACACTATCTGGCGAACGGAACAAGCATACGCATTGGTGTGCTCGTATCGGATGCCCTCACTCGAATCCGCTGGCGAACAGTGTCCCCGTGCAGTCGACCGACTGCGGATCGACCACAACATGAAACTCGGCGCCGATCGGCAGGCTGGCCAGATCCTGGTTGAAGATTGCCCAGCGCTGCGCCGAGGGCGCAAAGTAGACGCCGATCTGGTGTGGATTGCTGACCACCAGGTCAGTAGCCTGGCTGACATGGAACTTCGCGCAGCGATGGTCATTGAGCAGCGGATGATCAAGCACGCTGACATTGCCGCCGGTATTGCCGGTGCTGGTTCGATGGCGGAAGGCATTGCTGCTTGGCGGCTGGAAATAGACATTGAAGCCACCGAGAGTCGGCATCGTGCTTCCGGTCAGGCGATACACACTCCAGGTCCCGCTGAAGTAGTTCACCGCGATCGGTGCGCTCAGGTCCGCAACGGTACCGCTGCCGGGATTGCGCGTCACCAGCAAAATGTAGTCCTCGCGATTGTTCAGATCGGGGTGATTCAAGGAGGTGAGCGCGCCGCTGGTATTGCCAGCGGTGTTCTGGTGCAGGTAACGACCGCTGCCAAGGCCGGGTGCAAATACGTTGAAGCGTGCGCCGGCACTGTAGAGGGCGAGATCTTCCTGGCGCAGAAACCAGCGGCTGCCGTTGTAGCCGAGACTGACCGGATGATCGTTGTAGATGCCCGCGCCACCGTCCGGATTCCAATTGCCAATATTGTGTGGGTTCGCGTCGGCGACGCCATTCAAGGCCAGATCGTCGAGAATTGAAGTGATGCCCGGCGTTCCCGCAGGAACTGCGTGCAGCAGGGAGTTGTCACCAGCCTCCAGCGCGCCGATGTCCAGCGTATTGGGCCCCGCCCCGGAATTGGGCCGCTTGAAGCGACGCAGGCCATCGCCATCGGTCAGCGGAAGATCAGCGAGCAGCAGCAATTCGAGCAGGGCCGTGCTGGTCAGTCGATCGATCGCTGGCGAACCGGCGCGCAAGTGGGCATCGTTGGGTGGGTAGCGCAGCAGCGGATCGGCGAACACCGAACTGGCGCTGAGCCCCGGCGTGCTCGCGTTTTCCGAAGTCTGAAAAAACAGATTGTCACGGTCGGTGATCGCGCTGGCCGTGCCAGTGCGTTGCAGCCCGATGCCGCCGATGTAGGCGATCAGGTTGCCGGCGATTTCGCCGCCCACGCTGACACTGGGATCGGCATAGACATTGATGCCGTAGTAGCTGTCGGTCACCGTATTGTGCAGCGCCAGCAGATTGAGTGTGCCGTCGTAGGCGTCGACCTTGATGCCATCGGCAAAGCGGCTGCCCGCGATGATACTGGTCACTACATTGTTCATGACGATGGCGTCGAGTGTGCCGGCGGTGGTTGAGACCAGATTGCCCTGACGCAGCAGGATGCTGCCGGAGCGCCCGCCGAAGACACGGTTGGCCAGCACCTCGGTGCGGTGACTCCGGTCCTGGGTGTTGATCAAAATACCGATCGAATAATTGCCGGCGGCGCGCACCCGGTTCTCGCGTACGCGTCCATAGCTGATTCCGGTGCCGCTATCGAGTACCTGGATCGCGGCACGCAGTGCACCGTCGAAGCTGTCCCAAAAATAGGCCACATCGTTGTCGGTGATGTCGTAGTTCAGGCCGGTCGATACATCCGAGGGTTTGTGGACACTGATCTCGGCAGCGCCGGACACCGCTTCGCGGACGCGATTGCGGCCGATCCGGATATTGGCCTGGCTGCCGCCAGAGACGGTAACCGCAATGAAGCCCTGCAACAAATCAAAGCCCTCGACCTGCCACAGCCAGCTGCCCGCCGCATTGACATTGCCCGTGATAAACCGTCCGCCGGCGAGCATCGGCCGGTAGCCAGTTGCCGCGCGCAGCACCAGCGGCTTGTGGATAAACAGGTGCTCCTCGATCACGGCGGATTGCGCCACCAGCACGGTATCCGCGGCGGCGCTGGCTTCGATACAGGCCTGCAGGCTTCCGTTGCAGGGCGCAGCGCCCGGCCAGGTGCGGGTGGCCGCGTGTGCCGCAGGCAATAACGCAACAGTGAGAACGCTGATCAACAAGAGGGTGCGGGTGGGCGACATGGGCAGGCTCCGGAGCGGTGATGTCCGGTTCATTCGCAGGAACCCACGCCAAACGGACAGCAATTGCGCGCCACGGCGTTCATTTGACGTTTTCTTCGGCGCGCGTTCAGCAACCATTGGCAGTCAAGGAGCGTTTATGCGGATGTTTCATATCGATATGTTGATCCGTTCATGTGCTGGCCGTATCTTGTTGGGACTTCGCACACTTCGAACTGCCCACCATGCACGGTCGCCCCACTGATATCTATCTGGATGCCAATGCCACCACGCCGACCTTGCCGGCCGCGGTGCAGGCAGCCTGCTGCGCAATGCAGGAACAGTTCGGCAATCCCAGCAGCACGCACTGCGCCGGTCTGCGTGCGCGCGCCATGATGGAGGCGACGCGGCAGAATGCGCGCCGGGTGATCGGTGCTGCCGATGGCCGCATCCTGTTCACCAGTGGCGCAACCGAGGCGATCCAGACCGCTGTGCTGTCGGCGATCAGCGCGCATGTCGAGCAGCGTCTCGTCGGCACGCATCGCAATCTGCTGTTGTATGGCGCCACCGAACACAAGGCGGTTCCGGAGGCCCTGCGTCACTGGAACCAGATCCTGCATGCCGGCTGCGAGGTCATGGCGATCCCGGTCGATCAAGCCGGTCGACACGATCTGGCCTTTCTCGCCGAGCATGCGGAGCGCGCGGTCCTGGTCTGCACGATGGCGGTCAACAACGAGACCGGCACGATCAGCGACCTCGATGGCATCGAGGCGATCATGCGCCGGGTGCCGCAGACACTGTGGCTGGTCGATGGTGTCCAGGCGCTCGGCAAACAGGCGCTGGATCTGTCCGCAAGCCGCGTTGATTATTTCCCGCTCAGTGGGCACAAGCTCTACGCGCCCAAGGGCATCGGCCTGCTCTATGTCCGCGAGGGCGCACCGTTCACACCGCTCAATGCCGGCGGCGGTCAGGAATCGGGTCAGCGTTCCGGCACCGAGAACATGGCCGGCATCGCCGGCTTTGGCGTCGTATTTGCTGAGCTGGCCGAACCGACCGGAATGTTCTGCTCGATCGAGTCGCTGTATGCGCAGCGCGAGCGCATGCTCGCCGCCTTGCGCGAGGTCTTCCCTGGCATCGTGTTCAATACGCCGTTCGATGTTGCGGTGCCGACCACGATCAACTTCTCGGTGCCCGGATTCGCCAGCAAGGAACTGCTGGATCTGTTCGATGCGGGCGGCATCCGGGTCAGCTCGGGCTCGGCCTGTGGCGCCGGCAAGTCGACGCGCAGCTATGTGCTCGATGCAATGGGCCTGGCCGCCTGGCGCAGTGAATCGGCGGTGCGGCTCTCCTTTGGCCGCGCCTGGAGCGATCAGGACTGCGACGCCGCCTGCGCCCGAATCATCGAAGCCGGCAACGCGCTGCGCGACGCCTGTCTGCTCTCGGAGGCCTCGACCCATCGCAACGAATTCGATGGCGTGCTCCAGCTCACCCACGATGGCGCCTGCACCTGGCTGATCGTCGAGCGCGCCAGCGGCCAGTGCCTGATCATCGACCCGCTGGCCGAACTCGGCGAACGCATCGAGCGCTTCATCCGCTGCCAGGATCTGCGCGTGGTCGCCGTGCTCGATACTCATTCGCACGCCGATCATGCCTCCGCGCGCGACGCACTGCGCGCCGAACTTGTTGACCATTGCGCGCAGCCCGTGCAGCCGGTCGATGCGCTGGGCTGGCCCGAAGGCGGCGGCGAGCAGATCGAGTTTGGCCACTTCCGGCTGCAGCGCCTTGCGCTGCCCGGGCATACCGCGGACAGTACGGCGTACGTCTTGTTCGATCTCGACCAGGGTGCGCGGCCGCGTCAGGTGTTTGTCGGCGATACCGTGCTGATGGGTGGCATCGGGCGCAGCAATTTCGACAGCAGCTCGGCTGCCGATCTGTTTCATTCGCTGCGCCAGCTCGCCGCCACGGTCGGCACGCGCAGCCTGCTTTGTCCTGCCCACGACTACAACAATGAATTCGCCACCACGCTCGCCGCCGAAGCCGCCAATAATCCGCTGCTGGCCAGCGTGCTGGCGACCACGCCGATCAGCGAGGGCAGTTTTGTCGATGCCAAGCGCAACCTGGATGCCGGGCTGGATGATGCGCGCGGCAGCATGATGATGTGCGGTGCGGTGACTACGACAACGCCCGCTGGCCATCCGAGTTCCAGCGAATTCAACCCGGCGCAGTTGCGCCAGTACCTCAACGATCATCCCGAGGCGATCCTGGTCGATGTCCGCGAAGCCTACGAAGGCGCGATGGGCACACTCGAGCCCTTACCCGAGGTGCATGCGCATGGCGTCCCGCTGAGCCGGCTCGCCGACTCGATTCCGAACTGGCTGGCCCATCCCGATCAGCCCCTGGTGTTCTTCTGCCGCAGCGGCAATCGCAGTCAGCTCGCCACCCGCTGCCTGCGTCGTCTGGGCCATCCGCGTGCCTATCATCTGCGCGGTGGGCTCGCCCTGTTCGCCTGAGTTTTTCACCGCGCATTCACTTGGACACCCGGCAGGCAATTGTCAGCAATTGTCCGCAGCGAGGCGACCGCTCGGCATAGCTGCAGGCAACGCGCCCTGCATGCAAAAATCAACCCCCTGAAAGTCGCTTGCGTTGACCGCCGGAAGTGGGCACCGTGTCGGGTGATAGAGAGGGGAAAAAGATGAATCGATTGCTGATGTCATGCGCGTTGGGGATTTTGAGTCTGGCCAGTGTCGCCAGCGCCGCCGGTAGCGTCGATGAGGCAAGTCGGCTGGCCGTCGCCGAAAGCGGTTCGGCACGTGTGCTGGTGATGCTGCACGAGCCCGCCGCCGTGCAGCGCTCCGATGAGACCTTGCTGCTGCGCGTATCCCGTATCGATGACGAAGTCGATTCGGTCCTCGCCGCACTTCCCGCAGGTGCCGAAAAATTGCGCCGCCGCTTCCACTCGGTGCCAGGTTTCGCCATCGATGCCGATGCGGTGATGCTCGACGCACTCGATCAGGACGCGCGCGTGCACAGAGTCGGCCTGGATGTTGGCGGCACAGGCTCGGGCGCGGTGGCGCCAGACACCGCCTCGGTGTTGAACCAGGTCAGCCCGCTGTCCGGCCTCGGTCTTGGCGGCACGGGCATGAAAGTCGCCGTTATCGATTCCGGCATCGACACCAACCACAATGATCTGCAGTCGCGCATCGTCGCTCAACAGTGTTTCTGTTCCGGTGTCGCCGGATCAGTCGGTTGCTGCCCCAATGGCCTGGATACGCAATCTGGCGCCGGCGCGGCCGAGGACGATCATGGTCATGGCACCAATGTCAGCGGCATCATTCTCGGCAACGGCGGTGTGGCGCCGCGCGGTGCCCTGCCGCAGGCGCAGCTGGTCTCGGTGAAGGTGCTCGATGCGAACAACAATTTCTGCTGCGCCTCCGATGTCATTGCCGCAATCGACTGGGTGCGGATCAATCACCCCGATGTCGATGCGGTCAACCTCAGTCTGGGTACCGGTGCGCTGTTTGCTACGGCCTGCGATGCCAGTCCCTCGTTCAATGTGGCGATGTCGACCGCGGTCAACAGCCTGCGCGCGGTCGGCGCAACAGTCACCGCATCGGCTGGCAATCAGGGCTCGAACACCAGCACCAGTTCGCCCGCCTGCATCGCCGCCACCGTCGGTGTCGGCGCAACCTGGGACAGCAATGTTGGCAGCGCCACCATACTCGGCTGCACCGATGCCACAACGGCTGCCAAGCAGGTGACCTGCTTCAGCAATCTCAGCCCTAGCCTCGACATCATGGGAGCCGGCGCCTTCGTCACTTCGACCGGCTTCAATGGCGCCACCTCGACATTCGCCGGCACCTCACAGGCAGCGCCGATGGTCGCTGCCTGTGCCGCGGCACTCAAGCAGGCCAGCCCAGGGGCGACGATGGACGAGATCGAAGCGGCACTGAAGGCGGCACCGACCACGGTCAGTTCGCCGCGCAACGGAATCAATTATCCTTTCCTCGACTGCGTCGCCGCGCTCCAGGTCCTGCCCTTGTTCGGCAACGGCTTCGAGTAAGCTGCGCGGACACGAAGCAGCGCGCGATTGAAGGCAGTCAACCGGACCGGCACTCGCGCGTTGATGACTGATCGAGTCCACGAGATATTGGAGCCAGCATGAAGTCGAGCGCAGCACGCCTGATCCTGACCTCGGTTCTCCTGCTGGCATCGGCGTCCTCGCTACGCGCGGCGGATGTGCTGGTCGAGCTCGGTGGCGGCTTCGGCTTCGCCTTCGAACCCTCGCACGTATTCATTGCGCCCGGTGACACGGTCACCTTCCGCAACAACGGCGGTTTCCACAATGTGCGCTCCGATGCGGCTGGGTTTCGCTGTGCCAACGGCTGCGATGGCAGCGGTGGCAATGGCGATGCCAGCGACACCAGCTGGACGGTGACGCGGCGTTTCGATCAGCTCGGCAATTTCGATATCTACTGCGAACCCCACGGCGCACCCGGCCTCGGCATGGCCGGCGTGATCACCGTCGAAGGCGAACCCGCACTCGGCCCCGGCTACAGCGGCACCTGGTACGACCCGGCGCAGAGCGGCCATGGCTTCTTCATCGAAATCCTGCCCGGCAACCAGATGCTGGTCTACTGGTTCACCTTCAGCCCGCAAGGCGACCAGGCCTGGTTCGGCGGCGTCGGCCCGATCAGCGGCAGCAGCGCGATCGTGCGCGGCACCCAGACCACCGGCGGCCGTTTCATCCCCAACTTCGATCCCGCCACCATCGTGCGCAGCGACTGGGGCGAACTTCGTTTCAGCTTCAGCGACTGCCAGACCGGCCGCGTCGACTTCGACTCGATCGCCGGCTACGGCAGCGGCAGCATGAACCTGCGCCGGCTTACCCTGCCCGCAGGTCTCGAGTGTCCGGCCGCGGCTACGGCGCCCTGAGCCCACCGCAAGCGCAGTGGAGTAGGGCGCGCACCGTAGGGCATTGCGCCAAACGCTGGCACGAGTGGGCGGTCGAGAACGTCAAATCCGGTGCAATGCGCTGCGCTTCGCGCCCTACGTCCTGCATCGCCCTGATCACGCTGGCAAACCCGTCTGCAACCATTGTCAACGGTTTGCGATCCCCAGCGTTGTTAGGCTGCAACGACCGCGAAGCGAGGGGAATGTCATGCCGAGAACCCACTGGGGAATAACCTGGCTGCTTTCGATCCTGATCGGTTTCGGGGCTGCCTCGAATCAGCTTTCAGCCAGTGGCGTGGCGGCGAATGGTTCGGTGGCCGATCTGGCCAAGGTGGCGGCCTATTCGATGGGCGCCGAGGTCAGTGGCACCTGGTATGACCCGAGTCAAAGTGGTCAGGGCTATATCGTCGAGCACATCCTGATCAATGGCAGCCCTTACCTGCTGGTGACCTGGTTCACCTATCTCGATGGCAATGCGCGCTGGTTGTTCGGTGTCGGGCCGGTCATTGGCAACGAGGCACGGATTGGATTGTCGATCAGCTCAGGTGCGGATTTTCCGCCGCAGTTTGTTGCCAGTGAGGCGAACATCCAGCCCTGGGGCGAACTGCTGCTGAGCTTCAGTGACGCGACCCATGGCCAGGCCAGCTGGACCAGCAGCTACGCCGGTTTCAACGATGGCGCGATGCCGCTGAATCGACTGACCACGCCAGCGACGGCGCTGGAGTCGCCGACCACGGGCATCGCCGGTTGCCATAGCGGTGCCTGGTACGACCCGGCGCAGAGTGGCCACGGTGTCTATGTCGAAGTGCTCGGCAGCGGCGCGAGCCGCCAGATGCTGGCGATCTGGTATGCCTATCTCGATGGCGCTCAGCGCTGGATGACGGCGACCGGACCGATCCAAGGCAATACCGCCACGCTCAGCGCGACGATCACCCGCGGTGCCGATTTTTCGCCGGCATTCAATGCAGCCGACGTCATTCGCGAGCCCTGGGGCACGATGACCTTCACCAGCATCGATGGCCAGCGTGCGAGCTGGCAGTGGAACAGCACGGTGCCCGGCTTTGGCAGTGGCAGCATGAATCTGACCCGGCTGACCGGGCTGAGCGGACGCGATTGCGCGCCCGCAGATGATGCCAAAGCGGCACGATTCCTGACCCAGGCCAGTTATGGCCCGACCACAGCGAGCGTCGCCGAATTGCGCACGCTCGGCTATGGCGGCTGGATTGCCGCACAGAAGAGCTTGCCGATCACCCTGCAGCGACCGGTGATCGAGCAGCAGATCGCCACCCAGGTGCTGACCGATCCACGCAATGCCCAGTTCTACAGCGCCTACCGCGTCGAGCGCTGGTTCAATACTGCGGTCAATGCGCCGGATCAGTTGCGCCAGCGCATGGCCTTTGCCTTGTCGCAGATCCTGGTGATCTCCGACGTCGGTGTGCTCGCCAACCATCCGATCGGTGTCGCCGAATACAACGACATCCTGCTCCGACACGCGTTCGGCAATTTTC
Source organism: Lysobacterales bacterium (assembly GCA_038255435.1). Lineage (GTDB taxonomy): Bacteria > Pseudomonadota > Gammaproteobacteria > Xanthomonadales > Ahniellaceae > 0-14-3-00-62-12. The sequence continues at coordinate 138,378 of JBBSLG010000005.1, forward strand.
GCGACCTGCTGCGTGAGGTCACCTTGAGCCCGGTCATGGCCACTTTCCTGACCAGTCTGCGCAACCAGAAAACCGACTGGACCCTCAGTGACAGCAACGCCCTGGTGCCCGGACTGATCGCGCCCGATGAGAACTATGCGCGCGAGGTCATGCAGCTGTTCTCGATCGGCCTGATCGAACGCAATCGTGATTTCTCGCCCTTGCTGGTCAACAACCAGACGGTGCCGACCTACAGCCAGGACACCGTCAGCGATACCGCCAAGGTGTTGACCGGCTGGGCCTTCGCCTGCAACGGGCCCGCCACGGTCGGCACGATCACGATCAATCGCAATTGCGGTGGCTGCGTCGGTACGGCCTGCAATTTTTCTTCGACCCTGTTCTTCTCCAACCCGGCGCGCTATGCGGTACCCGGCATCGTTACCGCACTGGCGCATCCGGATTCGTATCGACCGATGGTCTGCTATCCGCGCTATGCCGACACTGGACGCTCGGCGACTTCGAGCAATGGCTACGCGGTCTTGCCGGCGCCCAACGACAACAAGGATCTGGTCGCCGGCATCAGCGTGCCACCGAGCACCGTTGCCTGTCACGCCGGCACGCCAGCCAGCGATCAGACCACATGCCTGAACTATTGCAGCAACCAGATCGATACCCTGATCGATGCGCTGTTCTTGCATCCGAATGCCGGGCCGATGCTGGCGCGCCAGTTGATCCAGCGACTGACGACGAGCAATCCGTCGCCGAGCTATATCGATCGCGTGGCCGCGGTGTTCGAGAATGATGGCACCGGTGTGCGCGGCAACCTCGGCGCGATGGCGGCGGCGATCCTGCTCGATCCCGAGGCGAGCAGCGCGCTGCCGGCCGACAATTTCGGCAAGATCCGTGAACCCCTGCTGCGTCTGCTGGCAATCTGGCGCGCCTTTGGCGTGCAGGCCGGTGGCGGTGTCTACGGCCTGTACAACCCTGAGCGCGCCTACGCCCAGCGCCCGCTCGGTGCGACCTCGGTGTTCAACTTCTATTCGCCCGACCATCAGCAGCCCGGTGAGATCGCCGACGCCGGCCTGGTCGCGCCGGAGTTCCAGATCCTCGATGAGTCGACCGCGATCACTACCTCGGATGATCTCTGGCGCCGCGTCTTTGCCGGATACAGCACGGGCAATGCCAGCACGACGACATTCGGCACGCCGGCCCAGGGCGCCTATCTGCCCTCGTCCGAGATCGATGCGCTGCCCGCGGATTCGGCGGGCCTGGTCGAGGCGCTGAATCAGAGAATGATGTTCGGCGCGATGAGCGCGACGATGAAATCCAAACTGGTGGCCCTGCTCGATGGCGCCATGGCCGGTGCCGACAAGCGCCGCAAGGCACTCGATCTGATTCACCTGATCGCGATCTCACCCGAATTTGCGCTGCAACGCTGAGGACCTCGCCATGGCCAATCACCCATCCGATCGTCGCCACTTTATCCGCCAACTCGGCGGCAGCTTCGCACTGGGTTCGGTCGCCAGCCTGCTGCCGCAACTGATGCTGACGCCGCGCGCGGCCGCGGCCGCCAAGGGTGGCGGTTATCGCGCCCTGGTTTGCGTCTATCTCGCCGGCGCCAACGATTCCTACAACTGGCTGGTGCCGCGTGATTCCGAAAGCGCTGGCAGCCGCTACGACGTCTATCGCAGCAGTCGCGGCGGCGTCTATTCAAGCGGCAATACCAGTGGCTTGGCGCTGGCCTTCAATGATCTGCTGCCGATTACGCCGAGTAATTCCACTACTGCCTATGGCCTGCATCCCTCAAGCACAGATTTCTCTGCCGTCAACGGCGCCAGCAGCCAGGCGCATAGCGGACTGCAGACGCTGTTCAATCAGGGCAAGGCCGCCTTCGTCTGCAATAGCGGGCCCCTGGTGCAACCGATCAGCAAGACCGAATACGACAATGGCCTGCCGCGCCCCGCGCAATTGTTCTCGCACAACGACCAGGAACTGCAATGGCATCTCGGCATGGCGGCGCCGAACGATCCGATGTCACGTTACGGCTGGGGTGGCCGGGTTGCCAAGCTGACCGCGGGTGGTCCCTTGTCCAATGGGCTCTCGCCGACGTTGTCGCTCGCCGGTGCCTCGCGCTTTTTGATCGGCGACCAGATCATGCCGTATCAACTGTCCAGTGGCGGCATCAATCTTATCGACAACTACACCGCAGGAGTGACCGACAGCAATTACTCCAGTCAGCGCCGTGCCCTGCTCAATGATCTGCTCGATGACAGCTACAACCACCCGTTCTCACGCGAGTATGCGCGCGTGGTCAAACGCTCGCTCGAAGTCGGCGAGAGCCTGTCCGGCCTGCTCGAAGCCAGTGACGGCAGTGGCAATGTCAGCGCGGTGTTTCCGGAGGGCAACACCCTGGCTGATCAGTTGAAGATGGTCGCGCGGATGATCAAGGTCAGTCGCGCCGCGTTCTCGGCGCAGCGTCAGGTCTACTATGTGCGGCTCGGCAGTTTCGATCTGCATTCGGGCATGTTCGTCGCCGGCGGGTCGGTCGCCAGCACCGGCCATGGCGAGTTGCTGACCACGCTGAATCAGGCTCTCGGCGCGTTCTGGACTTCGCTCGGCGAAATCGGCGCGCAGAGCGAGGTGACCACGTTCACCATGAGTGATTTCGCGCGCACCTTGAGCGGCAATGGCAGTGGTTCCGATCACGCCTGGGGCGGCAATCTGCTCGTACTCGGCGGCGGAGTGCGCGGCGGACAGCTGTATGGCAAGTATCCGAACCTCTTGCTCAATGCCAACGACAATGCCGGCACCGACTGGAGCTTCTCGCGCGGCCAGTACATTCCGACCACCTCGGTCGATCAGGTCGCCGCCACCCTGGCACGCTGGATGGGCGTCACCGACAGCAGCGCCCTCGGCGCGATCTTCCCCTTGCTCGATCACTTCAACAGCAGCGATCTCGGCTTCATGAACGCCTGAGCCACGCCCTTCTGTAGGGCATCTCTGCGAGATGCCACGCTCTTCTGTAGGGCTTCTCTGCGAGATGCCATCTCGATGCCGCGGACGCGCGCTCCCGCGCGACTGCTGTGGCCTGGAGGGTCGCGCTCCTGCGCGACTGCTGTAGCTCCAAGGATTCGTTGTCTCCCCGCCAATCGACCGGGCCAACCTGGCGCCGCAGGAGCAGCGCCCTCCAACAGCCGCCATGGAGTCGCTCGATGGGAGGGTCGCGCTCCTGCGCGACTGCTGTGGCTGTCGCTCAATGGATTCGTATCCCTCGCCAATCCACCGGGCCAACCAGGCGCCGCAGGAGCAGCGCCCTCCAACAGCCGCCATGGAGTCGCTCGATGGGAGGGTCGCCCTCCAATAGCCCATCGAGATGCCATCTGGCCGTCGCGGGAATCTCAAGCCGGCATCTCACAGAGATGCCCTACAGGAAACCGCTTTGTTGTAGGGCATCTCTGCGAGATGCCATCTCGATGCCGCGGACGCGCGCTCCCGCGCGACTGCTGTGGCCTGGTGGGTCGCGCTCCTGCGCGACTGCTGTAACTCCAAGGATTCGTTGTCTCCCCGCCAATCGACCGGGCCAACCAGGCGCCGCAGGAGCAGCGCCCTCCAACACGCCCTCCGCTAGCCTTCCGGCCGCGCCGAGGAATGATGGCTGGTGATGAACCAGTCACGACCATCAAATCGATAGGTGTAGGTGTAGCGTGCGCGTACCGTCTTGCCTTCGGCGCGATACTCGAAACTGTAGAGACCGGTATCGACCGCGGTCCGGCAATCGATATCGATCCAGCGCCAGTCGATCGTGCCGACTGGCCGGTGGGTGAGGAAGGTCTTGAAGTAATCCTTCTTCTCATCACGGGTAATGCGCGGACCGTTCTTCAAGGTCGGTAACAGCACCGAGCCCTCGGCGTAGCGATCCAGCACGGCATCCATGTCCTCTTCCGTGAGCGCCTTGTTCCAGCGATCAAACAGTGCGGCGATCTGGTCGCGGTTAACCGGCACACAGGCTTCTGCGGCAGGTGCTGAATCTTTTGAGGTGTGCTGGGCACAGGCGGCGAGCAGCAGAACCAGAAGGGGTGAGAGATGACGCGCTTTCATCGCGGGACTCCTCAGGGTTGAGATCGAATGCTAGCGCGAATCGGTTTCGCCGGATGCAGGTGCCGCGGCAAAATCACCCAGATTGGCCAGCGCCTCCGGGTTCTGCGGCCAGACTGCCAGCGCGCACTGGAAGGCAGATGTCGCCTCAGCGTCTCTTGCCTCGGCCTGCAGTGCCACCCCAAGATTATTCCAGGCGCGACTCAGATTGCGCTTCACGGCATCGTTCGGCATCGCCAGGCTGAGCACTTCGAGCGCCTGGATGGCAGCACGCGGTGCAGCGGCCTGCAGCGCCGCATTGGCCTGGGTCACCAGCACGCGGCGCAAGTCACCCAGCTCGCCGCCATAGACGGCCTGATCGAGCGCGCTCGGGGTCTGCAGATGTTGCTGCCAGGCCTGCCGATACAGCGCCTCCAGTGCCGCAACAAAGTGCCGGCCATCGCAAAGGCTGGACTGACGCACACGCTCGCGCAGGGCCTTGCGCCAGGACGCGGCCTGACGCAGCGGATTGCTGGCGAGAGCAATGCCGATCTGCACGAATTCCTCGGCGTCGGCGGCGATCCATTCGTCGAGTTCGAGTGTATGCAGGATGCTCGCGCTGGAGCGCGCGTGCGGCAGAACACCCGGCTCGGTGATCACCGGCACGCCGGCCCACAGACAGTCGAGGGTGCTGGTCGCGCCACTGAAGATCAGGGGATCGAGCGCGATATCGATACCAGCCAGCAGTTGCTGGAACTCGGCTTCGCCAACACGACCGAGCAAGTCGACGCGCGCATGCAGGGACGCCGGCAATGCATCGAGTACGCGATGGCGGGCACCTTCGCCCGCAATTCCGATCAGACGCAGACGCGCCTCGGGCAGCGCCTCAAGCAGGGCGGCGGCGCGCGTCAGCAAGGCGTTGGATATCTTGCTGGCCACATTGATGACGCCAAACACCGGCGCCGCGCGCGCAGGCTGCGCCGTCGGCTCGGTCTCGTGCGGTAACCAGCACCACTGGGCGAACGGCAGCCGCAGCACGGATTCAGAGTTCAGCACCGGCCAATCCGGATCGTCCGGATCAGTCACCGCATCGGCAATCCGATAATCGACCGCCGCAACGCCCGTTGTCGCCACATAGTCGAGCCAGGTCATCTGCAGCGGCGCCGGCCGATAGCTGAGCGCGCCGAGGACATGACCGACACCATGCCCACAGAGATCGATCGCGATATCGATCTCGAACATCGCCAGCGTACGCGCCAGGGCGCGGTCATCGCTATCACTGGCATGCAGATGCTGCACCTGCGGCAGTGCCCGCGCCGCTGCCGCGACGTCTTCGCTGCGTGCGCTGCGATAGACAAACAGCACGTCGAAATCGCTGTTGCGATGGTGTCGCGCCAGCACCGGCACGAACCGATTCAATGCGGTATGCGCATCCACGCCAAGATAGGCAATGCGCAGGCGCCGATCTGGAGCGCCATCGCGCAGCCGCCAGGCGTAGAGCTGGCCGCGATCGGGCGCGAAATCGTGGCCCCAGGCCCGGTGCATATCCAGAAAGCGCAGCGGGTCGGTCGGCTCGCGCAGCTTTTCCAGGATCAGCGCGTTCTGCCGGATCGTTGCATCCATCGGCGCCAGTGCCACGGCTTCTGCGATACAGGCCAGCGCCTCGTCGGCGCGTCCTTGCAAAGCCAGACTGACCGCCAGTTCGGTGAGCGCACGCGGCCGCGCATGCCGATCGGCGCAGAGCGCGCGAAAGATCGCGGCGGCATCGTCCAGCTGCCAGCTGGCACGAGCGGCAACACCCTGGGCGAACTGCGCGGCGATCTCTGGGCGCGCGCTCATCCGGACTCCGCTCAGACGCGCCGATGCAGGGCGGCGAGGAAGGCCGCCACCGATCCGGCCAGTGCTACCCAGAGTGCCAGCGGCAAGCCGATCCAGCGCGGGCCTTCGGCATCGAGTGCATAGAGCAGGGCGGCGGCCACCAGCAGGCCGGCGCCAAGCACAGCAAACACGGTGCGGCGTTGACCCTCGCGGGATTCCTCGACCAGGGCCTGCATCTCGCGCGAGCGGATTTCCATCGAGGTCTGGCCGGTCGCGGCCTGACGCAGATAGGCGTGCAACAATCTCGGCATATCCGGCGCATGGCGCATCAGTTCGGGCAGGCGATCGGTCATCGCCTGGCGCAGCGCGGCCACCGAGTAACGCTTCTGCACGATCTCTTCGAGTACCGGTTTGGCGACGGCAAACAGATCGAGCTTGGGATGCAGCAGGCGACCGACGCCCTCGATATTGAGCAGGGTCTTCTGCAGCAGCATCAGTTGCGGCTGCACGGTCAGTTCGTAGCGCTGGGCCAGGCGGAAAATTTTCGCCAGTACCTCGCCGAGCGAAATCTCGGCGATCGGCTTGGTGAAGTAGGGCTCGCAGACGCTGCGCACCGCGGCCTCAAGTTCATCGACGCGCAGATGCGCCGGCATCCAGCCGGCCTCGATGTGCAACTCGGCAATGCGCCGGTAGTTGCTGGCGAACATCGCGCGGAAATTCTCCGCCAGATAGTACTGATCGGCTTCCGGCAAGGCGCCCATGATGCCGAAATCCAGCGCGATGAAGCGCGGCGTTTCGCTGGGCTCGGTATCCACCCAGATATTGCCGGGATGGGCATCGGCATGGAAAAAATTGTCGCGGAAGACCTGCTGGTAGAACAGCCGAACACCCTTCTCGGCAAGCGCGACGCGGTCGATACCGGCGGCGTCGATCGCTTCCAGATCGTTTGATGGAATGCCGCGGATGCGCTCCAGCGTCAGCACGCGTTCGCCGCTCCAGTCCCAGTACACCTTGGGCACACGCAAGTCCGGCGAGTTCTCGAAGTTGCGCCGCAGCTGGCTGGCATTGGCGCCCTCACGCTGCAGATCGACCTCGTGCTTCAAGGTGCGTTCGATCTCGGCGACGATCTCGCGCGGCTGGAGCTTGTCGGCATTGGGCAGATGGCGTTCGGCGATGCGCGCGACCAGTTTGAGCAGGCCAAGATCATTGCTGATCTGCTTCTCGACATTCGGCCGCAGCACCTTGACCACGACCTCGGTGTCATCCGGCAACAGCGCCAGATGCACCTGGGCGATCGATGCCGATGCCAATGGCACCCGTTCAAAGGTCTTGAACAACTGGCTGATCGGTGCGCCCAGCGATAGCTCGATCTCGCGCTCGGCCTCGATGCCGGGAAACGGCGCCACCCGATCTTGCAACAGGGTGAGTTCATCGGCGATATCGGGCGGCAGCAGATCGCGCCGGGTCGACAGAATCTGGCCAAACTTCACGAACAGCGGGCCGAGCGCCTGCAAACACAGCCGCAGCCGCGCACCGCGCGGAAGATTGCCGATATCGCCGCGCGGAGCCGGCAGGATGCCGCGCATCCAGCGCAACAGGCGCAGTCCGGGCAAGAGCAGCAGCAATTCATCGAGCCGATAGCGCGCCAGCGCCGCGCCGATGCTGATCAGCCGCATCATCGGCCGGATGCCGAGCATCAGTTCTCTCCCTGCTGACGGGCTAGACGCTGCACTCGCGCCTCGACACGCTCGACATCATCGCGCAGGCGATCGACATCCTCGGCGAAGCTGTCGATCTCATGACCGGCCACCACATCACGACTTTCTTCCTGCACGTATTCGGCACCGGACTCGGCCAGACCGATGGCGCTCTCGCGCAGCCAGGTAAAGCCCTGGCGCAGATGGCGCGCGACCTGTGGCCCAAAGATCGGGCCGAGCCGAGCCGCGAACGCGCTCTCCCAATCCGGATCAAAGCGACGGCTCAGTTTCTCGACGTGGCGCATCAGCTCGGCATCACCGGAAATCTGCACGCGCCCAGCCGGCAGACTGTCCGATGCCGAGGGCCGCAGCAGCCCGATCAGCCCGCTCAACGTGGTGCGCAGACTGACATCGCTCGCCGCGCCCTCGGCCGGTCCAACGCGCAACTGCTCGCCCTCGACGCGGATGCGCATTGCCCACTCGGGCCCGCTCCAGGTCAGGGTGATCGAGCGACCATCGAGCGCCTTGAGCTCGCCGGGCAGGTCGGGATCGAGCGCCATGGTCTGATTGAGCAAAGCCTCAAGCAGGGCACCCAGATAGGCTTTCGGTGAGGGTGTATCGGCAGCAGCGTTCATCAGCGCAGTGTAACGGCCGCCTGCACGCTATGGGATGCGAGTCTGTTCCCGGCGCGTGTCGGTACGTCCGGCCAAGGCTTGACCCCTTCTCCCGCTTGAGGGAGACAGGCCACAGGCCGGATGAGGGCAAACCCTCGACCGTATCAATCTCATCGCACCGCTTATCGCGTAGACCCAACGCGTTCGTGGTATTCCCCTCAGTAACCCTCTCCCGCAAGCGGGCGAGGGGACCAAGCCTTGCCCTGACGCACTCGGCCTGTCCCCTTCTCCCGCTTGCGGGAGACAGGCCGCAGGCCGGATGAGGGAAAGTCCTCGACCATATCAATCTCATCGGACTGCTTATCGCGTAGACCCAACGCGTTCGTGGTATTTCCCCTCAGTAACCCTCTCCCGCAAGCGGGCGAGGGGAGCAGGCTCTGCCGCAAGCCGGCGAGGAACCGCGACCCCCAGCCATCCCGGATAGAATCGCCGCACCATGCTGATCATCAACCCACAAATCCACATCCCCGACGCCGAACTGACCGAGCGTTTTGTGCGCGCGTCCGGCCCCGGCGGCCAAAACGTCAACAAGGTCGCGACCGCCGTCGAATTGCGCTTCGATGCGCAGACCTCCGGCGCCCTGCCCGAAGCAGTGCGCGCCCGGCTGCTGGCGCGGCGCGATCGCCGGATCACCGATGAGGGTGTGGTGGTCATCCAGGCCAGCCGCTTCCGTACCCAGGAGCGCAATCGTGAAGACGCCCGCGAGCGTCTCGCCGCGCTGATCCTCGCTGCCACCCTGGTGCCGAAAAAGCGCATCGCGACCAAGCCCTCGCGCTCGGCCAAGGAGCGCCGCATGGAAGGCAAGCGCGTGCGCGCCGGCGTCAAGGTGACGCGGGGCAAGGGCAATTGGGATCACGAATGAAGCCCTTCGTGATCGAACACGCGCTGCCGGCATCGGCGCCGCGCACCCGCCATCCGATCGCGCGTGCAATGGCGCGCCTGGTCCTGCGTCTGGCCGGCTGGGATCTGGTCGGAAAGTTTCCCGATGTGCCCAAGGTGCTGCTGGTCGCCGTACCGCATTCCTCGGGATGGGACGCGGTCTGGGGCCTGATGATCAAGGTCGCGCTCGGCCTGGATATCGAGTTCATGGCCAAGAAGGAAATCTTCTTCTTTCCGCTCGGTCTGGTTCTGCGCCTGCTCGGTGGCGTTCCGGTTGATCGCAACGCCGCGCGTGGCGTGGTCGGCGCGACCGTGCAGGCCTTCCAGTCCAAGCCGGTATGCTGGGTCGTACTCGCGCCCGAGGGCACGCGGCGCAAGGCCGCCCGCTGGAAAACCGGGTTCTGGCACATCGCGCGCCAGGCCGAAGTGCCGGTCTGCTGCATCTGGATCCACTATCCGGACAAGCGCTTCGGCGTCGGCCCGGTGTTCGAGATGAGTGCCGACCTGGACGCCGACATCGCCAGATTGCGCGAATATTACGCACCGTTCCAGGGCAAGCACCGCGGCTGCAACTGAGTTCGGCCAAGCGTCGATCAATCGGCGCCTGCGCACTCCCAAGTAAGCGAAATTGTCGCTACCCTCGTCTTTCGCATCCGGAACGTGCCGCGCAATGAAGGGAACGCTGGTCTGTGTGGGGGTGGGGATGACGCTGGGATCGCACATCACGCCGCTCAGCCGCAGCTACATCGAGAAATCCGATGTGGTGTTCTCGCTGATGTCCGACGCCATCGTCGAACTCTGGGTGCAGGAAATGCACCCCGATGTGCGCAGCCTGCAGCCCTACTACAGCGAGGGCACCTCGCGCCTGATCAGCTACAAGGCAATGATCGAAGCGATGCTCATCGAAGTGCGCGCCGGCAAGAAAGTCTGCGGCGCCTTCTACGGTCATCCCGGCGTGTTCGCCTGGGTGCCACACCGCGCCATCGAACTGGCCCGCGAGGAAGGCTACGCCGCGCATATGGAACCCGGCGTATCCGCCGAAGACTGTCTCTACGCCGATCTAGGTATCGACCCCGGCAAATACGGCTGTGCCCACTACGAAGCCAGCCAGTTCATGTTCTACCAGCGCCGCATCGACCCCAGCGCCTACCTGATCCTCTGGCAAGTCGGCGTCGCCGGCGACCAATCCCTTGCCCGCTTCTCCACCGGCGCCGCCTACCGCCAAGTCCTGGTCGATATCCTCGCCCAGGATTACCCTCTGGACCACGAAGTCATCATCTATCAAGCCGCTACGCTGCCGATTCAGAAGGCGAGGGTGGAGCGGGTGCGGTTAGGAGATTTTGTTGAGGCGGATGTGGATATGCAGGTGACGGTGGTTGTCCCTCCCTCACAGGCGCAGATTCGGGACGAGCAAACTCTCTCCCGATTGCGAGCTCTGACCAATGAGATCTTGGAGCCGACTTGAACCAATCCAGGCAGGAGACGCCAAACATCCCGAAGTTTGAGCGGTTCGTCGTTCGTCCCCTAGCGGATAGCGATGCGGCATTGTACGTTGAGCTGTACAGTGATGCGGAAACCATGAGGTACATCGGTGCGCCCCTGTCGGCCGAGCTTGCAGCGCGTAGCTTTCGGGCCGCACTGCGACAGACCACAGCCCCTCGGACCAAGACTTTTTTCTTAGTAGTTACTGACGCCATGACCAGCACCCCGCTCGGAGTTTGCGGTGCGACTCTCGGGGTGCCACGATTGGGTGATGCTGAAGTGGGAATCGTCTTGACGAAAGCAACACGCCGACAAGGATTTTCTTACGGAGCATTTGGAAGGTTCATCGACCATGTCTTTCAGACTTTCCGTTGTGAGCGTGTGTGGGTCCGCTACACCGTCGGTCACATCGCGGTGGAGCGAATGATTGGCGGGCTGGGATTTTCTACAGACTTGGAACTGTCAACGGAGACGCAACCAAGGCAGTGGCGCGAGGCTTCCCTGCACCGCAATATGTGGCACGGAGTCGTTAGCAACCATCAACAGGGGACATCAATATGTCAAACGTGATTCAACTCTTGGAGAAAATTGGTCAGGATTCAGCTCTTCGGTTTGCAGCGACCGATGAGCTGAACTCAGAAACGGCACTGGCGGACGTAAGGCCTGAGATTGCCGATGCGTTGAAAATTGGAGATCAGGAAAAATTGGTGGCATTGCTGGGTGCGCGAACGAATATCGTTTGCGCGGTGTTCCCGGCAAAACAAGATGAAGACGAAAAGGACGACGACAAAGAAGAGGATGAGCAGGATACGCCCGATGAAAAATCGCTAAAGAACATTCACCAGGGAACCACTCGAGTTGCCATCGCTTCCTAAGGTCAACAAAGTTGGCTGCAAGCAGACCCGCGCATCTCGGTGCGCGGCGCTGCTCTTTTGCTGCCTCTGGTTGTGCGGCGCTGGCGCTGCGGCCGATCCGCAGATCGCCACTTTTGAAAAAATGCTCAGTACGGCTGAAGAGGTCAAGCGCTCCGATCAAGCGCAATTTTCTCGGCTTATTAGCGCCATCGACAATGGTCAGTCGAAATTAACTGTCGGACAAGCGGATCACCTGGAATACCTCAAAGCTTGGGGGCGAACCTACGCCGGGGAGTTTGACCTCGCAATCGTCGATCTAAAGCGGCTGATCGCCCGACCCATCGACGCCACGCTCAAATTTCGTGCAACCGCCACGTTGGTCAACGCGCTTACACTTGGACGTCGGTTCGACGAAAGCTTTGCGCATCTCACAGAGTTGCTGGATCAACTGCCCAAGATAGCTGATAAGGATGTGCGCGCCCAGGCGATGGGCGTTGCTGCCCTCCTTCACAATCAAGTGGGCCAGTATGAGTTGAGCTTGGACTACTCTGAGCGAATGTTGAGTGAAAGCACAACCGCTTGGGTGCGTTGTGGCGCAGTTCAATTACGATTCGAGTCGCTGCTGAAAAACGGACAGTTGGAAGAATCTGAGTCCGAGTTGAAGTCGTGGGTACGTCGCTGCGTCGATTCTCGAGAATATGTATTTGCTAATCTCATGCGCACGTACCTTGCTCGCATCAACATCGCTAGTGGCCGAGTCGATGATGCTACCAAGCTGCTCTTGGCGAGCAAGGAAGAAGTAGAGCGCACAGGCTACCCTCGGCTGGCTTCTGAATACCATTCAATTTTGGCTATTGCCTACTGGCACCAGGGCGACGCTGCAAACGCCAAGAGTCACGCCAAATCTGCCATTGAGCGTGGAGCGGAGAACGAATTTACGGAGCCGCTTGTAGACGCATATCGGGTTCTCTACGAGGTTAGCGAGCAGCAGAATGACCAGCGCAGTGCTCTTGAGTACCACAAGAGATACATGGCGGCCGACAAGGCCTATCTGAACGACTTTAGCGCCCGCCAACTCGCCTTCCAAATGGCCCAACACCAGTCCATCGCCAACAAGCTGCAGATCGAGACCTTGAACCAGCAGAACCAGGTCCTGCAGATGCAGGGCCAGCTGGCTGACAAGGCGGCGGAGAATACGCGGCTGTATCTGGCCCTGCTGCTGACGGTGCTGGCATCGATTGCGCTGTGGGCGTACAAGACCAAGCGTTCACAGCTGCACTTCATGCGCCAGGCCCAGCACGATGGGCTGACCGGGATCTGCACGCGGGTCTATTTCATGCAGCAGGCCGAGGCGGCGCTGGAGCAGGCGCGACGCAACAATGGCCGCGTCAGCATCCTGATCATCGACCTGGATCATTTCAAGATCATCAATGATGCCCATGGCCATGCCGCTGGCGATACCGTGCTGAAGACCTCGGTGACGGCCTGTCGGCGCCTGCTTGGCAAGAACGACATCTTCGGGCGACTCGGCGGCGAGGAATTTGGTGTGTTGTTGCCCGATCGCGACGCCGTGCTCGCGGCCCAGGTTGCCGAACAATTGCGCTTGGCCATTGCGCAGACCGACACCGGCGACGGTCGTGACGAGTTTCCGATCTCGGCGAGTTTCGGTGTCAGCAGTACCGCGCTCTCCGGCTACAAGCTGCAACAGCTGCTCGCCCACGCCGACTCCGCGCTCTACCAGGCCAAACGTCATGGTCGCAATCGGGTGGAGATCTACAAGCCGGCGCCGGGTTCTACCGGCCCGGCGGCGCGTGAGTTTTCGTCGATCACCAAGTAGCCGCATGCTACGCGTTGGGCGTCGACGCATGACTTCCGTCGCGTAGCGCCGGATCGCAACAGCTCCTAGAGTCGGCACCTCATCCGTCGCTGGTCTGGGCGCAACGTGCATCCTGCGTTGCCAGGCACAGGACGGATCCGTTCCGACCATCCCTGGGGTATTGTCATGCGCTTTCTCAGAACTTCCTCGGCCTTGCTGCTGCTCGCAGCAACGTCGCTCGCCTCCGCCCAAACGGTGGACGAACTGATTGCCAAGAATATCGAAGCCAAGGGCGGCATGGCCGCCATCAAGGCGATCGATACGCTCAAGCTCGAGGGCACTATGCGGGTCGGCGGCGGCGGGTTCTCGCTCGATCTCGGCTTTGTTCAAATGACCAAACGTGGCGGCAAGACCCGCGGTGAGGCTTCCCTGCAAGGCTTGACCGCAGTCAGCGCCTACGATGGCAAGGATGCCTGGCAGATCCAGCCGTTCCAGGGCCGCAAGGATCCGGAAAAACTTCCCGCCGATCAGGCCAAGGGCCTGGCCCAGCAGGCCGAAATCGATGGTCCGCTGATCGACTATCGCGCCAAGGGTCACAAGATCGAATACCTCGGCATGGAAGATGTCGACGGCACGCCCGCGCACAAACTGCAGGTGCTGCGCGCGGATGGCGACACCCAGTACATCTATCTCGATCCGGATTATTTTCTGGAGATCCGCATCATCACCCGCAGTTCGGTGCGTGGCGTTGAGTTCGAACAGGAGACGGATGTCGGCAACTACGAAAAAGTTGCCGGTGTCTACATCCCGTTCTCGATGGAATCCGGTGCCAAGGGTCAGCCCAAGGGACAGAACATCACGGTGACCAAGGCCGAGGCCAATGTGGAAATCGATGATGCTCTGTTCGCCTTTCCGGTGGCAGTGCAGGGAGGCAAGCCATGAAGCGCGCATTGACGATGGCACTGGCGCTGCTGCCACTGACGGCAGGCGCGGTGGATGTGCATTTTGATTCCGGTACGGTGTCCGGCCTGGGCGCGCGCAATATCGGTTCGGCCGCAATGAGCGGACGCATCGCCGCGCTCGCTGCGCACAATAGCGAGGACGGCAAGGTCACGATCTATGTCGGCGCGGCCAGTGGCGGCGTCTGGAAATCGATCGACAGCGGCACCACGTTCAAGCCGGTGTTCGACGATCAACCGGTGCAGGCAATCGGTGCGATTGCGATCGATCCGAATCAGCCGAAGACGATCTGGGTCGGTACCGGCGAGACCTGGACGCGCAATTCGGTGTCGATCGGCAACGGCATCTACAAATCGACGGATGGCGGCGAGACCTGGACCTACAAGGGTCTACCCGAGTCCGAGCGCATCAATGAGATTCTGGTGCATCCAGGGGATTCCAATACCGTGTTTGCCTGTGTGCCGGGCAAATTGTGGAGCGACTCCGCCGAGCGTGGCCTCTATCGCAGTCGCGATGGTGGTGACAGCTGGACCCTGGTGCTCAAAGGCAGCAATCTGTCCACCGGCTGCTCGGGTATCACGATCGATCCGAAGAATGCCGACCGCATCTATGCCGGCCTCTGGGATTTCCGCCGCAAGGGTTGGACCTTCCGCTCCGGCGGTGAGGGCCCCGATGCGAAGAGCGGCAGCGGGCTGTACCGCAGCGATGATGCGGGCGGCAAATGGACCGAGTTGAATGCCGAGAACACACCGGGTTTGCCGGCCAAGCCCTGGGGACGCGTCGAGACCGAAATCGCGCCGAGCAATCCCGATCGCATCTACACCTTCATCGAGAGCGCCGATGCCGCGCTCTATGTCTCCGACGATGCCGGCAAGAATTTCGACAAGCGTGACCAAAGTCAGATGATGGTTTGGCGGCCGTTCTATTTTGCCAAGCTGGTCATCGATCCGAGCAACGCCGATCGCGTGTTCAAGACCAACTTGTTCGCCATCGTTTCGGATGACGCCGGCCGCAGCTTTTCACAGACCTCGGGCGCCACCCACGCCGACTCGCATGCGATCTGGATCAACCCGAAGAACCCCAAACACGTACTGATGGGCGACGACGGCGGACTCTGGCATTCCTACGATGGTGGCAATCGCTGGTGGAAGAGCGAGAACCTGCCGATCTCGCAGTTCTATCATGTCAGTGTCGACAACGCCGATCCCTATCAGGTCTATGGCGGTCTGCAGGACAACAGTTCCTGGGTCGGCGATTCCCAGTTTCCCGGCGGCATCACCAACGACCGTTGGGAGAATCTCTACGGCGGTGACGGCTTCTGGACCTTTCCCGATCCGGCTGATCCCGACTACGTCTATGCCGAATACCAGGGCGGCAATCTGGCGCGGATCAATCGCAAGACGCGCGCCGCGCGCAGCATCCAGCCGCTGGCCGCAGCTGGAGAAAAGCTGCGCTACAACTGGAATGCGCCCCTGCACATGAGTCCGAATGAGAAGGGTACGATCTATCTCGGCGCGCAGTACCTGTTCCGCTCGCGTGATCACGGGCAGAACTGGGAACGCATCTCGCCCGATCTGACCAGCAATGATCCGATGAAGCAGCAGCAGGAATTGTCGGGCGGCATTACCGTCGACAACAGCTCGGCCGAGATGCACACGACCATTTATTCGATCAGCGAATCGCCGCGTGATGGCAAGACCATCTGGGTCGGCACCGACGATGGTCAACTGCAGCTCACCCGCGATGACGGCGCCAACTGGAGCAATACCGTGCGCAACGTCAAAGGCCTGCCGCCGGCGTCCTGGGTGTCCTGGGTCGAGGCCAGCCGGCACGATGCCGCGACCGCGTACGCCGCATTCGATCGACACAGCTTTGGCGACATGAACCCGTATCTGTACCGGACGCGCGATTACGGCCGCAGCTGGACCCGGATCGCCGGTCCCGAGCAGGGTCTACGTGGCTATGTCAATGTCATCAAGGAAGATGCCGTCAGTCCAGATCTGCTCTACGCGGGCACCGAGTTCGGTCTGTGGATCAGCATCGATGGCGGCGCGCGCTGGGCCGAGTTCAAGGGCGGCAATTTCCCCAGCGTGTCGGTGCGCGATATCGCGCTGCAGGAACGTGACAATGACCTGGTGCTGGCGACCCATGGCCGCGGCATCTGGATCATCGATGACGTCACGCCGTTGCGCCAGCTGACCGCCGAGACTCTGGCCAAGGATGCCGCCTTCCTCGAATCACGTCCGGTGCAGCAGCGCTTCGGTGGCATCGGTGGCTGGAGCGAGGGCGACGCGAAATTCAGCGGGCAGAATCCACAAGGCGGCGCGGTGATCAGCTACTACCAGCGCACCCGTCATTTGTTCGGTTCGATCAAGCTTGAGGTCTTCGATGCCAAGGGCGACCTGGTCGACACCCTGCCGGCCAGCAAGCGTCGCGGTCTCAACCGGGTCAGCTGGTCGATGCGGGTGGCACCACCGCGTACGCCCAAGGCCGCCCAGGTTGCCGGCAATGCGATCCAGGGTCCACGTGTGGTGCCCGGTCGCTACACCGTGCGTCTGAGTAAGGGCGACAAGACCTACGAGACCCGGATCGACATCGGGCTTGATCGTCGCGCGACCTATTCGATTGCCGATCGTCAGGCGCAGTTCGATGCGGTGATGCAGGTCCATGCACTGTTTGGCCGGATGACCGATCTGGCCGGACGCATTGGATCGGCGCGCGCGCAGATCACAGCGGTCGCGGACAAATTGCCGGCAGGCGATGGCCTGCGCAAGGACGCGATGGCCTTGGCCGACAAGTCCGAGTCGCTGCGCAAACTGATCGTCGCCACCAAGGAAGGCGGCGCCATCACCGGCGAGGAGCGTCTGCGCGAACACGCCGACACGCTCTACGGTGCATTGATGTCCTACGAGGGACGCCCGGCGCCGTACCAGATCGACCGCTACGTTGCGCTCGACAAGGAGCTCGAAGAAGTTTCCGGCAAATTCAATGCGCTGATCTATCAGAGCCTGCCCGCACTCAATCGCAAGCTCAAGGCCAAGGGACTCGGCGAGATCGTGCTGCCACAGTCAGCCGCGCCTACACAGGCCGCGCTATCAAGCGCCAATATCGAGGACGGCCTGCCCGGCCTGATGAGCGCAGCCTGGACGCTCGGCACGCCGAACCAACGGCGCACGGGCAAGCCCAAGTTGCGGGATTGATCTGATTCGGACAGGCGGGAAGTTTCGGCCTGCCTGTCCGTGTTGTGTGGATGCAAGGGATTGCATTGAGCGGGGCTTGCCCCGCTGCCGTTGATTTTGTGTCACGTGGATGAAAACTCCGCATCACGAAGATCAGTAGCCCGCACCCTGGCGGGCGCATCGTGCCTGCGGCACGATAAAGAGCTTTCGCGCTCACGCGCGAGTAACTTTCTCTTGATGTGGGCGCAAGAGAAAATCACCAACGGAGAGCGCCACCCCACAGCGACGCCTTCCGGGCATCCTGCCCTCCAGGTTCGTGCTCGGTGCTCGCTGGTCTACGATTGTACGTCCGTGTACAAGCGTAGACAGGCCGACATCCTGTCGGCCTCCCTTCGGGCTTTCCGCGACCACCGATCACCGCCGCTGAGGGGCCCCATTGAAAAGAAGCGCGCTCCAGGCGCACAGAAGCAACAGCCAAAGCTCCCGCGCCAGCGCGGGTAAATCGGCGAGGCAATGTCGAAAAGAGGTAGCTGCCGGCAGTCGATTGACCGCTTTCGACCCAAAGCAGCCGTTCGAAAAGCCAGCCCGACCCAACTTTTTTGTCAGATAATTCATACATGACAACCAAGGCCAAAGAGCGCTTCGCGCAGCATTCCCAGATCGGCATGGACAACCTGTTTGCAGGTTCTAGCAACGAGGACTTGGCCAAAGCACATTTCAAGGGCTGGAACTGGACGGCCGGCAAGCCCGAACCTGATATCGGCGCAGACTTGATCATCGAGATCCCGACTCAGGCCGAGATCCAAGGCGCAGCCTTCGCGGCACAGGTTCGATCGGGAAAGAAATGGAAGGCAACGGAGAGGATCAAGCGCGCATCGGCGCTAAGGTTGAAGGGAAGTCCGTTACCTGCATTCATGCTCTTCATCAACCGAACGACGCGCGAAGTCCGCTGGGTCAACCTCGAATTCCTTTTCGATACCGAGGTGTCATTCCGTACCGGGGGCGACTTAGTAGTCCCGATGTCAGCTGCGAACGGGTTCGAAGTGCTTAGCGCCGCACCGCCTACCGGTTTTCTCGACGCGGTGTACCACGCAAAGAAGCGTGGCGCGATGAAGGCGGCAGGGTCGCTTAGCACGCTTGCACATGCCATGCAGGACCACTTCCAGCAAATCGACCCAACACTGGTGGTGCGACCGCAGTTTGATGGGCGACACGATGTCCTTGTCATTTCCGCGCGGAACGAACCAGTCTCGGTGAGAATAGAGGTTCGCGAACCCACTGCGAGGAGCATGACCGCATTTCGTGAAGCCTTCGAATGGGGTCGGCCCGCGAGGGTTGAGGCCCGCGAGTTTGTGCTGAGCGGATCCCCGCTATGGGACTACTTCGCGCAAGAAAAGCACCTATCGAAATTTGAGTTTCGACCCGACCCCGTGTGGCAAGGTCGGGGAACGCTCACCACTCATGACGATGGCCAACAGCGTTACACCGAAGTCGTCGACGTACAGCTAACCCGAGGCACGTTGGGTGGCGAATGCTCGTTCGTGTTATGCCAAGGGTTGCTCAAACTGCGCATCCGCATGGACGCAAATTTGGCGTCGGAGGTGGATGTCTCCATCGAGTACGCGGTCATGAGGGCATGGACCATGAAGCAACTGCCTGCCGCCGGACGGGCCCTGCAGATTTTGGAATGTGCGCTCGCTGGCGCCATGATGGAGTTACAACTGACCGACTTCCTCCAGGCCAACATCGGACCCGTCAAGTTCCAATGGTGTGCTGTATCCGCCGAAGTAGTGGACGAGCAGAGATTTCCGCTTCGCGCAGCCGCGGCTCTCGTGCAGTTGGTTTCTACGCAAGGCTGGCGGGTTGAGGGCTGCCCCTTCGCGAAAGCCACGCGATCGGACATGGACCGGTGGCTATCTGGGCAGCAGTTACTGAATAGCGGGTGCACGAAGCTCCCGGCGTTTAGTTTCTCAGTGGAATTCAGCGAGCGCCCCTCCATTGGTGATGGCGACACCGCATTTGGTACTCTATTGCTGAATCACACCTTAGACATTTCTCTCGGCGGCAAGCTAGTCGGTGGGATGCCAGCGTGGATTCGCTTTCGCAACTACCATGCTGCCATCGAGCCAACCGGCGTGGGCGACGCCTGGAGGATGCGCTGCACGCCCGGTGAGGGCGCTACGCGCGAGTACCTCGCTCCCAGCGACCAACCGCCTACCGAGTAACAGCCACGTTGCAGGGCGGCTTCAATCATGCGTTAGATATCCGCTTCTGGCTGGTAGCGGACGTCACGCCTGGTAGCGGGTTGGTGCATACTTGCCCGCAACTGCACAAGGAAGGAAAATTTCTTGCCTCTGTGGGGCTTTACTGATCGCGTCGAACTTCGGCGCCGCGACGCCATGACCGCAGCCCAGGATTGGGAAACGGTGCGTCAGATCGTTACGTGTAGTGCCCCGACTTGGATGGGCTTCGAAGATCGCCGCGATCCATTGGGTGTCGGAGGTCAAGGTGCCAAACGAGCCTCTGTGCGTTTGGCGATGTCGAACGACCACGCGGATGTTGTGTATAACTCCCCGGTGGGCATTCGTGCGCAGTACTGCCTGGGTCATGGCACGAGATTGAATCGCGAGTTGGTTGACGAATTGGTCCCCAACTTCATTGTTGAATTGGTTGGTTCTAGCCGTGAAATGACGGACCTATCGCTTCGTGGTGTCGACTCCAAGCTCTGCCTGACCAAGGATGACATCCCAAATCTTCAGGAGATTCACATCGATTACGGCCCATGGATCGCATGCCTCGGCGGCGGAGACTGGCTGGCAGAGACCGGTGTGCTCGCGCCCCTTGTAGATGCGATCTGGATTAAGGGCGCGTGGATACTCGACGGCAAGGAGTGGCGGGATCCGTTGAAGGCCGACCGAGACGAAAAATTCCGCAAGTACGGTTTCGGCTAGACAATGCTTTCTGCTGCGGGTCTGCTTCCGAACCAAAGGGGACATCGCCGAAGGGCTGCATAAGACTCGGCCTTTCCTTAGAATTAGCTGTCCCTGAGACTGGGGCCAGCCATGAGCACTTTTCGGGGGAGCGATGACGAGCCAAGTGGAAGGCTCCGCGCCGATTGAGATCGAGGCGTGGTTGAACGGTAGGGCCAGTTGGTTACGGGCGGCAGCGCATTATCTGATCACCCACCGGCGCATGCCGGACGAGGCAGGCATCGACGCGCTGGCAGATCACTGCCTGCAAGAAGCCGCGAAGGTGTTGAGCCAGCGTTCTGATTTGCTGGCGCTAGGTGTCATTGCCGGCACCCCGGGGAGGGCGGGACTGCGGCTGGAGCGCTTGTTCGAAATCCTCGGTGTCAATGCATTGGGCGACCGAGCCCGGCTCGATCTGAGGGACGCCGACTTGGCAATCGTCTATGGCCCCAACGGGTCTGGCAAATCCGGCTACGCGCGCTTGACCAAGCATTTGTGCGGGGCGCGCTTAGCTGGCCCCATGCATGGCCACGTCTTCTTGGGCGCCACCGAGAACGCCGCCGCAACTGTGGAAATCAGGGCAATTAACGAACACGGGCCGGCGATTGAAGCGTCCAAGTCGGCGTGGAATCTGGCGAAAGGGCCATTGCCCGAGCTGAAGGCAATCCCGGTATTCGACACTGTGACGTCCGTTGAGTTCGGCGACAGCGCGACATCGGCCACGCACATGCCTCGGTCCATGGTGTTCATGGTGCGCCTCATCGAGATCTCCGATCGCGTCGCCGCCAACCTACGCAAGCGAGCGGATGCGCTGGTGAACCAGTTGCCACAAATAGATGCGGCCCTGACTCAATCAAAGGCGGCTGCGACGCTTCGCGGACTTCTGAAGGCCAAAGCACAAGACGCGGCTATTGACGCCGCTTGCAGCGTTTCCGACCAGGAACACATTGAGCGGGTTACCTTGGAAGCTGCATTGGCACAGGCAAATCCTGCCGAGCTCCGCACCAAAGTGATCAATCAGTTGGAGCAGCTCGCCAAGAACAAGAAATCGGCGCTGGATCGAGAAGAATCCACCTCCGCCGACCAAGTCAATGCAATCATCGCTGCTCGAGCCGAGGCCATCGGTAAGCGATCGGCGGCCAACGTGCATGCAACCGTATTCTTCGACGAGGTGCCGTTGAAGGGTGTAGGAGAAGAGGTTTGGCGCCGCTTATGGGCGGCAGCAGAAGCGTATTCAAGAGGCTCGGCTTACCCGGATCACGAACACCCGAACGTCGACGAAGGGGCGATGTGTGTGCTGTGCCAACAGGAGCTCGGCCCAGACGCCAAATCGCGCATGCTCGGGTTCACCGAGTTTATTCAGGACAAACTCCAAGCCGACGCCGTTGCCGCCGAAACGTGCGCCAACGACCTGATCAAGTCATTGCCCGTCACACCCGACGAGCAGACGTGGGCCACAATGAGCCAGGCAATTGGCTTGGATGTCGCCGTTGGCGAAACACTGCGAGTGGCCGTGGACGCGCGAATGACTGCTTTGAAGACAGCCTCCGACGTGGCGGATGTTCCCAGTGCGGATTGGTCGGTTTGGCACGCCGCTCATGCCAAACGGACGGCAAATCTTGAGCTGGAACGCGATCAGCTTGCTGGGCTGATTGACGTGGAAGGCAGAAAAGCCAGTCAGGAGCGGCTCGTCGAGCTGCGGGGCACGGAGTGGCTGGCAGCAAACGTCTCCGGTATCAAGGCCGAGGTCAAGCGCTTGACCGTGGTCGAGAGGCTTGAGGCGGCCATCCGCTTGGCGTCGACGAACGCGCTCACGACGAAGAACAACGAGATCGCGAGCGCAGAGTTGGCCCAAGGGTTCTGCGATCGCTTCAATGCCGAGATGCTGAAGCTGGGCGGCAAAGGTTTGCCGGTGGTGATGAGTCACCGGTCCCAAGGCAAAGGCCAATTCACGTTTTGCGCAGAACTTCTGGCTTCCAAGAAGGACGTCCACAAACGCGAGGTGTTGAGCGAGGGCGAGCAGCGGCTCATTGCCTTGGCCGCGTTCTTAGCCGATGCAACCGGTGGCGATCGTTCAATCCCTATCGTATTCGATGATCCCATCTCATCGTTGGACCAACGGTTCGAGGAGGCGGTGGCCGCGCGGATCTCCGAGCTTTCAGAAAGCCGTCAAGTCATCGTTTTCACCCACCGGTTGTCACTCATGGCGCTACTGCAAGCCGCGAACGAAAAGCGCGTCGAGAAGGGTTCCAAGGTACGCTGCAAGGTCATCGCGATCGGGCGCGAGGGGCACCAGACGGGCGTGCCGTCCTCGGTAGACACGTTCTCTCTGAAGCCCAAACCTGGGCTGGGTCAGCTCATAAGTGACATCGGCGCCGCCAAAAAGCTGGAGCCAAAGTTCAGGCAGATGGCATTGAAAGACGCCTGCAGCACCTTCCGAATCCTGGTGGAGCGCACTGTAGAATTTCACTTGTGCGCAAACATCGTTGGGCGCTTCCGTCGCGACATCCAGACAAAGGGACAGCTTAAGAAGCTGGTGGCCATCGGACCTGCGGATTGCGTGTTCATCGACGCTTTGATGTCGAAATACTCCGCCTTTGAGCACTCCCAGTCGGACGAAACGCCCACCTTTTTGCCCGATCCCGACGAGATCATCACCGACGCCACCGCACTTCGCGAGTGGATCGATGATTTCGATAGGCGGGCCAAAAGCGCAGCCGGGAGTTGAGCATCGGAATGAACTGACCAAGCCTCAGGCGGCCCGACGGGATGGCCCCTGCTACTTGTTGCTTTGGTTTGAGAAGATCGCGCCTGACACTTTGAAGGATGTGTGCTTGGGCCGGACCGCGCCCTTATCGGATGTCCGCTTCTGGCCGACAGCAGTCACTCCTTTGGTGCGACCAACTACTTCTTGGCATCAACTCGGCGATCCATGTGCGCTGGCGCGGTAGGTGGTGCTGTTGCTTCTGCGCGCCTGGAGCGCGCTTCTTTTCAATGGGGCCCCTGAGCGGCGGTGCTCGCTGGTCGGCGGACGCACATCCGGCAACTGCTCCTGCGTTGCTCTACCTCGGGCATCCGGCAACTGCTCCGGCGTTGCCCTACCTCGGGCATCCGGCAACTGCTCCTGCGTTGCCCTACCTCGGGCATCCATGCCCTCGCCATGCCCTCGCCGTGTACAAGCGTAGACAGGCCGACCTCCTGTCGGCCTCCCTGCGGGCTTTCCGCGCCCACCGATCACCGCCGCTCGGGGGCCCCACTGAAAAGAAGCGCGCTCCAGGCGGGCAGAAGCAACAGCCAAAGCTCCCGCGCCAGCGCGGGTAAATCGGCGAGGCAGTGTCGAAAAGAGGTAGCTGCCGGCAGTCGATTGACCGCTTTCGACCGGTTTCGGCCGGTCGTCTGAGCATCGATTGAGGAGAAAGCGGACATTGGTGTCCTCATTGAGTGGCCGCTTTCGGGAAGCAAGCTAGAGCCGCTCTCGACTGACCGGTAATCTTGGCCGATTTGAGCCGGTCAGTTGGCCGCGGGGGCTGGTCAATTCAATCGGCGAGGTTAGTAAGTTTCGCTGGCGAGCGTGGGCAAGTCGTTGGCGATTTGCATTCGATACGATCATGTTGGCACGGTGCCGAAATTAAGACGGCCCGCCATCGATGCAGCCCCGGCTGACATCAAGGCGAGCAACAACCGGCCCTCGTCGATGCGGCGTGCGCCGAAGGTCTCCTCCAGTGCCTTAACGCATAAGCTTCGGGAGGATCCAGCGCGTTCATAAGCGCCTAAAGCGCGTGCTACTCCGGGCATCCTGCCCTCTGCCCTTCGGGCCAGCCTTCGGCTGTTCCCAATCGCTCCAGGCGATTGGGTTGGCATCGACCTGAGCACCTGCGTCCACTGCGGCGGTGCGGCACGGATCGTGCCCAGCATCGAAGAACCCACAGCCATCCGCGCCATACCCGCAAGGGGTCATCCATGCCTCGCCCACTTCGCAAAGCACGGCGCGCTGGACCAAGCGCACTTCCGCCCCGCGGCGCGCGGGCCACCGGCCATGGCCGCGTATTCGCAAGATCGGCCACGCCCCCCAACCGCGAAAACCAACAGCCATCAGATGCGGCGACAATCCTGCAGGGGCGCGCTTGGCCCGCCGCCGGGATTCAGTGAGAAATGGCCACGGATGGCAAGGCTGCGCGCCCACGTGATGCCGTAGTGCGCGGGCACAGGTCCGATCCTTGCCCGGAACGGTGCTTGCGCGACCGAAGCCTACCCGGCGGACCGGCCGAAAAGGGCGTTTGAACTTCCTATACGCCACCCAATGCTCTTACCCGCCGCGACGGTAGCGGTCCAAGCCTCCGCTCGAGGTCTGCGACTCTAGGGCTTGCACTTTGCCGCTGGCATCGCGCACGAAGATCACGCGTTTGCTTGGGTCTTCCCTGACGGCGAAATGGTCATCACCAAGAGGTAGAAGCGTTCTGATCGGTCGGCGGCCGTTGTTGAGAATGAGGTGGCCATTCGCTTCGGTAATAACCAGCATGCCGTAGCTGCCCAGGTAGTCCTTGGAGTGCACAGGCGGTGCTGATTGGGACTCGGCCTGCAGCGCATCCAATGCCCAATGTGCGTCTGTCGCGTCGTCTCCTTTTAGTCCGCCGGCGAGCACTGCCTGCAACGCCAACCGTCGGGCAGTTTCCGGAGCAGCGGCCGATGCCACGGCAACATCGGGTTTCACGCCGCTGCCCTCCCAGTTGGCTTTCGTCATCGGATTGATCGGGCTGGCGAACGAGACGAACACATTGAAGCCGTTGCCGGCATCCAACGCCGCGCCGGGATTGGCCGCGCCCATGCTGGCTTCACCAACGACAGTGGCACGATTGGCACTTTGCATCGTGTAGGCGAAGGCCTCGGCCGCCGACGCGGTGCGCGCGCTGATCAGGATAAACAGTGGCGTGTCTAGACGCGGCTGCGGATGCCAATCGAGCGGCGCCTCGCTCATCGTGCGACCGCGGCCGTGGAAGGTGTTAAAGATATCCGCGTCTTTCTTGACGAATGCACTGCTCAGGTAACCGACCATCTGCGGTGCACCGCCGCCGTTTTCACGAAGGTCGATAATCAGCGCATTCGTGCCGGAGAGTAATTGCAGCGCGGCATCCACGGCCTGGCGTGCCGGTTGGCCTGGTTCGCCAAACTCAAAACCGCCAAAATTGCGAAGATCGAGGTAGCCAATATTGCTAGGCAGCACATCAACGCCACGTACACCGTAATTGACGCGCCGGAGCGGGTCATTCGCCGGCAGCACGAGCTTTGGCCCAGTCGATTCCGCTGCGGCAGACGCCGCTGGCTTTGATTCCGCCCAGCTGACGTTGAAGTGCGTATCGAACGGATCCAACCACGTGCTTAGCTCGGAACTCAGCTCCCGCTCGTCTTGCAAGGCATCGAACTTGCCCGTCGATGCAGCGCTGCGCAGTTTGGCAGCGATTTCCCTGGCGCGGGCTTCGTCGAAATAGTTTTCTTCGATGGCCGCAGCAATGCCCTCGACATGTATACGCGGCGTTTCACGCGCCTGGGCGCTGAAAGCGAGTGATAGCAGAGCGGTGGCTATCCCTTTGATCAGTAGTTTTTTCGGCATATTGTTCTCCTTGAACGGTTTAATTACCGTATGAGAGATACACGTAACGGTCTGCCGGTTGCAGTTAGTTGTAGAAAAAAACCGCAGTACGTCGGACAGACTACCTCGTGTGAAGTTCGCATCGGTCGGCGTGCCGATACATCCCAATGACCGCTTTCCGGCTGCCCCAGTGGGCCTCGTACGAACGGCCGTTCCTGGCCGATTGGGGCCGCGGTTGCCATGAACTCTTTCGCTAAGCGCCGCCCAGCTTTTCGAGGAAACGGATCAGCTGCGCACGCTGGCTCGCGGTGAGCAACCGCAGCAAGGGCAGCAGGCGCTGCATCACTTGCGGCATCTTGTCGATGGCTTCCTGGGTGTGGCCGTGCTTCACCTGATCCAACAAAGGATCCACGCGCAACGATTCGGGCGCCGGCGCCTCCAGCGGCAGTCGCCGTGCCGGTACGCCCTGTGCTGCAGCTGATTCGTGCGGCGGCAACACCGGTGCCGCTTGTGTCGGAACAGCTTCTGTTGGCCGTGGTTGCGGGGCTGTCGATGGTGCTGAAGGCATGGCGGGTCGCATGGGCGCGCTTTCCAGCAGCGCCTGGCAGCGATCCAGTGCTTCCTGCGCGCTCGGCCAATTTTCAAGGTCGGCACTCAACGCGGCCGTGCGCAGCGCAATAGGAAGCGGCTCACCATCGACTTCAGGGGGATGCGCGGCAACTTCGGCATGCAGCCGATCAGTCATGCCCGCGACTCCGTCCAACTGCCCACCAGGCAGGGAGATGGCGAAGCCGCCGAGCCCGACACGCGCGGCAGTGTCTTCCTTGCGGATACGTGCGCGAATCAGATCGGACACATGCATCACCAACTGCTCGGCAACAGTCTTGCCGCGCTTGAGGAAAATCGTACGCAGATCATCGATCTCCAATCGCATCAGGGTCACCGCCTGCTGATGACGACGCGCGTAGGCGATGTCCTGCTGCAGTCGGTCCAGGAAGCCCGGCTTGTTGGCAAACCCGGTCAACGAGTCGAGCGTGGTCTGCGCCTGCAGTTGTTTGGTGATGCGCTGGTAGTTGGCGTGCGCACGGGCGCGTGCCACCAGGTCGATGCTAGAGAACGGTTTGGTGATGAAATCCGTGGCGCCCAAATGGAGGGACTTGAGTCGCGCCGTCTCGCTTTCGTCGGCACCGGTGACCACGATCACCGGCATGCCGTGCAGGCCCGGCTCCGCGGCTGTGCGGATCTTCTGCAGCAACTCGTAGCCGTCGCAGTGCGGCATGTCGAGGTCGGTGAACACCACCTGGATCGCCGTATCGAGTACCAGTATGTGCCAGGCCTCCACGCCATCGACGGCGGTAATCACCTCGAACTCGGCGCCCAACATCTTCTGCGCCGCTTTGAGAATCAGCTTGGAGTCGTCGACGACTAGGACGCGGGTCAAGGTACCGGGCTCATCGCTCATGCGTCCCTCATCGGCTGGAATGGCTGGCTTGCCCTGCCACGCGGGCCAGGGTTCCGTGCAGGTTCCTCAATCTAAACCAAACCCTAGGGTCAGAGTGCCTTTCAAGCGTTGCCAATGTCCGGCGTTGGCCGAAAGCGCCCGCTCGGCTGGTGCCACCGACTACTTCGCGGCATCACCTTGGTGATCCAAGCGCGCAGAAACAACAGCAACAGCTACCGCGCCAGCGCAGATGGATCGGCAAGGTGATGCGGATGGGCAGTTGGTGGCAGTAGTCCACTGACCGCTTTCGACCCAAGCGGGCATGCGGGGTGCTTGACTTGCAGGCAAAAGCGGGCATTCACATGGGTCACCAGATGGATGCCAAACTGCGCCGCCCTTGGGGGCGCCGCACCGACTCAGAGTCGATCCAGGGGGCTGGCGGGGCCGCATCTGCCAGACTTCGTGTGCTGGCGAACAGACCCCCATCAGCCACTCCGACAATCTGGCCTCGCGACTATCGCGAGGAGATTTGCATGAGTCACCATAACAACGACCAGATGGGTCTTGGACCAACGCTGTTGAGCGCGGGTTCGCTTAGTCACAATGACGTCTACAACTCGAAAGGCGAGGAATTGGGCAGCGTGAAAGACTTCATGCTGGACACGCATAACGGGCGTCTCAGCTATGCGGTACTGTCCTATGGCGGATTTCTGAGCATGGGCGAGAAGCTGTTCGCGGTGCCTTGGGACGCGCTCAAGCTTGACACCGCCAACAAGCGCTTCGTACTGGACGTCAACAAGGACCGTCTCGAGAACGCACCCGGCTTCGACAAGGATCACTGGCCAAACATGGCCGACGAAACCTGGGCGAAGGACGTGCATTCCTATTACGGCACCACGCCCTACGTGACCGAGATGCGCACCTAAAGCCAGGTGTGAGGCGCGCGGCCGCGACCCTGTCCCGCGGCCGCGTCGCGATGGGAAATCGCGAAAAACCGGGGTCAGTGTACCAATACGAAGGGCCGCTCTTCGCCAAAAGCGGTCACCGGGTGCGACCAACCGCTTCTCGACATCGCGTCGACGATCTCTGCGCGCCTGCGCGGTGGCTGTTGCTGTTCTTTCTGCGCGCCTGGAGCGCGCTTCCTTTCAGTGGGGCCCCTGAGCGGCGGTGATCGGTGGTCGCGGAAAGCCCGCAGGGAGGCCGACAGGATGTCGGCCTGTCTACGCTTGTACAGGGCGAGGGCATGGCGAGGGCATGGATGCCCGAGGTAGAGCAATGCAGGAGCAATTGCCGGATGCCCGAGGTAGAGCAACGCAGGAGCAGTTGCCGAACGTACAATCGTAGACCAGCGAGCACCGAGCACGTACCTTGAGGGCATGGATGCCCGAAAGGCGTCGCTCCGGGGTGGCGTTCTCTTTGGTGACTTTCTCTTGCGCCACACATCAAGAGAAAGTTACTCGCGCGAAAGCGCGAAAGCTCTTTATCGTGCCGCAGGCACGATGCGCCCGTGAGGGTGCGGGCTATAGATCTTCGTGACGTGAGGCGTGCATCCACATGGCGCAAAAAATCAAAGGCAGCGGGGCAAGCCCTCGCTTCTACAACGTCAACGACAGAGCAGCGGGGCAAGCCCCGCTCTCTGCAATGCCCTCGGGGACAATGGCAAAAGCAACGACAGCTTGAGTCGACCTGAAAGTGCGAAAGCGCATCCTGCGGACGTTCGACGCTAGTCAGGTAGGCCCCACGCACTCAGCGATTGCCTGCGCCGCGCACAGGGTTCATCATTGCGCAATGAAACCCGCCATCCGAAACTCGTTCGTTGCCGCATTGATGCTGTCAGCACTCAGCGCCGCGCCGGCCGCCCACGCCCAGCAGTTCATCGCGACCGTGGCGGCGAGTTGTGGCAGTCCGGGGGTGGGTGGCCAGCTGACGGCGCCGG
This sequence comes from Lysobacterales bacterium, assembly GCA_038255435.1. Taxonomy (GTDB): domain Bacteria; phylum Pseudomonadota; class Gammaproteobacteria; order Xanthomonadales; family Ahniellaceae; genus 0-14-3-00-62-12. The sequence continues at coordinate 167,723 of JBBSLG010000005.1, forward strand.
CTTCGGCGGCGGTGACGGCGGGCGATGCGATTGTGATTGCGATCGCCAGCAGTTCGGATGCTGTCGCTGAACTTCGGGTCAGTGATAGTCGCGGCAATGTCTATCGTCCGTTCGGTGCCGAGCGCGCCGATGTCCGCCGCTTTGCTGCGGTCAATTTTGTCGCGGCGGCGGCAACTGCGCTGACTGCCGGCGACAGCTTCACGGTGCACGTCGGCCATCCGGCACCGGCGCAGGAAATCTGTTTCCGTGCGGCGATCTTTCGCGCCGTGGTCAGCAGCAGTGCTGCACTTGACACATTCGGTGGTGGCGAAGACTCCGGCACCGCGCTGAGTGTGAGCGCGCCCGCCGGACACTTTGCCGGCATGCTGAACTTTGCCAGCTTCGCCTATGCGGGCGATGCCGGCAGTATCACCACCAGCGGCAGCAATATCGCCCTGCCTCGCATGTGCAGCGCGGGCAACGCGCTTTGCCTGGTTGCTGCCTACGCAGTCGGTAGCGCTGCCGGCACGCAGACGGTAGCGGTGAGCAGCAGCAATTCGGTGCCCTGGGCGGGCAGTCTGTCGAGCCTCTACGCGCTGGCCAATCTGGACCTTTTCAAGAACGGCTTCGAGTGAGGCTCACTGCAGGCTGATCGTACTGGTCGGGCTGCCATTGGCGACATTGCTGGCGATCACATTGCTGCCATAGGAAATGATCTGGCCGCCGCTCGCGGTCAACAGGCCCTGGGCATTGCCGCTGATCACACTGCGGTGCAGACGCACGGCAGCGCCGGCGCCGGTGGCGAAGATGCCATTGACCGAATTCTCGACCAGGCTGGAATTGTCGACCAGCACCTGGGTCGAACCCGAGCTGCCATCGAGCCGCAATGCACTGCCGGTAACGCCGGAAACCACGCTGTCGCGCAACACCACACGCACATTGCCGACCGCATTGATGCCGAACTGGTTGAGGCCATGCAGGCGCACCCGATCGAAATGCGCGCGCACCGAACCACCAGCGCCGGGTACCAGAGCAATGCCGGCATCGTTGGCGTTGACCGCGCCACCTGCGACGGTGTTTTCGATCACCGTGTCCTGCACGGTCAGCTTCAACGCCGAGGTATTGGCGACCTCGATCGCACTCTCACCAAAACTCTGGATATCGCAATTCTCGATGCGCACCGCGCCCGCCTGCAGGATGCGCACGCCATTGAGTCCAGTGATGCCCGGGGTGCCGCCCGAGCCATGGATGGCGAGGCCACGCAACACCACGGTATCGTTGACACCGGCATTGATGATGATGCCGTTGGTTCCGCTGGCCAGCACCCCGGCGAAGTTGCCGTCGGCCTGGATCGTGATCGACTTGGTGATAGTGACCGCGCCCACCGCGGCGGGGTCGAGCACATTGATGATGCCATTGGCGGCGGTCTTGCTGATCGCGCCGGCAAAGGTCTTGCAAGGCGCGGTACGACTGCAGGGATTGACATCATCGCCGACGCCAGAGACCCAGGTGCGGGTCGCCTGGGCCTGAGTCAGAACGGGCAGCCCGAGCAGGACCAGCAGCAGTAGAACCGATTGAATCAGATTGCGTTGGCGCATGACGGGCTCCCGGCAGAGAAGCACAGGGTACTACCGGCGCTGACACTTGCCCACGTCACGCGAACAACATGCGCTCAAATCAATTCGATGCCCTCGGCGATATCGCGGCAGTGTTGCTCCAACTGGCTTGTCGCCAGCCGTCATCGAGACGAGCCTGTTTCGCTGCGCTTGCGCATGGATTCACGAGCCAATCTGGCCGTGTCACGCAGGCGCTCTATCGCCGCCACCTTCTCCGGCCATGTCTTCGCACGTGCCTGCGCGCGCTGCAGCATTTTGTCGGCGACTACCCGATCAAGCTGGGTTTCAGGTAGAGACATCGGAAACTCCTGTCGGCCAGTTTGGCACCGTGCCGGCTCTATCCTGGAGATTGTAGCGCCTCAGTATCTCGCTCAGCTCGGGGATGTCCACTGCGGCCTGTTCGATAAACAAGCTAACCCGAAGAATATCCTTGGTTCGCCCCGTGTCCATGCAGATCGCGCAAAGATACTCGGCGGTCATTACGCGCGTGGGGATCCCGTCGAAGTCGACAGCGATTGCCGCGGTCAGCGCTTCCTCGACCAGTGGCTTGTACGGGTCCAGAATTTGAACAGGCCAGGTGCCGATTCGGATGTGAGCGCCCTCAATGACACCGCCACGCGCCTCGAGGGCCGTGTATACCGGCGTCAGCAATGAAAGTCCGCCAGCGGATTGTGGCAGCACAACGAACACGTCGAGGTCTTCAGTAGCCTGGGCTTCAATGTAGAAAGAGGCGCCGATGGCACCGCCAATAGCGTACGTCGGGATCACTCCGTCCGCCACGAGTTCATTCAACAGGGACAAAGCCAGATGCAAGGCGAGCTCCTAGTTCATGCAGTCGAATTGTACGCCTTGCCGGGTACTTGACCAGTTCATTGATTTGCATCGCCAGCGCAACGGTGCGGAGGCGGCGCCGCGCAATCCGCGCTGGCCAGTGGCTTTGGCGCTGGCACTTGCCCACGTCACGCGAGCAACACGCGCTCAAATCAATTCGATGCCCTCGGCGATATCACGGCAATGTTGCTCCCACCACGGCGCCAGCGCCACATGCGGAAACGCGGCAGGGAAGGCGGGGTCGGCCCAGCGTTCGGCGATCCAGCCGGCATAATGAATCTGCCGCATCAGTCGCAAGGGTTCGATCAGTGACAACTCATTGCGATCGAAGGGACGGAACTGTTCGTAGCCCTCGATGATGGCTTCGTGTTGCGCTTCGCCGCCGGTCATCAGCATCCACAGATCCTGGATAGCCGGGCCGGTGCGGCAATCATCGAGATCAACAAAATGCGGGCCGGCATCGGTCCACAGCACATTGCCGGGATGGCAGTCGCCATGCAGGCGCAGCGTCGTCGGTTGCACCCGTTCGAAAGCATCATCGATGGCATCGGCGGCATCGCCGACCAGATCCTCATAGCGGTCTCGGATCGCATCGGGCATCAGCTCGCAATCGCGCGCGGCCAGATGCGGCGTCCAGACCAGGGTGTCGGCATCGACGCGTTGACGGTGCACAAACGGCTGGCGTGCGCCAACCAGATGAATGCGTGCGAGCAGGCGGCCCAGCCACTTCGATACTTCGATGCCTTCAAGATCGGGCGCGCGACCGCCCTTGCGCGGGAACACCGCGAAGCGAAAACCATCGTGCAGGAACAGGGTTTGACCATCGCGTGCAATCGGCGCGACTACGGGCAGTTCGGCTTCGCCCAGCTCCGCCGAGAACTCATGCTCTTCCAGTATCGCCGCATCCGTCCAGCGTGCTGGCCGGTAAAACTTTGCTATCAAAGGTGCCGCGTCTTCGATTCCAACCTGATACACCCGGTTTTCGAAACTGTTCAGCGCCAGCATGCGGCCATCGGGCTCGAAGCCAACCCGTTCGACCGCGTCGAGTACGGTATCGGGCGAGAGACCGGAATAGGGCTGCGCCGCACTCACCGACGCGCAACCACCGCGAGGGTCAGCCGCGATATGCACACCAGGCCGCCATCGGCGTTCTCGATGCGGATCTCCCAGACCTGGGTCGAACCGCCCAGATGCAGAGGCCGCGCGGTGCCGGTGACTTCGCCCTCACGCATGCCGCGAAGATGATTGGCATTGATCTCGATGCCGACCACGTTCGAGCCATCATCGGGTCGACACAGCCAACCGGCCAGCGAACCCAGGGTCTCCGCCAGCGCGACTGAGGCACCACCGTGGAGCAGGCCAAAAGGTTGCAGCGTACGCTGATCGACCGGCATTGTGCCGCGCAGGAAGTCATCGCCGGCCTCGGTGATGCGGATGCCGAGCGTGCCGACCATGCAGCCCTCGTTGCGGCTGTTGAGTGCCTCGACGTCAAATTCTTTCTTGAAGATGCGGGTCATTGAGGTTTCCGAATAGGGATTGGCAGCAGTCTACGCCAACTGCAGTCGGCGACTCGCCCCTTCCGCCCGTTTCCGGGAGTGGGAGCACGCTCATTGCCACCGCACTCGCTCGCCGGACCGCGCGCGTTGCTTCCTCTCCCGCGTGCGCGCGAGGCTACTGAGGGCGGCCTGCAGTGTCTTGAATGATGTCGCACACATTGAATCGCCCGCTGGACTTGCACCCGCGACGTCCGGCAATGGGATACTGCGGACTCTTCCACGCCGAGCCCAGAGCCTTGCCCTATCGCGTCAACATCGTTCCCGGAAACAAGTCCTTCGACGTCGAGGCCGGCGAGACGGTGCTCGATGCAGCGCGCCGGGCCGGGTTGGCGTTGCCGTATTCCTGTCTAGGCGGCGTCTGTGGCAGTTGCAAGGCGAGCCTGCTCAGCGGCGCCTGCGAATACCCGAACCAGCCACCGCAGGCACTCACTGCGGCCGAGCGCGCCCATGGCGATGTGCTGCTCTGTCAAGCGGTGCCGGCCTGCGATCTGGTGATCAGCGCACGCGAAGTGCCGAGTGTGGCCGAGCTGCCGCGCCGCGTATTGCCGGCCAAGGTGATCGAAAAAACCACGCTGGCTGACGATGTGATGCGCGTTGTCCTACAGACACCAGCCAGCCAACCGCTGCGTTGGCTGGCTGGTCAGTACATCGATGTACTGCTGCCCGAAGGCAAGCGCCGCGCGTTCTCGATTGCCAATGCGCCGCATGAGGGCGATCACATCGATCTGCATGTGCGCCGCGTGCCCGGCGGCGGATTCACCCAGACCATATTCGAAGCGACGCCCGTGGGCACGCTCTGGCGCATCGAGGGACCGCTCGGCACCTTCGTGCCGCGCGAGGACTCCGAGCGACCGATCATCTTCATGGCCGGCGGAACCGGCTTTGCACCGATCAAGGCCCTGATCGAACATTTCCTGCATCTCGGCTCCACGCGTCCGATGCATCTGTACTGGGGTGCGCGTCGCCAGGAAGATCTTTATCTGGCCGATCTCCCACTCGGTTGGCAGCGCCAGCGCCGAGGCTTTCGCTATGATGCGGTGCTGTCGGAACCGGACCCGGGAACCCAGGGTGTCTGGCGCGCCGGGCAGGTCCATCAGGCCGTGCTCGATGACTACAACGATCTTGCCGGTCACGATCTCTACATGAGCGGACCGCCGCCGATGATCGAAGCCGCGCGCCATCGTTTCATCGAACGCGGCCTGCCCGAGCACCGCCTGCACTACGATAGTTTCGAGTACGCCCCCGACGTGATCGCCGCCATCCTCGCAGCCCGAGCCGGCTTGCGCGCCGAGTCCTAGCGAGCGTTCTGTAGGGCATCTCTGTGAGATGCCGTTTCGAATCCGCCGCGGCGTTGGAATGGCCCGCGCATCTGTAGGGCACCTCTGTGAGATGCCGTCTCGAGTCCGCCGCGGCATTGGGATGGCATCTCGCAGAGATGCCCTACAAAAAATCGTTGTTCCAGAGGCGCGGCCAGGTCCAACCCCAATCAGCAATCCATGTATTTCCAATTGCGCTGCTTGCCTTCAGCTATCCAATCGATTGCCTGATCGAGTCGACGCTGGCGGGTCTCGGCGCGTTTGGCCGCGACGATCCATTCGATGTACTCGCGGCGCTGGCTGTCGGTGAACGCCGCGAACACCTGGGCTGCCTTGCGCTGCTTCTTCAACGCGACAGCGAGATCATCGGGTACGTCAGCGGCAGGCCTCGGTGGGGCACGCGCTGGCTTGACGCCGGCGGCATTCAATTTCATCGCCGCGCGCACATAGCCGATCAGCACCTTTTTGGTCGGCAGATCGCGACAATGGCTGATTCGGCCAAACTGGCCCATCGCCGAGCCGTCGGCCGCCGCGCCAACGACCACCTCGTTACTCCAGAATCCGAACGTCGCGTGTTGCTTGAACGCCGCCATCGAACACAGAATCCCGTGGTACATGAAAGTCGGCATTCCCCACTTCAGGGTTTCCTCAGCCTCGGAGCAGGCCGCATGCACCGTCTCGCGTAGAAAGCGCAAAATGGGTTGGGCAAATTCGGCCGATCGTTCGATATAGGCGTCTACGCGCGGATCGATGCTGGCCATGAGCGCTCCCGTTCGGCTCGATTACGGTAATTATTTTGCCACTACCAGAGCACAATGCGAATTCCTTGGGCAGATCTTCGATAAAGCATCTCTCCAGGACGCCGCACCGACCTCTTGCAGTGCATCTGTGCGAGATGCCGTCTCGAATTTGCCGCGGCGTTGAGCTGGCCCGCGCTTCTGTAGGGCATCTCTGTGAGATGCCGTCTCGAGTCTGCCGTGGCGTTGGAATGGCATCTCACAGAGATGCCCTACAGGAAAGCGCTGTTGCGGGGCGGCTGTGCGACGCGTCGCATCGATCATTTGCCGGGTATCTCACAGAGATGACCTACAAGGCTTGAAGCAGGATGTGCTGGGCCAAGCCACTTGCAGCGTGGCCGACGGTTCGAGGCGGCGCGCGCCGGTCATTGCGCTTCTGGCCAGGCGCAACCGGAGCGCCGGTCGCCTTGATCAACAGACCGCAGTTGCTGATATCGAAATGCGCCATGTTGTCGCGGTGGAACGGGATGCGGGATCCAGCCAGGATGACCACGCGCTTGCGCGGCAATCGTTCGATCGGCATTCGGCTCATGCCCTGGAGGCGAGAAATCGAGCAGCCCGCGGACTGCACATTCCGGCTCATCTCTCGTGATTGTCGACCACTTCGAGTGCCGCACCCTGATCGTGCGCTGAGGCTTCCGCGGCTTCCAGAGCACGTCGAATGCCCGTGTCATTGCCGGCAACAATCCGGAGCAGATGGGTGCCCGGGCCCATGTTGTCGGACAGGCCCGCAGAACTCGAGTCCGGATCATCCATGTGCGGCATCAGGTCGGCAATCTCCTCGACCGACTCGATATCTTCGATCGAACCGATCAGGTTGATCAGGGCGGAAGCGACATCGTCGCTCGCCGTCAGTCGTAGATCCAGATTGGGCATGCGGCTCTCCGTCGTCAGGCTCGGCTGTCAGTGACTGAATTGGGGCTCAAGCGGCCGGTGAACGCGGCATCAGTCGGAGAGTTGCAAGAACGCGGGTTGCGTCCCGGACATTGGCAGGCAGGACGTCTGCTCCCGATGGTCGTGGACGCGCGCGAACGTGCTGTCTAGCAGATGCGCGAGCTTGTGCGCAGCTCGATGCACCGCCTGCTCCGGTGTCGCAGCTTCGTCGCTCACCGCAACCGGCTGCCGGCCTTCGAGACGGGCTTCCAGCATGCAACGCTGATCGTGCTGCCCGTTCTTGTCGCCGTTCTCGTCACTCAGATGAATTTCCACCCGGGTGAGGTGTTCACTGAAGCGCGCCAGCGCGTGCTCGACGATGGCGGCCACTTTCGCAGCGAGCGCCTCGTTACCGTCGATGCGGTCGTCGGTGTTGAGTTGGATCTTCATGGTCTTCTCCTGTGGGCGCTTGGCAGGTGCGCGGGATCAGTGGCGAAAGCTCGCCGCCACGCCGGTACGGGAGGGCATGCGCTCGGCTGACAGAACGTGGACCTCGCCACCGAATTTTTCGACCAGCGCACCCAGGTCGTCGAGCAAGTCGTCCACCTGCGGGCTACCGAGTTCTGCGGGATCGATGCGCCCG
>JBBSLG010000006.1:0-167534 GCA_038255435.1 Lysobacterales bacterium
AGAGCGATGCCAGGTCAACGCCACGATCGCAGTCCGTCGCGCGCGTCCAATTCCAACGAACTTCACGTCACCCGACCAGCGAGGTCGAAAAACTACACTAATCTTTTGAACTGGCTGTCTCAAAGCTATTGACGCGTTCCGCTTTAAGCTCAAGGTAGTTAGAGCCGATGCAATCGATAAACCTGGAACGATCACACGCCAGATCATTGAGTACATCATACGTTCTAGACTCGTCATAGCCGACCTGTCGTTTCACAATCCCAATGTCTTTTATGAGTTGGCACTTCGGCATGCGGCGCGCCTTCCTGTGGTTCAGATTATTCGCGCGGCTGACCGAATCCCCTTCGATCTTAGTCAAACAAGAACGATAAGGATCGACACATCGGACATCTACTCACTAGTGCCGAAACTGAGCACCTACCAGTCGGAAATCTCGAGCCAAGTGCGAAGAGCACTGGAAGACCCAGATGCAGTTGATAACCCGATTACGACGTATTATCCCGCTCTAAAGGTGTCACTCGATTGAGGTCCACGAGGTGATGGATTGATCGACGGATAACAACACGGTGCAGGTAAGATGGCTCCAAGTTCGGACCGGTGGTTAAGGCAGTAATCCCCCAACACCTAGCTGTACTCAAGGCGGAATTTTCACGCAGCGTCCGACCCAAGAAGGTCAGGCAGGTTGGTGGGTGTCCGTTGTTGTGGCAGCAAGAAATGGACGATTTCAGATTCGAAGAATCAGGACACCCATCCGTTGCCTCCTTGCACGGAGCAGAGTGCGCGACCGAGCGGACATACCAGCGCGCCGTTGCCGCGATCTTGCTGCGACGAGGCCATCGAAAGCAGGGGTCAGTGAACTATTTCGTACAATCTCTATGGCAGAAATAGGCCTCTGACCCCTGTTTCGCTTTCGGCCACGGCGTGGTTCAACGTAAGGCAGGATAGTGGGTGTCCAGTGTTGTCTTGCTTGTTGTGCCTCTGTTTTCTCGAATAAATCTATCCATACTCTCTGTACGGAAGGTCCGATGATGTAGCTTGGCCAGGTGAAGCCAGCCAACTCCATAACTGTCGATCATCAATCGAGTTCTCGCAATATCTAATTAACGCCTCTCCCAAGTCAGTGCTTTCAACGACGCAGAGACGACCGCACGCGGCTATAATTGGGCCGACACTGGGATCAACGCCTGGATGGCAAACTGTAACGCAGGCCGCTTCTTTGAAACCATGTACCTCAGAAGCCGCCAAGACTTCGACCGCCCTATTGTAGTCCACAAGTTTTTCATCTCGAGATTTCAATTCGATTACCAGAGTTGGCAGATTAGTTAGCTCTAGCGCGTAATCTGGAGCACCGGTAACTCCGATTTTGTCGAGCTTGCGATACTTAACCTTTAGATACGTCAAAAGTTCCTCAAATACCTGTTCAAAATCGCTTCCTCGAGAAGAATAGAACCGCGAAATCAAATCCACTCTGGGACAGCTCTTAGCTCTTTTTTTCTGACGCTCAGAAGCACGTGTACGAACGGTATTCTTCCACTCCCTGCTCGCGTTCCGAATCCAATTTGCCTTCGCCGCAGCCGTCGGCTTTGCCTTCTCGAAGGCAAGTAGTCGAGCCGTATCTGCATCACTCGACCCGAGCATTAGCGCACTTAATGTGTGAAAGCCACTAGACCGCAGTGATAGTATCTCGTGCCTCGCCAATCGATAGGGTGACCCAGGGGGACACAAGTTCATTAACCAAAGAGCATCGTCTGGCAAACCCTCCTGGACTCGATAACCAAGTCTTCGAATGGCACGCACGATTTTACCAATCGCCTCCAGAACCACATCGTCTGATCTCAAGCATAAGGGACGTGCGGATGGCGGGATTGTCTTGTCGGCGGCGGCGGCGGCGATAGACGCTAAGCCCTGTAGGCACCACGACAGATTTCTATACATCTCGCGAAGCATGCCCGCACTTAGAGACTTCGCGGCGCCCTCTAAAGTGCGAACGGGAACACCGCTGATCCAGTCGCATGACAATTTAGCAGCATTAATAGGAGCTGAATCTGCCTGCCAATTGGGATCCACCAAGTGCGTTTTGTAAGAATCCGCGCCAAAAATGTATTTGTTCTCCAACGGGTATGGAATGAGTCTGGTATTTCGGACTCCGTTTTGTGATCTGAATTCTGGGGCAGAGAAGCATGCGGAGAACAACAGGAACGGAAATGTAAAATCGTCACCGGGTACTTCCTTCGTTGGCAATAGCGTCACAAGATGCTGTGCATGTTCGCTTAGATATTCGATCAAGAAGATTCCCGACTCTGGTAGCAGACTGCTATTTCCGATGGCCTTTCCCACGGCAGTAGATACCAGCCTGCCACTACTGGACTCCAGCAGCAGCCCTTGCTCGGTGAGGCTATTTATGGCGGTGTCGACTACTTTTGGCCATCTCCGAAAGCTTGCAATGTTATTGTCTTCTTCTCTTAGGGCACTAAATGTAGTACATATTAGGTTCTGGACGGCAATGCGATCAGAGCATAGACCTGATGAAACGAGCTGTAGAGCTAGTTGATTGAACCTGGCGGGTGAGATCCGTGGCTTAATCTTAGGCATCGTGCCCAAGTTTAAATAGACTTTCGCTGATCGAAGTTCATGTGGTTCGTCTGCGAAAAATATTACTCTGCCATGGGAATGGTTAAATCCCATTCTTCCCACCCTTCCGGCCATGTTGTGAAATTCTGAGGATGGAATGCTCTCGTGAACCCTTATGTCGGGGTTCCACCGTGTCCATGATGCAAATATTGCGGCACCTAGCGGAAAATTGACACCCGCCGCGAGTGTTGTTGTGGCAAACACAACATCCAGCTTCCCACTCAGTAGATGCTCTTCGACAATCCGTCTTTCCTCGTCCATCAGGTCTGCATTGTGACTTCCAACGCGATTTAAAAGCATCTCGGACAAGAATTGGTTTGCGGAGGTTTCAGGCAATCCGTCAAATGCGAGTGACAGCTGTCTGACTTGTTTTTTGACGTATTTTTCTAGGAACTCTCGAGCTAGGTCATAAGTATCTTGCTTTTTCGTGCAGAATACTATTATTGGTACTGGAGGGTCTTTGCTCTTCAGTAGACTTGCTAGCATGGACAGCGGTTCTGAATTGGTCACAGACCCGTTTCGAGATTCGCTTATTTCTTCTGGCTTTTCGGTGCTGACTACTAGAGTACGGCTTTTCGTGACGCATTCATATCGCAAATGCTTTTCTCTGCGATGCTCTACAACCAGCTTTACTTGCAGCCAATTTGATAAATCTATTGAGTCCTTTTGCTCCAGCACTGCGGACAATCCAACGAATTGCTTCCATCCAGCATTTCGTATCAGCGTCAGTAGTATCTCTACGTTCTGACCACGATGTTCGTCACCAAGTAACTGAATTTCGTCGCACACAAATACTGTGCGACTGAGATCGCCTGGCACTCCTGATGCTGAGAGCATTGCGAGATACTTTTCGTACGTTGCGACCAATAGTGGCGCGCGGAGAGGTTCAGACGGCAGCTGGCCATCTGCGTCCTCAACGTCGTCTCCAGTTGCGATAACTAGCGCCGACCCATTGCCTTCCAGGTATGGGTCGAGTAATTGCTCTTTGAAGTCTTCAAATTTTTGCCTGGCTAATGCACGGTAATTTACAAGATAGACCGTATTGAGGCCGTTTTCCAGCCCGTTGGCTATAGCCCACAAACCTATTTGGGTTTTTCCGGTAGATGTAGGTGATACGACTAGGGCGCTATTTCCAATTCCGATTCCGGCTACCAGCGCTGCATGCTGTACGTCGGTGAGAGCCGGCCCTCCGTCTTCTTTGAATGTGAGTGTCTCCTGCACCAAAGTGGTGAGTCCGTGGTTTTCTGGTAGTCCGTATTTCATGCTGGCTGCCTTGTATTGCTGAGTACTGGAGGGGCTACGGTTGGGGTTTCATTTCGCTTGTCGACGGCTGATCTCCGCTATTTTCCACACCCCACCCCATCCCTCTCCCCCCACCTCCCCCACCGCTTCACATAGCGCTCTTCCATCAACCCACTCCAAGCCCCCCAAGTCGCTCGCGCCTGTTCCTTGTCGGCGTCACCAAAAGACTTGTCCACACCCTTGTAATGAAACCCGTAGTAGTTGATACCCGCCGTCGGCAGCGCCTGGCGCAGTGAGGTGATGTTGGCCTCTCCGTCATCGATCAGGACGATGTTGTCGTAGTGGAGTTTGAGGAAGGTCAGCAGGTCGAGCAGGGATTGGCCTTTGTCGCGGCCGGTGACCATCTGGATGCCGTTGGCGTAGCTGATCGGGGCGGTCTTGCCGCTGCGCACATTGATCCAGCTGCTGCCGTGGTTGCTGGGCATCAGGTTGATGGGAAGTTCGTATTTGGCGTGCAGCAGTTCGCGCTCGGTGCCGCCGCGGGCGTAGGCGCTGCGTGAGGTGAGCAGCAGCTTGGGCACTTTGAGCTTGCTGATGAAGGCGGCGCCGGCATGGCCTTCGACGGCGCGCTGGGTGCCGGCTTCGTAGTTGAGGGCGATCACGTCGAACAGGCAGCGCACCTTGTCGTCTGGATCGATGTCCTTGGACGTCTGCCATTCGTACCAGCGGTCGCTGCCGAAGAAGGTGTCCGAGGTCAGCAGGGTGTCGTCGATATCCAGCACCAGCAGCAGGGAGTCGAGCTTGAGGGTGTTCAGCAGGTCGGCGTTGCCGGTGTAGGACGTGATGCAGCGAATCGTGGCGCTGCCGCGCTCGGCGGTGGCGGGCAATACGACCACCGGGATGCCGGCGCAGGGGTTGCTGTCGGCTGCGGTCAGGGCGTGCTGCGAGGGCATCGACTTGCAGGCGCTGAGCAGGGCGAGCAGCAGCGACAGCGCGAGTGTGGCGATGGTGCGTTGACGATGCGATCGCGCGGTGCGCGCCGTGTGCTCCGCGATCTTTGGCACCGTCGCGGTCTTGATGATCGCGGCTGAGGCCGCTGCTGCCGAAGTCTTCGAACTGTTCACCGGGGCGCACTCCAACCCTGCGCCATGACGGCCGCAAGCATGCCAATGGATTGGAAGGTGGTGAAGCTTGATCCTCCCTCCAGGTTTCGCGTGCGATGCTCTGCGCGCGGACCCGTCCCCCGGGACAGATGGCTGGAGACTACGCCTGCGTGTGGGTGGGCGTCAAACGGGGAGACGTTGGCGTCGTGGCGCTGGGTCCGCTCGATGCGATGGAACCGTCCCGTATCCCACTCGGCGGATGACCAACTCCGCTGTGGACAACCCGCTGCGCGGGATCCGCCCTACGTCCTGCCATTGCTTTGTGTAGGGCATCTCTGCGAGACGCCATCTCAACACCACGACGATTTCAAGACGGCATCTCACAGAGATGCCCTACAGGAGTCGCGTAGGTCGGGTCCCGCGCAGCGGTACCCGACGTCGGAATCGCCGCCGCGCGGGATCCGCCCTACGTGCTGCCATTGCTTTCTGTAGGGCATCTCTGCGAGATGCCATCCCAACACCACGACGATTTCAAGACGGCATCTCACAGAGATGCCCTACAGGAGTCGCGTAGGTCGGGTCCCGCACAGCGGTACCCGACGTTGGAATCGCCGCTGGATCAATCAGGTTCCCGACGTCAAAACCTGCATCAATCAGATCGTACCGCCGACCCCAGACCCAGCAGCACTGCCAGCAAGCGAGTTGTCGGCACGAGCCCACGGCGGATAACCAGCCCCGCTGTTGACAAGCCGCTGCGCGGGATGCGCCCTACGGACTCAGCCGCGCCGAGAACCAAAATTGCCGGATGCCCTGCGTCCAGCACCTGCTCGACGTGGTGCATGTACCGATCAAGTGGCTTGGATCCCGTCCGCCGAGCACCATCGTGCCGTCTCGGACCGAACCCAAACAACCCGTTAAATCGCAAAAATTGCCAAAATGCAATCGTTAAACGACACTTCTTTGCTATAACGGCCCTTGCGGAGGACCTTGAATGGCAAAAACTTGGCTGGACGCGCTGCCGGAAGTCTTCGTCTCGAACACTGCCAGCTCGAGTGTGGTGTCGCGGGCGGCTGCGAATGGGCTGCTGCGGCGTATCGGCTCGAAACTCTATACCAAGAATCTGATCGATCCGCCCGAGCAGATCGTGCGCCGTCACCTCTGGCAGCTGATCGCCGACTACGTTCCCGGCGCCATGGTCGCTGATCGCACCGCACTGGAGAACGTGCCTGCGCCTGACGGCTCGATCTTCGTGGTCTCGGATCGCGTACGCAATATTCAATTGCCTGGCGTGATCATCCGCACGCGCAAGGGTCCGGGCCCGCAGTCTGAAGATCTACCTTTCATCGGTGGCCTCTACATCAGCTCCACGGCTCGGGCGTTCCTCGACAACCTGGCAGTGTCTCGACACGGCAAGGGCGGGATGAGACGAACGCTGGGTCGGGCGCAGATCGAACAGCGTCTGGATGATCTTGCCCGACGCAATGGTGCCTCAGCGCTGAATCGCCTGCGCGATGAGGCGCGGCTGCTCGCGCCCCGGATCGGACGCGATGTCGAGTTTGAGCATTTCGACCGCCTGGTGGGCGCACTCCTCGGCACCCGCGAAGACCAGCTCGCCTCTGCCAGGGCGCGGGCGCGGCACGCGGGCGCACCGTACGATCCCGACAGACTACGCCTGTTCGAAATTCTGCATAGGGAACTGCGCAACACTGCGCCCGCTGGCCGTCCGGCGCGCGCGCGCAATGCCGAGGCGCGAAGCACGCAGGCATTCTTCGAGGCCTACTTCTCCAATTTCATTGAAGGCACCGAGTTCGAAGTCGAGCAGGCGGTCGACATCGTCTTCCACCAGATGATTCCGCGCGATCGACCGGCCGATGCGCACGACGTGCTCGGCACCTGGCGCTTGGTCTCCGATCCCGTCGAGATGGCGAGAACGCCTGCGAGTGCGGACGAACTTTTGGACCTGCTCCGAAAGCGTCACGCCACCCTGATGGTGGCGCGCCTGGACAAGGGGCCTGGTGTGTTCAAGCAGGAGGCAAATCGTGCAGGGCAAACGCTCTTCGTCGATCCTGAGCATGTCGAAGGCACTCTGCGGCAGGGATTCGATTTCTATCGCAGCCTGGAGACGCCGTTCGCTCGGGCGGTCTACATGATGTTCCTCGTCTCCGAGGTCCATCCGTTTGCCGACGGCAATGGCCGCATCGCGCGCATCATGACCAACGCGGAGTTGGTGGCAGCAGGAGAAGAGCGAATTCTGCTGCCGACGGTCTACCGCGCCAACTACCTCAGCGCGCTCAAGGCGCTGTCACAGACGGGCAATCCAGAACCACTGGTGCGTACGCTGGATTTCGCGCAGCGATGGGTCGCGGGTACACCGTGGACCGACCTGGAGCGCACGCGGTCCGTACTCGCGCATGGTCATGCCTTCATGGATGCGAATGAGGCAGAGCTTGCTGGAATCCGGCTTCGCTTGGACTGAGTGGAACAGGCGAGAAGCGCGAGAAGTGGACACCCATGAGATTGGCTGGGGCTAGCGTCAAGGGACGGGTGTCCGGTCCTGGCAATGAACGGGTGTCCAGTACTGCCAGGAAAGAGCCTAATTTGCATTAGGACGGCGGCGGATTGTGGGTGTCCTGTTCCGCGTCCGCCGTCCTTCACCGCGCGAAGCAGCGCCTGCCGCTTGAACTCGACACTGAACCGCGTACGCTCGCGCTTCGCCAACTCTCTCACCTCGGTTTGCGACATTGAATCGCTTATCGAGGTGTCCGAGGAACAGGGGCAAGATCACCCAGCAATTGCGACATCTCCGAGCCCTCCGCACGCATACTTCCGACTGACTTTGCACGCGGATCCGACCGACGCGTACTTCGCGGAGCAGAGAGTGGGTGTCCACGATTCCGTCTTCGGAGCAGAGAGTGGGTGTCCACGATTCCGTCCAAGATTCCGCGGGTGTCCACGATTCCGCAAGCTTCGCGCTCCCGCGTACGCGGAAGCGCGGAGCAACCAGATTCCTCCGCCAGCCCCGCTCGCGCAGCACACTGCTGGCTTGCTTCATTCGAAGCCGTCGTCGTGGATCTGTTCGGTGGCGTCGCCGACGCTGATCGCGTCGAACCAATCGGTGAAACTCATGTTGGTGAACTGCTCGAGGTTGTCGGTGCGCGCGAGTTCGTTGTTGACGGCAGCAGCCAGCGCCGGTGATCCGGCGCTCGCCCAGCCTTCCCAGACAGCACGGGCGTTTGCGATCTGCTCGGGCTTCAGGCGGAATTGCTGGCCGGCGGCTGGCGAATCCACCAGAGCGGTCAGCCCAGGCAGCAGGTCGCTCAGCGTGCGGGTGCGCTGTTCAAGCAGCTGCGGATCGCTCAGCGTGAGCTGAATGATCTCGTCGGCATGCTCGGTGAACAATTGCAGGTAATAGCGGCCGGCCGGCGTGGTTGAGAACAGGCCGCGCAGCTCGGCCAGCACATCGCCGTTGGCAGTTGACGGGCCGATGGCCTTTTGCAGATCAAGGGCCGCAGAGCCTGCTTTTGACCGCAGTCCGTCGGGGCAGTTGGCGGGGGTGGGGTTGAACCTGAGGGTGCAAGCGCAGTAGCTGATCACCTGACCAATACCCGGGCCGTAGGCGACGATGTCGATCACTCCATCGACGCCGAGGTCTTCCAGCCGTTGCAGCACGAACAGGCCATCACCCTCGTCGTAGATGATACGCAGCGGACCGGCGGCCCCGAACTGCATCGGTGCCGCGGCCGGGATCGGGCCGAGGTCCTCGTTGTCCCAAGCGCTGGCGCCCAGATGCGACTGCGCGTAGCGCAGACGACCACCAGCAATCCAGGCCACTCGCGCATGCGTGGCTGCAAGCAGCGCACTGTCGAGCGAAATGCGGGTGATGGCCCCTGGCTCGAACGGCGCCGGCTGCTCGCCCGCACTGCGCCATTGGCCGGTGTAATCGCGATAGCGGTAGCCGAGCTGCGACTGTCCGCCCGACTCGTCGGAATGCGCGACGGCGACGCCGCCATCGCCCAGCATGGCGACGTCGTGGACCCGCCCGCGCACCCGGTTCAGCGTCGGCGGAACCAGATCGTTGCGCACACTGCTGTTCGGGTTCAGTGGATCGCCATGCAGGGTGCTGACGCGCAACTGCTCCGCCACTTCGTCAAACCAGGACACATGCACGATGAAGGCATCGCGGCTGGCGACCGCGGTCGGGCGCGCCGCCTCCAGCACGCCTGCCGACAGGGTGCGAATCACCCAATCGCCTGCGGGCGAGCGGGCCGCCAGATGCATGAGATCGGGCCGGCGTCGGTAGACGATCATCGGCGTGCCGTCGGCGCCAATCAGCATCGTCGGTGAGGCGCCCACGTCGCCCTTGGTGTCGACGCGGGTAACGGCCCAGTTGCCGTTTTCTGCGTCCGGGGTGAACGCGGCGTGCACGAGGTCGCCCTGGTCGCTGTCGTGTAGCGCAACGTGGATGGTGCCGTCCGCCGCGACCGCGACGCTGGCATCGGCCGCGGTGAACGCGCCCGGCAAGGGGTGCTCGACATAGTCCTCGTCAGCGCCGAACAGCCACAGCGCGCCGCGTGGATCCGCCGCACCGAAGGCTCGCCGCGCGTAAACCACCGGATGGCCGGCGGCATCGCTGGCGACATCGAGCGGCTGTGTCAGCATGATGTTCTCGTCGAACGGAATGCGACCACGCGATTCCCACGGGCCGCCGATCCGCACGGCGTGCAGGTCGCGGTGACCGTCGCGGGTCCAACTCATCGTGTACACACTGCCATCGCGGTCGCGCACCGCGCCTGTTGCGGTCGAGATATCCGCCAAGCCGTAACTCACCCAGTCCGGGCCCTCGCGGCGCAACATCCGCCAGCCGAAGTCAGCGTCGAGGTAGTTGAGAGCGCCCTGCACGTAGCCATGCAACGGGACCCCGGTTGATAACGGAAGCGGGCCCGTCGGCAGGCTGCAGCCGGTGTCGATGCATTGCCAGGAAGGCTCGCCCACCAGCCGCCGGCGCAGCTCGATGGTCGGCGCCAGCACATTGGCGTGCGACGAATAGGCGACTTCCAGCGTGCCGAAGCGATCGACGACCAGTTGCGGTGCACCGAGCGAGGTTGAATTCGAGCCGGTCACGATCACGCTCGAAGTGGCGAACTGGGTCGACACGACCGCATGCCGCATGATGCTGCCGAAGGTCGCGCGCTCGACCCATGCCAGCTGCATCGCAAAAAAGTTGGCGTCGGCGGGATACGGCGCGAACGACGGCGAGTGCGCTTCGGTCGCCGCCTGGCTCAGCGTAATCTCCTGCCAGGCACCGTTCGCGCGCCGCCGGATCACCAGCGTACGCGAGGCGCCCTTGATGTAGGCGACATAGGGTTCGGCGATGATGTCAACGGCCAGCGCGATCTCGAGGACGTCGGCGCTGTCGATCTGCTCGCGGATTGGCGCGCCTTGCGCGTCATGGCCGAAGTAGATCAGCGCATCGTCGGCGCCGCCGGCGTCGTTGGATTCGACAACCAGCGCATGCGCTGCGCCATTCAGGTCGATCGCAAGCCGGACCGGCTTGTGGTCGACCGGGGAGTCACGCAAATTGACCGTCCCGAGCGTGCTGTTCACCCAGGAAAAGCGATCGTAGCGCGCCAGCTTTAGCGCGACCGGGCCAGGCGTGACGGGATCCGCGCCTGACATGTCGTAGTACAGCATCGCCGGACGCGCGCCGGCCGGAGCGATGGCGATGTCCCAGTTCACGCCGATCGAGCCGACCGCATCGACCACTTCGTAGCGCGGTACGACGGGAGTCGTCGGCGGCGTCAGCGCCAGGGCCGAACCAGTGGTCGCAAGCAATGCGGCGCGGATCGTCAAACGGGTGAGGAAAGACTGCGGCACGTCGACACTCCAGTGGGGATTGGGTGCTCTGACGTAGCCAGTAACCGATCTCTCTCATGGCCGGGCAAGCACCCGCTGCCGCGCGCCTTCAGCGCGAAGCGGGGCCGCTGTGAATGAAGCCTGCCCAATAGAACGGCTGCGACGCCGCTGCCGGCAAGGCGTCGTCGACGCCCACAAAGCGTGCGAGGGCGGCCTGCCATCCTTGCGCGCGAGCTGCCGCAAGCCAGTCACGCTGAGCCGCGGCCAGCGCCGCGTCGCTGCCGAGCCCGGCACTGCGATGGCGGTAAAAATCACCGATCAGACGCGCGGTCGAGCGGTCGGCGACCGGCCAAGCGGTACCGATCACCGCGCGGCTCCCGGCCAGATGCAGGGCCCGGATCAGGCCCAGCAGGCCTTCGCCACCGGCATCGCGGCCGAGCGCACTGGCACACGAGGACAACACGACCAGATCGGCCTGCAGGCGCAGTTCGCGCGCGATCTCGTCGGCGTGCAGGCGGCCGTCGTCGCGGCCGTGCAGTCCGCCGCCGTTGGCGAGCACGATGTGCGACGCCATTGGTTCACTGGCATCGGTCACGCTGTGCAGCGCGAAGTGGAGCGCGCCGGCCCGCGGCGCTGCAGCACGCACCTGGGCTTCGGTCGCCGCTGCGCCCACGTAATGCGTGACCCGGCCGGGAAACCGCGCCGCCAGCGCAGCGACCTCACGCCGTGCTCCGGACAAACCGCCCGCAGGCTGATCGCGCAGCCGCGCGTCGCCACCGTCACTGCTTGGGTCGGCGAATGCGAGGATCGTGTCGGCAGCGGGCTCGCGCTGTGCGAGCAGAGCCCACACCGGCGCCGAAGGCGCGACGCTCAGCACGCGGTCCTCGACCAGGTAGCGCAGCGGATCGCGCTGCACCACCAGCGCCGCCCAGGGCACGCGCAGCAAGGGGCCATCGGCGACCAGGACCCAGCGTGGATAGCGGTCGAGCAGCGGCTGCAAGGGCGCAATCAGCGCCGCGTGCAGGGAATGGCCGGCGTCGTGCAGGGCGGTGATTGCGGCCGGCTCGTCGCTGACGCGGGCGCCGAGCAACAGCAGGCGATCGACTTCGGTATGCAGCGCAGCGCGGGTCGCGGGCAGGATGACTACCTGGCTTTCGGGCTCGCCGGGCCGCACAACGATTGCCAGCGTGCCCGTGCTCCCGACCAGGTACGAAACCAGTGCCGAATCGGGCGGCAACCGCGCCGCGGTTTCGCTGCCCGCGCCTTGCGCGGCCCAGGCGTCGGTCAGCTCGGCTTCGGATGCACCGAGCAGTTGCAGCAGCGATTGCTCGCGGTAGCGGGTTTCGAGCTCGACGATGTGCTGAGCCGTCCCTGGCAGCGCAGCCCCGGTCTGGCTCGGCGCGGCGCCCGTACCCCCAAGCGCCTCACGCGCCAGCAGCCACGCCAGCTCCAGATAGAAATCCTGGAACTGCGCCGCCCAGCGGGCGCGGATGTCGTCGCTGCCGCCGACCTGTGCGCGATGGCGTTCAAGGCCGTCGATTGCGGCGCGATAGGCCGTGATTGCCGCCGTCGTCTCGCCACTGTCGCGCTCGGCTCGCGCCAATGCGTGCTGCGCCAGCGCTTCCTGGATGCCGTCGGCAGCGATCGCACGAATACCGGCGAGGGCCTGTTGGGCATGATCGACGGCGGCCGGCAGGTTGCCCAGCCGACGCATGCATTCGCTCAGGTTCATATGCGCTTCCCAGCGCTGGATGCCGAGTCGCTGCTGGGCGATGTAGTGTTGCAAGGCGTGCTCGGCGCTCACCATCGCCTCCGGGCATCGATCCAGTTGCGCCAGCACTCCGGCGCGATACAACGCGGCGTCGGCGGACAGCGACGTCGCCGCCAGCGCGGCCGGCGCGTCAGCTGCGTCGAGCGCCTGCTCCACCGTCGTGTAGAGCTGCAGCGCTTCCTCCAGACGTTGCTGTCGGGCGAGGCTGTCTCCCAGTTGCAGCTTCAACGACAGCGCTTCGTAGCTGCGTGCATCGAGCGCGTCCGACGCCTCCGAAGCCGCACGCAGCAGGGTTTCGGCTTGCGCATACTCGGTGCGCCGCATCAGCACCTCGGACAATGCTGCGCGCGCCTGGGCGAATTCGAGACCGTTCGGCGCGGCCGCCGCAAAGACGGTCATCGATTCGCGCGCGAGCCGCTCCGCCTCGGCATAGCGACGCCGCTCCAGTGCGTGCAGCTGGGCATTGAAGGAGACACGACCGAGCGCCATAGAATCCGGTGCGAGGCGGCGCAATTCCGCCAGTGCGCGCGAGTAGGCCTCGGTGGCTGCATCACCCTCGCGGCGCAACGCGCTCAGTACCGCGCGCCGCGCGAGCAGCATTGCCTGGTCGAGCCCTGACGGCGCAATTTCCGCCACGATGCGCGCGGCCTGGTCGAGCTCGGCGGCCGCGAGCGAAAGGTCGCTGCTGCGCACGGCGACGAACGACCGCAGCAGATGCGCGTTGGCCGCCGTCAGCGAGCCGGGCGCGAGCTGCAGGACATCGTTGGCTGCGCTGAGGGCGCCCGGATTGTCGCGGGTCAGCGCACGCGCATTGGCGAGCAGTTGCAGGTTCGCGGCGAGCAGGGCGGGCGCGGTGGCCGCGGACCGCTGCATGGCGACCGCGCGCTCGGCGGCCTGCAGGAACAGTCGGCGATCCGTATGTTGCTCGAAAGCCTGCGCCTGGGCGTGCGCGATGGCGGCTTCGCGCGCCGGCAACAGCATCGTGGCGGCGTCGAAGGCCGCGCTGGCAGTGTCGAAATCGCCGCGTCCGGCAGCGAGGCGTGCGCGGGCCAGTTGCAACGCACAGGCGCGTTCGGCATTTCCGCTTGCCTGTGCCTGCGCGAGCGCGGCGTCCAGATCGAGCGTCCCTTCGCCGTTGCCATCGAGCGGCGCGGCAATCAGATCCCAACGCCCGGCCGCAAGCTCCACCGCCTGCACGTCTCCCGCGCGAAGTCGAGTCAGCCGAACTGCGCCGCGCGCCGCATGGATGGTTTCCAGCCCGAGCAGCTGGAACACATCAAGCGCCTGCGAGTCGTCAACGTCGCGCAGGATGTCGCCGACCTTCAGCGGCAGACCGCGAGCTTCTGCGGCGGCAGGCAGCTGGACGACGACGACATCGGCCTGGGCGGTGCTGGCCGCGCACAGCAGCGCGATGATTCGCAGCGCGCGCGCTGCCAGCCACCGCCGCCGGGGCGCTGTTGCCGATCGCTCGCTTGCCGGACCTGGTGCGCACCGTGCGCTCACGATGCGATCCGAAATCCGATCGGTCCCAGCAGCACTTCGCCCGCCGCGTTCTTGACCCGCCACAGATACGCGCCGGGAGCGAGCCGGCCGCGGACTTCCTCAGGCAGTGTCGCCGCGCAGGCGGCGGCATTGCCTGACCAGCGCGGCGTGGCATCTGCCCCCAGCAGTTCCACGGTTGCCGCGGAGGGCGCGCGCTCACAGGGCCAGGTCAGCTCGGTGGGTGCCTGCCGCAGCTGCGCGCCGTCGACCGGTGTGGTGGCAATGATTGAGGGTCCGCGCAAGGGTTCGTCACCCGGTGGTTGGCGAAGCAGCAAGCCCGCGGCAAACAGCAGGGCGACACTGGCAGCCAGTGCCATCGGCACCAAGGCGTGCCGTCGCGGTCGCCGAACCGATGACGCGGAATGGATCAGCGCGGCGGGCTCACCGCGACCGAGGTCCGCCGCGAGTTCTGCGGCCCAGTCGGTTGCATCGAGTGCGACACGAACCGCCGCCGCGCAGCGCGCACAGCCGGTGACCCGTGCGGCCACCGCATCACGGGCAGTCCCATCCAAGCGGCCCTCGGCGAAGGCGATCAGCGTGTCGGGATCAGGACAGCCGCTCGCGTCGCAACAGCCTGCCGCGGCAAACTCGCGCTGGGCGATTCGGGCTGCGTGCTCAGTCATGCCAGTCCTCCACGCCCGCGGCGCGCAGCGCGACGCGGATTTCCTCAACACCGCGGTAGGCAAGATTGCGTGCGGTGGCCTCGCTCATTCCCAGCATGATCCCGATCTCCTGGGTGGTGAATCCCTGCAATAGCAGCTGTGCCGGAAACCGGCGGCGTGCCGGCAGCGCGCTGATCGCCGCCTGCGCCAATCCCAGGCGCTGCGCATGATCGGCGACCCGGTCCGGCGCGGCGAGGTCGCCGCCAACCGTGGTATCAAGGTCATCGAGGGTGTCTTCACGTCGCGCCTGCTGACGCCGCAGGGCATCGATGACCACCGAGACCACAGTCCGTCGTAGGTAAGACGCAAGGTGTTCGACGTTCCTCTCACTCGACAACACGCGCCAGAGCCGGATCCGCACTTCTTGCGTCACTTCGTCGACATCCAGGCCCTGATCGGCACCGACCTGGGCGAGCACCTGCGCGCGCAGTCGCGGCTCGTGCTGGGCCATGACCAGGTCAAACTGCTCGCGACTCAGCAGCATAGACGTCCGCCCGGGCGCTGTTGTCGCCGCGCGCAGCGGTCCACCGCGTCAGTCGTCAACGCAACGAGCGGCCAAGCACGCGCCATGCTGGCGATTGGGCGACAGGCGGGCGACGCGACGACCATCTTCGGGCTCAGGTGAATTTCAGTAGTTCAGGCCGGCCTGAAAAAAGCCGGGATGGTTGAGCATAGAGTAGCCAAGTGCCGCAGCGCAGGGGACGGTCCCTGTGAGCGCCGCAAGGTGCGCGGAACAATCCTCTGTTTTCGGCGCGCCCCTGACTGTCTGGCTTCGGCCAGGAGCAGCCAGTCGTTGCCCAAGCACTTCTCTGCTTCGCTTCTCCCAGGGACGTAGGGCGCAATAATCGAAGGGCATTGCGCCCTACGATGAGCAATTGCTTGTGAAGTACCCGCGCGTTGTCTTTTGACTTTGGTTGCTGCTCTGGCTTTTGCTCCTCCCCTGGGCGAGAAGTGGACACCCATGAGCTTGGCTGCTGCTAGCCTCAAGGGATCGATGTCCAGCTCGGTTTACCGGCAGTGGCCACCGCCAGACAGTGATCGCCGCGACGACTGGGCGCTCCATCGCGCGCAACTGTCGTTTGATCACGGCAAGGGAGCTTGCGGCAAAATACCGGGCCTGCCCCGATGTGCTGCATCTACCCGGCGAGCGGATTTGCTGTAGCGTGGCTACGACCCATTCGCGGAGATCTCGATGAAGAAACTCAAGCACGAAGCCGAGCTGTACAAGGACGCGCTACTGGCCGCGATGAAATACGCCGAGGGCCGCGGTGCGGTGGAATTTGAAGCGACCGACTCGTCCAGCGCCAAGCTGCTGTACGTCTATCGCCTGCTGGTGCACGACAAGATCATGCAACCCCTGCCCGCCGACCAGGTCACCGAGAAGGCCATGCGTCACCGGATTTCGATGTGGTACGCGCGGCAATTGCCCAAGGGCCATCCGCTGTTGGGCTAGGACCGGCAATGGATGCACGGGTGACGTGGGAAGGGGCACGGACCGCAGGGCTCGCGGCACTGCGCCGCATTCAAATCCCGCAGGCGCATGCAGTCGAGGCCACGGCGGCGGGGCGATCCGCACTCCATTACTGACCCGGCATTCCACCAGACAGCTGGTCATTTCCCGGGCACAACCGCTATGGCCAGACCCTGGTTCCGCCTGTCTGGATCCTGTGCCCGGCTGTCACCCCAGGCTGCGATTCGCCCACTGCGCCAAGCGGAAACCCTGCTCTGGGGGTGAACGACACGAGTCAGTGGGCTTCGACAATGCGCGCTGCGCAGGGCAAAGGGCGAGACATTGCCCAGTGGACTCCAACGAAAAACGGGCCAGCGAGCTGGCCCGTTTTGACGCGTGTCGCATCCCCCGGCGATCAGTTTCTGCGGCGGGGGTCGCTTGCCATGGTGGTGCGATGGCGCAGCTTGAATGCGACGGTGGTCAGCACCATCAGCACCAGCGCAAGCAGTGCCAGACCACCGGGACCAGGAACCGGAACGCTGACGACATCGTTGTCGCCATTGATACCGCTCACATCGCTCACGTCCAGACCGTTGAAGCCGGCGTCGGCACTCGTGGTCGGTCCTGTAACCATGGTGAAAGGCTGCGGCCCGTCGATGACAAGATCATCAACGCCGGTCACGGTGACCGTCTGCGGGACATTCCAGTTGAGGCTGGTGAAGGTCAGCGATGCCGGAGCCGCGCTCGCTTCGGTGGTGTCCGAGCTGCTGATGGCGATGCTGACATCGGATGCCGGCTGTGCAGTCAGCACCACGGTGAAGCTGTCGGTGGTGCCGCTTTCGTCGGTTGCCAAGCCCGAGGTTGGAGTGACCGTTACACCAGCGCCATCATTGTCGAGATTGGTCAGTGCGACATCGGCCGGGTCGAGACCGTTGAAATCCGGATCGGCACTCGTGGTCGCGCCCAGCGTGATGCTGTAGCCGACATCCCCATCGACAACGAAGTCATCAACACCGGTGACGGTAATCGTCTGTGGCACATTCCAGTTGAGCGTGGTGAAGGTCACAGTGGCCACGCCAGGCGTGCCCTCGGTGACATCGCTGCTGGCAACCGGGAAGCTGACGTCGCCGGTTGGCTGCGCGGTGAGCACAACGGTGAACGCTGCGGTTCCGCCAGCTTCAGTTGTAGTCGGGACCGCGGGTGGTGTAACCGTGACACCGGCGACGTCGTTGTCGCTGTTGGATACGCCGACGTCGGTTGGGTCCAGTCCGTTGTAGCTGAGGTCCGCGCTGGTGGCGACGCCGAGCACAACGCTGTACGCCACATTGCCATCGATCACGGAATCATCGGCACCGGTGACGGTCACGGTCTGCGGAACATTCCAGTTGGCCGATGTGAATACCAGCGAGGTGACTGCAACCGTGCCTTCCGTGGTGTCGCTGCTGGCGACGGGAACGTTGACATCGCTGGTCGGCTGCGATGAAAGCACAACGGTAAAAACCGCTGTTCCCCCGGCTTCGGTAGTGACCAGGCCAGAGGTTGGCATGACATCGATCGATCCGCCGAGCACCAGCGAGGCCGTGTTGTTGGCGGCAGCCGTTTCGTCGGAGGAGGTGGTCGCGGTGACCGTGGTGGTGCCCGCGCCCGGGCCAAAGGTTCCGGTAATCGTAAAGCTTGCCGTGTCGCCCTGGTACAACTTGGGCAGTGCGCAGGTCGGCACGCCGGCGGGGTCGGCGGCACAGCCGCTGGTGACTGCGCCGGTGATATTGGGTGCAAGGCTCACCGCGACACTGGGCGTCAACGCGCGCGCTGGCCCATTATTGAGTACCGAGACGGTCAAGGTGACCGGATTGCCCACCGTGGGCACCGCTGGCATCGCGCTGATGGAGATCACCAGATCGACGTCGCAGGCGAAGCCACCGACCAGGGCCATGCCGCGGATGTCGTCCGGGTTCGCACCGAAGGCTGGGCTCACGGTGCCGTTCGGGTTCCAGAGGTTGAACGATGAGCTGATGTTGGAGCCGATGAAGATGTCGCGGCAACCGTCCCAGACGGCGCCGAAGGTCTCGCCATTGGTGGTGCCGATGATCGGGATGCTGGTGATCGTGTAGGGCGGCACAGACTGGATGCTTTCAAACACGACCGTGCCATTGCCAGACCAGTGATAGAACAGGTCATCCACGGGATTGTAGGCAATGACTTCGCCGTCAGCGCCGTTGCCGAGCGTCCGCGCAACGACGGTTGCAGCGGTAGCCTTGTTGATCAGAAACAGCGTCTCGGGCACCGTTGCGCCGTCGCCGGTTACGCCAAACAACTGCCCGTCCTCACGAAAGGAAATCGACGAGAAATTGTCGCCGAGGTTTCCGATCTGGGTGGCGACGCCGGTGTTGACGTCAATCGTGGCAAGCACGCGACCCGACACTGCGGCGACCTTGAGTACCGCGTAGACCAGGCCATCGGTGGGATCAACGGTGACGCTGTTGATGCCGGTGATGGTGAAGCCGGCGAGCGTCACCTGGATCCCACTGCCCATTGTGTAGGCACCGGTATCGACATCAAACCGGTACAGGGCACCCATATCGCCCCCGCCATTCTGGAAAGGGCTGGTGCCGTATAGCTGTGCCTGCACGGGCAGGGACAGCAAGGTTGAGAGGGCCGTTGCCAGCAGAGGGAAGAGGGATTTTCTGAACATAAGTGTAGTCCTGGAGCGGGTGCAACCTGCACGCACCGACAGCATAGCCCCATCAGCGCAGGCATGAGTGGCCTGCAAGGTCACGCATTGTCTTTTACTGCCGGGCTCGGGTCGCGCCGCTGAGTCGATTGACTGACGTGTACGGCAGGGCGATCGCCGGTAGCGGCTGCCAGAGGCACCGCTGGCCCATCACCGCGTAGATGGACGCGCTGGTCCGCCCGATGCGTCTTGCGCAACCAGGGATCAACGCGCACCAGTGGCGCCGCGACAGGCTCGTCTCCTGGCCAGGGTGGCGCCAAGTCTGTCGGAACAAATCGTCGCCCTTGGATCAACACAGCGATCGATCCGGGTGACGCCTCGCGCCGATGCACATGCATCGAATCCACTGAGGACGCCAAATGCCTGCGCAAGAACGTTACTGCGTGAATGTCGCGATCCCTCGTTCTGTTGGGGCGGTTTCAACCGCCGGACAACTAAGAAGAGCCCAGCACGCCTTGCCATTCCTGGCGGTCACGACCTGAACCCGTGCCCGACGCCGGAAAATTCGCGGAAAACTGACGCCACCGGCCGCGGCTTTACATTCGCATCGCGAACCCGAACAACGGTCAGCGCGATGGTCACTTGGCGGCGAGTTGGCGACCGTGCGCCTGGTGTACGAACGACCGCCCCTGCTTCTGCCCCATCAAGCATCGTCCAGCAGAGGCAAGGGAGCCCAAGGTCAGGCTTGGCCCGGTTGAGCCTGTGGCAAACAGAGGGCCTGGACCTAACTCGGCATTCCGCTTCGGGGTCGACTCTTTGGCGTGGCCGGATCCTGGATTGTTTCCGGTTTGTACGAGTGCCGCAGCGAATTGGCTCCGGCGGACCTGGCGCAGGCCGATGGCGGGATGAAGACTGCTGCGGTGATCCGTCCAGCAATCGCCAGAGCAGCCGCCATCATTCAGATGGACAATGCAGTCGGCCAACCGTTCGAAGTGGGAGAACCTGGGATGAATTGCCGTACGCAAGTATTCGTATTGCTCGCCGCTGCGGTCTTCACTGCGCCGTGCATTGCAACGTCGCTGCCGACAACTGACGCGGCGTCTGCGCCGCTCGGTGTTGGCCAGGGGCCGGTCGGCAATGACAACGGTCAGATCTTTGCCTGCACCGGCGTGCAGCCCGTGCTGCAGGCGGTCATCTGTGTTCGCGTTGGCGCAGCCGGTGGCGGAAACGGTTCGGCGGCGGCTCCGCTGACCTCGATCAACGCGGCGATCATCGCCGCGAAGGCCGGCGACATCGTGCAGGTCGCTGCAGGAACCTATGCCGAAAATGTCGCCCTGGGCGCATTCAACATCCCGAGCAGCAAGCACCTGACCCTGCTTGGCGGTTTCAATGCCGGCTTCAGCCAGCGCAATGCCGCTGTGAATCTCTCGATCATCGACGGCGGATTCCAGAATCCGGCAGTGCAGTTGCACGTCGATTCCAGCCAGACGACGACCCTGGATGGGTTTGAAGTCATGCGCGGCCTCGGCCTTGGCACCAGCTTCAAGGATGGCTACGGCTACGGCGGCGGCGTCTACGCGGCACTGGATGGCAATGGCGTGATGGTCATTTCGCACAATCACGTTCACGACAACCGCACCGCCAATCACACAACGGACGACACCCGCGGTGGCGGCATCCATACCCATAGCCAGAATTTTGGCGGCGCCACCGGAACCATCCGCATCGAAGACAACCGCGTCATCGATAATCTGGCCGGAAAAGGCGCCGGTATCAATGTCAGTGGACGCCACGCCAGCCTGCTGCGCAATCTGGTCGCCGACAACATCTGCCATAGCGACCACGGTGGTGGCATCTACGTATCCACCGGCTCCACCGCGGTGCGCAGCAACGTGATCCGTGGCAACGTGGTCGGCGCCACTGCCGGTTATGGCTGGGGAGGCGGCATTCTCATCGCGGCGGCCAGCGCCGATCTCGAGCGCAACCTGATCACCGACAACTACACGCCGAGCGAAGGCACCGGCCTGTTCTGGGACGAGGGCGCCGTCGGCACAATGAAGAACGATCTGATCGTCGCCAACCGTTGCCCGATCGACAATCGCCTTGCCTCGGTGCTCTACGTTGATGGCGGTCCGGGCGGTCCTTCGTCGGTGGCGATCGAGAACGTCACCATCGCCGACAACCTCTGTCCTGGTGCCGACCCGGGTGCCGTTGTCCTGATCGAGGACGGCTCAATGATCACGATCAGCAATGCGATCTTCTGGAACAACACCGGCAGCGGCTTCGCCACGTTGACCGGCGCAACCTACACGATTGCCTACTCGATCACCGCCGCCAGCGGCACCGGCAATATGCTCGCCGATCCCCTGTTCGCCAATCCACCCAACGACTACCACCTGCGTTCGATGCACGGCCGCTACACGCCGGGAGGTTGGGTTACTGACGCGGTCACCAGCCCGGCCATCGATGCAGGCAATCCGGCCTCGGACTTCTCGCAGGAGTCGCAACCGAACGGCGGACGCATCAACCTCGGCGCCTACGGGAATACTGCGGAAGCCAGCCGAAGTCCCGGCATCGGCGATGGCGTATTCGCGAACGGCTTCGAATGACTGCCGCGCAGCGCTTGTCGCCAGATCGATAAGCCCACTGCGCTAGTGTGCAACGCCACACTAGCGACCACCGCTGACATCAACAAAACTGCCGGTGCTGTACGACGACTTTGCCGACACCAGCCAGTGAATGGCTTCGGCCACCTCGTCTGCAGTGCCGCCGCGCTGCAGCGGGATCGATGAGCGCAGGCGTTCGACGCGACCGGGCTCGCCGCCGCGGGAGTGAATGTCGGTGAGGATGAATCCCGGTCGCACCGCATTCACGCGAATGCCCTGAGCGGCGACCTCCCTGGCCAGCCCGATGGTGAACGTATCGATGGCGCCCTTGGATGCTGCGTAGTCGACATACTCACCGGGCGAGCCCGTCCGCGCCGCGGCCGAGGATACGTTGACGATGCTGCCCCCCAGGCCGCCGAGAGCCGTCGACATATGGCGCACGGCTTCGCGCGCGCACAACATGGTGCCGATGACATTGACCGCGAATATACGCTGCAGGCGCGCGCCGTCCATCGTCGACAAGGGCATCTGCTGCTCCAGCGTGCCGGCGTTGTTGACCAGCGCCGCGAGCGGCCCGAGCGCATCGATGCAGCGAGTGAACATGGTCGAGATCTGAGTCTCGTCGGAGATGTCGGCCGGCAGCGCGATCGCGTATCCGCCCATCGCCGTGATCTCCTCGACGAGTGCGTCGGCCACACTACGGTTGTGCAGGCAATGGATGCCGACGGCATAGCCCCGAGCCGCCTACAGTCGGACCGTGGCCGTGCCAATGCCGCCGCTGCCACCGGTGACGAGCACCGTACCGAGCCCTGCTGCGCTCATGTATTGATCTCCTTCAGTGCTGGATTCCGGATCGAATGAGGCGACGAATCAGCGCGAGAGCATAGCGCTCCGCGCCCGTCACTTGGGCGCTGAGACCGGCCACAGAAACTACCGCAATCGTCGCTGAGCGCGTTGTCGTGAATCGCATGAAACCTGGCGCATCCGGCACTGTGTTGATTGCATCAAGTGCGCTTGAATGCCAAGATCAGTGAGCAACGTCGGTAGGGCCAGCGTGCACCGGGAACAGCTGAACCAGGAACACTCTCGCCGCAATCTCACACGCAATCCCGGAAGCTTCGCATGAGCGTTGGTTTCATCGGATTAGGGGCGATGGGCGAGCCGATGGCGCGCAATCTGGTACGTGCCGGAACGCCATTGACGGTGTGGAACCGCAGCCCAGGGCGGTGCAATGCGCTGCAAGAACTCGGCGCCAACGTCGCCGAAACAGTGGACGCCTTGTTCGATCGTACCCGCGTCGTGTTGCTGATGCTGTTGAACGCCGAGGCTATCGACGTCGTGCTTGATCGCGGCTCAGCGCACTTCCGCAATCGCGTCGCCGGCAAGACCCTGGTGCAGTTGGGCACCACTGCGCCGGGCTATTCACTCGAGTTGGCGGGCGACATCGAGCGTTGTGGCGGGCGCTATGTGGAAGCCCCGGTATCCGGCTCGCGCCTGCCCGCCGAACAAGGCCGACTGATCGGCATGCTCGCCGGCGCCGCCGATGCCGTGGACGAAGTTGCGCCTCTGCTGGCGCCGTTGTGCGCCGAGGTGTTCCGCTGCGGAACAGTGCCGAACGCCTTGCGGATGAAGCTCGCCGTCAACCACTATCTGATTGCGACCGTGACCGCGCTCGCCGAAACCGTGCACGCAGCGCGCGCCGCACAGATCGACCTGCGGCTGTTGCAACGCATTCTTGATGCTGGCCCGATGGCCAGCACCGTGTCGCGCAGCAAACTCGCAAAAATAGTCGACGAAGACCACGCGCCTCAAGCCGCCATTCGCGATGTCAGCACCATCGCCCGCCTGGTCGCCGAGCAGTGCGCGGATGCCGATGTCGCCGCACCGATCATCGATCTATGTGCGGCCCTTTACCGCAGCGCTGAGCAAAGCGGTCTGGCCGATCTTGATATGGCCGCGATTGGTCAGGCATTGCCACCACGCAGGTAAAGTGAAATGTCCTGACTATTGCCCGCCTCCATTCACCGTAAGCTCGATCCACTCAGGAAGTGGCCGCAAGGCATAAGGCAGGAGGCAGATCATGGGCCAAAGCTGATTT
Organism: Lysobacterales bacterium; assembly: GCA_038255435.1. Classification (GTDB taxonomy): domain Bacteria; phylum Pseudomonadota; class Gammaproteobacteria; order Xanthomonadales; family Ahniellaceae; genus 0-14-3-00-62-12. The sequence goes on from JBBSLG010000006.1 coordinate 23,630, forward strand.
CACACCGGAGCCACCGGTGCGGACTCAACCCGATCGAATCCGTACTCGTACCAGCAGTGCTATTCAAAACCATCCTTGAACAGCGCGCCGCCGGCGATGCGATAGCTGAGCAGGTATTGCTGATCGGCGGCGGTATTGTTGGCGGCGCTGCCGACCAAAAGGTTATTGCCGTCCACGACCACCCGCTGGGCCCGATCGAAGCTTGGGATGGTCGAATCGAACGCGGCGCGATGGTCAATCAGCACCAGTCCATTGCTGCCGAAGCTCGGGTCGCGATTGCCATTGGGCAGATAGCGCACAATCAGATCGTCCGAGTTGGCGTCTTCACCCGTGGTCGCTGCCGGAGCCGGAAAGCCATAGCTCTCGGCACCACGGAAGCCATAGACGCTGGCGCTTATGGGTTGCGGCGCCGTGATCCGATAGGCGCCAGGCATGACCGGCAGCTGCGCGCCTGAAAATCCGGTGCCTGCAATTGGGGTGAACAGTGCGGCCGATACCGATTGTCCGTTGAGATAGATGGCGTTGGTCACGCTGGACGGTGCGACGACATTGATGAAGTTCGTCACCTGGTTGGAAATGAATGGCACCGCGGTTTCGTAGCGCGACATCCAGTTGGCGATGGGCGGCACCGACAGCATCATCGGATCGCCCGTGCACTCCGGCCCTGGATCGGCCCTGCAGCCCTTGGCGTACTGCGCCACCGTGACCTGCGTCGAGGTGGTGATGTGGGCAGCGCTGGTGATGGTGGTCTGGTAGTACTGGCCAGCGCCCAACGTAGCCACCGCGACGCCATTCAGCGACACGGAAGTGTCAGCTGTGTTCGCAAATACACGCACAATGTCGCCGGTGGTACGCAGTGCGAACGGGAGCACGACAAAGTCGCTTCCCCAGGCCGGAGTCGGGATCATCTGCTCGAATGCGGCATCGCAAAAATCCACGTCCACGTCTGGAATCAAGGCGCAGCGGTTGCTGCCATACACGCCAATTGCGCGCGCTCCGACCACCAGGCTGCCGCTCAGATCAGCGTTCGCCACATCGGCACGCAGGTGATAGACCTGGCCGCGAGACATGGCGACATCGAAGGGCACGCCGGCAGGGTGCCCGTTGACGGCGATCGACGGCGTGATCGTGACCGTGCCGCCAGTCGGTGCGACAACCACCAGTTCGCTGCCGGAACTAAGGGCCGGACCCCAACTCATGACTTGGTAGATTCGATCGATGTGACTGGTCGGGATGGCGCTATATGCACCCAATCCAAAGGTGCGTCCCTGCAAAACCTGAACCGTGATCGGGCTGTCGGCAACGATGTGCAGGGACTTGTTCTCGACCGCTTCGACCGCCGCACTCACTTCGAAGTCGGCGAATGGCAGCACGAGTTGCGTGACCAGACCCGGTGTCACGGTGAACGGATAGGTGACCGTGCGCGCGGTATTGATCGCGTAGCCGGAGGTGGCCTCGCTGCCGCTGATCAGGATTCGGACATCAGACTGAGGCACGACCGTCGACGGAAACGCCAGCCAGAAGTCCGTGCCCGGCATGTCGGGCGTATAGGTCGGATCGCCGCTGCGCGCACCGGCCACCACCAGGCGACCGGAGGCATCGCGCGCCAATGAGCGAAACGTGGCGGTGGGGCTGTGCGCCTGATCGAAAACATCGAAACGCTTGCCGTTGGGTCCGAAGCTGGTGTCCGGGCTGCCATCGGCATTGAGTTGGCCGAGCAAGGCGACGGCATGCGGCGCGCCAGGGCTGATCGTCGTGGCCTGTCCGAGCAAGGTCACTTTGCCATCGGCATGCAGCACAAGATCGCGCGCCAGGTCGTAGCCTTCACCAGCGAATTCGGAATAGCGCAGCAGGACGACCCCGTCGCCGGAGAAGTCGCTGTCCAGGCTGCCGCCCCCATCAAACTGCAGCACGCCAAGATCAATATCCGTGAGCGTGTTGTTGAACGTGGCGAAGTGTCCGAGTACCACGCTGCGACCATCGGGCCGTACCACCACCGACTGATAGTGCTGGCCCGTGGCGATCGCCTGGGTGATCACCGGCGTCAATAGCCCGGCACCGGCGCCGTAATCGAAATCAAGGGCGCCGTCGGATGTCAGACGCGCAATGAACGGTCGTTCGGCGAAAGTCGGACCGCTGCAATTGCCGACCACCATAAGTTTCGCATCGGCATCGATCGCGACATCCTCAACCAAGCAGGTTTCCTCGGCATTGATGAAGCTGCGCAGCTGCCGACAGCCATTGACGCCAAAGCTTGGATCGAAATTGCCGGCTACCGCGAGCCTGCACACGAGGCCGGGAAACGCGCCGGTTTCGCCGCTCACCGAATACAGGCCACCGAAGATCAGCGGCTTGCCATCCGCCTGCACGACTGCGCCCCTTACCGTCAACGCCTCGGTTTGAGCGATCAATCCCGCCGGAACAACGGTGCGCAGCCTGCCATCGGCATTGCTGCCGAATCCGGCGTCGGGCGCGCCATCGGCCATCGCCCGCACCACATATAAGGCGCCGCGGTCATTGGCATCGTCGGCAAACATCCACAGCCGCGCAAACGGAGAACGCGCCATTGCCCGGAGCTGCAGGCTGCTGGATTCCAGAAATCCAAACGCTGCGCGACCGCCGCTGCCATAGCTCGGGTCCAGGCTGCCATCGACATTGGCGGCAAACAGGCAGGGCGCAATCATTGCGCCGAGCAAGAGGAGTGAACGGGAACGCTGCATGGTCGCCTCACGGAGTGGTGTCCATGGGCATACGCAGGCCGGTGCGGTCAGAGATCATCGCATCGGCAATCGCGATCGACTGGCGCGAGGGCCAAGTCCGCAAGTCTCGCCATTGCGCCTGGCCCTGGCGCCACTCGCCGCGGGTTCAAGCAGATCGCGAATACCATCCACCATGCCAAAGAATCCGGGTTCCAGATTCCGGCCGCGCCATGTGCTACCAGCAGGGTTGAGTGCCAAAAGTGCCCGGGTGGATCGGGCCGACGATCCTGCGCGCGCCAACTCTTCCCAGCAGGCCATCGAGGCGAACACTGACGTCGGTTGCCTGAGCCCGGATTCCCGATGTGCGATCTCGCCCCAAGCCCGGCCGTGTCAGTCCCGGAATCTCTTCCAGTCATCACAAATGCGACGCGCAGATCGCCACCTCCCGCCTATGGTTCGTCCCGACCAAGGCGGTCGTCGACATTCCAAACCGGAGGAACCTTCATGCTCGCTCAATTTCAAAAATCCATGATCACCCTCACCCTGCTGATCGCGCTACTGCCGAGTGCATGGTGTGCATCCGCGCGCGAATCATCCGGGCAACCTCGGCCCGATGCAGGTGACACCATGCGCAATAAAGTGATGGCGCGCCGTGTCTTCGAAGAGGGTTTGAGTCAGGGGCGCTTCGAAGTAGCCTATACCGAGGATTTCGTCGGCCATGGCGGCGGGACTGCGACATTTACTCACGATGCCGGCATTGCCGAAGCCAAAGGCTGGCGATTGGCGTTTCCAGATCTCAAGGTCAGCGTGGACATGGTCGTTGCGGAAGCGGATCTGGTCGCGGTGCGCTGGACCGCGCGCGGTACCAATTCCGGCGTCGGCAACGGGATACCGGCAACCGGGAAGCACGTTGAGACCAGCGGGACGGCGATCTTCCGATTTGTTGATGGTGCGATCGCCGAAGAATGGACCGCAGGCGATGCACTGGGACTGCTCAAGCAGCTTGGATTGTTGCCAGCGCCCGCAACCCACACAACCCCAGCTCAGTGAGGTCAAAGCTTGGCATTGTTCGCGTCGATGAGTGTCAACGGAATCCGCATCGCGACGGCCATGGCCGCGTGGACTCTGGTCGGGCTCCTGCTCGCGACCCAGGCATGGGTTTCGGGCGCCATGCGCGATGAACCGATTGCCTGGAGCCAAGCAGCTGCAATCTGGATGACCTGGGCCGGCCTGTGGGCGCTGCTGACGCCCCTGGCGCTCAGGCTGGCCGCGCTGTTTCCGATCCAGCGTCCACGCCCCTTGCGTGCGCTGATGGCCCATCTCCTGTTTGGTGTTCTGCTTGCTGCCTTCAATCTGGCCGCCTTCGCCACTCTGGCTACCCAGGTAGGCGCGACCAGCGCTGGACCGACCTGGTTTGTGACCTTCGCGCGACTGATCGGCACAGCATTCCTGTTGAATGTCCCGGTGTACTGGCTCATTGTCGGGGTAGCCCATGCGCTGCGTCTGGCTCGCTCAGCGCACGAACGCGAACGACAGGCGCTGCAACTGGAGACCCAGCTTGCCGATGCACGCCTTCAGGCCTTGCGCTCACAACTACAGCCGCACTTTCTGTTCAACTCGCTCAACACGATTGCGGTGCTGATGCGCGAGGACGTCGATGCCGCCGAACGGACGCTGGTGCTACTGGGCAATCTGCTCCGCCGCGCCTTGGAGAGTTCGGCCGCACAGGAGGTCGAACTGCATGAGGAGATCGCCTTCCTGGAACTTTATCTCGCCATCGAGACAACCCGATTCGCTGAGCGTTTGACCTGTTCCGTCGATGTTGATCCCGAACTTCTGTGCGCCTACGTGCCAAGTCTCATTCTGCAGCCTCTGGTCGAGAACGCGGTTCGACATGGCCTGGCTACGCTGGGGCATGCTGGGCGGATCGAGGTCGCTGCGGTACGCAATGGCGACCGGCTTCGTCTGAGCGTACTCGACAATGGTGTTGGTCTTGACCGGGATACCCAGCTGGGTTTTGGACTGTCCAGCACCCGTTCGCGGCTGGAACTTCTCTACGGCAATCGCTACTCATTCGAACTGGGCAATGCACGCGATGGCGGATTGCAGGTTGAATTGCAGATCCCCCTGCGCATGAAGGAGGCGCGGTGAATGTTCGGACGCTCCTGGTCGACGACGAACCGCTCGCGCTGCGCGGCCTTGGCCAGCGCTTGCACGATGAGGCCGACATCGAAGTCATCGCCAGCTGTGCAGATGGCGCTGCCGCCATCGCGGCAATCGACCAACTGAAGCCGGATCTGGTTTTTCTGGATATACACATGCCTGAAATCAGCGGCTTTGATGTCATCGAAGCGATCGGGCTTGAGCACATGCCCGCCGTCATCTTTGTCACCGCATTCGATAAGTTCGCCGTGCGCGCTTTCGATGTGCATGCTGTCGACTACCTGCTCAAACCGATCGACAGCCAACGATTCAAAGTCGCGCTGGATCGGGCGCGCCAACACCTGCAGCAACCGCGCGAGCGCCTGCAGGAGCGCATCGTGGCGGCACTTGAAGATCTTGGTCTGCATGCGCCGCGGCGCTGGGCCAGGCGCCTGGCCATCAAGCTGAGCGGGCGGGTCATCGTCATCGACGTGAATGACATCGATAGAATCGAGGCGGCGGGAAACTACGCCGAAATCCATGTGGGCGCGCAAGTTCATCTGCTGCGCGAACCACTGACCAGCCTGACCAGTCGCCTCGACCCCACGTGCTTTGCCCGGGTATCACGCTCGTCGGTCGTCAATATCGGGCGCATCCGCGAAGTGCAGCCCATGTTCAACGGCAACTTTGTAGTGATCCTGCACGACAGGACCGACGTAGCCGGAACGCAGCGCTATCGTGCCCAACTGGATCGGCTCCTGGCATGAAGGCCGGTAATGTCAGAACAATTCGGACACTCAGGCAAGTGGGCGTGCTGAGGTAGCCGGACCGGCGCGAGTGTTCGATGATGCTCGCCGATGAATGGTTTCACTGACTCTGTTTGTCTCCCTCGACGCAAGCGCAGACACCGCCGCTCCAAACCCTTGCTGCTATTGCTTCTCCGCCAGGTCCACAACGGCCACCGTTCCGCGTACATCGACCCGGACCTCGTCGCTCCCCGGAATTTCCACCACGACTTCATCGCGGGTCACATCGTCGAGCCTGAGTCGGCCACGGCCATCGGTGGCCAGAATACGCGGTGGCAGTCCGCGTGCCGGGCCCTGGAACTGCACGGGGGTCGACGCCAACGGAACGCCGTCACGTTGAAACACCAGGTCCACACTGTGGCCGGACTCGGGCGTCAGATCGACGCGGTACTTGCCATCCTGGGCCGCGTTCCGGGTATCGGCCGCCGTGCTGAGGTGGACGGTCCAGGGTGAAACGGCAGCGATCACCCGGTAGCGATCGCGCGCCGCAACGGACACCGCGAGACCTTCGGGAACCGGCAGGAAATGGTCCGAAGACGCGTCACGCCAGATTCCGTCCTCGGCCTGCCGCTGCAGCAGGAAAATCGGATAGGGGTTGCCCACCTGACGCCTCGATTCCTTCGCGATCGTTCCTGTGCGCACAAGCAACCAATGCAGCGGGCTCAGCTCGATGGTGCGGACCACCACAGGCTGATCGGCGGACTCGTCGCCACGCGCTTCCAGAGAAACCTCCAGGGGCATCTCCTCGGGCCAAGTCGGAAGCTCGTTTTCGTCGACCGGGAACCTGAGCGTGAAAGTTTGCGGGCGCTGTCGATCCAGTTTGACAAAGTGCACGCTGCCCGCCTGGTCCGAGACCCGCTGCTGTTGGCCTTGATCTCCGTTATGGGTCACGCGGATATCTGCAATGGGCGCACCGGTATCGCGCACCACGAAGCGCAGTTGCAGGTTCACCGAGACCGCTTGCGCCACGCCTTGGGCGACCGGGTCAAAGCGCAGGTCCGAAATCACGCCGGCCTGGAGCGCCACCGTTCGGCGCTCGGCCTCGATGCCATCGATGAGGAGCAGGACTTCGATGGGAGAGGGCGGCAACGGTGCAAGTGTTTGCGTGGCTGCGCCAAGCGCAAGCGGTTCGTCGCCGAAGGCCGCCAATACATCGGGCGCCAGTTGCTGCATCACGGCTTGCCAGGTTTCGGCATCCGGCAACTCTGTGCTGCGCCGTAGCACCAGCTGCGCGCGGCCCGAGTTCAGCACGCTGTGGTGGATGCGCAGACCCGCTGCCAGCCGCGGACCGATGCTGGCGGGAATCGTGGCGCGAGTGAACGAAGCGGCATAGACATGGAGATCGTCCTCCGCCTGCGCCAGCAAGTCGTAACGGTGCGCAGCTGGAAGATTGAACGGCCCCACCTCGACCGTGCCATCGGCGCGCCGATGGGCCGGCACGGCGATCCATTGTTCGACCGTCGCGAGTTCGCTGGGGTCAGCAGGGCCTGCGCCCTCTGCCCCGCTGTCCAACCACGCGCGATAGGACGCCGCATCTTCGCTGGACACCTGGGCGAGCCCGATACGCACCGAGCCATGGATCGCGCCGATGCCGCCATCAGGCAAGAGCAGCGTCTGGAAAAATGCTTCGCTGTGATCGAGGCCGAGCGCCACAACCGGTTCGCTCAGCGCAAGCGTTGCTGATGCGGTCGACTGCGCGGTGCGAGGAACCGCCGCTGGCGCCGCTCCCTCGACCGACGCCCGATGCCATATCCACCAGCCGAGGGAGAGCAGCAGCGCTGCGCCGCCCACCGCCCACCATCGAACCCATGATCGCAATCCCGGGATCGACATCGCGGAACCTCAGTGCCCGCGCGGCAAGCGTGCGCTTGCCCGCCCGGCGCTAGTCGGTGTCCGAGCTGGAATACAGGGACAGGTAGATCGGCGCGTGGTCGGACAGGCCATTGCGGAAGGTACACATATTGGCGATGTAGTCACGGCCGGAACTCGAATACTCCGACACATAGCTGCTCTGGAACCAGAAGTGATCGTAGGCACTGGCGAAACCGCAACTGGTGTTGATCGAGGTGAGCTCATTGACCTTGTAGCTTACCGTTGGCGAAACCGCGGTCAGATTCGCCCACCAGGGCGAGGTGGCATCGCGATTGTGGTCGCCCAGCAGAATCACGTCCTGATCGCTGCTGCTGCCCGATTGAATCGAGCTGAACACCGACCCGATCGCCGCGACTTCGGCCTGACGTTCGGCGGTCGTGCCAAAAACCGTGTGCCAGTTGATGAAGGTGTAATCGGCGCCGGTCTGGGTGTGGCGGAGTTTCACGATCTGCGGTTCGCGCTCAAAGACGTCGCCCGAATCGGCCCATACCGTTGCGGAAAGGATCTGCACACGATCGGTGCGAAAGAAGACGGCATAACGCTCCTTGTAGCTGGTGCGTCCGATTGCCGCTGTTACGCGATGGTCCCAGGTGACCCCGCTTACTGCCGTCAGCGCAGCCGTTATGCTGGTCGCAGACTCGGCATACATGACTTCCTGCGCGAAAATGACATCGACACCGTTGGCAGCGGCGGCCGTGGAGCCGAAGTCCACCCAGGCTTGCGTGGCATATCCGGTCCAATCGGTCTGGCCGCTCCAACCGGCATGCAGTGTGTTCCAGGACAGCACACGAAGATACGCGGCGGCAGAAACGCCGGAAGAAATCACCGCCAGAATTACACCCAATACCAATGACCGAATGCCCATCGCGTTGCCCCCGCAAGTAGAATGGAAGCCGGAGCTTAGGGCATTTCGATCGTGAAACGTCAAGCTGCTGCTCGCCAATGTGATTCTTTTGGCGAATTTGGATCATCAGCGCGGTCGATGGCTGCGACTTGCGGCGGTGCACGATTCGGAGGCATGCAGCGTTGCCCGAAAGTCGTGGGCGCTCAACACACCAGGCGATTCGAAACTCCGGTGGCGACGCATCGTGAGAACCAGCAGTAATGGTTAGAGCTTTGCCTGCCGCCAGAAAGTTCATTCCGCGCAACCGCGCTGATGGTCTGCTCGATAGCGAACAGGGAAGCGATGCGATGCGCCTGATCGTGAATCATGATGCGGCTGGCGCTGAGCTCGATGCGTTTGACGATGGCGAGCGCGCGCCGACGATATAGGTCCGCCAGGCGTAGCCCCAGGGAATCACCAAGGCCAGCAAGGGCAGCGCGAGAAAGGATTCGGCGATTGGCTGTGCCGACGAGCCCTCCAGCGTTCCCGCCTGCCACAGCGGAAACGCGACGAACGCCATCCAGATGGTCTTGTAGCCGACGGTGAAGAACATCAGCGGTAACCAACGCAGCGGCTGGAACAATGCGAACAGCGCGAGCGCGGGATAGGTTGCCCATACCGACCAGGCAATTGCTGCCAAGGGGTCCCACGCGCCCTCGTGGCTGAGCAGCACCTGCCACGCGGACGGCGCGACGAATACCAGCATCAGCAGATAGAACAGGCGCAGTCCCCAGATATTGATCGGGCGCACGCCTTCGTGGCGCAGCGGGTCGGATCGAAACACGTGAGCAAGGTTCATGACTGTTCTCTATGGTTGGAGTGTGCCGATGCCGGTGGACGAGTCCCGAAGAACTCGATCCGGAGCAGGGAGAAACCGGCCCAAGCGCATGGCGCCGATGTTGTCGGTGTGCAGGTGTGTTCGTTGATGACAGCGTTCACTCGCTCGCCTCCGAGTCGCTGATCTCATCGTCCGAATTGCCGGGGCGAAACTCGAGCAGATCACCCGGCTGGCAGTCGAGCACGATGCAGATTGCCTCGAGCGTGGAGAAGCGGATCGCCTTGGCCTTGCCGGTCTTCAGGATCGACAGGTTGGCGACGGTGATGTCGACGCGCGCTGCCAGTTCGGTCAATGTCATGCGCTGTTCGTGCAGCTTGTCGTCGAGGCGTACGATGATCGCCATCAGATCGTTCCGTCGAGGTCGGCACGCATGCGCGCGCCATGCGCGAACACGCCGGCAAGCACGAACAGCAACAGCACCGCCAGCCAGGGCGCGAATGAAAATCCGTCGATGCGTCCTGGTTCCCATACCGCCGCCGCAATCGCCGCGACGATCAATCGCAGCCCCTCGAGCGCCAGCACACGCCATGCGATTGCGTTCAGGCGTCCGGCGTTATCCAGAATGAAGGGGTCGCCGCTGCGCACGGTGTCAACGATCAGCAGTAGTCGCCGCAGAATCGTGTGCACGATTACCGCGCCGATCACGCCGATAATGACGATCGCGCGCAGTCCGTGCCCCAGCCAGGGATGCGCGGCCACCATGTCGAAGCCAAGCACTCGCCACGGCCAGCCCTCCATCACGAAGCTGGAGACCAGCAATCCGGCGATGACGAGGGCATAGACGAGGTTGAGCACGATCAATCCCTGGATAACCGGCCGGGTGACCGCGAGGGCGTGGGCGTTGGTCGTGGTCATGATGTTCGCTCCAGGGATATCGATAAACAATATTACGCGCATCGCCAAACGATATGCAACCCTGTCAAAGGTCACGCAACCCGAATCGATTGCCGAGCAGGACCAGCGCGCAGGTCGGGTGCCGCGCAGCGGTACCCGACATCGACGCCTGGACACAGCCAGGGGTTGCCATCGTGGCCGCGCCGACAACATCGGGCACCGCTGCGCGGGACCCGACCCAATTCATTGTCACCAGGCGATGTCAGGATCGAACCGCCTTTTGCGTACCCCGGTGCACAAACCCACCGCGGGAGCACGCAATGCCTCGCCTTCCTGTTCGCCTAGCCATCGCAATCCTCGCTCTGATCACCGGCTCGGTGGCGTATGCCGACAACACCATGCTCGACCCCGCCTTCGGCAATGGTGGCCGCGTCAATCTGAGCTATGGCTATGACGCCAGCTTCTGCCCAGGCTCGCGCAACTACATGAGCACCTATACCGGCATCAACAGTGGACGCCGGGTGATTTACTACGGCAGCGACACACCGGCACGGGCCGATTCACTGGCGGCGATGTCGATCAACGCCGCCGGTGAATTGCTTACCGCAGGCACAACACCGGGCAGTGGCGAAACCCTGGGCTACGTACAGAAATTCAACGGCAGTGGCAACTGGACCAATGAGACCAGCAGCCAGGGCGGCGCTGGTGCAGGGGGAAACGTCTATGTCGGCGGCGTGCACTGGAGCAATGGTCTGGTCGTCTTGACGGGTGCTTCAGGGCCCAACGAGGAATTCTTCTTCGCCCAGCGCTTCGATGGCGTACTCGCACCGAGCACTGCCTGGGGCTTCGTCGGACCCGGCAACAGTGTGTACCTGTGGAATGCGGGCAGCGGGTTTGGTGACGTCGGCGACAATCGACCGGCGATCAGCAGCATCGATCCGGGCAGTCGCATACTCGCCGGCGGCATCTACAAGGCCAGCACACTCGGCGATCCCTACAGCGCCACGATCGCGCGGTTTACTTACAACGGTGCGCCGACGACGAACGCGATCTTCGCCAACGGCTTCGAGTGAAACCCGGAAGCCGGGTCAGTGTGATTTCTCGCAGTGAGCGGATTCTCGGAACATTTTACGGCCCGCTTCATCCTGTCCGCTTCGCTTGGCTTTTCCCGAACTGAAGGGCAACACGGGCTCCCTGTCCGTCGCGGGAGTCACCGATGGCGAGCCAGCGCTTTTCCGTTCCGGCCATGCGGGCGTTTCTGGCGTGCCTGATTCTGGGCACCTTTTCGAATGCGACCCAGGCCGCGGTATTCACCGTCGGCAGCGGCGGCACCCATGCGACCTTGACCACAGCCTGGAACACGGCGGTTGCCACCACTGGATCAGCGCACGAAATCCGGATTCGCGCAGGAACCTATGCGGAGCGACCCAATCTGGGCCTGTTCGTGGCCAAGACCATGACCGTCACGGGTGGCTGGAACGCTGGCTTTACCACCTCATCCGACGATCCGGCGCTGACCACGTTTGATGCGGGCGGGCTGGGCCGTGGCCTGGGTCTGAATGCCAGCAACGGCGTGTTGCTGATCTCAAGATTGCGGGTGATCAATGGGCTCGCCCAATTCAATGCCGGTGTCGATCTGCGCACCTCCAATACCGGCAACATCACGCTGAGCTTTTTCATCGTCGAAAACAATCGCTGCGAATCAGAGTTTTCTGCCTCGGCCGGCGGTATCGGTGCAGTGGCCCAGGGCGCCAGCCACATCCTCGTGCGCCGAGGCACGGTGCGCAACAACCAGTCGATATCGACAGTGCCGACCGGGATGACCAACAGCGGCTCGGCCGCGGCAGCTGGGGTGGCAATATCCGCAGAAGGCACCGCGACAGCAGAGCTCAGCGACACCCTGATCACCGGCAACATGGCGCAAGTGGTCAATCAGCAACTGGCCGATATCGGCCTGCGTGCTTCAGCGTTCGCTGATTCCAATGTGCTGATCGCGCGCAATCGGGTGATCGGAAATGTTGGAGCGGACCTTGGCTCGAGCGGATTGGCGGCCGTCAACTCCGGCTATGGCGCCGGCTTTTCTGCCGGCACCTTCGCCGTGGGCACCAGCAACGCCGTGCTTGAGGTACGCAGCAATGTGATTCGGGACAATAGCTATACGGGGGTTGCCGGTGTCAGCGCCGGGCTGGGCACGCATGCCAGTGTGGTGGTTGCCAGCGCCGGCCAAATCCGTTTCACCGACAATGAGATCAGCGGCGGCAGCGGAGGTTTTCGCGGTGTCGATGCATTTATGGCCGGCGCCGACACAACGCTGCAGCTGACCAATCTCACCATCGCGGACCACACTGGAAACAGTGCAGGCCTATTCTTGCAGGGCCAACCCGCCGGCACCGCGAGTCTATTCAACAGCGTGATCTCCGGGCATGCGGCGGCGACCAATGTGCCGGTCTGGGTAACGGCGGGCAACAATCTTGTCGACACCGCCAGCCCCGGCTATCAGAACGGAGCCGCCCGCGACTATCACTTGAGCCCCGGATCTGCGGCCCGTGATGCAGGCAACAACGCACCCGCAGGAGGGCTCGGAAGCACCGATGCCGATGGCCTGTTTCGACTGCTGTTTGGCACCGTTGATATCGGGGCATATGAGTACGGCAATATCAATCTCTTCGCCAGTGGGTTCGAGTGAAACCGGAGTCCGCGACGGAGTTTCTGCGCATGACCTCAGCCAAGCCGTTTGACCGGTAGGCCCGCGGCCAGTCGACCTGCATCGCGGTGGGCAGCGGGGCGGTGACGTTGCGGTGGCGGTGCACACTGGTGAAATGGGCGCCTGCGACTCGCGTCCCCACCTGGCACGACGCTGCCGTCGATACGGACGTATGGGCGCATGGTGCGATTGCACGCCGGCCAGCAGTAATCAGCTGCGACGCCGCCTCAGTTGGAGTCGACGGTCAGGTCAGAGTGCGCGAAGCGCGTTGCCGGCCGTACCGGGCGCGCTACGATGTGGTTTCCCTCTGTCAGGCTCAGTTGGATGATGGAGAATGCGACTTCGCTTGGTGACCCTTGACGTGTCCGCCGGGCGCATACGGCAGGCACGTGCAAAAGCGATTTCTTGCGCAACCGTTTGGCCTGGCGCTTGGGCTATGCTTTGGCCGGCGCTCCGGACATCGCGATGAGAGCGCGCGCCTGAAGGAGAGCGCCTTGGCTGATTCCGTGCCTTTGACCGAGTGGTTGCGTGCGGCCAGTTCTGGCGACCGCGCAGCCGGCGAGCGCGCCTATACCTTGGTGTATGCCGAGTTGCGCCGTCTCGCTGCACTGCAGATAACCCAGGGCGCTGGCCACACACTGACGCCCACGGCCCTGGTCAACGAGACCTTTCTGAAACTCGCCGGTAGTTCGCCCTTGGCGTTGAATGACCGCTGCCATTTTTTCAATCTGGCCGCGCGCGCCATGCGCCAAACCGTGATCGATCATGCGCGCGAGAACCTGGCGCAGAAGCGCGGCGGTGATTTGTTGCGTACAGAACTCGACGAGGGCATCCCGGATCGCGCGCTTAACGCCGAGCAGACCCTGGCCTTCGATCAGGCCTTTTCCGCACTGGATGGCCAGGACAGCCAGCTGGCCGAAACAATGAGCTGGTGTGTCTTCGCTGGGCTGACCACACCGCAGATCGCCGCGCTGCGCGGCATCTCCGAACGCACAGTGCAGCGAGAATTGGCCCTGGCACGCAACTATCTGCGGCTCGCACTGGGCGGCGTGGTATGAGCGACGACGCGACCCAGCCGCCGCCTGTTGCAAGCCCGTTGTTTCACCCCGAGCGCTGGCAGCGTATGCGCGCTCTGCTGGACAAACTCGGCGATGCCAGCGCAGAGGAACGCGAGGCGGAACTCGCGCGTATCGCTGACAGCGACACCGACTTGGCCGGCAACTTGCGCGCATTGCTGACCGGTACGCGCGACAGCGCAACGTCGCAGGTGGTCCACAACATGACGCCGGCCACGACCGAAGCGATGCCGGCACGGGTCGGTCCATTCCGTCTGATTGAGCGCATTGGCAGCGGTGGCATGGGCACGGTCTATCTGGCCGAACGCGAGCACGCCGATTTCGTGCAACGCGTCGCGCTCAAACTTCTCGATGGTGGTTCCGCGCGACTGGCGCAACTGGCTTCGCGCGAGCGGCGCATCCTCGCTGCGCTCACCCACCCCAACATCACCGCCTTCGTCGACGCCGGCACCCAGGATGGCCGCGCCTGGCTGGCGATGGAGTATGTCCAGGGCGAGGCATTGATTGAGCACTGCGATCAGCGCGATCTGGATGCGCGCGAGCGCGTGCGCCTGTTTGATCAGGTATGCGCGGCAGTTGCCCACGCCCACACCCAATTGGTGGTGCACCGTGATCTGAAGCCGTCGAACGTGCTGGTGGACGCCGAGGGCCGCGCCAAGCTGCTGGATTTCGGCATTGCCCTCGTACTCGACGACGGCGATACCGGCGCACCGGCCACCCGCGTCTTCACGCTTGAGTATGCTGCGCCCGAGCAGTTGCGTGGCGAGCGCGTAACCACCGCCAGCGACGTCTACAGCCTGGGTCTGATCCTGTACGAACTGGTCGCTGGCAGGCGCCTTTCAACACTAGAGCGCACGCGCGACTCGGAGTGGACCACGGCAGAACTGGCGCGCTTTGCCACCGGGCAGAACAGAGTCAAGAACCGTTCTACGCCGCGGCAGCGCGATGCGAAAGCACTGTCGCAAATGCTGCGCGGTGATCTCGGTCGCATCATTGCGCATGCTGTCAATCCGCTGCCGGCGCAGCGTTATGCTTCGGTCGCTTCGCTGCGCGAGGACCTGGCGCGCTGGCTGGATTACCGCCCACTGGCTATCGGTCGACCTGGTCCGATCTACGTGCTGCGGAGATTTGTGCGACGGTATCGCGCCGGTGTGGCCGCGGCCGTGCTTGGCCTGGTCGCCATCATCGGACTCGCCGCCACCGCACTCTGGCAGGCGCGCGCCAAAACCCAGGAAGCCGCGGTCGCCCGCGCCGCACTGCGGCAGTCGGAGGCCACGCGCGACTTCATGAGTTCGGTGTTTCTCTCCGCCGATCCCAATCAAGGCAAGGGATTGCAGACTACGGCCGGCGAATTGCTGGCAGTGGCACGCGCGCGCATCGACAAGGAATTGGCGCAGGAGCCCGCGGTCGCAGCGGCGTTGTTGATGCAAATCGGCAACGTCTACGTGACGCTGGGCGACAAAGAAGCCGTGATTGATGCCATGAGCAAGGCGCTGGTCTACAACGCGCGCAGCGCCGAGCCGTCCACCATAATCGAAGGCAGCGCCAAGGCGCGCCTGGCGTATCAAACGTATTCCGGAGGTCATACCGAAGAGGCGCTGCGCGAACTCGCTGCGGCCATAGCACTGCTGCGTGCAGCGGGCCCTGACGCGCACCCCGACCTGGCTATTGCGCTGCGCCTTCAGAGCAACGTGCTGTTTGCCGGCGGTGCCGACGCGGTGGCGGGCGCTACCGAGTCGATGCAGTTGCTGGAGCCACTCGGCCGCGCGCGCGCCTCGGATTACCTGTTGTCCGTGCACATACTGGGCGACATCCTGGCGTCGTTGGAGCGCAACGACGAGGCGCTCACCGTCATTGATCGCGGCCTTGCCCATCCCTTCTCACAGGCGGCCCAATACGCCAGGTTGCGCAATGGGTTGCAGGGCGTGCGTGCCCGCGCCTTGACCGGCCTCAAGCGCTACGCCGAAGCCGAGCCCGCGCTGGTCGAGGTCATCGCCGCCGACGGCGCGACGTTCGGACCCGAGCAATTCAACACGCGTTACTGGCGTTATCGTCATGCCGAGTTGCTGGGGAGCATGGGCCGCCTGGACGACGCCAGCGCCGAACTACAGGGACTGATCAACGTGCCCGCCAGCAGCGACGAACATCGCTTGGCGCCGCTGGCGCACCTGATCACCGCTGCGCGCATCGACGAAGAGCGCCGTGCCGCCAATGCTGCCGAGGGCATCGCCAAGGGACAGGCGATTGCCTGCAGCAGCCAAGGCCACCCGCCGTTCTGCGCCAAGGCACGTCTGCTGGGCGCTGAAGTGGCGATCCGCGAACGTCGTGTCGAAGCCGCGCGCGCTGCGCTGGATGAATGCGCCAAGGATGAGCTGATCGCCAGCAGCGAAGCCCTCACGCGCCGCCTGAAAATACTGCGCGCACGCCTGGCCCGCGACACCGGCGAATTGGACGCCGCGCGCGCACTACTCGACGAAGCGCAGAGCGGTACGGCGCCATCGCCGGATGAAACCGCGATGATCGATGTCGAACGCGGTTATCTCGCCCTCGCCGCGGGCGATCGTGAAGCGGCCGTTGCGGCACTCACACGCGGCCGCGCGCACATCGCGCAGACGCTCACCACGCTCACGCCGCAGGTGCACGAGATCGACGCGGCGCTGGAAGCAGCAGGAATCCGGCCTTGAGAGACCAGCTTCCACTCGACTGGTATTTTCTCTGCGCCGCGCAGGCTGCTAGCCCCGCCCTATAACAGCAAAGCTCAGGAACAATCAGCGATAGCGGCCCCCCGGAAAGTTCCGAGCGGCCAATACGCTGAGCGCTCAGAACCGAACTCGGCCCCTATTCAAAGCCATCGGCGAACAGGCCGTCGGCGAGCGTGTACACCATCGGTGCCGAAAGCTCGGAGGTGTTACCGGCCGTGTCGGAAACCGTGAGCGTGATCACCCGCCCCACAAGATCGACCGTGCTGGTGAACGGAATCAAGAATTCCGCATTGCCGTCTTGCCCGCCTGCGGCGTTGCTGATTGTCACACCGGAAAAACTGCGGTGAAACACTTCAGCCTCGCCACGGGGGTTGCCGGCATCCGCCAGGCTTGACGAAAAAACGTCGACGGAATAGTTGCCATTGATGCTGTTTACGATGCCCCAAACCACGCCTTGAGTGGCGCCGCCCGAAGCATTGGTAACCACTGGGTAGTTCAGGCCGCGATTGGCCATGGATTGCTGCGCTGGATCGGAATCGTTGTCGGCACCGTTGTAAGTCAGGAATTTCGTGCCCGCGCCGCCATTGTTGTAAAGCTGGTTGCCGATCAACAAATTGCGCACGCTGGTCGCGCCGGTATCGGAAAACATGAAGATGCCGTGCTGCGTGCTGTTCCTGATGGTGTTTCGGTAGATGATGTTGTCGTGGGGGCCAAAATCGATGAACATTCCATGCCGACCATTTCCCGCCGCACCGCCAAAACAGAGCACACCCACGCAAATGGTGTCACGCACGCCAATACGATTGTCTTGAATGATATTGCCGCTGGCCGCTGCCACATTCATCCAGATGCCGTCCAGGCCACTGTTGATGATGGTGTTGTCGCGCACGGTGTTGCCACTGGTCTGGATCTTGATCCCGGTGCCATTGCCCGCTGCCACGCTTTCCAACCCATAACTGCCGATCAAATTGTCGATGATGTCATTGTTGTTGGACGGGTATGGTTGTTGCAGAAAGATCAGTGTGGAGATCAACACGCCGTTGGCGTTTGCGGAAGCAATCACATTGCGATCAGCGGGAGAGTCGCCGCCGACGGTACTGGTGGAGTCACCGGTCAGTTCGATGTTGGTGTCGTTGCCTGCCAGCATCAGTGAGCCACTGTTGGTGGGAATGCTGCCGCCAAACTGATTGCCGCGCACCAGGTTGTCTCTACCGCCAGCGATGCGGAGCGCAACGCCATTGCTGCCGCTGGCAAAGCCGCCGAAGTTCAAGCCTTGCAGCTGAAATCGGGAGGCGCTGTTGCCAAAGAAGTTCAAGCCCAAACTGCGTGCATTGCCGCCAGCCAGCAAGATGCATCGTTTGCCGTTGTCACCTTTGCTTCGGGTGTTGCGGAGGCTGCCAGCTTGGGTAAATCCGTCTATGTGCACGCCATGGGTGATGGTCGGCAGGTTGCTGACGGGTGCAATCACCTGTGGGCAGACAGTGCCCGGGATACTGAAGGTGATGACATTGGAATCCGGATTGGAGTTGGCATCCAGAATCGCTTGGCGCAGGGAGCCGGCACCGGCGTCGGCAGTATTCGTGACCGTGATGGTGTATGGAATGGTGTCATTCAGAGCCGATTCAAAGGCGCCTCGATCAATGGTTGAACCGACCACGCGCGGATTGCCCGCCAAGTCCAAGTTGGCGATGCTGCTCGACACTACCCCACTGTTCACGGCGGGCGATGCGTTTTGCAATCGATAGTTGCCAGCTGCTGCGTTGACAAACAGCGGATCGGTGCCCATCAAGTTGCTGCCGGAGTCTCCAATCGGAACCAGGGTGACGCTTTGGTAGAGATTGGAGCGATTGCGGGCGTTGCCGATTGCCGAATTGATGAGGCAAGTCTCAAACACAGTGAAGTCTTCGCCTGCATTGTTCCAGGCGATGTTGTCGACCAGCCAGACATCATTGCCGTTCTCACATAGAAAGACGGCATTGTTGCCCTCATTGTTGGCGACGGTGTTGCTGGTCATGCGCAACGTGGCGGTGCCTGTCACACTCACTACCGAGTTGTCATTGAGCCACGGGTAGTCAGTCACGCGGTTGTTGATGAACCACATGGACAGACCGGTGACCTCCTCGCCCGTTGGCGTGTACCCCGCACCACCGGCTAAGGCAACGGTATCGAAGGTGTTGTTGCGCACTCGTATGGTGATGTTGTGCGCGGCGGCGAAAATTTCTACCCGGTGATGCGGAGCAAAGACGTTTCGTCGGAAACGGATGCCCTCGATCAAGAAGTCGCCGACTGGTCGAAAATATATTCGTGAGTTGCCTTCGGCGTCAAAGGTCGTGTTTTCCGGGTTGACTGTGCGCGCAGAGCAGTCGCTGTTGTAACCGCCCAAGAGTTCCATTGCGTGAAAATGTATGGGCTGTGCTTGAGTCAGGCTACTGTTGCCGACGAGATAAGTGCCCTGCTGGAGCTTGATCGTGGTCGTGACCTGCGCAGACGCTGCGCCAGCCGCGTCATTCAACGCTGCGTAGAGTTCGGCGACCGAACCCACGCAATGCTCAGCAGCGAATGCCGTCGGTGAGATTGCCATACCCCACGCCAGCACCACACGGTGTGTCCAGCGGCGAACGACATCTGCAAGGCAATGGCTCAGGTTGTTCTGCTTCCTGCCGCATGTGTTCATCTTCACGGCCGGTCTCCAGTGAGTGGGCTCTACTGGACGAAACGGAAACCATCAAGAAAGCCGACAGTTCGTCGTTCGATGGATGACCGGTACCGCTGACAGGGAACCTCTGAACAAGTCCGGAGCCGCGATAGCGCCCTGAGTCAGGGGGCTGGGGGTCTGGCAAGCAATAAACTGGGTAGCGGAGACGTTCCAGTGACTTGTTCAGAGCTTCCCTGGTGTCGCTGTTGGCAATTTGTGCGCCGACCGATTCGCCGATTCAATTCTCGAAGTTGTCGGTGCCGAGCCCGACTCTGACCTGCGCGGCCTGAGTCTCCCCAGTTCTGCAGTTCTCTATGTCAGTCTTTGATTTCATAGATGCCGGCAAGAAAATCGCCACTACCCAGGATGGTTGAACGAGTTCGCGACACCCATCAAAAGGCCAAAGTCCAATGGGACCACGCCCCAGATAGTCCGCAAATGGCGGGTGTCCCCGACCTCTCCCCGACCTCCGGCCGCGCGTGCATCGCGCAGACGCTCACCACGCTCACGCCGCAGGAGCACGAGATCGATGCAGCGATCAAGCTGGCGCAGCAAAAGCCGTAGCTACTCAACTGACCGCTAATCGCCGCACCGATGCCAACCCGCTCAGCATCCGGTCGGCGGATGCACATCCAGCGCAAAATGCACATCGAAATAGCCGCCGAACGGCGAGTTTTTGTCGGACGCCTGCTTGCTGCGTAGTGTGCCTTCAATCCGCTGGCCGTCGTTGCGCTTGAGTTCAAGAAAATAGCGAGCGGCGCCGACACTGGCACCCGAACTCTCGTTGGGTATCGTGTAGCTGATCTGTTGAATCGGCGACTCCGCATCGGCCCTGGCCAAAATCAGCTCAAGCTTGATGGGGCGCTCTTCCTGATCGGGAAAATAGGAGTCCAAAACTGCCGACAGCGCACTGGCAGGATCGTCCGATGATTTGATCGCCTGTTCGTCAATTTGTCGGCCGCTGAACGCGATCACCGTGGATTGTTTGGAGGGATCAAACGGATCTGGACAGGTGTACGCGTAAGCGCTGTTGAGCACGAATGGCTTGTCCCTGATGACGAAGCTGCCGCCGGCATCGGCAAGCACGTTGCCCAAGCCGGCGAGCAGGCTCGCGCCCAGAATGATTCTTTTCAGTTTCATGGTTGCCTCCAGTGGATGCGGTCGAACGGATGGAAACGGGCAGGTCCCCAGGGTAGCCACTCAGGGCACATCGACGCTTTGAATGGTGATCGTGTTTACTTTTGAAGTGTAATAAGGAACAGGTGGATCATAATCCGCAGTGATAGTCAATTTGCGCAAGAATGCCTCACGCATCAGCTCGCCAATGTGCTGCGTGGCGGTGTGCATTTTAACGCCGCCTACTGTTACCAGATAGTAATTGCCGGACTGCGTACTGTAGGTAGTGAAAGACGTGATTTTATTTGTGACGGTCCAGGCCTGAGCTGCGCTGCTGAATACAACGAAAACCAGTAACGCAAAGTTCAAACTCAGGTTTGAAATCGTTTTCATGACAAGATCCTCTGGTCAAATGGATTCAAGGCAAATCGATGCTTTGAATGGTGATGGTATTTATCTTGTTGCCAACATAGCCATAGCTTGGAATGTAGGTTCCGTAACTGAAATCGACGGTCACCTTGATGTTTCTCAGGAAAGCCTCACGTGCAAGTTCGCCGGTATGCGGAAAGCTTGTGGACATTTCAGTTCCACCGATCTTCACAACGTAATAACTTCCAGTTGTATTTCCAAAGGTACCAAAGGACGTGATTGTGCTGGTGATGGTGGTGGCGTCGGCGGCGTTGGTCAGGCTAATCAGAATAAGACCAAGCGTTCCGAGTCCAAATCGTCGAACGGTGTTCATGATGTGCTCCTTGGTAAGGTGTAGTGCTGATGCGGTTGGTGATGTGCGTTTAGGTTTTCCTGATTGACTCCAATCCTCAGCTGTACGAAAAAGCAGTATCGGTATGCGTTTGCAGGAGCGGGGCCCGACCCGCTCGCTGTTGCCGTTGCTCATTGGCAACTCCATCGAATGCCCAGAGCGTGTCACGGGCCCGTACTTACAACGGACTAGCCATCGTGGCGATAGAGTTCCCGGCACAGGATCGGTGTGATTCAGGCGGGTCAATTTCGCCGACTCAGTTCTCGAAGCCATTCGCGAACAGGGCGTCGTTCTGGGTGTAGACAACGGGCGCCGACAGCTCAGATGTATTGCCGACGGAATCGGTCGCGGTCACGGTGATCACGCGACCAACCAAATCAACACTGCTTGAGAACGGGATGTTGAAATACGCGATGCCGTTCGGTTGGAAGATCGTCACGCTGAAGAAGCTCGTGTGGAATCTCTGTGCTTCACCGCGCGGCTGGCCACTGTCAGGCATAGCCGACGAGAAGATGTCGATCACATAGTTACCACCGGTCGAGCCCAGCGAGCCTTCAACAACCCCTTGCTGGGCACTACCGTAAGCGCTGGTAAGTACTGGATAGTTGCGGCCGCGATTGGCCATGTTCTGCTGCGTCGGAGCAGCGTCGTCGTCAGCGCCGTTGTAGATGCTGAACCGTGTGCCCGCACCACCGTTGTTATAGAAGGTCGTTCCGATCAACCAGTTGTTGTAGCTGGTGGCACCGACATCCGAAAACATGAACACGCCGTCGCCAACATTGTTCCAGATCGTGTTGTTGTACATCACATTATCGTGCGGGCCAAAGTCGAGGAACAAGCCATGTCGGCCATTGCCCGCCGCGCCGCCAAAGCAGAATGTGCCAATGCAAATGGTGTCGCGGATACCAATCCGGTTGTCCTGAAGCACATTGTGGTGCGCGCCGGCTGCCTGCATCCAGATGCCGTCTTGGCCGCTGTTGATGATGGTGTTGTCGCGCAGCGTATTGCCGCTGGTTTCAACGCGAATTCCGGTGCCATTGCCAGCCGCAGTGATCTGTAAACCATAGCTGCCAATTAGGTTGTCGATGATGTCGTTGTCGGTCGAGGCCGTGGTAACGAACAAAAACGTGTTCGACGTAATTAACAAACCATTGAAAAGCGCGTCCGCAATCACATTGCGCTGTGCGGGTAAATCGCCGCCGACGGTGCTTTTTGATGGCCCCGTCAATTCGATATTGGTGTCGCTGGGTAGCAGCACCAGTGAACCCGCGTTCGCCGAAAGTGTGCCGCCAAATTGATTGCCCCAGACCAGGTTGTCGGTGCCGCCGACGATGCGCAGCGCGGCGCCATCGTTGCTGCCTGGTTTGAATCCGGAAAACGCCAGACCTTGAAGCCAGAATTGTTCGTCACTCGAACCCTGGAAATTCAACCCCCGACGCCGTGCATTGCCACCGGCCAAGACGATGCAGCGCGTGGCGTTGTCGCCTTTGCTGCGGTTGTTGCTCACACTTCCTGGTTGGGTCCAGCCATCAATGCGCACACCGTTGACGATGCTGGGCAGGTCTGCCGAGGTCAACGCGATCACACGCGGGCAGGCGCCCGGAATATTGAAGTTGATGAAATTGAAATCGGGGTTTGCATTGGCATCCAGGATCGCCTGGCGCAACGAGCCCGCGCCACTGTCGCTAGTGGTCGTCACGGTAATCGTGGTTGGAATGGTGTCGTTCAAGGCCGATTCGTAGGCACCGCGATCCACTGTCGAACCGACCACACGCGGATTACCCGCCAGGTCGACGGCGGCCGTGCTGGATGTGACGACGCCGGTATTGATCGCGGGCGAAGCGTTCTGCAGGCGGTAATTGCCGGCGCCGGCATTGACGAACAGCGGATCGACGTTGGAGATATTGTTGCCCGAGCCGCCGACGGTGTTCATGGTGATGCCTTGGTACAGATTGTTCTTGAATTCCGCATCGCCGGGATTGCTGTTGCCGTCGCTGCAGTCTGCCGTCACGCGGAAATCGTCGCCGGCGTTGTTCCAGCCGATATTACTGGCCATCCTCACATCGCCGCTGGTGCAGACGTGGAGCCCGTGGTTGCCGGCGTTGTCGGCAAGGGTATTGCCGACCACTCGGATTAGCGCCATTCCAAGCATAGAGACCGCAGCCTCGTTGGCCCCGCTCGGCTGGACGAAGCCGTGCACGCGGTTGTTGACGAATTTCATCGTCATCCCGCTGTTTGAGAGACCGAACCAGGCGTCCAGGTTGACTCCGACCAGGGCGCTGTTGCGCACCTGTACAGAGACATCATCGGCGTACGCCGCAATATTCAATCCATAGTTCGGAATTGTGCTGCCAGCGTTCTGGAAGCGAATGCCCTCGATCAGCAGTTCGGCCAGTGGTTCGAACCGCACCTGGTTGCCGTCACCGTCGAACACGGTGTTGTCCGGGTTGAGCGTGCGTGCCGAGCAGTCGCTGTTGTAGCCACCCAGAAGCTCCAGCGCATAGGTGTTAGTCCCCTGGGCCAGCGAGGTGTTGCCGACGTGATAGGTGCCCTGCTTGAGCATCACCGTGGTGGTAAACAACTCCTGGGATGGGCTCGCCGCTTCGTTCAGGGCGGCCTGCAGCTCCGACGGGCTGCCCACGCAGTACTCGGCCGCCAGCGCGGGCCGCCCCGCAAGCACCAGCAGTGACAAGCCCAACAGCAAAGTCAGCCGCCGCGTTGTCCAGTGCGTAAGTTGAAAGCCCCACTCCGCGCTTGTCTCTCGCCTCGTACCGATCATTACCGTTCTCCGACAGTGGCCTGTACCGGATGAAACGGAAACCATGCAAAAACCCGACAGCGCTTTCTTGAGGGATGTGGAACGCAGCGCACAACGTGGCCACTGAGTGGCCTACCCGCACCCCAAGGCTCGGTCGGCACTGACGCCGCAGCCACATGAAATCAATGCGGTGTTAGCGGTGGCCAGGCTTTGGATGCGGCAGGGACAAAGCGCATCAGCCGCGCGCAGCATCGGTGGAGGGATTCGCATGATCGGCGCGGAGGAAAAGCGCTCTGTCGCATTTTTCGCTGGTCTCCGTTTCATCCATTGACACCCTGACGAGTATCGAAGATGAAAACCTGCGCCTCACCACTTCACCGCATCTCCTGGTTCCTGCTCATGCAATGCACAGTCGTCGCAGTTGGAGTCAGTTTCCTTCAGACCGCCAGGGCCGAGCCCTGGGTGCCGAAATACGACGCGTTTCTCGGCGCGAACGCATCACAACTTGGCACCAGCATTGCAGTGCGCACAAGTTACAGCGACGGAATTCGCACGGTCACTCATGTATTCGTCGGCGCGCCCAACGCCACCGTAAATGGGCAGGCAGCAGCAGGTGCCGTGTACGTGTACAAACCCGGTCCGCAAGGTTGGCAACTGGCCACCACCTTGAATGCCAATAATCCGCAAGCAGGCGCGCACTTTGGCGCGACCTTGGCTCAGGGCTCTGGCCTAATTGCGATAGGTGCGCCCGATTTCACGTCGGCTGGCACCCCTCTCGGTCGAGTCGAGTTTTACAGCGAAATTGTGGCGGCATCCCAGTGGGTTCTGAGAGAGTTCATCAACGGCGGCACCGGCGGCACCGGGCTGCGACTTGGTCGTTCGCTTGCGTTTGATTCGGACATGCTGGCGATCGGTTGGACCGGCACGAACGACCGCGGCTGCGTGACCACGATCCAATATAACCCCGTCATTCCGCGTTTGCGGCCACTTCCAGTCATCAACAACTCCGTCTGTGGTGTTGACGGAGCGGTACTCGGAAGTTCGTTGGCCATTCGCCGCACCGGCGATTCGAGCTTTCGGCTGGTGGCTGGCGCGCCGGGCGAGAGCCAGAATGGCAACGCGCTTGCCGGTGCCGCGCATGTCTATGTGCCCAACCCGGATGTCGGCACTGGCGGGCTGATCGAAATTGGCACCTTGGCCGCCCCCAACCCCGCATTTCTGGACGTGTTTGGCACCAGCGTCGGGCTCGACGCCGACTACATTTATGTGGGCGCCACTGGCCGCGACAACGGTATTGGACGGGTCGGTTCGGTCACGATTTTCGAGCCCAGGCCCTTTCCCTTCTTTGGCTATCAATTGCGCAACGAGTACTTTCCCATCGAATCGCCCGATATTGGTGGCCATTGCGGGGCAAGCCTGAGCGTCGACCCGTACAACGACCAGTTCATCGTCGGCTGTCCTGACAGCAGCAATGTCTTCGTCGACGATGGCGTCGCGCGCGTGTTTCGAAAGACACTGTTTCTGGGTCAACCGGTATGGACCGAGTCGCTGCTCACAACAGGACTTCTTGGCACGGGCCCCGATCATCTCGGCAGCGCCGTGGCCCTTTTCGCCGATCAGGTGTTCGTTGGCGCAAGAACCATCAATGCAGTCGGGCCCGATACCAACAATGGCGGTTGGTGGGAATTCGGGCCCTCGGGGCAAGACTTTGCGAACGGATTCGAGTAGGTGATGGCCGCTTTCTCTGCGAATCCAGCATTTCGGGCGGCGCTCCTTGTCGCAATCAGTGGCGCATTGCTGGTGCTATTGCCGGCTCGCCCGGCAGCAGCGGCGATCTACACCGTCACCAACACCGCCGACAATGGCGCTGGCAGTTTGCGGCAGGCCATCCTCGATGCCAATCTCACCGTCGACGCGGATCAGATTCACTTCGCCATTCCAGGCGCCGGCGTCAAGACCATCAACCTGCTGACGCAACTTCCTCCGATCACCAAAAGCCTCACCATCGATGGCTACACCCAGCCCGGCGCTAGCGCCAACACGCTTAACACCTTTGAAGGTGGATTGAATACGGTGTTGCAGATCGAGCTGGTCGGGGCAGGTGGTTTTTACGGTTTGTACATTGATGCGGGCAACGGCGTGATTCTCACTGTGCAAGGTTTGAACATGCACGGTTTTATCTCCTGCTTGTTCGGCGCGCCGAGCGCGGGCAGTTCGCAAATCCGCAGCTTCGGCAACTATCTGTGCAGCAATATCCAGGGCGATGCCAAAGCCACGGGTGTAGCGACGGGTACCGGCATTGCGACAAATGCCTCACCCAGTTTCATCGGCGGCGATTTGCCTCAGCAACGCAACCTGATCAGCGGCTGCAACGGTGCTGCCGTGAGCATTTTTGCCGCTGCCCAAGTGCGGGGCAACTTGATCGGCACCGATGCCAGTGCCAGCCAGGCCATCGGAAACCTGCCGGGCGTGGTCATCTACAACACGCAAGCGCAGATTGGCATCGGCACAGCAGCGGTGACTTCGCGCAATATCATCTCCGGCAATCACACCTTCGGCATCGGTGTGGTCAATCAAACCAGCGCCCCGCACTACGCCAATTTGACGATCTTCGGCAATTACATCGGCACCGATTGGCAAGGCACCCAGGCGCTGCCCAATGGCTATGCCACCACAAATTTTGCCGCCTTTGGTGGTGGCATCCAGGTCAGTAGCAACAACACCGATCCCACCCCACTGATCATCGGCGGTTTCGCACCAGGCGAAGGCAACCTGATCGCCTTCAATCATGGTTCTGGCATCACGTCGTACAACAATTCCATCGGCGAGGGTTTTGACAGTCGCGGCAATGCCATTCACCACAACACATTCGGCGGCGCCACTAATATTGATCTGGGCGAATTCGGCATCACCCCCAACGATCCTGGCGATCCGGATCTCGGCGTCAATCAACAGCAGAACAAGCCCGAATTGGTGAATGTGAGTGAGTCCAACGATCAAGCCACTGTGCGCTATCGGGTCGACAGCCTGCCAGCCAACGCCATCTACCCGCTCCGGGTTGATTTCTACGTCGGCGAAGGAGGCGGCAGCGGCCAGTGGCTGGCGCAGGATAGCTATCCGTTCGCCGTGGCAGGACAGCTGCGCGAATTCACCTTCGACTTGCCGCCAGGAATCCGAGGATTTCCACTCACCGCTACGGCCAGCAGCGACAATCACGTCAGCGAGCTCGCTCCGGTGTACGACACCCTGTTCCGGGATGAGTTTGAAGACGCGCTGTGAAGCAGCGATTCAGACCCGAGCCTGCAGTCCACTTGCCGGGCATCAACAGGCCGAAAGCGATCTCACCGCCTAGCGCCTGGTCGATGCCTCGGACGCCGTCGATCTGATCGTGCACCTTGTCGGAAGTTTGTGTGCCTTTGCGCCTTTGGCCTTGTCATCTCCGTGCGGGCTCCGGCGGTGATGCATCTGCCATCGTTCCCATAAACAAGGAAAATCGCATGAAACTTCGCTCGATCCTGTCCGGTGTCTGCGCTTCGGTATTGCTGTCTGCTGGCGTGGCCAACGCTGTCACCGCACCCGCTCCCCAGGGATCACCGGTCGCTCTGGGCGTTCTCAGTGGTGGATTGCTGCTGGCATCGCCTCCGCCACAAAGCTGCGCCAACGACTGCCTGCGCAGCTACCACTCGTGTCAGAGCGCCGGCGGCTTCCTGTGCAACCACAGGTACACGTTCTGCCTGCGCTCCTGCTCGGGCCCGATCCTGCCCACGCCCTGAATCCAACCGTACCGGTCGGCCGCTGAGCCGGCCGGTGCGCGCCGCGCCATTCGCCCAACGGGCATCGCTTGCATGCACAGGGCTGCACACTTTCGCATGCGCCTGCGCGCCCAGGAGCCAGTAGCGTGTCGGGGAACCATCCTTGGCAGAACCTGCATGTCAAATTTCGCAAGGCAACTGCTCACTATCACAGCCACCGTGCTTTGCCAGGCGTGTTCGCCTTCCGACTCTGCTCGTTGTGATGTGGCGCAGATCAAGCATCATCTCAGAGACGTAGGGCGCAAAATCATTGCGCCGTATTGAAATCTCCGCACGGCGTGACTGTGAGGGAACCCATGCGGCGCAACACGAAAACTGCGTCGCGAAAACTGCACGAAAACTGGACACCCAGATCTTCTTCAAGAGTGCAGAATCCGGATTCCTGGACAGTCTCTCAACGCAGCCCAGGAACAGCACTCGCGTAGACTTGGGAAACTTCGCAATTGTGGATGTCCAGTTGTTCGCTTTCCAGTTGTTCGCTTTGCCCGACTCGTGCCTGCCATATTTCCTGCTCTGCCATTCGACCCGTGACGTCTCGGGAACAATACTGGATAGCGCTTCGTCGCTGTTGACACCGGTCGCGCCAGACCATCCAGCGCACCGGTTCCGGCCACTCGCCTGGGCATGCTGCGGAGCGCATGCAACGCACGGTCGCGGCGTCCATCGCGTCCGTACGTCGAAACGAGCGCGGGCAAGATTCACTTGTGCGAGGCGAAACTCAGGCGCGGAATTGCCAGCCAATCAATCGCGCAACCAATTGATCTCGTACAGATCGGTGCGGCGGTCTTTCAGATTCTGTACCGAACCGGAGGCGCGCGCCTGCAAGAGGGCATCGATGCGCAGATCGGCGAAGGCGACCGCTTCGACATTGGGCGTGGTGTCAGCGGCCACGCCTTCGGGCGCGAAGTGGAAATCACAGGGCGTCAGGATGCAGCTCTGCGCATACTGGATATCGAAATTGTTGACGCCGGGTAGATTGCCGACATTGCCCGACAGGACCACGTAACACTGGTTCTCGACCGCGCGCGCGGCGCAGGAATAGCGCACGCGCAGATAGCCCTGGCGCACATCGGTGCAGAACGGCACGAACATGATCAGCGCGCCCTGGTCGGCGAGATGCCGGCCGAGTTCAGGAAATTCGCTGTCGTAGCAGATCATCACGCCGATCGGACCGCAGTCGGTCAGGATCGTCTTGGCACCTTCGCCGCCGCTGATCTTCCACCAGCGCCGCTCGTTCGGCGTCGGATGCAATTTCTCGCGCACGTGCAGTGAGCCGTCGCGCAGGGCGACATAGCAGTTGTTGTGGATGTCACCGTCAGGCATCTGGGTCGGGTGGGTGCCGCCGATGATATTGATGTTGTAGCGCACCGCCAAACGGGTAAGCATCGCGCAGTAGGCATCGGTATAGCTGGTCAGCGAACGGATCGAATCGGCGGGCGACAGCGGCTGGTTTTCGACACTCAGCAACTGCAGAGTGATCAGCTCCGGAAACACCACGAAGTCAGCGGTGTAGTCTGCGGCCACGTCGACGAAGTATTCGATCTGGGTGGCGAACTGTTCGAAACTGCTGATCCGGCGCTGCTGGTACTGCACGGTCGCAACGCGAACCACATCCGGCAATCGGCCGTGGTCCTGGGCTCGCGCCACCTCCGGATGCTCGGCCTGCTGCGGGTTGCGCCAGATCAGATGCGCCGCCCAACCGGCCGACTCCGCGTCTTTGGGCAGATAGTTCTCCAGCAAGCCGATCATCGTGTAGCCATTGCGCAGTTGGAAACTCAGGGTGCCATCGCGCACCCGGTCCTGCACGACGGCATCGACATAGGCCTGCGCCGAACCGTACTTCTTCAGTCGCTTGGCCAGTCCCGGCAGGCGTCCGCCGAACACTATGCCCTTTAGCCCGAGTTGCAGGCACAGTTTTTTGCGCGCGTCATAGAGGCGTCGACCCAGTCGCAGACCGCGATGCCTTGGGTCAACGCAAACTTCCATGCCATACAACCAGTCGCCATCGGCATCATGCTTGGAAGCAAACCCACCGCCGGTGATGGCGCGCCAGGTATGCGCGCGCAAGGCGGCTTCTTCAGTGACGCAGAAGGTCGCGCAATAACCGACAACCTCGCCCTCGTACTCGACCAGAAACTGTCCCTTGGGGAAATGCGCGAGCTGGCCGCTGACCATGGCCGCCTGGTAGCAGAAGTCCTTGCCATAGACCCGGGCCGACAAGGCGACGATTGCATCGACGTCCTTGGGCAGCGCGTTGCGCAGGGTCAAGGTCGCTTTGCTGGATTGGGCGCTCGTTGGCATGGGCTCGGTCCTTTTGTGGCAGCCGTCATCTTGCGACGGCAAGCGGTCAGCATAGCGGATGCGCCATGAATGACTGCAGCAGCTCCGTTCGATGCCAGTCCGCTGGGCAGACCGCCGGCGACCCCTGCGGTCAATCCGAAAACCCGCGGCGATCCCGCTATTTCAACCTTTCCGGCGACGCTGGCAAGCACCAGCAACATTGCCGCGGGACGATATGCGCGGCGGCACCTGGGCCGTGCGAGGGCCCGGCGCTGCGCACAATGTCACGCGCATCAATTCTCAAAACCGTCGGAGAACAAGGGCGGATTGATCGCGCCGAGATCCAGCACCGTCACGCTGATCGGCACCGTGCTGAGTCCCGATGCGCTCACCGAGATCGTGGCGCTGTCATCGGTCAAATCGGGATCGCCGGCAGCGCCCAAGCGCAGGACCTGTGGCTGCATCCAATTTCCCGGAGTGAAGACCAGCGCTGCGCCCGCAAGCACACCCACATCGATGTCGCCGGCGCTGCGCGCCACGCTCACAGAGACGTCGGCAACAGGCGGCATCGCGAGGCTGATCGTGGTGATTGCCTGGCCTTCTTCATCCATGCGCAGATTCTGGTTAGCAACCACAAGTACCTGGGCGCCGGCATTGAAGGCGGCGCGATAGATATTGTTGGTCGAAGTGCCGGTGTAATACAGCGCACCGTCCGGACCAGTCGCGATATCGACCTGAGAATTGATCGAGGTCGCCCAGTAGTCCACGCTGAGCACGGCATTGCTACCGGGATCGATGCGCGCGCGCATGATCCGATCGGAATTGCAGTCGCCATAGAAAAAATTGCCACGATAATCGGATGAGGCAGCCGACGCGTCATAAAATGCGCCGCCGGTCAGACAGCCGCCCTGGTTCAGGGTAACCGCCTGTCCGCCGCTGCTGCTGGCGTCTGCGCCGACCTGCTGCGCAGTAAATGTGGTCGCGGTGGGCACCGAGGCGATGTAGAGGTTGGGCTGGTTGAAAGATCCATCGCCGACGCCAGCGATCGTAAGATTGCCGCCGACACGGAAGCGATGCGCCGCACTGGTGGTGAAGCTTGCCACATTGCCGCTGCGGGTAACGGCGGTGATCGATCGCGAGTCCGTACTATTGGTTCGATACACGATCCTCGGCGTGATGTAACCGTCGGGCTGGTTGTTTTCGTAGTCGTTGTAACCACCGTGGTCGCCAGCACCGACGACGAATATCTGCTCGTAACTGGTGCCGACCACATTGAGCCAGATGGCGCCCGTCGCGGGCTGTATCTGCATGGTGAAAGGATTGCGGAAACCGCGCGCAAAAATGAAATCATTGTTCGGACCGGCACCATCGTCGAAGGGATTGTCCGCTGGCAGGCTGCCGTCGCGATTGGCACGGCCGACCTTGGCGGCCAGCGAAGTCAGATTGTTGTCGACTCCGGTGCCATTGCCGAGGTCGCCGATCGACCAGTACAGCTTGCCGTCCGCGGCAAACCCGATACCACCGCCGTCATGGTTGTTGCCATTGGTCGGCAGGCCGCTACGGATCACGGTGCGACCCGAACCCACGGTGGACGCATCGTAGCGAATGATCTGCTGCTCACTGGCGCTCACGGTGACGAAAAAATACACGTAATGATTGCTGGCGAAATCCGGATCGAAGGCCATGCCGATCAGGCCGCATTCGCTGCTGGTGTAGATCGGCGACATCGTCGCAAAGGTCGACCAGACCGGCGTGGGCGTGGTCAACGAACCGCTGAGTATGCGCACGCGTCCGTTTTTCTCGAGTACGAACAGGCGATCGCTGCCATCGGGCGCCCAGGCGAGTCCGGTGTGCAGCTTGCCCGAGGTGTCACCCACGTCATTGCGATTGACCGAGAACACGGTCTCGGTCCAGTTGCTGTCGCTGACTGTTGCAGCAACGGGCAGGCTCGCACTCAGGGCGACACTGAGCCCAATAATTCTATGGACGCGCATGGTTGGCTGCTCCGTGATGGGTGACGTGCCGAGACTGATTGAAGTACATCGCACAATCCGTGTGCTTGTCGACAACTCGATCGTCCTGCCGGTCGCGAGCGCACACGTGATGTCCAGAAGAAAGCTCGATCGAACAGCTCGGTGGGCGGCTGCGAAATGCGCCATGCGACATCAATGAATCTGCTGCATGCACAGGTGCAAACTGTCCGCTTGTCGGCGCGCCTTGCCACCAGCCAGGCTGTACGCACCGACGCCGCTGGCACCCATTCCCCCCCGTTCGGCCAGCACTCAATGGAGTAGACATGACTTCACGCAGCAACACCTCTGCCCTGATCATATGGAAGACCGCAGGTTTCTGGCTGGCCCTGGCGCTGGCGGTTTCACAACTCGTCAATGCCGGGCGGGTGATACTCGACGCCGAGTCCTACGCCATTTACATGGGCCTTCCCCTGCGCACGGAAACCGATATGGCCTGGGTGTACGTCTACGCGCTGCGCGCGCTCTTCCTTGGCTGCTTCGCCGGTTATCTGCTGCTTAGCGCGCAGTATCGCGTGCTGAGCCAGATGGCCCTGATTGCCGTGCTCATGCCGGTCGGCGACTTCTACCTGGTGTGGCAGGACGGTGCTGCGGGCACCACCATGGCGCGTCATGCGATCATTGCGCTGGCCCTGCTCGCCGCCTGGTACCAACTGCGCCATCTCGCCACCAGAATCGCGGTTTCGAATCAATGACTTCCAGAGGCATCCGGGCGGTCTCACGAGAAGCATAGGTAACGCCGATGCAGGGCGCCGTCGGCTAAGGCGCAACGGCGGCGGGCAGCGCGTCGATCAACCAGTCGCGCACGTTGCGTAGTGTGGTCTGGCTCGGCGCAAGGGGCCGATTCACCAAAAACATGGTGCCAAGCGGCAGGCCGCGCTCCTCACCAAAGCGGCGAATCCGCGCCGCGCGAACCCAGGGCTGCACCACCGGCCACAAGGCCAGAGTGACACCGAGCCCTTGCTCGGCCGCTCGCATTGCAGCAGCGTAGCCGTTGAAGCTGCGGACTTGGGTGCTTGCGCTGACGGGCTGGCCACCACGGGTCTGCCAGGTTTGCCAGGCACTCAGACCGCGGAAGGGATAGTCGATACGTGCCGGTGCCGGATCGTCAAGGCGCGCCGCAACCACCGGCACGCCGCTGACCGGGTACAGCGCCTGCGCCTCCAGCCCTGGCCAGTGGCCGTCGCCGAAACGCACACAGAAATCGACCGCGCCGTCGCTGGGATCCTCCAGCAACTCAGTTGCAGCGATATGGATCGAGTGACTCGGGAATGCCGCCTCGAAAGATTCGATCATCGGCACCAGGATCTCCGCGGCAAAGAACGGATTGGCACTGATCCTGATGACTACGGGTTGTCCGCGCGAGCGCAGTCGCGCGGTCGCGTCTCGCAAACGGCCAAAAGCGAGCGCAACGTCCGCAAGCAGTGCGCTGCCTTCCGAGGTCAGGGCTAGGCCGCGCGGCAGACGATGAAAGAGCGGTACGCCCAGATAATCCTCAAGACCGGCGATCTGGTGGCTGATGGTGGACGGGGTCACGTTCAAGTAGGCGGCCGCTGCCTTGAAGCTGCCATGACGGCCGGCGGCGTCGAATGCACGCAGTAGGATGATCGGGGGTAATTGCGAGGGCACTGCGCTCACATACACTCCAAGTCGAGGAGACCTGCCGACCTTGGTCGAACGTCTGGGAACTGTACGGCAGCCAAATCCGCAGTGCAACGCGATGGTCGTCCTACCAAAAGCAACGAGACCCAAGCGCAAAGGTCCCACAATCGGATTCGGAATGGTGGATGTCCATCCCTCGACGGGCCGCGGATCAGCACCGAGGCTGATTAGCGAAGAGAAGCGCAGTTGCAGAATCGCCCTGCCATCCCACGCCACTGCGGGGCCGATTCACCATGAGCTACCGCATTGGCTTGCATCCGTTGACGCACGCTTTGGATCCGCTGCTGGTCATTGCTTTCGGCGCGAATGCGCAGACTCAGCTGCCTGCGGTGGATTTTGGTCCGGAAGCCAAAGCGGAAATCTTCAAGCCCGAGGAGGCGACCAGTGGCGAAATCGGCCTGCGCGGACGCAATGGCGAGGGCCGTCTGGAGTGGGATGCTTCGGTGTTCTACATGGAGTTCAGCCATCTGGTGGTGCCGCAGAACATCAAGGGGTCCCCGGCCTGACCAATGCCGGCAATCAGTACTTCAAGGGCGGCGAATTCGAGGCGCGTTACGCGCTCGCCGATGCCTGGTCGGTCTCGGCTAGCTCGAGCCATCATCAGGCGCGCTTCCTCGACTACGTCCGCCCGTTCGGATCGACGCCGACGCAATTGCGCGGGCGCCAGCAGGAGCTGACACCACAACACCTGTCGACGCTCGGTCTGAGCTATCTGCCTGCCTCCGGCTTCGAGGCCCATGTCGCCGGCGCCTACGTCGGCGATCGCTACTTGAACAAGCGCAATACCGCAGTGGCAGCGCACTGCACCACGGTCGATGCCGGTGCCAGCTATCGCGCCGGGCCGTGGGAAGTTCGACTCGATGGCTACAACCTCAGCGACCATCGCGACCCCGTGGCCGAGAGTGAACTCGGTGATGGCCAGTATTACCGGATGCCGGCTCGATCGGAGTGGGAGATGGCCAGCTACGCCTTCGGCACCTGATACTGCTGCAGATGCCGTGGATTCAAGTGTGCGTTTGTCCCCTCACGATGGCAGAGGATGTCGGGCAGGGCTTGCTGACTGCTCCCGCGGCCCCGCACAAGGCCCGGCTCGCTAGACTGCGTGCCCCTGGCTGTAACGCGAGTGCCGCGCATGAATCAACCGAACGCCAGCTTGCGACGGCTGTTGCCCATCATTATTTGGCTGACGCTGGTCGGCGGCGTGCATGCCAGCGATCTCAGCTATTTCAAGCGGGACATCCTGGTGACTTCGGACATGCATCTGGACCGCGTCCAGTTGAATGACGGTCAAGTCGAGCTTGCAGCGGATGGCCGGGCTGATGTGATTGAGGTGAATAGTGGCGGAGTGCACACCGGTGCACAGAGTGAGGCGCAATCCATCACCATGCACAACGGCAGCCTGAGGCTCGCCGGTCTGGTGCGCGAGCACATTCATTGCGGCAATGGTGAACTACGCATACTTTCGGGTGCGCGCATCCACGGCCTGATCGAGAACTACAATTGCAGGATTCGCATCGATGACGGCGCTGTGGTCGATGCGACCATCCGCAACTATGCGGGCCAGGTCGAACTGGACAGGGCGGCGATCCTCGCTGGCGATCTGCATTTCCTGCGTGCCGCAGACACGGCGGATGAAGTTTCGAGCAGGATCCTGCTTGAGCTTGAACGCGATGCGCAGATCGAGGGCGCCCTCGTCACGCACTACTGCATCGGCATCAAGTTGGCGCGCGGCGCCACTATTGGGCAGCAACGCGGCATTGCGCCGCGGCACATCGGGCTTCGCCGTCGTGCCAGTGATCCATATCGTTCCTGCCAGATGCTGTCGGCACCATTGACTGGAGCGGACGTCGGCAGCAGTGCGGAGCGTCGCATCCATCTCGGCTCGGGCGTCTCACCGGGCTCGGACTCCACGCTGCCGGTATTCGTGGTCAACGGTGGCATTCGTGTGAACACGGGCAGGTCGGCGGGCGCACTGCAGACCATCAATGGCAGCGTCGAGATGGAAACAGATGCTCATGCGAAATCTGTACAGATCGTCAACGGTGCGTTGATGATGGAACACCGTGCGCGCCTGGACGGCGATGTGTCGATCAACAACGGAGCCATTTTCTTGGATGCCGATGCCGAGATACGTGGCGCGGCCCATACCGATGTCGGCTCCGTATTCGTCAGCTATCGCGCCAAGGTCGGCAGGGCCCTGGGCAACCGGATCGGCAATATCGTGCTCTTGCCTGGCGCTGAAATCGGTTCACTGCATTTCCGGCATTTCGCCGATCGCGAACTCAAGAGCGGGCGTAGCGCCGATACGCTGCACATTCACAAGGACGTGCGGATTCATGGCGAAATCGAGTTCGATCGACCGATCACTGTGTACATCGCCGCAGGTGTCGAGATGCCCAAGTACCGCGGCATCGCTCCGCGCGTGCGGGAAGCCGATGAGCGCATGTACCAGCGCGACTCGCTTGGCTATGCCAAGGACGGCAAGTGCGCCGACCAGGAGCGGGCGCAGTGTGGGCGGGGCGAGGCACAGTAGCCGGAGCTCGCCGGCCCGGTGCCGGTGACACCACCTGCAAATACGCGGAGGCGCCCCTAGGTTGTGCGTGAGGCAACTGCGGGGCGCAGCTGCCATATTGATTGCGATGCACACTGCCAGCTGTCACATCGACAACGCGCTGACGACACTTCTACTCAAAGCCACTGCCAAACACCAGATCCGGCAAGGGCACGGCGAGCAGCACATCACCAAGGCTTTGCTCCTCATAGGCGACAAGCGCGCTGCCGCCGGCGTTGAGTGCGAGGCTGCCGAGATAGCTCGATTGTGGATTACTGTCGGTAACTACGATGGTTTGCTGCTGGCTGCTGCAGGTGGCGTCATCGCAGGCGTTCAAGTAACCAACGCCGGTGCTGCCGGCTTCCCAGATCGGGCGATCGCCCGATCGCATCGCCAGCGTGCGGATGATGCCGCTGGTGCTGGTCGGGAAGCGGGCCACGCCGCTGCAGTCGGCGTTGTCGCAGACCGCGTACTGGTTGCTGGCTGCTTCGAGAAAAGCGGCACGGGTATCACTGCGCAGGGCCAGAGGAGTACCGTAGAAATTGACATTGGCGCCGACACTGATCGCAGTGGCGGCCAGGCAGGCGCTGTCGTTGCAGCGCACATGGCGTAGCTCGTTGCCGGAATTGCTGAACTTTGAATACATCACGATCGGTCGGTCGCCGGGGCCGATGATGATGGCGTGACTGGTGAGGAAGGTGCCATTGCCGGTCGGCTCGTCGACCAGCAGACGCGCATTGCCGCTGCTGCAGTTGACGTCGGCGCAGTCGAATACGAAGACATCGTTGGCATTGGATACCGCATACAACAGCACCGGCCGACCATCGGCGCGCAGCGCCATCTCGATCACCTCGCTGGTGGAGTTTCCGCTGCCGCTGACCGTGCGTGGATTGCCGCTGCTGCAATTGACGTCGGCGCAGTCGTAGAATTCGCTGCCGCCGACACTGGCGTAGTAAATGACCGGGCGACCATCCGGACGCACGGCGATGGCCGGACGGGTGTCGCTATTGAAGCCGGGAATGGTGATTCGACTGAGGCCATTGCACAGGACATCGGAGCACTGTGCGATCCAGGGCTGACGCTGACGGATATAGGCCACCACGGCGCGCCCATCGGCACGCAGGGCCAGACGCGCGCCGGTCACTGGCAGACCGTTGAGCGCCGTGCGTTTGAGGATGCTCGCGCAACTGGCGTTGCTGCATTGCGCGGCATCGACATCGTTGCGCGCCGCATTGTGGAAATAGACCAGGGGCAATCCACCCGAGGTCGTGCGCATGGACGACTTGCCGGCGATGCCCGCGCCGCTGTCGAACACCAGGGCCTGCGGGGCAGTGCAGGCAAGGTCGTTGCACAGCGTGCCGCGCAGATTGCCGGCGCCGGGTTCGAAGTGGGACACCAGCAGGTTGCCATTGGGCAGTCGCGTGGATGAGGGGCGATGGCCGCGTCCACCAGCGGCCAAGGTGATCTGGTTGGCGCTGCTGCAGATCGCATTGAGGCATTGCAGACGTTGCAGCGTGTTGCCTGCGGTCTCGCGCCAGACCATGTCGAGAAAGCCGCTGGCATCGGCACTGAGCGAAGGCTCGGCGCCATTGGCCTGACTGAGGACCGCGAAGCTGTTGTACGGTGCCGAGCCGCGGGCCAGGATCAACTCGCCGCTGCTGCGATCCTCGAAGGCCATCCACAGCGTGCTGCCAGCAAACACCATGCTGACATTGTGACCGCGGTCATTGGTGCCGCTGACCAGGACCGAACTGCCGGAATCACAGGCAGCGCTGGCGCAGCGGTACAGGCGCAGATCGGCATTGCCGACATCGTAGTAGGCGATCAGTGGGAAACCAGTCGCGGGGTCCACCACGGTGGCAGTGTCCTGACCGATATCGCCGACGCTCTCAAGCGTACGTTCGATACCAAACAGGCACTCAGTCGACAGGCAATCGAAGGCCATCAAGTCGCCATTGCTGGCATTGTAGTAGGCCGCGATCGGCCGGTTGCTCAGTGCGCTGCGGGTGGCAGCGCTGACGTAGCGGCCGCGATCGGTCGCCGGATTACTCAGCGAGTAGGCCTGATTGCAGGTCAGTCCCGGGCAACTCGATGCGATCAGGCGTCCCTGATCGGCGAGATAGAAAAAGCCGGTGGTCCCACCCGGGCGTTCCGCCATCGCGAAGTGCGCACCGACCTCATGGTCGCCGTCGATCGGGCGCAGGGCATAGCCGGCGCCAGCGATCGGCTGGGCCCAGGCGGTCTGACCGGTGAACAGGGCAATGGCCAACAGTAGGGAGTGATGGACAGACTTCATGGCTACGGGTTTCCTCGCTGATTTACCCGTAGTAC
The DNA here is from genome assembly GCA_038255435.1 of Lysobacterales bacterium. Lineage (GTDB taxonomy): Bacteria > Pseudomonadota > Gammaproteobacteria > Xanthomonadales > Ahniellaceae > 0-14-3-00-62-12. Next base: position 62,181 of record JBBSLG010000006.1, read on the forward strand.
GTAAAACAGTAGCCAAACTCCGCAAGCCGGATCAGGAATCTGCCTGCGATCAGGCTGTCAGCCGGAAAGACACCTTGCGGCAACACCCCGCCATTGTCGGCGTGGGTCAGCCAACCCATGATCAGCGGCGCCCTCGTTGACCGTCAGCGGCGTCCAATTCGACCGTCTTGACGGCCCGGCATGGTCACTCGAAGCCATTGCGAAAGATCCGATCAACACCGGTAGCGCGCATCCGGATTTCCTTGGTTGGTTGCAGGCCGCTGACATTGGTGAAAGAGACCAGGGTCAGGGCTTGCTGGAGGCCGATGCTGCCGATGCTGGACGTGAACTGGTAGGTGAACGTGCAGGAGGCGCCTGCTGCGAGGCTGCCATTGCAGTTGTTGGTCTGCGAAAACGGAAAAGTGACACCACCCCCAACGAAGCCGGTCAAGGGCAGATCACCATCGTTGAGGATGGTTACCGGCACGCTCAGCGTGGTGCCGACCATGACTTCGCCAAAGTCGAATTCGACTGGCGAGATCTGTGCGAGTTCGCCGATGCCGGTGCCGGACAACTGGAAGGTCTCCGACTGGCTGGCACCGGGGCGAGTGAAGGTCATCCCGGTGTTGGCGCTGTCCGGGCCAAGCATATTCGGGCGCATGCTGTATTCCAGTACACACGTCGCGCCAACCGCCGCTGTGCCAGAACCGCAACCCGCGCCGCCAACGAATGCACCTGCAAATGTGTTGCCGGCGACCCCGCCGCCGCCCCATTCAATCGGGACCGCACCGATATTGCTGAAGGTGATCGGCACCGCAACGCGTGATCCCAGTTTGACATCGCCGAACCCGATGGTGATCGGGGCAATGGTCACCACGCCCACGCTGCTGCTGCCGGTGCCACTGAAGTTCAGCGGAAAAGTCTGCGTCACTGCGGGCGTCCCGGCAGTGAACTGGATGTGCGTCGCACCCTGAACCGGTCCTGCTTGACCCGGGGTGAAGGTGTAATTGATCTGGCAACTGGCGCCTGCCGCAATGGTGGCGCTGCAAGTACCACCGCCGATGCCGAAACCGTTGGGCGTGTTGATGCCGCCCCCTGCAAGACTCACTGCGGCGTCCTGGGTATTGGTGATCACCACGGGCACGGTCGCGGTCTCGCCGATCAGCCAGTCACCGAAATCGACGCTGCGCGGTCGCACGACCAACAGATTGCCGGTGCCTCGGCCGCGGAAGCTGAGGGAAAAATACTGCGACCGGCCACCGGAAGTCACCTCGAGGGCTGCGCTGCCGATCAAGTCGGTTTCCAGATTGTTGGTCGGACGAAGCGAGTAAAAAAATGTGCAGCTGGCGCCCGCTGCCAGACTGGCAGGGCAGCCGGAGCCCGCGCTGAAGCCCGCCTCTGCGCCCGCCGCGTCCACTCCGCCACCGGCGAAGCTCATGGCGGAGCTGGTCAGATTCCGCACCGTAACCGGCACTGTTTTGCGCACGCCAATATTGATGGTGCCGAAGTCGATAAACACTGGACCCAGATTGGCGAGCGGAGCGGCGCTGGACTGAGCAGTAGCTGCGCAGGCGCAACCCAACAGGACAAGCGCCAGGACGCCGCGACAGCGCTGCAGCGCTGTGGGCAGCAACGGTCCGTCAGCGAGCCGTGGAATCCGCAGCGGGGCGAAAACGCATTCGATTGCAGACATGGGTGATGGCCTGGTGGTTGATCCTGATTGTTGAATGTCACAAGGGGCAAGAATCGAACGCTGCCTGGCGCTCAGTGCTTCGCCAACCAGGTCGTTCCGCTAGTGTGGTGTTGCGCACTTGTCGGCACAAATAAAATCGATGGATTCGGCCATGTGACGAGTCGCGTATCGCCGTCAAGGCTGGTGGCCTTGGCAAGATACGCAACGACGGCACAGGGTCGAAGACGCGATTTTATGTGTCGCATAGTGTGCAACACCACACTAGCATCGTCCGCTCCGACCCTGCCCGAGGTGAACGTCATGCGCGCCCTCCTGTTCTGCTTGACGCTGCTCGTTACCGCGGTGGTCAATGCCCTTGATCCGCCAACTGGCCCATTGATCGATGCCAAACTGGAGGCCTTCGGCGCTGCCGCGCTGGCCGGGGACGAACCGGCGATGCAGCGCTACATCGCCGAGCCTGGATTTGCCCGGCTGGTCGACAAGGACGGACACAGCGCCCTGTTTGTTGCGGCCTTCGTCGGTCGTGTCGATTTGGCCGAGCAGCTGGTTGCTGGCGGTGCCGACGTCAACTTGAGCGACCCCGATCAATCCACCGCCCTATTTTTCGCAGCATCGAACGGCCACGTGGCAATGGTGCAGTGGTTGATCGCGCGCGGAGCGCGCATTGCCAGGACGGGGAGCCAGGCGCCTTTGCAGGTCGCCAGCATGCTGGGGCATACCGACGTGGTGCGCGTTCTGCTTGAAGCGGGCGCACCGATTTTCGGTGGCGCTCCGACGACCCGCTCCAGCGACGTGCTGGACATTGCCGTCTCCGCGCAACGGACCGAGGTGCTGCGTCTGTTGTTGGCGACCGACGAGGCCAGGCGGATGCCTGCAGATCAGGTCGAGCGGTTGAGGGAGCTCGGCGTCAAGCTTGGAGACCAGGCACTGCAGCAAGTCATCCAGCAATTCCAGATGAGTCGTTCGATCAAGGCCAAGGTCTGATTGCTGACCCTGCGCTATGCCGGCGCCGAGCGGATAGGAGCGCCGGTCGCAGGTCGAGGGAACCAGATATCGAACCGCGTCTCGCCATTGCCAGTAGCTGCGAGGCGGTAACTGAGGCCGTGACGGTTCATCACTTCGCGGACGAACAGCAGGCCGATGCCATGGCCGCCCTTCTTGGTGGTGAAGAAGGGCGTGAACATCTGACCGGCCGGCACGTCGCCGAGGCGATCACCGGAGTCGATCACCGAAAGGCGCAGACGATCGGGCTCGCGCACGAGTTCGAGATGGATATAACCATTGTCCGAGCCAGTCGCGTTGAGCGTTTCGGCGACCGCCTCCAACGCATTCTTGACGATATTGATCAGCGCCTGCTCCATCAGGTTCCGATCGATTGCCTGTGCGGGTACCGGATCGCAGTGTCGCCACTCGATGCGAATCCCGAGGCTTCGACATTGCTCGCGATAGAGCCGCAGAATGTCGTCCATGATCTCGCGCACATCAGTTGATCGCGGTTCGGCCGCGGGCATCTTGGCAACGCGGCTGAAGCGCTCGATGAATTCGCCGAGACTGCTATTGCGGCGCTTCACCGCCTCGATCGCGGTCGTGAAATCCACGCGATCGGCAACGGCAAGCTGGGACTGATAGAACAGCAGCGAATCGAGCACGGACCCGGTCGCGGCCACCGTATTGTTGACCTCATGCGCCAGTACGCGGACGAGCTTCTCGTAAGTGGCCTTCTCCGAGCGCTCAAGCTCCTGGGTCAGCTCATCGATCAGCAAGAAGCGCCGGGAAAACCCGCGATCAAAAAAAATCTTGTGCTGGCAGCGATAGCGGCGCCCTTCGATATCGATCAGCAGTCGGCTCTCGCCTTCGGCCAGCGTGCTGAGCTGCTGGAGCAGATCGAGACTGCGTTGACGACCCTCGGGTGCGAGTGAATCGACAAAGTCGGCCTCGCCGCGCAGCCATTCGGTCAGCGCATGACCTTCGGGATCGGCCAGCCCAAGCAGGTTGCTGGCCGCAGCATTGAGCACCCGGATGCGCTGGTCGAAATCAAAGGCTATTACCGCGCTCGGTGTGGCCTCGAGCAGTTGGTCGAGAAACCCGCGCTGTTCGCCGAGTTTCAGCCGTTCCTGATAGAGCGCATCGAGCATGCGATTGAACTGGGCAACCAGACAGGCGAGTTCATCGTCGGGCGCCTGCTGCAGGCGCGCGGCGTAGTTCTGTTCCTGCAGCAGTTCATGAAAGCGGCGCGCATAATCCAGCGGACGCAGGGCGCGATCGATCAGAGCAATACCGATCATCAGGCTCAGCAATAAAACCACTTCGCTGGCAACGACCAGCCAGGGCTTCTGGTGATAGAGCAGCACGGCGAGCACGAAGAAGAATGCGTGCAGTCCAATCAGGTAGGCCAGCATGCGCGCCCGCAGGCTCATGAGGCATCCTCGTCACTGGCGCTGAGGCCGAATTTCTCCAACCTTCGATACAGTGCCGCGCGACTGAGACCAAGCGCCTTGGCCACCCGCGAGATGTTTCGGTCGTGTTGAATCAGCGCCTTTTCGATCATCAGCCGTTCGACCTGTTCCAGCGTCATGCCGTCGACTGCGACATCGGCGCGTGGGCGATCGGCGGCACCTTCGGCTTCGAGAAAATCAGCCTGATCAAGCACCGGCTTGCCGACCAGAAGCAGGGTACGTTCGAGCACCTGCTTGAGTTGCCGGATATTGCCGGGCCAGGGCTGGGCAGTCAGCCAGTCGCGCGCGTTCTGGCTGATCGTGACTTCGCCGAGGCCGTACTCGGCCGAGAGATCCGCGATCAACTGATGCGCGATCAGCACGATATCGCTGCGCCGTTCGCGCAGCGGCGGCAGCCTGAGCGTGATCAACTTCAACCGATAGAACAGATCCTCGCGGAACTCGCCGCTTGCCACCAGTTCGGCCAGCTCGCGATTGGTTGCCGACACCACGCGGATATCGGCCTGCTCGGACTGACTGGCACCAACCGGGCGGTAGCTCTGGTCCTGCAATACACGCAGCAACTTGACCTGATCGGCACGGTTGAGTTCGCCGATCTCATCGAGGAACAGGGTACTGCCATGGGCCGTGGCGACGTGTCCGCGACGGTCGAACTTGGCGTCGGTAAAAGCGCCTTTGACATGGCCGAACATCTCGCTCTCGAACAGCGATGAGGTGATCGCGCCCATATTGATCTTGACCGAGAGCTTGCCGGCGCGTGGGCTGTTGCGATGAATCGCATCGGCAATCAACTCCTTGCCGGTGCCGCTCTCACCCAGAATCAGCACCGGTGCGCGCGTCATCGCCACCCGCGCCACGGTCGCCAGCACCTTCAACAGTTCGGGGTGCTCGCCGACGATGCCGCGAAAGTCGAACTCGCGATCAAGTGCCGCACGATCCGGTCGCGTCGCTGGTCGTGTCGCAGCGAGCTCCAGCGTGGTGCGGATCAGTTCGATCAGTTGCGCGTTGTGCCACGGCTTGGTGAAAAAATCCGCGGCCCCGGCCTTGACGCCCCTGACCGCCAGATTGATCGAACCCCAGGCAGTCATCAGCAACACCGGCAGCGCGGGCTGTTGTTCCTTGATCGCAGCGAGCAGGGCAAGTCCTTCTTCGCCGCTGGTCTGCGCCGAAAAGTTCATGTCCTGCAGGACCAGATCGATGGGCTGACTGGCAAGCACGGGCAGCACCGCGCCGGGCTCGTCGCAGGTCAGCACATCAAAGCCCGACTGCTTGAGCAGCAGCGCCAACGACACCTGCACCGAAGCATCATCGTCAACGACCAGCACACGTTGTTTACGAGAAGAATCCATAGTCTCCGATTATCTTGTCCAGCAGGAACCACTCACGTCCCGCCAGCTGTTGCTGTTGCTGTTGATCCTGCTCCTGCTCCTGCTCTTGCTCTTGCTCTTGCTTCTGCGCGCCTGGAGCGCGCTGCTTCTCCCTGGGGCCCCTGAGCGGCGGTGATCGACAGTCGTGAAGAGCCCGAAGGGTGGCCGCAGGACGCGGCCAGTCTACGAACGCACAGGGATGTGCGTCCGTAGACCAACGACTGTCGAGCACGTACCCGAAGGACAGGATGTCCGTAGGCCGCCGTTCCGGGGTGGCCTTCTTTTGGGCCACGTTTTCTTGGCCACGCAAGAAAAGGTGGCTCGCGCGCAAGCGCGAAAGACCTTGTCGTCGCGCAGAGACGACGCACGCGCAGCGTGCCCGCTTCTGCTCTCCGACACCTCGAGAGCAGTCTTCATGCCAATCACTCCAACCTCTCAGCGTGCCAATCGACAATCAGCGCCACCGCAACATGAACTCAAATCACGGATGAAAGAATCACTCATACCGCAACGCCTCCGTCGGGCTCAACCGACTCGCCCTCCACGCAGGATAGAGAGCACAGAGCACCGAAACCAGCGCCATCAGCACAACCGACGCAAGCGCCGCAATCAAGAATACCGCCCAGTTGAGCTGCTCGCCGAACACCCCGGTGATCGGCAACTGCACCAGCAGGATCAGCCCCACCGCCATCGCCGCCGAGCTCAACAGCAGTTGCTCGACGATAATCTGCCAGTAGATCTGCACCGCCGTGGCACCGGCCGCCCGCCGCATGCCGATCTCGGGAATGCGTCTCGTGGTGTTCTGCCAGAGCACACCGAACAGGCCGAAAGTGACCATCAGCAACAAAAAGCCCGCAATCAACGACAGCACGATCAGCGGAATGACCGACTCCCTGAGTATGGATGTACGCAGTTCGCTGAGTGGAGAAATCCGGTAGGACTGGTCATTGCGGATCAACTTGAGTTGCTCACTGAGCTTGGCCTCGAAGATTCGCCCGGTGCCCGGGCGCAGTTTGAGCAACAAGGCAGTGACGCCTTGCGGACTCGACAAGGGCGAGAACCGCCTGAGCAGGAAATTGCCCGGCGTCATCAAATCACCGTGGTTGCGGAACGCTTCGACCACGCCGGTGATGCGCAGCATGGTGCTGTGCTCGCCGCTCGGCTTGCCTTCACTGATCAGCTTGCCGGTCGCATCCTGTCCCGGAAACAGGGCTTCGGCCAAGCGCCGATTGATCACCACCGGCTGCTCTGCTGCGCCTTCATCCACGCTGGAAAACCAGCGCCCCTGCAGCAATTCCATGTCCAGCGCGGCAAAGAAGTCATCGCTGACATTCATCCTATCGGTCGGCGTTTCCGCGCTACCGTCGGGCAAGAAGACACTGGTCTGCCAGGTGGCACGCACAAAGGGCGGGAAGTCGGCAAAGGCGACCTGCTCGATCTCGGGCAATGACTCCAGGCTGCGCTTGAGTTGTTCGTAGAGCGCCGTCTCGTTGCTCAGCTCGCCATCCTGCGCGCGCTCCATCTGTACCGACCACACCGATTCGTGCGCGAATCCGGTTGGCAGGCTGTACAGCTGGTAATAGCGCGTGCTGGCTGCGGCAATCGCGAACACCACGATGAAGGCGAGCAGCAGTTCGAGTGTCAGCATCAGGTTTCTGGACTTGCGCTTCCACAGCGGTTTGAGCAGATGACGGAACATCACGCGGCTCCTTTGAGGGCTTGAACGGGGTGCAGCCTGCTCATCTTCCAGGCGGGAATTACGCCGGAGAGCAGGCCGAAGAGGAGGGTGATCGCCAGGCCACAGAAGAACACCGCCAGATTGATGTTCACCTTCAGGTAGGGGATCAGGCCCGATTGCTCCAGCCAGCTGAGCGCCGCGATGGCGGCAATCAGACCGAGCAGACCACCGAAGAGACAGAGCAGCACGTTTTCGATGACGAACTGGATCACCAGAGTGCGACTGGAGGCGCCAAACGCCTTGCGCACGCCGATCTCGGAACTGCGCTCCAGGATGCGGCCGGAATTGAGGTTCACCAGATTCAACGCCGGCAACAGCATGAACAGGATCATCAGCCCAGCGATCAGAGCCAGCATCAGACCCGCGCCGGAATCGGCCTCGCGTTCGGTACGGAACAGGCCGCGCGCAAAAAAATCGAGCTTGCTGTCGGCCCACATCAGGGCGAGGTTCCACTGCTTGGGGTCGTCGAATTGGAGGTTTCTGGCCACTTCGGCCACCTCGGCCTGGATCAGCGGCAGTTGCGCGGGGCGGTCGGCCAGCAGCAGCGCAAAGAAGTCGCCAAACATCTGACTGCGGTATTCACTCGATGGATCGGTGGTGACCGGCACCCAGATATCGGAGTAGGAGTTGAGCTGCAGGGTGTCTTCTACCACGCCGATGACCTTGAAGGTCTGGCCGCCTGCGTTGAGTTGCTGACCGGTTGCCGCGATGCCGGGATACAACCGGGCTGCGGTGCTGGCATTGAGCACGGCGACGAAGCGCCCCTGCTCGACATCCTCTGCACTCGGCACGCTGCCTTCGAGCACTTTGAAGTCGAGGATCTGCCAGTACTCGGCATCGGCACGACGCAGCATCAGTTCGCTGACGCGGTCGTCCTGGTAGACCGAGACAGTGCGCGGACTGCTGACCGCGGCAACCAGCTGCACCGATTTCATCGGCCGCAGGTACTGGTCGATCAGCTTGTAGCCCAGTGGACCGGTGCGCACCGAATTGCGGCCCTCGCTCTCGGCGACCAGGGTGGTGACCTGCAGGAAGCGATCACTGCGGCCCTCGACACCGCTGGGATAGAACGCGTTCTGCAGCAGCGCGGTCACCACCATCAGTACCATCAGGGTGAGCGTGATGCAGGTGAGATTGATGGCGGTGAACAGCTTGCGTCGCGTGTACACCTTGTAAGCAGTGATCAAATAGTTTTTGAACATGACGCGTCCTCAATTGACCAGCTGACCGTCGAAAACGCGGACGATCTTGCTGCCGCGCTTGGCCTCGCGCTCGTCGTGGGTGACCATCACGACCGTGGTGCCCTCGGCGTTGAGGCGCAGCAGCAGGTCCATCACCTCGCCGCCCATCTGGCTGTCGAGGTTGCCGGTGGGCTCGTCGGCCAGCAGCACCTGCGGCCGACCGACGATGGCGCGGGCAATCGCGACGCGTTGCTGCTGACCGCCAGAGAGCTGGTTGGGATAGTGCTCCATGCGCGCGCCAAGCCCGACCCTTTCCAATGCTTCCCTGGCGCGGCGGCGACGCTCGCCAGCGGCCAGCGATCGATACAGCAGGGGCAGTTCGACATTGTCGATCACCTGCAGATCGTTGATCAGATGAAAACTCTGGAAGATGAAGCCGAAGGTCTGATTGCGCAGTCGCGCAACGTCCTTGTCGCGATATGACTTCACGGCTGCACCATCGACGCTGATCGTGCCCGCGCCCGGCTGGTCGAGCAGGCCAATCAGATTGAGCAGGGTGCTCTTGCCACAGCCGCTCGGCCCCATGATCGACAGAAACTCGCCCTTGGGTACGTGCAGGTTGATGTCCTTCAGCGCCAGGGTTTCCACCTTGTCGGTCTGGTAGGTTTTGCTGATGTTTTCGAGTCTGATCATGGTTGCGTTCTCGATGGATGGGAGTGCAGGTGTTGAGGTTCTAATTGGTGTCGCGCCTAGGCCGCGCGGACTTCATGGATGAAGACGGCTGACTCAGTCATCGACGCGAATCCGCGGGTGGTGCCGGTACTGGCTGCTGTCGGAAACGATCACGCGGTCGCCCAACCGTAGGCCTTCGCTGATCTCAACCGCCTGGCCATCGCCGAGCCCGATCACGACGCTGCGCTTTTCGGCATAGCCATCGGTGATGACGAAAACCTCCTGTCGGCCGCGGCCGTTGAAGGCCGGCCCGCTGTCGACAATCAAGGCATCGTCCTTCTGCTCGGTGATGATGTTGACGTCGACGCGCAGTTTGTTGCGCAGCAGTGAGTGGCTCGGTTCGGACAGGCTGACCAGCAGACTGACCGTGCCGTTCTGGATCTCTGGCAACAGGGTCTGTACCTCACCCGTCAGTTGCTGTCCGCTGTAGTGGATGCGTACCTGTTGTCCGGCGCTGAGATAGCGCGCGTAAAAATCCGATACCGAGGCCTCGACGCGATAATTGCGTTGCTCAGAAACCCTGGCGACCATTTGTCCGCTCTGCACGGTCGCGCCGGGATCGGAAAGCACGAAACTCAGCATGCCTGCGATCGGCGCGCGCACCCGGGTTTGCCGCTGCAGATCGATCTGCTGGGCCAGTTCCTTTTTCAGGATCGATTGCTGGAGCATGGCGCCTTCGATATTGCTGGCGGTGGCGCGCCGGGTATCGACAACCGATTCGCGGCGCTGGCGCAGTTCGATCTCGCTGCGGCGCACGGCGAGTTCAGCCGCCTGCAGGTCCGCCGCCGAAAACGCGCCGGTCTTGCCGAGTTGCCGGTAGCGCTGCAGTTTGAGTCTGGCGCTCTCCAGGTCAAGCTCGAGCAATTCGATCTCACTTTGCAGCTGCTTCTGTTTCTGTTCCATCTCCAGTGTCAGCGACTTCACGCGTAGCGTCTGCTGGGCGATCTGTTCTTCCAGTCCATCGATGGCAAGGCGGATCGCCTGATCATCAAGTTCCAGCAGCAGATCACCCGCCGCCACTTCCTGGCCGGCCTTGGCATGCACCTGCACCACGCGCGTACTGATTGGAATGGAGACTTGTTCCTCGTGAACCGGGATCACCACGCCGGCGGCATTGATCGTATTGGCGATGCTGCCGCGACGGACCTCGGCGATGCGCAGCTCATCGAGCGACAGGCTGGGCCGCACCAGATGGTTGATAGCCCAACTGACACCCGCCAGAACGGCCACGGCAGCCGCCAGCGCGAGCCAGCGCATACGGCGGCGGTGGCGGATCGTCTGCGGGCTGAGGGCTTGGTCCATGCTGTGCTCTTTAGATTGGGCTCGACTGGCCCTATCGCACGCACCGTGCCACCCGGAGCACTAAGGGAAAGTGTCATGCAATCAATCAGTTGCTGATTTCAACTGAGCGCGGATCGGGCGCCAGGCGCGCGATCCCGCACAGGCAGTGTGCGATCCCGAACACCCAGGACCGCGTCGCTGATCGGTGTCTGTGACGAATGCCGAGCAGGCCGCGCACAGGATGGGATTGCTTCGCGGCGGTAATGCGGCCCGACCGGTGTCCCCTGTTTCGCGCTCGTTCCGTAAGGGAGCTAAACAACGGGACATTGCTATGACGAGTTTTGGTTCTTCGTTCCTTCGTGGCTTGCGTTGCCTGATAGTTGCGCTGCTGTTGTGCGCGCTCACGGTTTCGACGGCCGAAGCCCAGACCGCATTTGGACCGCAACTCGAGTTGGCGCCCTACGGGGCGACCTCGGGTGGCACGATTAGTGTCAGCGGAGATCGGCTTCCGATTGACGGTAACTATCTGGTCATTCTGGAGGTGGCGGCCAATGACCGGCGTGTGCTGGCGACATATCGCGGTGGTGATGGTCAGTTCCAGCAGAATGTAGTGCTGCCAGCGCTCAGCGCAGGCGCATACAGCGTTGAACTGTCGGTCGACAACGTGGTGCGCGATACCGCCGTACTGCGCATTCTTCCGCCACTCACGATCACCTTGACGCCTGCCAGCCCCAATGCCGGCGCCATGGTCGACTTCAGTGTGAGCGGTCTGACCGAGGGCAGCCTGAGCTTGATCTTCGAGGGCAAGACCGCCTTTGGTCCGGTCAATGTCGCTGGCGGCAGCTACAGCGGCCGCATGCGCATACCCAGCGATCGGCCGGTGAATCCGCCGGCCACGGCACGCATGGACGCAAAGAATTCGATCGGGCGTATCAGCCCGCGACTCGGCAGCAGGACGCTGACTGTCAGGGCGCCCAATCTCAATCCGTTTGCCCAGGTATCGAACGCTGCACCGACGACCACGACGCCGGGCCCGCGGCAACGATTCAGCGTAGTGGGTTCTGTTGTGACCAATGAAGCAGCAGCCAGTGAAGTCTCGGTGCAGCACTACTGGCGCAGCCCGCTGGGTCAACTGGTTCCGATGGGCGCAGTGCAGGGCGGGGTCAGCGGCAATGGCGGATTTTCCTACGAGATGCAGACTCCGCAAATCGGCACCATGTCGGCTGTGCAGGCGGCGGGCAGCGGCCAGCTGTCGACAGTGACGCGCTATCGCGATGGCAATGGCGTTACTCAGCAACGGCCCACTCAGGCCGGCACGCTGAGTTCGATTTACGATACCGACGAGGCGATCGATATCAACTTTGTGCTGACCGGTAGCGACGGCCTGCGCATCGAAGGCGCGCGGCTGGACCTGGTTGAAGCCGATCTCGACGACCTGTATCCGCCCAACAGCAATCAGGGCGCGGTGCGCCTGGATGGCATGCTGATCACCCAGCAGCCAACTCAGGCCACGGGCAATCCCGTGGTCGAGGGGGCGCTCGGATGCCCGGCCACGGTGTCTCGGCAATACACCAATGCCAATGGCCTGGCCGAGTTCGAGTTTGGCCTGGATGTGGGTCAGGGCGGTGTCAATGTCGATGGCAGTGGTCCGACGCCGCAGATGACGATCGAGCCCACCGAGCTGTGCAATCCCGGCGGCAGCATCAATACGCCTGGCTTCTGCACCGTGGTCGACCCCGCCGGCGTCAGCTTCAAGATCATTGTGCGTGCGGTGCATGCCGGCTACGGCTACCTCACCCCCATTCCGGAGCGCGAACGACCGGTGACGCTGGATGTCCGGGTCGACCGCTACACCGCACAGATCAACGTCGACATCTGCGTGCCCGATCAGGCCTGCCAGGAGCGGATCTACCAGCGCAGTGCCAATGTTGCCCTGACCTTGCCCGACCTCAATCGCTCGGGACTGCTGATCGGCTATCCCTACTTCAAAAAGACGCTGCCGGAAACCGGTATCGAGTATTCCATCGAGCTCGCCAGCACGACGCCCGATACGGTGCTGTTCCGCCCGATCACGGATTTGTCGGCCCTGCGTAACGAGACCTTTGATCCCCCGCAGATACCCGTGCGCGTTGCCGAGTTCCAGTACAGCGCGGGAGCTGGTCGACCACTGCGCGATGCCGCGTTGAAGATCTACCGCAATGGCGTACTGACCAACATACCGATGTCGCGCCTTTCCGGCGGCACTGCCAGCTGCAGCGGTGAGGCCGGTGCCGAGGTCTGGCAGGTCGCGTTGCCGGCACCTTTCAACGAAGGATTCCGCTTTCCGCGCGATGTCTACGGATCGCTCAATGACGTGGTCGGCTATCTGCAGGCCAGCGATCTGGATGGTCGCATCGGCATCAAGTTTTTCAAGTTCCAGTTCGCGCCCCTGAGTGCCGATATTGCGGCGCTCGCTGCCACGCCCGACCTCGAACTGCTGGTCGATACGAAGAATCCACATGCACGCCGGCTGGAGGTATTGCCCGCGATCTCATCGAATTCCGCGCAGTCTGCCGCCGCACCATCCGAATACAACCTCGGTCCCAAGCGCAGTGAGATCAACGGGGCTGCCGCCTACGAGTTCTGTATTCCGAAGACCGCGAGCAATTGCGGTGCGATTTCTGCTGTCGAATTTGATCATCAACAATTCAGCCGAGCGCCCGGCACCCAGCCGGACGGTGGACAATCCAGTGGTGCCGGCCTGATCCAGGAAATCACCGGCACGTCATCCAATCCATGGGAAGTGTTGTTCGACTACACCGTGCCCTTGTTCCGCTGGTACTGGGGCATCCCGGAGCTGCTTTCGGCTGAGGTGTTCGCCGACCTCGGCATTCGCGCCGAATATCTGCTCGATGCCATGTTCGATCCGGCCAAGCCGGCCGATACCTCGGTCAGCGCCGGTGGCCGGTTGAGTATCGCCGTGATGATCGGCGTCGACATCGATGTTCTGTTCGGCATCCTGCTCGACGCGGGCGCGGCAATCTACGGCACCTTGCGCACGGAACTGGTCACGACAACAGATCTCGATTCCGCCACTGTCGATCCCTGCCTCAAGTTCACGCTGGATTTCAGCGGTTGGCTGGAGATTGGTTGCCCGATTCCCAATCCGTTTGATCCGACCTGCTATATCCCGGACATCGAAGAGACCTTCAATATCCTGACCAGCACCAATCCACAGGGCTGCGGATTCGCTGCCTTTGGCCGGCCAGCGACGCAGGCCAAGCAGCTTTTTGCCGACGCTGCGCCTTGGTTATGGCCGGGTGCAGGCGCGTCTGACGCCGCCACAATGGCCAAGAACGGTGGTCCCCCGGCGGTTCCCTTCCCGCGTGATCTGCGCCGCGCCCTGCACCGCTCGCCCGCGCTGGCCATGGACGGCAGCGGCAATCGGCTGCTGTTGAATCTCGATGGCGAGGGCCGGCTAGTCGGCCGCTCGGCAAGCCTGCGCGAATTCGGCACGCCCCAAATCATCAGCACCGGCTACGGCATCCGCGATGTGGCGGTCAGTTACTACAGCACCGATCGTGCGGTAGCGGTATGGGCAGAAAGCCGCTTGCCAAGCGGTCGCCCAATCCCCGCCCTTACACGCGATACCGCCGCGAGCAATCAGCGTCTGCGCTACGCCCTGTACGATGGCAGCGGATGGGGCGCGCCGGTCAATTTGACCGCCGGCGGCTACGGTGAGGGGCAGATCAAGCTGGCGCGCTGTCGCACCCCGCTGCTGCGCGGGGGCTGTACGCAAAAGGTCTCACTGGTCTTCCAACGCAACACCGAGCGCACCGTCGGCGGCGACAAGCACATCTACTTCGCGCAGTTCAACGGCACCAACTGGACCACGCCTGTGCGTGTCGATCAGAGCGGAACAATCAATATCACGCCCAGTATCGGTTATGCCGCCGGACAACCGGTCGTTGCCTGGGTCCGTTATGCGCCTACCACGCTCGGCCCCGCGGTGCGTCTGGACGACGTGGGCCGCAGGTATCTGGCGTTTCGCGTGATGGATGGAACGCGCGATGAGGAAATCGATGTGGCGCCACTCTCGCGCGGAGCGGCGCAGCCGGCGATCATCGGAAGACTCAATGGCCAAGTGGCGATCGCTTATACGATCGGCAGCGCATCTTCATTCATCGGTACGCGCCAGGCCCTGCACATGGGACAACGCAATTGTGCGCCGAATACCTCGTGCGCATTCACCACCTGGCGCGTGCAGGACCAGCACGGACGTTCGCTCTATGTCGAGCGGCCAAGCATTCACATCAATGGCGATGGCGAGGCGATCGTGAGTTTCCGTGGCCTGGCCTATGGCACGGTTTCTGGTGCCAGCAATCCCGAAGACAATCTGTTCGATGATGATCCAATCGGCATGGTGTCCACCCGTGGTGAGCTGATGCAGATCCGTTCGCCCCTGCAGGCCGGTCCGGTGCATCCGCTCGCACTCAGCGTGGATGGGGCCACGCACTTCCAGCCGGCCACTGCCTACGACACGCTCAGTGGCGAAGTCGTCAGTGTCAGCGTGGCCTTGATGATGCCGGAGTTCGTCGAACAGAATGCGCGTCTGGGTATGCCCGATATCAGGGCGGTGGCGCAGACCACGATGATCGACGAGGCCATCCACATGGCGACGGTTGCTGATCTGCCGGATCTGCTGATCGAGGCGATCTCGACCAGCGCGAGCCAACTCACCCCCGGTGCCAGCATTCCGGTCACCATCACGATCCGCAATCGCGGTAGCGCCTGGACCACGAGCGCCGGACAAAGCGCCCTGGTTCGTCTGTGGTGGGATACGCCGCCGACTCGCGTCAGCCCCAGTGCCAGCTTCAGCCTGGCCAGCCTCGCTGCCAGCGCGACCAGCACACGGGTGATCCAGGTTGTCGTTCCCAGCGCGTTCGGCAATGACGAGCGCCAGACGCTGCGGGCGACCATTGATGTCGACAGTCAGGCCGGCGAGATAGATGGCGAAAACAACGAGACCCAACTCGCCGTCGGTGGCATGCCGGTACCCACTTCTCTGATGGCGACCAGTGCGCCCGGCACGCGCTTCGTCAACCTGGTCTGGAGTGCGCCCGCTGATGCGCGCGTGGCTGGCTACCGGGTCTATGTCGACGACGCCAATGGCGTACCACAAGCTTTCGGATCGAGCTTCAACCGAGGCTGGGCCGACCTGAGCGCGCTGTATGGTCGACAGCGCAGCTACCGGGTGAGTACGTACTCGACGCGCGGTATCGAGTCGGAACTCTCGGCGCCGGTCAGCGCAGCACCCGCGCCGGCAACGCTTGCGCAGTCGCTGTTTGCAGACGGCTTCGAGTAAGCCGACCGCGGCTCGCAATGGCCATGCCGCCCCGCCCGGATTTCCGAACCGGGCGGGCAGCGAATCGCGCTACTCGAACTCGTCGCGAAAGATGCCGCGGATGTCAGGGCCATCCGAGGCGATATTGTTGGCGAGGTTGGGATCGCTCATCTCGATCGGCACAGAGACGGCGGCCACATTCGATACCGGATCCTCGGGGAAGGGCGCGAGCACGGCATCGATGGCTATCAGAACGCTCGATCCCGCTGGCAGATCAACCAGGACATCGAGATTACCCTGTCCACTGGCTGGACACTCGGCTTCGCCGCTGGCGGCGCAGGTCCACTGCGCATCACTGAAATAGTCTTCCAGTTCGTCAACCACATGCGCCGCCGCCACCGCACTCGGACCGCTATTGCTGACCGTGATCAGATAGCCGGTGCGCAGGCCGCCGCCGACGAAAACTTGGTTGTTGGTCTTGCTGATCGAGAGATCGGCAGCGCCGGTGCTGATGCCGGGGATGACGCTGACCGCGGTCGGGGCGGGACCAATGCCGGCACTGTTCTCGGCGCGCACCGTGCACTTGTACACGACGCCATTGCTCAGGCCGCTGATTTGCTGCGGTGATACCGCGCCGGAGACGGCGGGCACACCGCGATTGCAGCTGACGATGTATTGGCCGATCGGCGCGCCACCATCGAACGTGGGCGGTGAAAAACTGATGACGGCGATCGTGTCACCGGGCAGGGCGGAGAGCTGGGTCGGCGCACCCGGTGGACCGAACGGCACGATATCCGAACTGACCGAGGGCGGGGACTCACCGACTTCGTTCAAGGCATGAACGCGGCAGAAGTAGGTCTGGCCATTGCTCAATCCGCTGATCCGCACCTCGTCCACGCTGGCATCGACCGTCGCGCTGAACCCGCCATCGCAGCGCCCGATGTAGCCGCTGATCGCTGCACCATTGGCTGCGGGTGTCTGGAAGCGCAGATAGGCGATCTGGTTCTCGCCGCGTGCTTCCAGGATCGTCGGCGCATCCGGAATACTTCGTGGTATCGCCTTTGCCGATTCGGTCAACTCGCCCTGACCGATGCTGTTGAAGGCGCGCAGCACGCATTGATAGCTGACTCCATTGACCAGTCCGCCGACGGTGATGGGCGAGCCCGGACCGGACGTCGAGTTGGTGCCGCCAGGGCCGGTACAGTAGAGGCGATAATTTGAGATCGTCATGCCGCCATCGGATGCCGGCGGATCGAAATGCATCGTGACCTGACGATCGCCAGCAATCGTCGCGGTGATGATCGGCGCCGATGGCACCTGGCCAGGCCGGACATTGACGGTGTTGGACACGGCCGAATTGCCGATCTCATTGCTGGCGTACATGGTGCAGGGATAGCTGACGCCATTGCTCATCCCGCTGAAGACCACCGGCGAGCTCAGCGTATTGGCGGTGAACGATCCACAGCTGACCACGTATTGACTGATCGGCTTGCCACCGTCGTTGACCGATGGCGTGAAATTGACGGTCGCGGTACCGATGCCCGCGGTCACGCTGGTGATTACCGGTGCCGTCGGCACGGTAAGGCCCGTCGTGAAAATGCCCACGGCATAGGGATGGTTGCCGGTGATGATGGTGTCGGTGACGGCATTGGTCGCCGTATCGATGCGTGCCACCGCGCCGCTGCCGAGCGCAGTCACGTAGACGGCACTGCCATCGACCGAGGTCGAGATGCCGTTCGGACCTGCGCCAGGCCAGAGGCCAATATTCACCAGCCAGGAATTGGTGGTGGCATCGATTACCGACACCGTGTCGGCGCCACCATTGGCGACGTAGACTCGAGTGCCATCGGGCGAGACCGCGACCCCAAACGGACGTCCGCCGACCGGGATCACACCATCGGTGTAGTTATCGAGGTTGATGACCTGCAGTTCATTGCTGCCCCAGAGCGTGACGTAGGCGCGCGTGCCATTGGGATTGATGGCAACCGTCATCGGATTGCTGCGGCTGGCGATGGTGCGCACGACGGTATTGCTGGCGGTGTCGATCACCGAGATCGAGAAGCTGTTGGTATTGACCACCAGCAGGCGTCCGCCATCGGGCGTTACCGCAAGGCCATTGACCTGGGCACCGACCGGGATGGTGGCCACTACCGTGCCGGTGGCGACATCCACCGCTTTGATCACAGGACTGTCCATCAGCGGCACATAGAATCGACTGCCGTCCGGCGTGACCGCGATGCCGTTGACGCGACCGCCGACATTGTAGGTGCGTTGCACGGTATGCGAGACCGCGTCGAGCATCGTCACATTGGGATTGTTCCATTGATGGCCGATGAACACCTTGCCGGTCGCGCGACTCGCGGCCACGCTGTACATCGCAAGGCCAACTTCTGGATTGGCGACGATGGTATTCGTGGCCAGGTCGATCACCGCGATCGATATGCCACTGCCGCGGGGAACGTAGGCGAACGGTGCAGCGCTGACGGATGAAACCAGCAGGACGCCAAGCGCGATCAGCGCATGGATTGCGCTGCCGTAGTGCCGTACAACTTTGACCATGCCGGACATGGGCTTCCCCTGAGATCGTGATCCGATGACCACCGTGATCCTTGCCTAGCGTTGTTTGGTGGGGCGGACTGTCATCCGCTGGCTTTGCATCGGCTGACGACCAGAGCGGTCGGCCCCCTCTGGCGTCAATCGCCCCGGTTCCATGGAAGCACCCAGGCCCGCGATGGCCGGATTTCGCGATGGCATGTCGTTTTTGGCGCAGGACTCCGTATTGACCAATGAAGCGCGCAGTTTTGTGCGCTCGGCTGAAGCGCGTCATTGCCCGAAACGAAAGGATGGCCCATGCGTTCCTTTGTGCTGATTGCAGGATCAATGGTTCAAACCGCTCCGCCGCAGGGTGCGGGGCGGGCATCGGTGTGGATTGCTGCGGCTGTGTGCCTGCTGCTCGGTACGGCGGTGCATTCGCAGACCGAGCAGATCAGCCGGTACAGCGTCGACGCCGGCGGCGGGTCCAGCAGAGCCGGTGTCTACACCCTGACCGGCACGTTCGCGCAGCTTGATGCCGGGGTAGCGAGTGCCGCCGGTTATCGCCTTCAGGGCGGATTCTGGAGCAGCCCGGTCGCCGCGAGCGATGAGCTGTTCGCCAATGGTTTCGAGTGAGCACTGATCAAGGAGTTTGTCATGCAGTTGATTTCAATCGGTTGGGTCTTCAGTTTTCTGATTCTGCTCGGATCGCTCGGCACACAGACCGCTCAAGCCGAACCGGTCGGGACGCGTTTCACCTATCAGGGCGCGCTCGAGAATGGCGGCTTGCCCGCCAATGCAGAATACGATTTCGAGTTCCGCTTGTTCGATACCAGCGCGGCCGGAACGCAGATCGGCGCGCCGGTTCTGGTTGACGATGTGCCCGTTGTCGCGGGCATCTTCACGCTCGACCTGGATTTCGGTTCGTCGGCCTTTGTCACCGAGGCGCGCTGGCTGGAAATCGCGCTGCGACCGGGGGCCACACTGGATCCATATACGACATTGGCGCCGCGTCAGCGCGTGGCACCGACGCCATATGCGATCAATGCGCAGTTCGTACCAGCGGGCAGCATCACGGCAATCGAAATCGACCCCAATCAGGTGCAGCGGCGGGTTTCGCCAGCCTGCGCTTCCGGCAGCTATATCCGCTCGATCTCGGCTACCGGTGCAACCACTTGTCAGACCGACAATGATGGCGCTACGGCACTCGCCACACATGCCGCCGACGCGGCCGCGCATCAGCCGGTGATCTGGACTGCGCCGACGGCCAACACGGCATTCACTTCACGCGACGCGATCAGCATCAACTCGAGCGCAGCCGAGGCGACCCTGTTCATCAACGATGCTGGCGCCACCGGCCCGGCACTGCTGCTGGCCAACGCGACAGCCAGCGAAGGCGACATCGCCGTTGCCGAGGGCGATGTGCTGCAGATCGGAACCTGGAATCTGGGCACCGATACCTATACCAACTGGATGCAACTCAATGGCGATGTCGGCATCGTCAATCGACTGGGTGTAGGCACCACCAGTCCGAATCGTACGCTCGTCGTGCAGGCCGACGACCCGATCGTGCAGATCCGCGATGACACCACGGACAACTCCGCCGCGGCCGCGCGCCTTGAACTCGTCGAGCGCAGTGGGGGTTCGTACGATGGCGGTGGCTTTCTGCAGTGGGAAGGCGCGCTCAATCGGCTCTATATCGGCACGCTCAACAACGGCACGGCGTCCAATCTGCTGGTGCTTGACCGCGGCTCGCAGAGTGTGGGCATCGGCACCGAGACGCTCGACAACAGCTATGCGCTGTCGGTCAATGGCAGCATACGCAGCAAGGAGATCGTGGTCGAATCGGGCTGGTCCGACTATGTGTTCGAGCCCGGCTATCGACTGGCTCCCCTGGAAGAAGTTGCCGCTCACATCCAGGCGCATGGACACCTACCCGATGTGCCATCGGCAGCAAGCATTGCCAGCGACGGTCTGCCGATCGGCCAGTCGCAGGCCATGCTGATGCGCAAGATCGAGGAACTCACCCTGCATCTGATCGCGATGCAGCGGGAGATCCAGATGCTGCGCCGCCAGAGCGATGCCGATTGGCCGGTGCAGCCGTGACACGTGCGCGGATTCTCGGCTTGTTGTTGCTCTACGGGTCCTGCTTCGAGTCGTCGCTGGCCTGGGCGCAGGCTGACACCTTGCCGGTATCGCTAGGGCGCTATCGTATTCCCTATGCCAATGCCACCACGGTGCGCGCGAGCAACGATCACACCAGTCATCCGACCACACTCAATCGCATCGATCTGGTCGGCCAGGACGGCGCGCCCTACACCATCGTCGCCGCCGCACGCGGCTGGCTGCGTCTGATCGAGGACGACAACACGCTCTGGTGCCCGGCCGCGACCGGCGGCAACCCCAATCCCTGCGGCATCCTGCCGAGCACACAATGCTGCGAGCGCAATGACAACAGCTGCAACGCGAACTGTCGCAACAATTTCGTCTGGATCGAACACACCAATGGCGAGTGGACCAAGTACTCGCACATGAATACCGGCAGTGTGGCCGCCAACGGCCATCAGCTCAACGATTTCGTCCAGGCCGGTGAGGCCTTGGGTATCCAGGGTCGAATCGGATTTGCCAGCGGCCCGCATCTGCACTTCGAAGCGGCGCGTCCTCATGATGGGATCGACTCGTTTGACAGCGCCGGATTTCTGGTCGGCGATGGCGATGGTTCCAGTACCGACTACAACCGGCAGAACCGGATTGCTGCCTTCTGCAATGGCGGCGTCTCGCCGATCTGGGTCGCCAATGAGCAACGTGTGGCTGCCAATTGCCCCGGCGCCTGCATCGGGGCGCAGGCGCCAGCGGATGTGATCGGCGACGGCGAGGTGATCCACCGACAGGCCGGTACGATCACGCCGAGCCCCGCGCATCGCGTTCTGGCCGGCGGCGGTGAGGCGCTGTTCGCGAGCACGCGGATCACCCTCGGACCGGGTTTCCGCGCCCATCCGGAATCCTATTTCTCCGCTGGCATCGGACCGTGCAATAGTCCCGGTGGCGACTGATGCGGTCGCCCATGGCGGCGCAACATGGCCCGCAGTAACCGGTTTCTGCGTTTGTCCCCATGGGGACACGTGCCACGGCAGAGCGATGGCAGAGAAGCAGGCAATGCTCGCCCTAGCGAATCGCCACGTTGTTCGACATCGCGCGAAAGTGCTCGTCGCCAGGAAACTGCGCGCGCGATGGCAGGGCGGATACCGCCATCGCATTCGGTGCTTTCGGCGTTGAGTCGTCGTAGGCCAGCTTGGCGGCATTCTGCGTTGCCTTGTGTCCTATGCGACACAACTGGGCTGGATCATAAAACGAAGAGGAACGTGTCCAGCGCGTGTTTCCGGTCTTGGCCGTCGTCGCCACGCCAATCCGATCAGCGCCCGGTCCCGCAAACAAGGGTACCCACAGGGCGTCCTTGGCATTGGCCTCGATGCAGACGAAGAACTGCTGCGGTGACAACTCTTCGTTGTCATCGCCGGTGTAACTCGCGCCCTGCGCTGCCAGTGTCTTGGGATCCAGGCGAAGTACCAATCCAGGTGCAAAAACGTGTGCCATGGGTATCCTGAGCGCCTGAACTCCGACGGAGTTGTCGCGGCCATGTTACTCGCTATGTCTTGCACCGCGGACCGTTGCAACGCGCCAGCCGCGTCAGCGCTTGGATTCCAGTTCGATCTCGGTCCGATCCCAGCCTCGATAATGGTCGAACGAGTACAGCAGCCAGCCGCGATCTTCAACAAATTCAACTTGATAACCCATGCCAGCGCCGATGCCTTTGTGCAAGTAGATGAAGCAAACGTCGTCCAAGCATCGGACGAGTTGGGGTGCAAGAAAGTCCAGGCGACGGGGAATTTGGGATTGCTTGAGGTTCTGAATACCCCGCGAATCGACTGTGCCGGGTTCCAGACGCGACAGGACCAGTTCGATGCCTGCCTCAAGCACCTCGCGATGCGCGGTCGAATCCAAGCTGGCCATCAGTTCGCGCGCCGGGCTGATTTTTGCAATGTGCGGACCGAATATCGCGAGCGTGCTATCCATCTCCGCGCGCTCCTTGGCTGACATCGTACGCAAGGTGTCCAAGCGGCGCTTCGCCTCATTGTGGGCTCTCCTCTCCTTGGCGACGAACTCGCTGCGCTCAGACGGCAGCTGGTTGCGCCAACCCAACAATTCCGCTTCGTTGTGTTGAAGCATGTATTCGTGCCAGGCCTCGATCTCGGCATCGGTCACCGAATCGTTGTGACGCAGGATGTCCGCTTCCGACTCGGCATCAAGCCGATTGAAGGCAGATTCAAGATCAGGATTGTTGGAGTTCCCTGGATCGGCCTCTCCGGCACGCGCACAAAGCACTGACGATAGAGTGAAAAATGCTGCCAGCAGAATCGATTGAGCACGCATCCGAAGTCCACCCTGCATTGGTTCTGGTCAGCCTAGCGCCGGCGCAATCCCGATGCATCTGCGTGCGTCCAGCAGCCTGCAGGCTGGGGCATGAACAGGATTGGCGGGATCCTCCTCTGGCCAGTGTTCCTGCTACTGAGTGACGACCCCTTCGCAGCGAGTCCCGTTGATGACCACAAGGCAGCAGCTGCACTACTCAGGAGAGCTCGGGCGCGCGGTACAGGTCAGGCACGGGCTGATCGAGCACAGCTTGCCGACCTGCCTGCTGCTGATCGCTTTAGCGGCGCCGCGTCTTATGGCGGAGGAATCGGAACCGAGATTTGCGCTGGTCAATGCCCAGATGAAGTCACAGTCCGCGCCAGCGCCTACCAGCGCCGGCCGCTTCTCGGCAACGGCACGTATTGAAGCCCGCCAAGCGAGCGGCGCGAGTGCGCGCTTCAGCCTGAGTACGCAGTCCGCGGCCGGCTGCGAGACTGCTTCAGGCCTGCTGTTTGCCGATGGATTCGAATAGGTGCGCTTACCTCGGAGGTCAATGCCATGATCCAGCCCCAACGTCTGCGCTTTGCAGCCCTGATCGCGCTCGTACCCTTGCTGACTACGCAGACTGCGATCGCGGCGGACTTGCGCTACAGCGCGCAATTGCAGGATGCAGGCCGGCCCGCGATCGGGCACTACGATCTGCGCATCGACGGTTATGCCGATGCTGACTCTGGCAGCGCGCCGATCACGACGTATCTGTTCGACGATGTCGCCATCGTCGACGGCCGCGTCGAGCTTGAACTGGCATCGCTGCCGGCAGATGTCGATCCGCAGGCACTCTGGTTCGGTCTGTCGGTAAGGGACGCCGATCAGGCGGCGAACCATATACCGGTTCCGGGTCGCCAGCAGATCGTCACGCCAACCGTGATCGGTCAGTGCTGGAGCAGCGTCGGTGACACCGGTTCCGACCCGGACACGCACTTTCTCGGCACCATCGACGATACCGATCTGGTCCTGCGCACCGCCAATGTGCAAAGCCTGCGCATCGAGCCCACGATATTCAGCGTACCGACTCCGATCGTGGTCACGGCCAGCGTGATCGGTGGCAGCAGTGCCAACGCCGCGGTGGGTGGTGTCCGCGGTGTCAGCATCGGGGGTGGCGGATCGACGCCGCATCCGGGCAACCCTGACACCACGTTCTTTGGCATCCTCGCCGACGGCAACAAGGCTTCCAGCAGCTACACGACAATCGCGGGCGGTTATGCAAACGCCGCGGGAACCTCAAGTGGACAGGGCACCTTTGCCACCGTAGGGGGCGGCGCGGCCAGCCGTGCCACTGGATCCTCAAGCGTGGTGGCCGGCGGATTTTCCAACGTCGCCCAGGGCATATCCAGCACGGTCAGTGGCGGATCCTTCAATTGCGCCGGCGGCGACATCAGTTGGGCAGGAGGCCGCCGCGCCAAGGTGCGACCGGGCAACGGCGTGGGTGCCAGCGAATGCACGGCCAATTCCGCCGACGGCAACGGCGATGAGGGCAGCTTCGTCTGGGCGGACAATACCAATGCCGATTTCGTATCCAACGGCAGCAACCGGGTACTGATGCGGGCTTCGGGCGGGGTGGTCATGCAGGCGGCCATCGCTGCTGAAAGCGTGGCGCGCGCGCCGCGTGGATACTTCAATGTGGTGCGCGGGGCTTCCGGCACGGCGCAACCGGCATCGCCGAACGCGACGGTTCTGGCGAGCTTCGAGAACGACAGCGATGCCTTCCTCAGCGTGGTCGCGCCGGCCAGCTCCAACCTCGGCCTGTTGTTCGCCGATCCGGGCAGTGCGAACCGGGGCGGGCTGGTCTATGTCGGTGCCGACAACAGTCTGCAGTTCCTCGCCAGCGGCAGCACCCGGATGACCCTGCGCAGCGATGGCCGACTGCACCTGCCGACCCTGGCCGCGGCCGGCAGCACGGCGCTCTGTCGCAATGCCAGCAACGAGATTTCAACCTGTTCGTCGAGCCTGCGCTACAAGGACGCGATCGAGCCGCTTGCGCTCGGTCTCGGTACCATCGAGGCACTGCGTGCCGTGCAGTACCAGTGGACAGCCGATGGCATGGCCGATATCGGATTCGTTGCCGAAGAGGTGGCCGCGCTCGATGAGCGCCTGATCACCCGCAATGAGGCCGGCGAAGTGGAAGGCGTGAAATACGACCGCATCAGCGCCGTGCTTGCTTCCGCCGTGCAGACCTTGGCGGAGCGTGAAAAAGCTCAGCGCCGCGAGATCGAGGATCTGAACGCGCGCCTGGCCAGGCTGGAAACGCTGCTGAGCGCGCACTGAGTTTCCGCGCACGCCGATCGGCGATAGGCAACAGCGCCGGGGGTCTGAATTCGCGGCGCAAGTAGACCAATGCCAGTCGGTGGCTGCGTCAGCGAAGGCATCCAGACGCTCCGTGCAAGTTCACTCCGCAGTTCGCGGGCGGTAGAGTTCGTGTCTTGCAGTCGCTTCGTATTTCAGTTGATTTCGACGGTATCGGCAAGCGGGTAACGGAAGCAGCAGGCACGATCGAACCGGCACATGCCATTGGGTCGCGCTCACAATTCCTGACCAGACCTGGCGGCCGCTGCCACCATATTTTTGAATACGACGGGTCGGTGGCCAGCGATGATCGTGCCATTATCCTGGTTCTCGCTGCTGGTCCAAAGGAAAGCAGTCCCCCCGGCACAAATGACCACGTCACTGCTGGTCATCAACCCGGAGCCACCTACGACAGCGACCCTCGGCAAGAGATACTCATCGCCTGACGACAACAGGCTGAAGGCGCCCGAACACGGGATCCGGCCAGTGTCGCTCAAATCCGGGGCTTTTGTTGATCCTTCTCCAGTGTGCTGATGCATCGGGGAGCAAGGCTCCGTCGGCGTCCCGGCGTGAGCCATCGGTGCGCGCCGGGCGCACGGCTTCCGTTGTCATGAGGTCGCACATCGATTTGAAGGAATTGCCCCCGCTACACTGTCAGGGTAATGGCGACACTGCACCCTTCTTGCGCCGCTTCAATTCCAGACGCGAACCAGTGTACGCAGCAAATCCCTCTTCACCCGGACTTTGCAATATAATCGACGGCCCAGTCCACCGCATTTCGAACAAACAACTCATGCGCGTAACAGATATTGGATTGTTGGATCCAGCAACTACGCCTTTTTCGACGACTGCGGATGATCCCGACGATTCTGTCCTTTTTGCGGACATCCGTCGGAATTTGCGCGACCAGGATGCAGTCCTTGTTGCTCACTACTATACCGACCCGAAAATCCAGCGCCTCGCCGATTCGACAGGCGGCTGCGTTGCCGATTCGCTCGAGATGGCTCGCTTCGGGGCTGCTCATCAGGCGCAGAAGCTCGTCGTGGCGGGTGTCCGCTTCATGGGCGAGACGGCGAAAATCCTGTCGCCCGACAAAACCGTACTCATGCCGACGCTCGAAGCGACCTGTTCGCTGGACATCGGCTGTCCGTCCGCCGCGTTTTCCACATTTTGCGATGCGCATCCCGAGCGAACGGTTGTCGTGTACGCAAATACGTCTGCGGCCGTCAAGGCACGAGCCGATTGGGTGGTGACATCGTCGATCGCACTGGACCTGGTCGCCGAGCTGCACGCGCGCGGCGAGCGGATTCTGTGGGCGCCTGACCGCCACCTGGGTCGCTACATTCAGTCTCAAACGGGCGCCGACATGCTGCTTTGGGATTCGGCCTGCATCGTCCATGATGAGTTTCGCGCGAAGGCGCTCGCGGCCATGCGGCTGGCACACCCCGAGGCTGCAATTCTTGCGCATCCTGAGTCACCAGCGGCCGTGCTTGCATTGGCGGACGCCATTGGCTCGACGTCGCAGCTCATCGATGCCTGTCGCGAGTTGCCTCAGGATCGCTTCATAGTCGCGACTGATCGGGGAATATTTCACAAGATGCAGCAGGCGGCGCCCGACAAGGAGCTGATGATCGCTCCAACGGGGGGTGATGGCGCGACCTGCCGAGCGTGTGCCAACTGCCCCTGGATGAGGATGAATTCGCTGGAGGCGCTTGCCCAGGTGTTTTCACGGAGCGATTGCGAGATCGTGCTGGACGAACAGGTCCGAGTACGAGCCTCCGTCCCGCTCCTGCGAATGCTGGACTATGCTGCCACCCGACCCCGCAGCAAATTTCGCTGCAGAGCCTAGTGTGGGTTGACTGTTGGCGACACCTGTTGCGTTCGCTAGCTCCGCCTGCTGCGCGAAGTGCTCATCGTTTTTTTGCAGTGATGGCGTGTCGCGCCTGTGGTGAACGCTCACGTTGCTCCTGCTCAATCCTGGTCAGCATCGCAATTGATATTTTTCCGTGATTTTCGCTAGTTCGCACAAGTATTGGCGTTCAGCAAACCTACCGGCCGGCATCTCAAATGAACGCACGCTTGAATACGTCCAACGCTCGAGGTCCCGTTATTGTGGTCGGTGCCGGCATCGCGGGACTGACAACCGCGCTGTCGGTGACTTCCAGGCCAGTGATTCTTCTCACGCGAGGCGAGTTGTCCCGAAGTGGCGCATCCCCGAAAGCGCAAGGAGGGATCGCCGCCTCCTGGCTACCCAGCGATAGTCCCGCTCAACATGCGGCCGATACCTTGCTCGCTGGCAGCGGGCACAATAGTCGCGTAGCCGTCCAACTGCTTACAGCGCAAGCGCGCCAGGCGGTCGAGTGGCTTGTCACGCGTGGCGTGCGATTCGATGGCACGGAACAAGAGCCGCTGCTGTGCCTGGAGGGCGGGCATAGTTGGCACCGCATCCTCCACGCGGGCGGCGACATTACCGGCCGCGTGATCGTCGATGCACTCTCGGAAAGGGTACGTTCCGAAACACACGTCACGGTACTCGACCAGGTGGACGTGGATGGTGTGTTGATGCGCGGTGATCACATTGGCGGTGTGCAGTTTGCGTATCGTGATGGACGGCGGGGCGCCGTCGAATCTGCCGATCTGGTGCTTGCAACCGGCGGAGTCGGTGCGCTGTTCCAGTGGACAACCAATCCGCCCGAGTGTGATGGCGCTGGATTGGCGCTTGGGATTGCAGCGGGGGCCATCTGCCGCGACCTCGAATTCGTGCAGTTTCACCCGACAGTGATGGCTCCCGACGAAGGGGCTGAGGCGACAACACTGATGCTGGTGAGCGAGGCGGTGCGTGGCGCGGGAGCAGTTCTGGTCGACGGGAAAGGCCGGCGTCTGATGCTCGGTGTCCACCCACTTTCAGACCTTGCGCCCCGCGATATCGTCGCTCGCTGTGTGTGGCGGGCACGCAGCGAGGGCCGGCCAGTATTTCTGGATGCGCGCTGCGTTGGTGCGGCATGGCCGCATCGGTTTCCCTCGATCTTTGCCGCATGCATGGCCCGGGGAGTGGACCCACGTGACAGCGTGATTCCGGTGGTGGCTGGTGCGCATTTTCATATGGGCGGTCTGCAGACCGATCTCGATGGGCGAACCAGCGTTCCCAGGTTATTTTCTGTGGGCGAAGTTGCCTGCAACGGGGTGCATGGTGCCAACAGGCTTGCCAGCAACTCACTCCTCGAAGGGGTCGTATTTGGCCGAAGGCTGGGCGAAGTTCTGAGCGGGCAATTGCTCGACGAAGGGCAGAGCACTGATGAGTTGACCGCGCTTCATGTCAGCAATATTGACGCGCTGATGCTTCCCCGGTTGCGGGCCTGGCTGTCGTCGGCCCTGGGTCCAGAGCGCTCCTTGCGAGACATTGCGTGTTGCATTGCACGGATTCAATCAGACGCTGCCCTGAAAAGTTGCAGACAAGGGCGCGTCGCGCTCGCAATGCTGAATTCAGCGCTGGGTCGCCGACATAGCCTGGGCGCGCATCACTGGGCTGAGTCCGATCCCGTTGCGGCCGGTCTTGAGGTGCTTCAATCCTGAACCCGGCGTGTTCGGCAGCCTCTTACTTGATGTGATGATGTGATGTGCAGAATTCAACGATTTGTTGCCTGTATCCATAGATTCGCGGAGCATCAGCTTGAATTGGACAATGCCTAGTGCGAGTCCGCCTGCGTCTGCTTTTTCTTCCTTGGCTGCTGATCCGGTTCCTGGCCATGCTTTTTCGACGTTTTAACCCAACTTGACGGGCACTGGCCTTGAGTAGAGCAGGAAAGCACATCGCGTCCAAAGTCATTCTGATCGGGATGTTCTTTACAGCATCCACGACATTGATCGCCATTGCAAAAATTGGCCTTGATGTCTGGTTGGTGGGGAGACATGGCAGCTCGGAGCTTGCGGCATTCTCCTTCGTCTTTCCGGTTCTTTTCTTGATGCTCAGCATTGGAAGGGGCCTGTACATCGCTACGGCGTCCATCTTCGCTGGACATCAATACATCGAGGCCGGCCGCGTCAACCGTACGGCTTTGCTGAGGATTCTGACGCTTTCGCTGGTTCTCGGAACAGCGGTTGCGGTAATTGCGTACTGTTCTCTCCCCTGGCTACTGCGGGCGATGGGAGCAGGCAATTTGCAGGCCAGGCTCGATGAATACTTCATGGTATGGCTCTGGACCATTCCGATGATGTTCCTTTCGGCCAACACGTTTGCGATTGCCCGAAACCTCGGCTACATCAAGCTGGCCAGCGCACTGACGCTTGGGGCGACTGTTGCGGGAGCCCTGGCATCGCTGATTCTGATTCCCGCAGAATTTTCCGGTAGGCCGCTAGGCATCGTGGGAGCTGCCTATTCCACGCTGTTGACGAGTTTCCTGTCAACTGCGGCGTCTCTGTTCGTCGTTTTCTACTGTTCACGGACACGACAGTCCCCCGTGCGCGAGGCCCGCCCTTGGGACATGCTGGTGCGGACGTGGCGAATCGCCTTTCCTGTGCTTTTCTCCAATATCCTGGTATTCGCTTTCATGTCGTACACGACAGCGATTCTGGCCGGTTTCGGTGAAGATGCGGTGGCGGCCTACGCGATCATCGGGCGATTTGAACAGTTTCTGTTCGTCTTCCAGACAGCATTCGTCACTGTCGCGATTCCTGCCATGAGTCGCCGATTTGCCTCCGGAAGCCTCAAGAGTGGGTGCGCCTTTGCGGTCGGCACAGGAAAATTGATGCTCGCCGTCGGTGCATTGCTGGTGCTTCTGTTGTTCGCGTTCGCCACAATCGTCGCAGATCTGGTAGCACCCACGGTCGAATCTGCAACACTGTGTGCGTTCTATTTGACGTACTGCGCGATGGGCACGGTTTTCCAGGGCATTTTCCTGCTCTCCGCGACGGCTTTGAATCTGATCGGCCAGGCGCGAAAGGCACTCCTTTGCTATTTCCTGAATTACTGCGTACTCAGTCCCCTTGTCATCAGCTTGCCTGTACTGACGAGTGCTCAACATGTCCTGGGGGCGCTGGCGGCGTGTGCACTTGTTTCGGGTGTGCTGGCCAGCTACTACGCAAGCAGAACCATTGGCAGACAGCACGCGGAGAAGGATCATGAACTACGTGGACGAAGCTTTTCCTCCGTCTGATATCACGAAGCGTTTCCAGGACGGGCACACGCGGCATGGACTTCGGTAAATTGACACCCCGTCAACCGCCAGCTTGGCGTGATGGGATGAGCATAGGGATTCTGAGTGCTGCGTCCGGCTCGGCGTACAGGTTGCCTGTGCGATCGCGGCGGGCACAAGCACGGATCGCCGCGTGTCTGCGCGGTGCGATCCTGCCAGCGGATCCGGCGGAGGAGCCTTTCGGCTACCGCGCCATGGCTCCGGAGAAGGTTGCCGACTTGCTGCACGATATGTTCAGCCACCCCGACGTTGGACTCGTCATCTCGACGATTGGCGGATTCAACAGCAATGCGGTGCTTCGCTTCCTGGACTGGGACCTGCTCCGCAATCATCCGACCCATATCTGCGGTTATAGCGATACTTCTGCACTGCTGCTCGCCATCCATGCACGCACTGGGCAGGTAGTGCTTCACGGTCCAGCGCTCCTGCCACAATGGGGCGACCCGAACGGACCCTTTCCCGAGTCTATTTCCTCGCTCACTCATGGTCTGCAGGGAGGATCTCAGCAGTGGACGCTTCGGTATCCGGGCTACTGGGTGGACCCTCGCCTGGATTGGTCGGAAGGGCAGGATGCACTCTCGTTCCACGACAAGCCAAAGCAGGATGCTCCGTGGCGGGTTCTTCGAGCCGGCGTCGGGAGCGGAAGACTCATCGGTGGGAACATCGAAACGATCAATATGCTCGTCGGCACACCCTTTCAACCGTGCTTTGACGACGCAATTGTCTTTCTCGAAGCAACCGGCGCCGAGGCATTCTTGCCACGGTTTCATCGGGCAATGACTCATCTTCGCGATGCGGACATCTTCGCGCGCGCGCGTGGCCTCATCATCGGTCGTTCGCCCGATATGCAATCACTCGATGGCTTCAGCCTGGAGAATGTGATCGCTGAGGTGCTTGGCGATATCGCCCTGCCGGTCGTCGTTGATGTGGATATCGGCCACACAGAACCGCTAGTAACGATGCCGATCGGCTTGCGCGCGACCTTGTTCGCAGTTGAACCCTCACCGAGTATCGTGATCTGCGCCTAGACAGACACCTGCTCCTGCGGCCCCCCCTTTCGAACGTCCGCGGTACACCAGCTCGGACGCCTCAATCCGTCGCCAGATCTGCATTGCCGATTTCAACAGGGAGTCCTTCTCCGTGAGCGTGGACTGAACAATTTCGTCCCGAACCAATTCGAACAGTTGCTTCAGTGCCCGGTACAGATCTCCGCGCCTGAGTTGCATCGGGTAGGTCCCCTGAAGCGCGCCCAGGACATCCGGCGGAAGCCGACTCTCGATTCTTCGATGGCCCTCCTGCGGTAGTTCGAGGCGGGCAAGCATGATGGGCAGCAATGCATTCTCCCGGGAGAAATCGATTGATCGAGCCGCCGCAAACAGCTCTCCGCGCTCAATCCGGGAATAGGTGAACCACATCCACCCGCAGAGTTTCTCGAAAAGGAGTCTTGACTCGACCCTTTCCTCCACGCGCTTGGGCATGGCCGCCAACAACCGCTCGGGGTCCAACAGAACTTGTGACTCCGGTGGAAGTCGATAACTGGAACCGGGCTCCACGAAGGCAACGTCGAGCTTTACCACCCACTCATCAACTGCAAAATAGAGTATCTGCGTGCTCGCGCTTCCCAGATGGTCGGCAAAGAACCGTGCGAGCGGAACCCCCACTGACTCCACGAGGGCCTCAAAGCTTTCCGCTACTTCCTGGGCACTCACCTGCGACCCGCGAATCACGGTGAAGTCCAGGTCAGAGAATTCGTCCAGCCCGCCCTTGACAGCGCTTCCATGGATGGCGAGACCCAGTCTTCCGTTTGCTTCCGCCCAAGCCAAAAATGCACTTGCGACCAGCCGCAAAGGCTGGGGCATCACGGAAAAAACTTTGTCCATATTCGCTGGTAGGAGCTTGGTCTGATTCGAGCTGCTCATGTGCGCCTGAGTCCGGAGCCTGTGCAGAGGTGCTGGCAAGGCTCAGATGATGGGTGAGTAGGAGCCCGTAGCCAGCCGACACAGCGGAGCGAGCGTGACTTTGAAGAATCCTACCATGGCACTATGGGATGATCGGAACCCCGTTGAAGCGGGGAAGAATCTGTAGATCGCGAATATCCTGGTGGCCCAGCACCCATTGCAGAAAGCGTTCAACGCCCATTCCGAATCCAGACGTCTGCATCGGATAGGCACTCTTCATGTCGAGATACCATTGGTATGGATCACTTTCGACCTGGTGGTGGGCAAGCGCAGCAGCGGCTTGATCGGCTGTGGCATGCCGCTCCCCCAATCCGATGACTTCTCCGAACCCGAGCAGGAAGTCTGCATTGAGGGCGCGTTTACCCTCCGAGTCCGCAAAGGCCTGGTAGAACGGTACCGCCAGGTGGTCCCAGTGAGTAAGCCAGACCGGAGAGCCAAAATGGCTGAGAAGTTGTCGCTCACCAGCGCGTGTTGGCGTTCTCCATCCCGCGGCGGTGGTCAGGTACCTAGCATCATTCCGCAAGATGCCAGCGGCTTCGTCAAAGGTGATTCTCGGGAATGCGGCCACGCCGAGCGCATCCTCGATGTGAATGTAGCCGGTGGCATGATGCTTGAGCGCGTCAGCGCAGTTGATTAGAACCGCGTTCGCAACGTACCGGAAATAGTCATCGGCAACCGCGATGGCGTGATCGAGACCACCCGAGAGTTCCACTTCGCTGTGATAAAACTGGCATAGATGCGTCGCATCGGCGTCTTCGCCCCGAAACGATGGCATGAGGTAGAAACAACCCTCCTTGTGGAACCGACACCCATACTCCAGCATGAACTGCATCGAGTCGGCCAGATAGGTGCGCTGCCCGAAAAGATCTATTTCCACCGGAAGTGAATCGCTGCCCAAACCCATCGGACTGGACACAGCGTTTGTCGTTATCGGCAGGTGGATAGTGAGCGCGTTGCGCTGCTCCCAGAACTTGTAGGTGGCCGATGTCACCGTGTGCTGAAGCTTGATCAGCAAGGCGTACCATGGGTCGGCTATGATCTCGATGAATCGGCTCGGTACCGCCCACCGGTCTGTATCGGTGCGAGCTCGATGGGCGCTGGTCGCGACGCTGGAGTTCATAAGTTCTGGCCTCGGTGGTTGTGAAGTAAGTTGTGGTAGTCGTGGAAGCGCGCCGGCCGCTGCCTGATCGATCTGGCCTGGCGAGTGGCAGGGTGGCCAGACCAGACGACCCTTGAAGTCGTGCAGAAATCCGGGTCACATGAAGGTCGACCAGATCATGCAAGCTCTGACTCGATGTGCGGCACTGCCTTGCTCGCGAGCAAACTGCGATACAGGGATGCATGGTCGACAAGCTCATGGTCGAGGCGAATCGGCAAGTCTCGACGATGCTGGTGGGTGTACGAAATGTGCTCAAACCTCGGCACGATCTCAGCGACAAAATCCGCACCGGCCTGATTCGCATCTGCCCCGCTGTCCCACCAGACACTCAGCCCGTCGGGGCGCAACGCGCGCTCGACAGTTCTGGACAGGTCACGGATGATCAGCATCAGCTCCTCGCGTTCTTCCCGGGTCAAAACCAGAAAGCATTGTGCACGCCGCTTGGACAGAACAATCAGTGCGCCTCGGGTGCGACTCCTGGGGTGGCACATGACGGTGAAGTGACTGGTCTCGGACACCAGCGTATCGGGATAGCGCGCGCTCTCTTCGTGGCAATCGAACATCCGCTCCGAGCCGAATGCAACATGCCGGTGCACAGTCAGGTCCTGAGGCAGATCCGACAAGTGTGCCGAGAGCCTACGGGACATCGCGTGTCGATCCGCAAGCCTGACGATAGGGAGTTCCCTGGCCGGAGCAAACGAATATGGCCTGTTGGAGTAACGTGGCTGAACTTGAAAGTGCATATGGGCCTCAGACTGACCCACGAGCGTGCCCGCCGAGCAAAAGGTGTGGAATCCGTTCGCCCCGAGCGCGTTCAGCACTGCAGCGGAAGCCCTGAAAATCAGGTGCCCGATATCGACAGCCTGGCGGGCCGAAAGCTGGGATATCTGTTCAACATGCTCCTTCGGCCAAATGAGAATCGCCCCGCTTCCCGGACTTCGCTCACAATCCGACATCTCGGCTATCGCGTGCGCACTCTCGGCCAGGCGCACATGCCTCAGGCGGTCGGCTGCGGACTCACAAAATGGGCAGGGGAATCTATTTGGTGTGTTGTAAGGCATCGTTGTTGCTTCTTCTCTTGGCAATTCAATGCGTGCCAAGGTCGGCTTGCAACGTGCCTTCCCACAGCCGAATCGACTACATGCACCGACGGACCACTTGCAACCGATCTTGCCGCCAGGTGTCGGAATATCATCCCACCCCGTGCCGGATTGCAATCCTTTTGCGCGCACCCCAAATAAGGAAGCCGCGTGCCGCGTTACTACTGCGGCCGGTTTACCATTTTCTATCGGCGCTGACAACGGGCCAATGTTTGCAGCGACTAGTGCCAACAGCCCGCATCCGCTTATCGCGCGATGAGGGGCAACCCGTTGTCCGGTGTATAATATCAGGCTGAATCGAATTCGAGAATGGAGGCGTTGAGCCGTGGTGTTCATTGGAGTGGATGGCGAAATGACCGGCACGGAACCGGAAAGACACTCTCTGATACAGATCGGTGTCGCCGTGTCCGAGCTGGATGTCTTTACATCACGTATTGGCTGGGAACAGTTCGAGTTCGAACATGAGTCGCTTAAAGCGATCGGCATTCGACCGGATGAAATCGGTACCGAACCAGATGCAGCAGCGGTCGATCAGGCTCTGGTGGCGTGGCTGGTTTTGCGTGGTATTGAACCCGGTACCGTGGTGCCCATAGGCTGGGGCGTCTCGGATTTCGACAGGCCCTTTATCCGCAAGACGCTGCCGGGATTCCATCGATTCCTGCATCACCATTCGATCGAACTCAACGCAGTCGTGTATTCGTTGGCGGGAACGCGCACGTACCACGGCGAATACGTTGACTTCGCCTGCTGGAAAGCGATGGCGAAGCAGATGGCAATCCTTGCTCTGCTCAATGAGCGCGGCGTTCCACCCAAGCCGCACGATGCCGCGGATGATGCCCTGCTCGCACTCCTGGCTTGGAAATGGTTGCGCGCGATCATTGCCGATCCGGGCCGTGATACCGCAATACCAGGTGAATGCGCCTGGGCGCCAACGGGACAGACAAGTGTCCAACAGACCTGATCCAGCGAAGCTTTTCGAGTGCTCGGACTCCGCCGGCGTGGATGCGCCGACCGGTTCAGCAGGCGGAGAGATACCAGAAAGGAGGCGACGCCGCTCGGGGATGGACCGAACGGGTTTCGGGCTGATACCGCCTCAGCATGAAACGGCAATAGCTTGCTCATAGGATTTCTGGCTGGCGAGGGATCACCGCTCTGGCATCCAGCCGTCCAACCAAGAGGCAAGTGAAAAATCCGCGGCGCGCATGCTACCCCAATAAGTGAATCACTTGATACCGGAGTTCCGATGCAGAGCGCTTGTCGCGGTCCATGCCATCGCTGGATTTTCGGCACTGCCTGATCCGCTGCAAAAGATGATGAAATACGAGTGATCGCCGTTTTTTCTGCTTGCATACTGCAGGTTTCTTTACACAACAGGAAGACACAGAATGAAGCTTTCTTGGACCAGGTCGAACGTGGACCAGCGAGTATTTCTTGAGGCCAACGATTCCGAAGGACACAAACTTAAGGTGTGCGCACTGGTTCCGAACCCGGGCCACACTCATTACCTGATGCCGGTCAGAGTATTTGATTCCTGCGGTTCAACCGATTCGGCACGCGATTCATTGTTTGCTCGTGGAATCGAGGCGCAAACCGATGGTCTTCAGGAAAAGATCCGGGCCATCGATCGGCTCTGCTTGTCGGATGTGGAGTTTGGAAATCGTATTGTTGCAGCGCGGATGGTGATCAGCTCCCCAAGTCGTGATGCGGAAGAAACCGTATGGGACTTTGCTCGCCAGGCCATGCGCGAGCTGACCGATCAGCTGGAGCTGCCGGTGGCTTCGCAGATCGACTACGACCAGAAGCGCCTCCATGCCTCGCTCGGGTCCATTCTTGAGAGCATCGATTTTGCAGTTCGGCACGATCCTTCGGCAATTGCGACGACTTCTGCGTTTCACAAGATGCTTGAACGCGCGGGCGTACCGGTCGAATCGCTGAGGGTGTCGGTGACTGGCGTCGGCGACTTGGGTAGTCGCCTGGTAAAGCGATTTCTCGAACTTGGCGCAGGTACCGTTTTCGTGAGCGATCAGGACGCCGTTCGGCTGGGCAAGATTGCCGCGTTGCCCAAGGTTGAAGTCGTTGCGAGTCAGGAACTCGGGAGCGTCGAGTGTCACGCCTATGTCCTGTCTGCTGACAAGAGCTATGGCGACAGTGTTGCTGCCATGTGGGCGGCTTCCAGATCTGCAGTCGTGGTGGGTGGGCCCGAGGCGGGCATGGATCGATTTGTCGCGGCCCGGGAGATGCTGGAGTCCGCGGGAAAGGAGTACGTTCCCAGCGTGCTATGCGGGAGCATGGGGTTGGTGAGCAACCTCGAAGAGAGCCTGGGGATGATCCCTGACTTGGCAAGTATGACGGCCCGTTATGAGGAAATGCTCAACCGACTCGTCAGTCTCATGGACACGACCGGACAGTCGTTGAGCCGTACCTGTGAAGCGCTGCTTTCCGGTACAGCGCCTTTGCGGACCGCATAGCCAGGATGGTCTACCTGATGATCTGGGCCGCTCCGCAGGAGTCCGCAGGCCGCAAGCGAGTCTGCCCGGTTCTCAGCGGTCGCCATGAAGGCAGCGGCGATGTGGTGCCACGATTGCAGCAGAGCGGTTCGCTTTGGAAGCAGCGCGTGAACCGTGATTCCGGACCGGCGACGGCATCACCGGCGAGCACGGCGTGGATAGCGCTCTCGCTGGCCAAGCCGGCGCGGCCCTTGCCGCTCGTGCCCCGGAAGAACTTCGGCTGATCGCGAGGGACACGGTTGGCCGAAGGATGAATGTCGATATCGAATCCCGGCGCGCTGGCTTCGCTCTGACCGGACAGTCATGGACCTCTCGATGTTCAGGCCTTCGGTGGTCTGCGGCAGGAGCGGACCGCGATCGGGGAAGCACAGCGCGCCACCGCGACGGGGCTCAGTCCCGGTCACCGGGACAACAGGATGGCGCGCAAGGCGTGCAGCTCATGGACCCGGTACACGGTGCCCCCGAATTGAATTCCGCGGTTCGGCGGCCGCCCCGCGGGGGACCGACCCGGTAAACCTGGCGGCAAGCGGCGCTACCGGATTGACCACGTCGAGCTCGCCATGACATCGTGCCGGCACCGCGCGCGGGTTGCGGTGCCGGCGTTCGTGTTTTCCGTACACGCCAACATCCATTCGATCTGGACCTGCCCAAATGACCGACATCCTTGCGCTGGTGGGCGCCATCGCGCTGATTGTCCTGGTGCTGACCCTGCGCAACCTGCTCTCGGTCCCGTATCGGCGCGAGAGTGCGCGCTTTGTCACTGCGGCTCCGCCGCGGGGCACCGAGTCGCTGTTCGACGAAGCCCAGCAGCAACTGCGCGCGCTCGGCTTCGACGAGGGCCGCTGGATCATCACCACCTGTGTCGATGGCAGCCCAAGTTTTCTCCCGCTGCGTGTCGTCCATGCGCATGCCGAGGGCACGATGGTGGCGGTCGGTTCGCCGATCAGTTCGGCGCATCCGCATCGTCTGCATGTCTACTTCGCCGATCGGCTGGTCGATGGTCGCACCGCGATCAGCCAGGCCTTCGATCCCTACTTCGAAGTGACCCAGACCGAGGAGGTGATCGCGCGCACCTCGGGCGAGACCAGTTTGTCGGCGCAGTTTCTGGCGCACCGAACCTGGCTGGCCGGGATGGGCGTGGCCTCGGCGCCGGTCGACGAAAGTGTAGTGCTCGACCTGATCGGCGGGATGATGGAACGCCAGCGCCAGGCGCTGATCAAGTCAGGTGCCCTGCGCGCGCTCAGCCCCGATCGCGCGGTGCCGAGTCTGCGTTTTGCCCTGCGTGTCTTCAATGCGGTGCGCAATATGCCCAAGGCGCCGCCGGATCCGCGTCCGGTGCCCGCCGAGCGGCTGGCCCTGCTCGCACGCAATCAGGAACTGATCCAGCAACGCGCGCCCTCGCGTCCGGTGCAGTGGATCCTGTTCGCGGTCAGCGTCGCCTTGTTCATGGCGCTCGGCGCGTGGTTCTGGGGCATGCAGTTTGCGTTCTTCATCCTCGTCGTGGTGCTGATCCACGAGCTCGGCCATTTCCTGGCGATGCGCGTCTTCGGCTATCGCAATGTGCATCTGATGGCCCTGCCCCTGGTCGGCGGCGTCGCTATCGGCATCGACGCCAACCCGGCCGCAATCCGCCGCGCCTGGATGAGCCTGATGGGACCCCTGCCCGGCATCCTGATCGGCTGGGCGCTGGCCGCGGTCTGGGTGTTTGGCGGACTGTCGCAGCCCTATCAGGAGTGGTTGGGCATCCTGGCCCTGCTCTTCCTCGCCATCAATTACCTCAATGTCCTGCCGGTGCCGCCACTGGATGGTGCTCATGTGGTGTCGAGCCTGTTGCCACCGCGCTGGGCTCGCGTCGAGGCCGCGTTCCTTGCGGTGGCGGCCAGTACCGGCGCCTTGCTGGCCTGGCATTTCGGCTTTGTGGTGATCACCGTGGTGGCGGCGCTGCAATTGTTCCAGGTGCCCGTGCTCTGGCGTCAACATGGCGTCGAGCGCGATCTTGCCAGCGAGCTCGCGCCTGGCAAGGGACACCGCAGTCAGCGTCTGCTGCGGGTATTGCGCGAACTCGAACGCAGATTGGGACCGACCAGTGCAGCCGCTGAACGGATCAGGATCGCGCTGAGTATTCTGCTGCGTCTGGATACGCGACCGATGAGTGCCCCGGCCTGGTTGTCGACCAGTGCGGTTTATTTCAGCCTGCTGCTGGTGCCGGTTGCGGGGCTGCTGGTGTTCGGTCTCGGAATGGCCATCACCGGCATCACGCCTGAAGCCAACACCGCGCACTATCAGCAGCTCTGGGAAGAACGCGTGCAATTGCAGCGGGACGCCAGTGCGCTCAGTCTGCATCAGCTGATTGGGGAGCTGGATAATCCCCTCGAGCCCGCGGCCCCCGCCGCCAGCCCCGAAGCGATCAGCGCTGCCGAGTCGCGCCTGGGTCGCGCTTTGCCCGAGGAATTGCGCGCGCTGTATCTGCAGCACAATGGCATTTCCGCGCTTGGTCTGCATCCGGTCGAAGACCTGCAATCGGCACAGGCGGTCATCGAGCGCGATCTGGCACCGTACGCGGCCAGCCTGTCCTTCGAAGCAGGCGGCGACGACGATGCCCCCTGGGTTGAGATCGCGACCGCCGATGCCGGCAGATGGTGGTATCTCGGTGGCGTCGATGAACAGGAGCCGCTGTTCTATCTACCGGAAGTCGATCCCAGACTCGGTTCCGTACGGGTGGTGCGCTACTTCATCGAAGCGCCGGAGACCCATGATTCTCTGCGCGCTTGGCTGGAATCCAGTTGGGTTGCGATGGAGCAGTCGCAGCGGGAACACAAGCGCAATGCGCGGGACAATGCGGCGATGCAGTTGCGCCTTGCCGATGCTCCGGTCGGTGCGCTGCTTGCGAATTGGCAGCCGCCGGACCTGCTGACCCGATTGCTTTCGCGGCAGTCCAGCTGGCCGGCGGGGGCGGATGCGGACGCGCGGAGCATGGCCGAACAGAGGCTGGGGCTGGACTTGCCCGCGGACTACTGGGCCCTGCTCGAATTGCATGATGGATTTCCACCCTTGCAACTGCTTCCACTATCCGAGCTTGCAGCGTTGGACAACGTGCAGGATTTTCTGTCCGCGCGCGGCGTGCAGGACCCGCTTGAACTGCGTGCGGCCGGCGATGACGATGGCGATCCGGCTGCGGATACAACGATTCGCATCAATGCCCATCAACTGGGACAGTGCCTGGTGGCGGCTGCGCTAAAATATCCCACCAATGCAACCGGAGCGCAGACCGATGTG
Source organism: Lysobacterales bacterium (assembly GCA_038255435.1). Taxonomy (GTDB): domain Bacteria; phylum Pseudomonadota; class Gammaproteobacteria; order Xanthomonadales; family Ahniellaceae; genus 0-14-3-00-62-12. The sequence continues at coordinate 102,408 of JBBSLG010000006.1, forward strand.
CTCGTGCCGAGCATGCTCTGGTGTCCGCGTCACCGCTATGGCCCCCTATGGATCGATCTCGACAGCGCACAGCATCATCCCTCGTTCGGTCACTGGCTGCGCGCACGGGCAGCACAGATGGCTGCCATGCGCATGCGCGAATCCTGAGCGGCAGGACGACTGCGCGCGCTGTTGAACCATTCGGCATCACGATCGAAGACGCGGCGTATCAGCACGGGTTCGCATTGCCGCGATGCAGGGTTCGCGCCACTGCATCCTGCCAACCGGCATAGAGTTGTTCGCGTTCCTCGACGGGCATCTCCGCATCAAAGCGGCGATCGCATTGCCAGTGCGCGGCGATCTGATCGAACGAATCGAACACGCCGGCGCCGAGCCCCGCCATATACCCAGCACCGAGTGCCGTGGTCTCGATGATGCGCGGCCGGTCGACCGGCAGGCCGAGCAAATCGGCCAATGACTGCGCGAACCAGTCGTTCGCGACCATGCCACCATCGATGCGCAGGGCCTGCGCGCCGACGCAGCCATCGCGGCGCATGGCTTCGATCAGATCGCGGGTCTGGTAGCCCACCGCATGCAAGGCCGCTGCGACGATCTCGGCAATGCCGGTATCGCGACTGAGGCCAATCAAGGCAGCACGTGCATGCGGATCCCAATGTGGTGCACCCAGGCCAGTAAAGGCGGGTACCAGATAGACGCCGGTATTGCGGCGCGCCTGCACGGCGAGTTGCTCGCTCTGTGCGGCCGTCTCGATCACTTTCAGGCCATCGCGTAACCATTGCACGGCAGCCCCAGCAACAAAGATGCTGCCCTCGAGGGCATAGGTCACGGCACCATCCATGCGGTAGGCAACGGTACTCAACAGACGATTTTGCGAGCGCACGATTGCGTTGCCGGTATTCATCACCAGAAAACATCCGGTGCCATAGGTGCTCTTGATCATGCCCGGCGCAAAGCAGGCCTGACCAACCATTGCGGCCTGCTGATCACCGAGCACGCCGCGGATCGGAATGGCCACGCCGAACAGGCTGGCATCGCAGTCACCGAAGTGCGCATTGGAGTCCAGTACTTCCGGTAGCACGGCGGCTGGAACCTGGAATAGACCCAGCAGCTCCTCGTCCCATTGCTGACGATCGATATCGAACAACAACGTGCGCGAGGCATTGCTCGCATCGCTGACATGACGCCTGCCGCCAGTCAGCTTCCAAAGCAGCCAGCTGTCAATCGTGCCGAAACAGAGTTCACCGGCCACCGCGCGTTTCCGCGCACCCTCGACATGGTCAAGCAGCCAGGCAATCTTGGTCGCCGAGAAATAGGGATCGAGCAGCAGACCGGTGCGTGCGCGCAGCATCGGCTCATGGCCCTCGGCGCGCAGACGGTCGCAGGTATCGGCGGTGCGCCGGTCCTGCCAGACGATGGCGCGATGGATCGGCCGTCCGCTGGCGCGCTCCCATAGCACCACGGTCTCGCGCTGGTTGGTGATGCCGATTGCCGCGATCTGCTCGGGCCGCAGAGTTGACTGGGCAATGACGGCGTGACAGGTCGCAAGCACAGCGTGCCAGATTTCCTCGGCGTCCTGCTCGACCCATCCCGATTGCGGAAAGTACTGGGCGAATTCCTGCTGGGCACTGGCGATGGCCTGACCCTTGGCGTCAAACAGAATCGCCCGCACGCTGGTGGTGCCGGCATCGATGGCGAGTAGGGCTTGGGTGCTCATGGCAGCTCCTCGTGGGCACGATGCATGCTTTGAGGGTAGCGCGGATGGCGCCAAGCCGGATTCCGGCGCTACCTTGCCGATGTGTTCGCTTGCCTGCGACTCAACCCGATGCCTTGGCGGTCGCTGTCTGGCCATCGAGCCCGACTGTGCCGGGCTTGCGGCGGCTGAGCACGCCCGCGCTGAACAGCGAGACGATCAGGGCAACCGGCAGCGGCTCCATAAAGGTGATCGCGGCGTTGTAGGCCGGGTTGCTGTACAACTTGGCGAATGCTTCCATCTCCGCTTTCTGCCGCGCCATGGATTCCTCGCTGGCGCCTTTGGCGCGCGCGTTTTCAAGGATGTGGGCGGTGTACTTGTCGAGGAAATCAGGCGTGATGTTGAAATACACAAACTGCCAGGTCGCCACGTAGCACAGTGACGAGATCACCGAAATCAGCAATGCGACCGCCAACGCGCGGCCAAAACGCAGGGCGCCGCCGGCAATATTGTCGCGGTAGGAACGCACCCCGAAGAAAACCAGCAGAAAGGCGAGCACCATCGATGTGTAGCCGATGACTGCGCCGTATTCGAAGCCGATCCGATCCATGAACGGAACGGTCAGCAGCATCATCAAGGACAAGATGGCGCCAGAAATCAGGCCATAGACAAGTACGGTTTTCTTCATGGCGAAAGGTCTCCCTCGAAAGTCGTGCGGATGCACGCGGCCATTGTTGTTGCGCTGACGCGGTCACGGCGTCACCCGAACGTATGATACTGACGGGTTTTGCCCCGGATCATGCTTTCGGATGAGGCGCAATCGACTTTGTCGGCGAGGTGCACCGGGCTCCAACTGCCCTGCACAAGCCCCGGCCAAGACCCGGCAGGCGCATTGCAGAGAGCCCGCTCCTGTGATTTGCTGACCCCAGCGTTCTTGGCACTACTGTGTATTGCAACGTCAATGTATCCCTGAACCATGAGAATCGAAATCGACGACCTGTCCCGCAGCGAAATCCATGAACTGCTGAACGAACACCTGCAGCACATGCGCACCATCTCGCCGCCCGAGAGCGTGCACGCACTCGATCTGCAACGACTGCGCAGTCCGCAGATCACCTTCTGGTCTGCATGGGAAGACCAATTGCTGGTCGGCTGCGGCGCGCTCAAGGAGCTCGACCCGACTCATGGCGAGATCAAGTCCATGCGCACGCCGAATGCGCGCCGCCGCAGTGGGGCAGGACGCGCGATCCTCAACCACATCATCGAACAGGCACAACAGCGCGGGTATAAGCGGCTCAGTCTGGAAACCGGCTCGATGGATGCTTTCCTGCCGGCACAGCGGCTCTATGCCAGCTTCGGATTCGACTACTGCGGGCCGTTCGCCGATTACGTCGAAGATCCGCACAGCGTTTTCATGACGAAGGATATGGCTGTGCCGACGCCGGGCTGAGTCCGGGCTGCGGGCCGCATGGGCGATCAGGTCTCGTCCTTGCTTGAATTCGCCCCAAGTATTCCTTGCGCAACTGTCGTCGCGACGCACTTTCTCCGTATTGGAGTTTGTCGGCACCCGCTTGCACCGCGTTGGCCCCTGAGCATTTCGGTCGCATGCCTGCTGTCGGCAGTCACGAAGCGTATTCCGCGCGGCGGCGATGCTCAACATCCCGGCGTGGCTCCATGCCGTACTCAGCCCTTCCCTGGAGGTTTTTTATGTTCGTTCCACGAAATATCGCATTCGCGCTCTCCCTTGGAGTCTTTTCTGTTTCCGCCGATCCCTCCGTTGATGAAAATTCTGCGGCGCAGGAAGCAGCCGAGACCCCTGCGTCGCAGGAGACTTGGCGAGGAAAGCCCGACCCGGTCTTTCCGGAGCAGGCGCCGTGCGGACCACGTACTCTTCTAGTCGCCCACTCCGATTCCGGCGATCGCTATGTTTTTTGTGCGGACGGCGACAACATCGGGGTACTTGAAACCTTGGCTGATGGCGATGAATCGCGCAGTCTGATCGGGCACGTTGCCGATGCGGTCGATCTGCTGGCGGAGCTTGTACCTGAGCGGACCCATGTACCGGACGACGTGCTTGCCGCGGTGGCCGGTGGCAAAGGCGAACCCCGACTCACTCGCATGGTTCCATTTGTAGTCGGCACGCCGCGGTTGCGCCCGATTGGCCATTCCGCCGCCAAGTTGGCCTGCGCCGCGCCGACCAGACCTTTTGACCCCTGGGTCGCGTTTTTCAACGACAGCACTTACTGTGGCTTGGTCCACACACAGTTCAATACCAGCAACAACAGCGGCTATCTTCAGGTGACGGCTTCGCTGCAATACGATGCGGGTGGCAACGAGGGCTCGCACCAGCATGCTGGCCCGCACGAGGACTTTGGCGGCGGGACGCTCTATTACTACGCTGACGAAGACGAGGATGGTGGCGCGCGCTATGGCTACTCACGGGTCCGTGCCTGCGACGGCAACGTGCGGCTGCGCAGTTGGAAGCGCCCCGCCCCGAATACCGGAAGCTGGGATTTGATTATCGACGCCACCGTGATGGAAGGCGCCACCGCCGGCTACTACATGTGGGGCAACGGGCCGCACAGTTTGTGGATGGGCTACGACGCGGACGACATGCGCTTCCGGGTCGACACCATCGGCACGGCAAGCTTCGGGGCCTTGGTCTACTACGCAAAGTATGCCTGGGGTCCGAGCTGTGCAATGAAGTTCTGATCCAATATCGTCGTCGCATCCCGCTCTGCAGTCGCTGGCCGACGCGCTGACGGAGTGCCAATCGCGGCGCGCCGGAGAGATTCCTCCCCGGCGCCTGCTTTGGTGACAGTCGCAATCACCACAATCCGCTATGCCTGTGCAAGCCGCCTGCTGCGGTCGAGACGGGATCGCCATGCCACTGCGGATTTTCCGATGCAACTGCTTCTACGCCCTGGCGCTGCTGGGCGCGAGCTGCCCCGCCCTGTTGAGCGCGCAGGACATGTCGGCGATCGCCATCCTGCAGCCGGCTTCCGGCTGCAGTCTGTCCTCGACCGAGACGATTCGCGCCCGCTTCGTCAATCATGGGCCGAGCCTGCCGGGCGGATCGATCCTCGATCTGTCCTACACAATCAATGGAGGCGTGCCGGTGACCGAGACCATCTTCCGGGGCAATCCGCTGCCGCCCAACGCCAAATTCAATTACAGCTTCGTTGCGCCGGCGGATCTGTCGGCGCAGGGCAGCTATACGATTATCGCCTCGATCGCCCTGCCGGCCGACAGCAATCCCGGCAACAACGCCTCGGATCCGTACACGCTGAACAACTGGACCGCATCGATGGCGGGCAGCCTGACCGGGCCGGTCGGACCGGTGCTTGCCGGTGTGCTGAGCCTGGATGGCCAGACCGGGGCGATTATCGAGTGGCAGCAGTCGATCGACGGCGCACGCTGGCGCGCGCTCGAGAACGACAGCGCCACCCAGGCGTTTTCCGGGTTGGCCGGTCCGACCGAATTTCGCGTGCTGGTGCAGAACGGGCCCTGCGCGCCGGACCTCTCGCCCGCACTGCGGGTTGTTACCAATGAAATCTACGCCAACGGATTTGAACCATGAAACCGCAAGCTGAAAAAACATGCGTACCGCCTTGCCCTGTCCATATCGCGCGCTCCGGCGTTGCCGCGCCCGCGCACTGCGCCCACCGGCCATTGCGCAATCTGCTGCTCCGCCTGATGGTCGTGCTGGCCGCCTCCGTCGCGGCGACTACGCTGCAGGCGCAGGATCTGGAATTGATTGCGGTGTCGGAGCCGGTCTCAGGCTGCGCACTCGGCAACAGTGAGCCGGTCAGCATGCGCGTGATCAATCACGGACCCACGCTGCCGGCCGGAACGAGTTTCCAGGTGATGTACTGGATCGACGGTGGTGGCGCGGTCAATGGCATGGTCACACTGGACAATGCACTGCCGACCAACAGCACCCTGAACTACAGCTTCGTGACAACGACAGACCTGTCGGTGCCGGGCGAGTACATCTTCAATGTCTCGCTCAATCTCGCTGGCGACATCAATCCAGGAAACAATACCGTCACCGGTTACCGCGTGCGCAATAGTGCGCTGTCGGTCGCCGGCGTCGTCGCTGCGCCCGGTAGCGGCAGTGCCGGCACGCTCAGCGTCAGCGGCCAGACCGGCGACATCGTGCAATGGGAGGAATCGCCCGATGGTGAGCGCTGGTTCAAACTCGCCAGCAACAGCGCCGCGCAGGCCTATTCCGGACTCGCCGAGCCCACCCGCTTTCGGGCGCGCGTTGCCAATGGCGACTGTCCGGCCGTGGTATCAGATCCAGTCATCGTCCTGCCCTGACTTCCGTTCCGGCCTGCCAGTGGTGCGCGCAGACCGGTACCAGACCAAGAACAGTCACCGACGCCGCGTCGTCATGCGGTGCGAGATTCTTAATTGTGATCCCGGACGATCCGTAGCGGTTCACTGCGCGTCGGCGGCGGGCTGGTGGTCATAGCTGAAGACGCGCGCCATGCGCCAGGTATCGCCCTCGCGGCGCCACAGAATCGAAAACTTCGCCACGCCGGTCAGCTCGGCTTTGCCGCCATCGTGACTGGCGTAGAACTGGTGATCGCCGGTTTCCAATACCGCATAGACGATGCCTTTGTCAGACATCGGAAAGTACGTCACGCTATCGACGACCGGCTGGCGGGTCGCCTTGTAGTCGAGGCCGCAGATACCCTTGCCGATGGAATCGACAAAGGCCTGCTTGCCCTCGGTGATGCCTCCCTGATCGTGATAGAACTCGATGTCCTCGCTGACCGCCGCCGCCATCGCCGCGGTGTCGCATTGATTGAAACCGGACTCGAAGATCAGTCGTGACTGGCTGGCGATAGTCTCGGCCAGCGCGGCATCGAGCGTGGACGCTGCCTGCCCGCTGCCGGCGACCAACAGCAATGCCAACAGGAAAGAACGGGGCGCCGCCGGGACAACTACTTCGTTGAAATGGAAAGGCATGCGCACAACTCCGTTTTGCAGGGGGATGTTCTCTCTGATGCGGAAAAGCAGCACAGCGTTGGTATCGCGCAGAGAAGCTATCGGCTGCGTGCCCAACGTGATCCGCTCAGGTATGTGATCAGGTGTCGCGGCTACAAGGCAGCGATGACTGGACTGGGCCAACCGCGATCCCTACAGCAGCTCGAAGCAAGTCGGTCATGCAGTAACCCGGATGATCCGAGGAAGCCGAGCCCATGCTGATGGCGCGATACCTGGTCCGGGCGCTGACCGCGCTGATCGGCTGCAGAGTGCGCCATGCCGCGACGCGTATCGATCTGAACGGGGAATTGTCTTTCCGAACCGAAGCCGGCATCGACTGGAGCGCAACCGTGCCCGCCGGCACGCGCGTCGTAAACCTGCCGGGCGGCTGGAATCGCGCTGGCGCCGCCTATGAATATCTCGGCACCCGCTGGTATGTCCGCCGCGTCGATCCGCCAAGCCTGCCAGCGAAGCACATCGCCCTGCTCAACTTCGGCGCGATCTTCTACAAGGCGCGGCTCTGCTTGAATGGCGTCGAGATTGGCGCCCATGAGGGCGGTTGCACCGCCTATTCATTCGACGTGATGCAGCGCAGTCTCGACACTCGCCGATTCAGCGGCTCTGAGGTCGTCGGTGGCGCAATGCGCTCAGCGGGGAATGGCTGGCGCGGGACCGCGCCATGGGCAGGAAGAGAATTTTGAGAACTGCCGGGCCCCGTCAGTTTGGGATTGCCAGTGAGACCTGTAAAAAAGTATAGTCGAGAAACCCATCACATTTATCTCCGGTTCAACTATTGAGCCTTGGTGTGTTTGCCGGCGTTTCCTTGGAGGAACCATGAACAAGACAGGTCTAGCAGGAATACTTTTGACGGTCGCCGTACTGACCTCGGTACAGGTGGAAGCCAGCCAGGAGCGCCTGCGCCGAACCACGGCCGAGTACGAGCTCTCGCTGAAGGGCGCGGGCCCGCAGGGCACGCCTGCCGGCGTCGTCCGCGCATCGGCAAACTATTCTGCCACCACGGTGGGTGGCCCGACCTATACCCGCGCCCTGGCGAGTTGCGCGGGTCTGTCCGGTGTGGGCGTTGGCGTGAGCTACCACGTCCAAGAATTCCATATCGGAACCGACGGCGCTCACGACGTCAACAGCGTGCAGGACGGCGGCTGGGACGGGTTCGTGTTTGTCTATCAGAACTCCTTCGATCCGATGGCGCCGTTGACCAACTGCCTCGCGGCCAATGACGACGGCGGCGGGGGCATTGGCACCTCGGACATTCTGGGCGTCAATCTGAATGCGGCGACGACGTATTTTGTGGTTACCACCGGCTTTGACCCCGCCGAAAGTGGCACATTCACCAACACAATTACTGGCCCCGGCACGATCATCATCGGACCGGCTGGTCCGCAGGCCGATCTTGGCATCGTCAAGACGGCACCCGACGGCGTGATTACCGGCGCCAACTACACCTACGATCTTGCCGCCAGCAATACCGGTCCGGTCGACGCAACGGCGGTCGTCGTGACTGATGTCCTGCCTGCCGGTGTCAATTTCGTATCGAGTACCTGTGGTGCCATGAATGCGGGAGGCACGGTGACATGGAATATCGGCGCGCTGCCCAATGGCGGCAACCAGACCTGCAGCTTGACGGTGTCCTTGACCAGCCCCACCTGCGTCTCGGTGAGCAACACGGCAACGATTGATGGTGCCGAAGGCGACCCGAATCCAGCCAACAGCTCGTCGACCAGCTCCAACGGCGGCGGACCAGGCGGAAATGTGATCGCGGATCCCAGCTTTGAAGACGGCACGCCGAATGCATTCTGGGCGGAAGCCTCGACGAACTTCGGAACGCCGCTGTGCGACGTCGCGGGTTGCGGCACGGGCACCGGCACGGGACCGAGAACCGGATTGTTCTGGTCCTGGTTCGGCGGCATCGCGGCACCCGAGACCGGCGCGGTGGAACAATCGGTGGTCATCCCGACCGGGTCCACCGCGATCACGTTCTATCGCGAGTATCCGATCTGCTCGAACGCCACCGATTTCGTGCGCCTGCTGATTGATGGCGTCGAAGTCTGGCGTGAGGACGGCACCGCGGCACGCTGCAATATGCTGGGCTACGAGCAGGTCTCCGTCCCACTGACGGCCGGCCAAGCCAATGGCGCCAGCCACCTGGTCCGGTTTGATTCGACCATCTCAGGCGCGCCGTCGGGTTCCAATTTCTTCATCGACGATATCGAACTGCTGGGTCCGGCCACCCTTCCGACCTGCGGAACCGCTCCGGGTGCGCTTACCCTCAGCCCGCTCTCGGTCGACTTTGGTGCCGTCCAGATTGGCAGTACCAGTGCGCAGATGGCGCTCACCCTGAGCAATACGGGTTCGGGTGCGCTGCAGGTCACTTCCATTGGTGCTGCTGCAGCTCCGTTCTCCGAAGTGGGCGGTACCTGCGGTCCTGCGCCGTTCTCGCTGGCGGCCAGCACCAGCTGCACCGTGCTGTATACCTTCAGCCCAGCCTCGGCCGGAACGTTCACGCAGCCGATTGCTGTTACCTCGGATGCTGGAGATGGGTCGGCTGATCTCACCGGTACTGGCCTGGATTCGACCCCGGTGCCGATGCTCGGCATGCGCGGCACGCTGCTCCTGCTGATGCTGTTTGGACTGGGCTCGATGGTGGCGATTCGCCGGTTGACCTGATCCAGCACGGTTGCTGTTCCAACAACAACCCCGGGGCCTCGGCTCCGGGGTTGTTGCTTTTAGGACGGTCGATCATGGCGTGCAGTGCTCAGACGGAATCGGCTGAAGACGAGGTCGATCAGCCAGGACCGCGGCCCAGGCCAGATTGAGCTGATTGGAGCGGGGCAGGAGGCTGACGGCCGCCGCAGTGCAATCCTCGGCCCTTTTGCTGCGACACTTCCTGTGCGGACCACTATTTCGGTCCAGTCCAACCATGGAGCATAGAGCGATGGACGTTACCCGCGAGACACTGGAATCGAGCTTCAGCACCCTGTCCGATGATCAATTGCTGGCGCGCTACGTGGGCGGCACGCTTACCGAGTTGGCGCAGTCGGTGATTCGCGATGTCCTCGCCCGCCGTGGCATTGAAGCCCCGGCCCTGGCACCAGCCCCGCCGCCCTCGGCGACGCCGGATCTGGGTAGCACCGATCTGGTACTCGCCGCCAAATTCCTGACCGCGACCGAGGCGTTTGTGGTCAAGGGACTGATCGAATCTGAAGGCGTGCCAGCGATTGTCGCCGACGCCAACATCGTACAGAACAACGAACTGCTGGCGATCGCGGTCGGCGGCGTACGCGTACTGGTTCCGGAAGAGGGCCTGGCGCGGGCCAAGGAAATCATCGCGGCGTTCCAGCGCGGCGAGTACAGTCTGGACACTGCGAAGATTCATGACCAGGACGCAAGCCCACCCGAACCGACACGATAGTTCGGCGCGACAGTCCGTGGACTACTGGCCGACCAGCACGCAGGCAGCCGGTCGCGGCATTGGCGTACGCGCAGCTTGATGTAGAGTCACGGCGCTGGGCAATCGAAGCCATCCTGGAAGATGCAGCCGCTGAGCGGCTGTGGTTCGCCGTAGATGAAATCATCGAGGGCGACCACATCGATTCCGCTGACGCCATCGGTATTGCTGGCGCTCAGTGCGTGCGAACCCATTCGGATAATGACGTGATCGACGCGGTCGCCAGCATTGAACGAGACACCGACAAATGAAAGCCCGCCGCTCAGGGCAGGCGCCGACGCCGCCGCCAGTTGATTGCCGTCCGGTCCGTAGTAGCTGATCGACGAGCGACCACCACCGGTACTGCTGTCAACGTCGCTGAACACCGCACCGAAGCCGCGGACCGTAGCCGGGACGGTTGTTCCCGGCCGATAGAATTTCACCAACAGGGCGTGCGCGCCTCTGGGCATGAACAAGCGCTGTTCGGTGTTGGCAATAAATGTGGACGCGTAGGAGGCATTGATATCGCCAAAGCGCACCGCGGTGCCGGAGGCCACGGTCGCACTGACCATGAAATCATTGAACGCGCTTCCCGCGTCTTCGAGCACGGAGTGGAAGACGACGCCGCGTGGCGAATCGACATTGAAGAAGTCGGGCTCCATGAAATTCGGTGCCGCCGATGCGTCCGGTACACCATCCCAGTTGATCTCGCGGCGCCCGTCTGGAAACGTTCCGCCGACGCCATTGTTGACGCCACCTAGATCACTTCGGAAGGTGTCAACGATCGTTTGGAGCGCCGCAGGATTGGCGCCACTGCCCTGCCGGACCAGCGCCGCCGCATCTGCATGCGTGGCCGAGGCCATGAGTACAGCGGCGAGCCATCCAGTCCGCCAACATAGGTCTGCAGATCTTGCGCTGTTCATCGTGGACACTCCGGGTGATGGTGATGGTGATGGTGATGGTGATGGTGATGGTGATGGTGACCCGCGCGGCCGGCTGGCAGCGTCGTGGGTCGGCAGCGATAACATCCAGCCTGGCCCCAATCTATCGCTCGCAAGTGACTTCGCCCACTGACTAAAGACAGGTCCGCAATCGCCGACTGGATTTGACCGTCCCCGCCGGAGATGGAATCCAGGTCGGCACGGGCATCAGCGTCCCGCCTGGCTATGCGTCATCCGGGTCTACCGCGATATCAGTCTGCGCGTGCGTACTCAAATCCGTTGGGGAAGAGCTCGCTCGCCCAATCCCCTGGCTACTAGTTCGCGACCAGACTCGAAACCCAGCCCCAAAATCCGGGTGGGTGAGCGGTCAGGGCTTGCCCGCCCATACTTGAATTATTGCGGTTTCAAGCGCCGGCCTCAGCTACCGTACCGATCAAGGTAGACGTGCAAGTGCCGCCGACAGGTCTACGGATTTCCACGGCAACGCGCGTTTCGCCAGTGCTATCGGTACCGCCGGTATCGGTTACCCGGACATGCACGGCACCATTCTTTCGGGCGGACTCGGGGCGCACAGGTGACGGACAGATCGCGGTATCGCGTTGGCGTCGCGCACAGCTCTGCGTCACTCAAATCCGTTGAGGAAAATCACGTTCGCTGCACCGACCACATGCGACGTCGTGACCAGGCTCGAATCCCATCCTCCAAACCCGAGATAGTGTGCGGTCAGGGTTTGCGTGCCGACCGCGGAGGTATTGAGATTGCAGCTGCCGATTTCGCCCACGGTACCGGCCAGGGTGATGGTGCAACTACCGCCGACGCCATCGCGGACTTCCACCGTACCGCGCGGTTCGCCAGTGATGACGATGCCGACGCCTTCGGTCACCCGAACTTGAACTGAGTAGGTCTGGCCCGGCGTACTGGGATCGGGCCCATCGCTGACTATCTGCGCCACCGTGTTGGGACCTGGAGTGAAGTACCAGTTGGTCGCATTGTTGAATGCCAGGTTGGCCGTGGTTACCCGGACATTGTTTGTCGATATGCCGACACCGCCAACGCTGCAGACGGCAAATCCGGTACTGGCGTCAATCCGCACACGAAGATTGCAGGCCTCGCTGGTCGGATTGTTGAGCTGACCGACGTACTGCAGTTGATAGGTGTAATCGTCGGCATTTCCCTGGGTACGATCCGATCCCGCGCGGGCGAGCCGCAGTGTGGTGACGTCATCATGTTGCAGGATGCGCTGAGCCTCGCGGGTGAAGGCACCTTGCTGCATCACCGCCTCGGTGTTGGCGAAGCCGAGGGCGTTCAACACGTCGCGATCAGCATTGGCGGCAAACAGATGTCCGCCCGGCAACGCCGTCAGCGCGCGGATCATCGTCGTTGTATCGAACGCCGCGGGCAGTAGACCGGGGTTGTTCTGGTTGCGGATATACCAGTGCAGATTGAGGTCATCGCCGCGTAAATCATCCCTGGACCCATGCAGTCCATCGACTCCAGCGACTTGCTCGAACACTGCATTGGTGCCAACCGTGCTCTTGGTGCCGTTGCGGCCGGGCTCGGCAATTCCAGATTCGGTGGCGTGGTTGGGATGCGCAAGCCCCTGACAATGACCCATTTCGTGCAACAGGGTTGATTCGAAGTCGACCTGTCCAGAGGGGATGTCAGTGTTGGCATTGAACGCGAGATTGTTGTTGGGAACCGAGCGCAATCGATTGAAGGTATTGACCGCATTGACCACCGAGCCTTCCGCCAGCACGGCTAGCGCAGGGTTGACGCTGATATCGATACAGATGCTCAGTGGCGTCAGCGTGCCGCCAGTGCCGGTGTAGACACGGGCATGGGTGACCTCGTCCAGGCTTGAAGCGCCGGCGAATACATAGGCACCCGAATGTGCAACCTGTGGAATCACAAGCACTGCCAGCACCAGGCTCAATATGACGATGCGTTTCATCGACTGACCTCCGCTGCCGCTGAAGGCTGTTGCAGAAGACTCAGTTCATCGCGCTCGCTGAGCGAAATCAACCGGGCGGTCAATCGCTGCAGGGCATCCAGACTGCGAATCTCGGGATAGCGCTCGGCATACTGGAACACCGCAAGTGCGCGCACGCTGGGCGCAAACCGGTCGCCATCGCGCAGGGTCAAGACGTAGTGGTCGGCGTCGAGGACGGCAAAGCGTTCATGGCCCTGGTCAACGGCGCGCGCGCCTTCAAGCCTCGATGCCTCGGCCAGCATGAGTTGATGATCGTAGGGCTGCGCTGCCAGATCACGCAGCAGCGACTGCAACTCAGCGCGTTCGCTTCCGCTCAAGGCCAGCGCATATTCGCCTCGGCGGCGATAATAATCAGGCATCTTGATGCTGACACAGTCATTGTCGTGGACGTTGATGCGCAGCTCCTTGCCGGGCGCGGCCATTTCGCCCGGGGTGACCCGCAGTTCCATGACCGGCACGCCCTGCGGCCAGCAGGGCGTGGGCTCGGCGGCAGCTACAGAGGCGGACAGGAGCAGGGCGAAGAGCGGCGCAACGGTCGCGCGACGGGGGCGAGCATCGATCGCCCGATTGGATGTGGGGCACCGTATTGGCATGTCGGCTCCTCCAGTGGGTGACTGTATATTAGCGCGCAATGTCTGCCGGATCATCTGACCGAAGACGGGTTCGTCCAGGTAGCCGGTCCCGGCCTTGGGCGATGCGACGTTCTGCCGGCAACACGAGTAGGCGTCCGCCATTCGGGAGACCGCAAGGTCAGCGCCGCGTTGCCGTCCCCGGACGCCAAGAATTTTCAGAAGTTTTACGCATTCGAGTGTGGCCCCAGTATCGCTGAACGCGCCGTAGCCCTTATGCTGGCGCCGCTTTGAAATTCGGCACCGGCTGGTTGGGTGCCCGCGACAGGGGCAACGCGTTTGACCGGGGCACACAAGTCCGCTCCGGCAGACGGGTTCGGCGATTTCCGTAGTTCAATCCACAGGGGATTCACATGTATCTCAAGCTGCTGCCCGTGGCGATCGCAATCGCCATGACGGGTTTTGCTGCCGATTCGATGGCGGCGGATGCAAAGGCAAAGAGTGGACACAAGTTCAAGGGCAGCATTGAGGGTCAGTACCGGACCAATACCAACATCGGCGTCGCTCCCGCCTCCGGCAGCGGCTTCGACTACGCCGACCTGGCCGACTTCGCCGACGATGAAGACGACTCCGTCGAGACCGATGACGATGATGATGACGACGACGGCTTCGATGACGTCCTCGATGTCGATCCCGACGAAGACGAGATCGAAGCGGACGACGGCGTCGATGAAGATGGCGATGGCATCGACGATCTGATCGATCCCAATGCCGACAACGTAGTCGATAAGGAAGATCGCTACAGCGCCAAGATCGGCCTGAACCACAAGTATCAATTCGCCGGTGGCGGCATGTCCTGGAGCAATGGGGTCAAGCTGACCAATGACCGCCATGCCGACCGCAGCGACCTGGACAAGCTCAATTACGCGGTCACCTCCGGTTTCGAGTTTGCGCCCAAGGGCAGCAAGCACAGCTTCAAGCCCTCGCTGTCCTATGTGACCCTGCAGAAGGACAGCAACAAGTTTGTCAGCACCTTTGTGGTGTCGCTGGGCTATGGTTTCGATGTTTCCAAGAAGCTTGCCCTGGGGGTCACCTACAACTACCAGGACAAGGATGTCACCAGCCCCGACTCACCGGACGCGCGTATCGATACCCTGGCGCTGACGGCCGAGTACAAGGCGACCAAGGAAGACATCATCAAGTTCAAGTACGCGCCCAAGGTCGAGGACTCGACCCAGGCCACCCGCAACTCGGATGCCTATGGTTACGAGTTCACCTATACGCGCAAGCTGCCGTGGGAGATGACCGCCGGCTTCGGCTTCAAATTCGACGAGGTTGACAACAAGAACCTGACGCCGCGCCGCGTCGACGAAAACTGGACCTACGGATTCGAACTCGAGAAAAGCTTCAACAAGAGCTACTCGATGGCACTGGGTGTTGAAGCGCGTGATCGCGAGTCGAATATCCCAAGCAAGTCCGCATCCAACGAGAGCTTCTATGTGCAGGGCACCTGGAAGTTCTGAAATCGTCGGTTGATAGTTGATTGCTGATCGCGGGGTCGGGGATTTGTTCGGACGTGGCCTGGTCCGGACCAATTTTCGACCCCGTTCTCTTGCTGACCTTGTCCTATGGCTGGACAGCACCGGTCCAGTCGGGTCCGGCCGTAACCGGCCAGGCAGAATCCGGGAAGCGGCTCAGGGCAAGCGTGTTGGACAGCACGCACGTTGCAACCCGCGGCCGTCCAACAGGATCTCGCCAGATCACCGGCTATTCAAATCCGCTGACGAATGGCAGTCCCGCTGGCAACGTAAACAAGCTCACCAGATTGCTTGCCGGTCGACCGACAACCAGTTGCGCGCGCGCCGGGTCAAAGTCGAAGGGAAGGGTGGCCGCAATCGCATTGCCGACACTGCCGAGCACACTATTGCTGGCCGTGATCGTGCCGACCAGGCCACCATCATTGCGCGCCAGGGTCACCGCTCCGGCATTGGCCAGAGCGCCGCGATCCCATCGTGTGCTGAGCACCACGTAGTGATCCGGTCCCATAGCCTCGACAACGGCGGCCATATCGTCATTGGTAGTCGAACCGATCGGCAAGTTGCCGACGCTGCCGGTTCCGATCAGGCCGGTGCTTGCATTGGCCCAGGATGAACCCGGAATTGCATTCGATCCCGCCAATCCTCAGCAGAGAGACAGCAGGCGCGCGGCCAGCAGAGCCACGCGGGCTCGCACGAACGCAGGCCGCAACGGCGACGTGGCGCGCAAATTGGATGCGCCGGAATTGTCGCTCCTTGCACCGATCCCGCGTCCGGCCGGTACGGCGCAATACCTCTGACCCTTGCGCCCAGCTTGCTGGCGCCGAGGCATGCGAATTCATGGGTCTAGAACCGGATGTCAGATTCGGGGACTGGATATCGCCTTTGCTCATGCCCCGCAAATTTCTTGCGGGTTCAAGGGAGCGAAACCTCATGAACAGAATACTGTTGTTCGGAATGGCCGTGATTCTCTGCGGCGGCGCCAGCGCGGCAATCATTATTCCGCCGCCGCTGCCACCGCCGTCGGTGGCGCAGATTGCAGACAACTACAGCGAGTTCGACCTCGATGGCGATGGCCTGATCGAGATCAATAGCCTGAGCCTGATGGATTTCGAGCCGGCGACGCCGTTCGGCAGCGGCAGTCAGGGCCTGGCGATCGTGCTGGTGGAGCCGCGTCTGCTGCAATCCTCATCACCTGAGATGAACGGCACGCTGCGCAACCATCTGATCAACTACCGCGATGACCTCGTACGCGAAGGATATTCGACGCGCTTTCTGCTGGCTGATGTCTATCATGGAGCGCAACATCAGGACGGACGCACCTTGCTCGCCATCCGCCGGTTCTTGGGCAGCGTACGCACCGCGTATCCGAACCTGCGCGGTGTAACCCTGGTCGGCTCGTTTCCCGAGGCCACCGTGTTTCGGCGCGTGCTGTTCCGCTCGGTCGAGAATGGAAAACAGTTCCTGGTTCTGCACCCGGAACGCATCAATCCGCGGGCGGATATCGTGCTGTCTGACCTGGATGGCAACTGGGAAAACCTCTACCAACTGGTCGGCAACAACGAAAATCTGAAAGTCGAAATCCCCAACAACGTCAGCTTCCCGTACATCGCGTGGCCGATGAGCTCGCAAACGCTGACGGGCACGGTCCGCACATTTGAGAATGTGCGCTGGGAGGACATTTTCTATGTGCGCGAGGACTACGTTGATCGCCTGACCACGGTCAGCGGCGTAGGCGTTCCGGTCACCGTGCGTATCAACTCGACCGCGCAACGCCACCCGGAATTGACCAGCGCTGATCGCAGCCTGGCCAATCCGATCGCCCGCCCCGAGATCATGGTCTCGCGCATCGATGCCAAGGGCGTGGCGGTCAATCCGGTGTTCCGCGATCGCTTTGGAAACACCCTGCTCGATCGCTTCGGCAATGGCCCTCTGGACGCCAACGGCCGGCCGCAGCCAGTGGAGTTCAACCGCACCATGCCCTACGAGTTCACTGCGCCGGCCATGCAGTGGCGGCATGATCCGTTGCTCGAGCAGCGCGTGATCGCCGACTACTTCGATCGCAATCACAGCCACCGGTTGGGTGTCGGCCACGCCGGCCAGTACCGTACCAGTGGTGTCACGGAGGCCAATAGCGGCCTGCGCTCACCGTGGTTGATGAATCAGGAACTGCGCAAGGCCGACCCCAGCGGACTGCTGCCCTCGCTCGAGTATGATCAGGCCAACATGTTCATGTACATCATGTCGCTGCGCGAGCCCAGTGTGTTGCGCGGAATCGCTTCGCATTCTGACGCACTCGGATCGCAGTTCGCCGATGTACACAATCCCTACCTGATCGAGCTGGCGCTCGGCGGTACCGCGTTCGCCTGGGTGCGAAGCAGCAACGACGGTCGCTGGCAGTACACGCCGAGCGCGGCACCGATCGGCGGTCGCGCCGAGTGGAATCTGGCGCGCTCGCTGTGGACGAACCGGACCCTGCTGTTCACCGGCCAGTCGTTCTATATCCACGAAGGCTGCAGCATCACCGTGCCCGATGAGAATTCGCCCGATGTGTCCTATGACGACCTGATGTATGGCTTCAAGAACAACGCCGACTCGATCCTGTTCTATCAGAACGGCCTGGCCCTGATGGGACGTGGCAAGGTGTTCTACGACACGCCCGCGGGCTACACCAGCGCGGTCAACGCCGCGGGCGGCCGCTTCGGCTACGGTTGGCGCGGCATGTTCAATACCGACGGCGGCAATGCCGCCCTGAAGCCGGGCACGAACGCCGATAGCCGCGTGCTCAACAACAAGAAATCCTACTTCTGGGATCTGCGCGGAGACTGGACCGTCAAGCTGAAGTACTGAGCTGGCAGGCGCCGATCGTTCCAGAACCAGGGTCGGCGCCTGCTACCCATATCCAACCCGGCAGAGCTGGTTTCGCGATGGCACTGTCTTCAGACTGCTGTATCGCCACACGGGCAGACGTCGGACTGGAGCCGCGACGCGGCTCGACCGCGCTTCCGCACAGTGCTCAAGCTGCCGACATCAAGCCGCGACAATGCGCACAATCAACCAGACGGGTACACCGAGATAGAAGACCAGGCGTGCGCTGGTTTCCAGCGCTGGTCTGACGGCCGGCGCGAGCGAAGGGCGCGCCGCGAGCAGAGCCAGGGTGATTCCTTCAATCACGATGCGCAGCAGGGCCGCGAGCAGCATCAGCCCGATCGACCATGCCGTCCACCAGATCAGGAATCCCAGCAAGTAGGCGCCGAGCCCGTAGCTGTAGTACTCGCCGAAGCTGCCACCGAAGGCGATGTACTGGTGCAGACGAAAGGCTGGCAGAGCGGGTAGCAGTGGAAACAGCGCAAACTTCAGCAGCGGATGATCCAGCCATGGCCGGCGTGTGGCCGCGCGCAGCGATGCGTACGCGGCCATGGTCGCAGACCCGCCACCGGAAATATGCGCGGGCGAGCCTGCGCCGGCGAGTGCGCGCAGCAGGGCTTGCGGGTCCGCCAGCGCGATGCCGTACTGGAAACGGCGCCCTGGGGCGAGCTCGATATCCAGTCCGCTGCCCGGCAGGGCGAGCCGCCAGGGACGCAGTCGAGTGATGCTGGTCAACGGAATTTCGATGCGCTGATGGCGCTGCTGAAGAACCAGCAGGCCAGCTTCGATGCTGGCCTTGGCGGCGAACACGCGCTGGATCGCCCAGGCCGCGACGGCCGGAATCAGTACCGCCCAGGCGTACAGCTTGATCTGGCTCAGCGAGTTCACCTGCAGGCCATCGCGGATCAGCATGCCCAGCGCCAGGCTCAATAAACCAGCTGCGGCAGACGCACGCAGCAATGCGGGCGTGGCGCGCCAAAACGGCGACAGCAATATGAGTTTTGCGTTGTACGCGGCATTCGTCGATGCATGCTCAGCATCTGCTTGCGGAGCGCGACGACGCATCCGTTCACGAACTGAACGCAAGACCAGGCGCGCCGCCAAAAGAACCAGCAATGCCAACCCGGCAGCGCCGACCCAATCGCCCCAATAGACCATCAGAGTCCCCGGTGCATCGCGCAACGGAATATCACCGGCCAACACAGCACGATCCCCCATTGCGGTGCTGGCGATCAGGGCGCCGGTGGGGTCGATGATCGCGCTCAGTCCATTGCTGGTGACGCGCAGTTGCGGCAGGCGGGTCTCGATACTGCGAAAGGCGGCGACGGCAAGATGCAGGCGTGCACCCTGCGGACCGGCGCTGAACCATGAATCGTTCGACAGACTGAGGATGGCTTGTGCGCCCAGGCGCCTGCCGTCGATCGCCATCGTGGGACGCACGCCGTCCAGACAGATCAACGGCAGCACGTTCAACTCGCGACCGTCCGCAGTGCGCAAAGGGAACACGCGCGCACCGGTCCCCGCCTGCCAGCCTCCAGTCCAGGGCAACCAGCGCCGGATCATCGGTCCATCGAGCCAGGCCGGCACGTGCTCGGTCAAGGGGAACGGATGGGTCTTGCGGTAGTAACCGAGCAGACCGGTTCCCGGCTCGACAAAGGCCGCGGCGTTGTATTCGCCGCCGGCGTCGAGATCATAGGTTCCGAACACCAGGGGCACGCCGGCCTGAGTGACGAAGTCGAGGATCTCCTGATCCAGCGCCGCACCATCTTCGTTGCGTGGGTGTCCAAAAGTCGTCGGGTAAACGGTCTCCGACCACAGCAGGGCGTCAACACCGTGTTGTTCCAGGGCCGCGCGCGACAAGGCAAAGTGGGTGTCCAGTACTTCGCGGACGACGGCGTATGCGCCGATTTCCTGGCGCAGCTTCTCGTATTCGATGATCGCCGACTGCACCATCCCGATGCGCAGCGACGGCGCCGGTACCGATAGCGTGGACTGCAACGCGGCAAGTCGCCAACTGCCATAGGCAAACATCATTGCGATCAGGGCCGCGGCCAGTGCCAGCGGTGGCAAGCCGGTTCGTGGCTGAGTGCGCCACCGCGTCAGCGCCAGTGCCAGTGCTTCGTTGATCAGGATCAATAGAAAACTCAGGCCGGCGGCACCACCGAGATCGGCCAGCTGACGCAGATAGGCCGAGGGATACAGACCGTGACCGAGGGTATCGCCGAACAATTTTCGGACGAGCCATTCGCAGGCGACCCACGATGCCGCAGCCGCCACGATCCGCAACAGGGGACCATGCCGGCGACCGAGCAGATGCCGCGTCAGCGCATACACCAGCAATTGTGGCTGCAGCAGCGGCGCCAGCAGGCACAGCGCGATGACCGCGCTCGGGGTAGCCACCTCGGTGAACGCGGCGGCTGCGCCGGCGAACCAGTAGAACACCGCCAGCACATAGGCAACGCTCATCAGTAGACCGTTGACCAACACGCCGCGGACCGTCTTTACTGCGTCCAGTGTCAGCAGCCATGGCACCAGCACAAAAAAACCGAGCAGCCAGGCATGGCCACCGCGCGCGTACAGCGCGAGCAGCAGTGCGCTGGCAGCAATGCCGGCTAGGCTGAACCAGCGGACTTTTGCGCCCGCGCCGGAGCCCGATTCGGACCGCATCATTCGGGCGGCGGTGGCAGGGTGATCGGACGGATCGGCAGTCCCGGGGGCGCCAATTCCGCCGGCACGATGCGATCTTCCGGAATCGGGATCGGCTGGCCGTCGGCATCGCGAAACACAAAGTCGGGCGAGAACATCAGTATTGCCTCGATCGGTTCACCCTCGTCGGTGACCTGATGATGACGCACATAGCCTTCCGGCAAATCGAAGTCTTCGGGCACGGCCAGGCCAATCATTGGCGGGCTGGTTCCCGGCGGGTTGAACGCGGCGAGGCCGCCGTGCTCACCGGATTCACGCAGCGCTTCGATCACCTCGGCCATCGTCGGCTCCGGGTCATCGGGCGAAACATAAGTGGCGAGATCATTGTCGTCACCGCTGCGCATGTCGGCAGCGCCTGGTGGCGTCCATGCTGGCTGCCGAGGCGGACGACGGGGCGGATTCAACGCATTGACCTCGCGGGTATTGCTGCGCGGCGCCGCAGCGGTGCCTGCAGTCGCGGCAGAACTCTGCCCGCGTGCCGGCGCGCCTCTGTTCGGCGGTGTCGCCACTGTACGCGTCAGCAGGTAGACAACACTGGCACCCATCGCCAGCACGACGAGCAGTAGCAGAGCTACCGTCCCTGGACCCAACGCAGTCGGCACTGGGATGATACGCACACCATCGCCGCCCGGATCGGTCGGCGAGGTGTGTTGATTTCGGCTGTCAGTCATGCGACATGCTGAGCTGCGGTCGTTGTGAAGTGGTCGGGCCTGGTTCGCTGCACCGCCCGTAGCTTGCTCGGGCGGGCAACGAAGTCGATCGGATGGCTCCAGGCTCGACCGGACCCCAGTCCGGTCCGATTACGGCGTCGCCGGGTTGTAGACCGTCAACGACCAGCCCATGCGCTCGTGACCAAACTGGTTCCAGATCGGGCTCTTGCCACCGGTGAAGCTGGTGTAGCGCGGTGCGCCGGTGCCAGTGCTGCCGCCCCAGAGTCCTGCTGACACGGTGCCGCCGGTGTAGGTCGGATGGGTGTCGTCCGACTGGATGTAGTCGTAACTGCTGCTGGAGCTGACGAACTTGGTGTTGGCGTCACGCAGCGTCGAGCGCAGGGTCGAGGTGATCCGGGTGATGTAGCCAGCCTCGGTGTCGCCGGCAACAAAGCGCAGCGCGTCCGAATCAATCTGACCGTCGCTGTTGCTGTCGTAGTCGGCGCCCATGTACTGGGCGAAACTGTCGGCGCACTTGAATCCCTTCTGGCGGGCGTACTCGCACATCCAGTAGTTCATCTTGGCGATCGCCGGCAGAAAGCGGTCACGCAGATTGACCGTTGCGCCGGTGCTGGCGTCGCGGCAGGTGCTCTGCACATTGTCGGCGTTG
Source organism: Lysobacterales bacterium (assembly GCA_038255435.1). Classification (GTDB taxonomy): domain Bacteria; phylum Pseudomonadota; class Gammaproteobacteria; order Xanthomonadales; family Ahniellaceae; genus 0-14-3-00-62-12. The sequence continues at coordinate 124,467 of JBBSLG010000006.1, forward strand.
TAACCGGGATAGTAGAGATTGGCGACGATCTTGAGCTTGACGCCGGCATTGGCATTGGCATTGATGTAATCCATCGCCGATGCCACATAGGTCTTGCAGTTGGCGACTGCAGTGTCCAGTCCGGAGTAATTGCAGGTGCCGCTCTGCGATTTGAAACTGGAACGCGCCTGCAGGCCATCGTTGCCGCACATCTCGAAACTGACCACGCGGGTGGTGCTCGCCTGCATGTACGAGCGTTCGGCGACGATCTTGTTCTGGTAGACATCCGAAGCAACAGCGCCGGACTTTGCCCGACGGATACTTTCGATGTCGGCGTTCCAGGTAGCCGAAAGGTATTCGGCGTCGACCGTAGGTGCCGCGTATTTTGCGGCTTTGCTGATCGAGCCGTTGTAGCCCGCGTAGATCGAATCACCATAGGCGACGACGCGATATTTGGCGGTGGTGCCCGACCGATCGACGGTCCAGGAAACATTCTGGTTCAGCGTATTGGCCATGGCGGTCCCGCCCAGTACAAGCAGCAGTGCAGCAGGCAGCAGGGTGTGACGTGTGCGACGCGTTCCGGTATTCATAAGTCCCTCAACTTTGAATAGGCTGTGCGTGCAGAGAGCCGATGGCTTCTGCCCCAATGATTTTTCTACGGTTTCTCCCCAACGATTGATCCAAACTGGCGTTCGGCACAGACACAACAGCCCGGCGCCGCGGCCGAGACTAACGGTACGCCGGCGTATGGTCAACAAATGTAACGAAGGTCAGAGGCGCGGCTCCCGGTCCGGGCTTTGCTGACCCCACCCTGCCTCCGCTGAACAAGTCCGATAGCGCGCCTGCCAGTGGGGCTTGCGATTCGCATAAGCCGTCTCGCGGAGCCGTCTCCGCGAGGTCTTCGGCGCTGCCCCGAGCATCGGTGACAACGCCGAACGCGCGCCGGATGGAAGGCCGCGCGGCGCCTGTCCGGGCCTGTCCTGCGCACGCCCTGGGACGGTCAGCGATCAATCGGAGGACGCGGAAGCGCCTGCAACTCGAGACTTGCCGTTGCGCCAACTCGCCACGGCGCGCCGGGACCATCAGCGATTGGCGATCAGCGCAGATAGGGGCGCTCATGCGCGAACAGCAACCGCTTGGCACCGGCACGCCAGGCATCCGGACTGCGTGCTCCAAGCAGTACGACACCGCTTGCGTAGGCGATGCCGCGCACGCGCAGCTGCATTCCTTCGAGCAGGGATTCGGCCAGCTCAGGATCGCTGCCCTGGTGCAGGGCCTGCAGGAACTGCGCGATCCGTTCTGAATCCGCTTCGTCACTGGCGGCGCGCGCGCGCTCCAGCGACAGGACTGTGTCGCGTGACTCGCGCATCGCCAATGCGACCAGAGGCCAGGCGGCGGTCTGATCTATCGGCTCGGGAAGTTCATCCGACAAGCCCGCCGCGATCTGTTCCGGGTTTGCACCCTCTGAAGCAGCCACCAAAAGGCTGACGTCGTCGCGATAGGCGGCCTCCCCGGACGACAAGCTCATGGCCTTGTCGAGTTCGCCGCGACCGAGATGCGTGTAGGCGAGCAGAACCGAGCCGTCATCGAGCCCCTGCCCGGTCTCGATCGCCACATAGTCAGCGAGATAGTCCGATTGCCTGGCCAACTCGGCAATCTCTTGCAATCCCGCATCAGGACCCATCCTGATCAGGCGCGCCAGGTCGACACTTGCTCCTCTCGCGATTGCCGGCAGCGCCTTGATGGCGCGACGCATCAGCGCCGCAGCGTCGCTCCACTGTGCCGTCTGGCCAAGCGCGTTCGCGGCGCCGTATTGCAACCAGCCATTGTCGGGCCATTGCCGCAGTGTCGACAGATAGGCCGCGCGCTGTTCCGGGCCCGCGCCCATGCAGCGCACGGACAGGTACTGCCAGTCTGCGGAATCCGGCCGCGCCCTGGCCTGCGCCTGTTGCTTCGCGCATACCGCGTCATGAGCCGCATCCTCCGCCGCATTCTGTTCGGCACGCAGGCTGACCACTTCGTCGGGCGTGCGCTGCAATCGACGCACCAGGATGTCGGCAAAATCAGGGAGCGCTTCTGCGGCCGACAGCCATTCACCGATGTGCGCCGAATCAGCGGCATCCCACAGAGCGCGGGATCGGATCAGCGGTTCGTGGGCAGTGGCGTCCACTCTCGACAAAATGTTGGACGCCGCACGGTCGGAGACTGCCGCCAGCGCGCGCCGCGTACCGCCGCCTCCCTTGGTCTGAATCTGCTCCGGTGGTTCGCGGAATACGAATTCGACGCCGGTGACACTCCAGCGCGGCGCGCCCAGTTCGCGCGGCGCCACCTCAGCCGCATCGCCGTACGATGCCGTCCATTCAACCAGGGCGGCCGCGCCGGCGACGTTGTAGACGTAGTGCGAGGCGGTCAGTTTATTGTCACTGTTGAAGCGCTCGATCTCCTGGCCGTCCAGGGTGCGTGCGACGACGAAATGCGTGTCCGCGCGCGCCAAGTCGATCGATCGGCTGCCATGCGGCGGTAGATCGGTGGTCCGGTCATCAATGCTGACCTGCACCGGTCGGGCCAGTCCGTTGTAGATGCTGACGACCTGATGCCCGGTCGCTCCGCCAAGGAGCAACACCGAACCGACGATGCTGCCAGCGACGCCAAAGCGGGCGAGCGAGGCCATCCAGCCGTCTGCGGTCTGGAAACGGTCCCACCAGCCGAGTTTGTCCTGGCGTTTGCGCTCGCTACCGGGCAACAGCGTGACGTACTTGATGTCCATGCGTGCCGGCTCCGGCGCCGGATCGAGTACGCCATCACCGGCGATTGCACGTGCGACCCTGTCTTCGCTCGACAGCAGCAATTCCAGCGCTGCTTCCTTGAGCGCCGCCAACTGCGCAGCCGCAGCGTTGATCCAACCGTCGACGACCGGCAGCCAGTCCTTGATATTGTCCTTGCTCGCCGGTGGAAGTTTCAGCGTTTCGAGTGCCTCGCTCCAGCTGGCGACGCGCATGCGGCCCGCCAACTCGGGACCGAGGTGCACATGTTCGGCGGCATAGTGGATCGCACTGAGTGTGGACTGCACGACATTGCCGGCCTTGATCAAGCGATCCAGTTCGCTCGCCGAGACATTGCCGTCAGCGGTGACCACGCGATAGGTGTTGTCGAGAAATCCCTGGCTGTCGCGCAGATCGGCGAGGGCATGATCGGCGTAGTGCAGGGCAGCGGCCAGCCCACGCAGGTAATCTTCCCAGCCACCACCGAGGCGCTGGGCCGCAGCCAGATGCAGACTGCGACAGCGCTGATCGTGGGCCTGGATCGATTGCTTTACCGGTGCGATTTCCTGCTCCAGATCCAGCAGCACCTTGGGCAGCTCGCGCCGCGCCAATTCGCTGCCGCGCCAACGGACCACACCACCGGGTGCCAACAGATAGCCGGCTTGCAGACCAGACAGGGTCTGCTTCTCCTGCAGCAGCTCGCGGAGCTTGTCGAGATCGCGATCATGATCGTCGCCGTAGAGTGCTGCGATACGTGTCGGTAGATCCTCATCCTCGGCAATCGCCGAATACAGATCGTTGACTGTGGCGGCGTGCCTGACCACCGAGCGGCCTAGAAAACTGCCGCGGTATCGGCGATCCAGGTTGGGGCGATCGTAGTAGGTGTCGAGATGCGCCAGCGTTTGTTCGGTATTGACGGCGGCCGGAAGTTCGCCGCGGTAAACCCGCGCCGAAGCCGCCTCGCGCAGCGCGTCCACATGCGCAAACAGGATCCAGGCTGGCCGGGTATCCACCGCGGCGGCAATGTAGGTGCGTTTGACGTTGCGCTCCCGATCGGCATTGGCCGGGTGGGTGGACCACATCTGCGGCGGCTGAGCCAGCTCGTTGCGAAATACGCGATGCTGATCGGGCGCAGAGGTCGGCACCTCGGGTGCCGCGCCGTACAGTGGATCGGCAAGAATGACGCGCATCTTCTCGATGATCCGGGTCTGCACCGCAAACAGATCGCGCACGCTGCGCTGCTGGCCAATCTCCTCGCTGCCAAATCCGATTGCGCGGTCCCAGGCATCATCGGCGGCATGCAACTTGTGCAGGGCATTGACCAAGGCGTCGCTGCCGGTCAATGAGGCAGCCACGAGATCGGCCTGGTATTCCATCTCGCGTGACAGCGCACGCTGGGCCAGCACCACGATGCGGAAAATCAGTTCGACCAGCGAGCGTATCGACCACACGATCAGGCGCAGGATCCAGCCGATCCAGGCCACCCGCAGATCGATCCGCGACAGACCCTTCAGCAGTTCATCCAGCGCGTCGCGCTTGGCGATGATGTGCGAGGCGATCTGCTGCGCGATATAGACCCAGCGTCCGACCGCCATCGTGCGCTGGGCAAAATGGCCAAACTCATGCGCGAGCACGGCCTTGAGCTCACCGAGGTTCAGTACGTTGACCAGGCCCAAACCGATTTCGAGATTCTTGCGCGAAGGAAGAATCAGATTCGCAATCGAGAGATCGTAGAACACCGCCGCATTGACCCGCGCCGAGGCATAGACGCGATGCGGCCGCGGCGCGCCGGCCTCATCGGCCAGGCGGTGCAGAAAGGCAAAAAGTTGCGGCTGATCCGCCGGCTTCAGCTCGATGTCATCAGACTGCGCGCCGCGCTTGATGAAGACCAGGGCCTTGGCCATGAACACCGTGAGAAAGGTGGCGCAGCCACCGACGATAATCGCCGCGATCGCATTATCGCTGGTACCGGCAAACAGGGCGCCGAGCAGGCGATAGCTGGTCCAGCCGAACCAGGCCATCAGGGCAAGATAGAAAGTCACGAATCCGAGCAGACCGGCCATCGCCAACCAGGCGTGGCGTCGATAGGTAGCGCTGGGCGCAGTGAGATTGGCCGGCACCGAGCCGGGTCCGACTGGATAGAGTGTGTCCACAGGATTCCCCGATCGCATTGGCGAGTTGCCAAGCTACAAGCGGCCGCCCCCGTCGCGCAATCAGGACTTCGCTGGGTCTGGCCTAGGACAATTCCCAGTGAGGGCCCCGTCCCCGCGGCCCGGGTTCGCAGACTGGACCGGCCCGTGCGGGCCTGCCATCGATACGCTGTAAAACTGCAAGACCGGAAAGCACATACCTTCACCGTAGCCCGGTGCCAGCGAGTCCGCTGCGCTGGTGCTCGAGCCGATGACCTGCGGCGGGGGCCGGCGCGCGCATGCGAATCAGGTCCGCGTTGACGTACTATCGGCGTTCCACTCTCCTGTACAGGTACCCGCAGTATGCGTAGATCCCACCTGCTTGCTTGGCTCGTCACAATCCCGATGTTCGCTGCACTATCGGCGTGCGGTCCCTCCTCCTCGGATTCGGCTGCGCCCGCCGCAGCACCGCCCGCGGCGGAGACCACGCGGATCGAAGAACCCGCGACTGCCGGGGCAGATGTCGCCGAAGTATCGAAGGACAGAGCGTTGCGGGCGCTCACTTGCGAGGCTTTACTCGGCCAACTGGTTGGCGTTGCGATGGCCCAGGCCGATACCGGACTTCCGCCGGATCTCAGCGCGCGCCTCAAGCTCAGCGCCGCTTCGCGCTGGGCTGATTTTGCCGACGCCCATGCCGACTCCGCGGGTGTCAGCCAGTCCGAACGCGAGCAGATCATTCTCGACTTGAGCAAGCTCTCGAATACGGACCAGGATCGCGAGCACACGGTTGCCACCGTGCGTGACTGTCTGGACAACGCGCCCTGATCGAACATCGAGAGAAAGCGATTGATCTGATCGAGCACCTTTGCGGTTGACGCAAGCGACGCGTCCACGTCATGAAGCCCCGGCTGGTCGCGCGCGTCGATGCCGTACGCCACCCTTCAGTCGGTCCACCGGTGTTCCGTTTGCATCATGCGGCTGAATTTTCACCCAGGCCTCGAAGTCGTCGCGACGGAGGCTGATGATTGGAAATCCGGGCAAGCGACAAGGCGCGCCCGGGATGCTTCGCCGAACCGGACCCGACGCTATGCTTGAACCCCCTCCGAGGTGCAACCATGGAACAGTCGCCGTCCACGATCCTGCTCAATCCACTGCGCCCTGATGCCTCGGTGCACAGATGGCCCGGCCTGGTGCTGATGTTGCTGTCGCTGGGTGCCTGCGACCTGATCCTTGACCGTGGCCAAAGCGAGGAGGCCCTGGTCCAAATCGAGATCGAATCGACGCGGCTCATGTACTGGGCGGCGTTGGCTCGACGAGCGGAACCAGGGGACAGCGAGGCGCTTGCCCGGCTCGCGGCGGCGGACTCAGCCATTGCGCAAGCGATCGCAAGATTGGAAGGTGAGCGCGATGAGCGAGCCAAGAGCTGGAACCGCTCGAACAGAGATTGGCAGGAAATCCATGCGCAGGTGCAGATTGCGCTTGCAGCGAAAAACCGGTTCGAGCGCGATGGCGAGATCCAGGATCAGATGCTCGCGGCCATTGCGCAGCTGCAGAGCGGCCTGATGACGCTGGCGACTCGCGAAACGGAGACCAAGACGCCCAACGCCAAGACGCTATTCGCGCTGACGCGGATGGCCCTGACACTGGAACGGGTACAGCGCCGGCTACCGAGTGCCCTGGCTGGCGGGGACGACGCGACCGTCTCACTCGATTCGATTTCGCGCGAGATCGCTTTTTTCAGCAACACACTGGACAGATTGCGCCATGGCGAAGCGGCGCCAGAGCGTGGCACGGAGCGCAAAGCCGCACCCCAAGCGGAGCTGGACGAAATCATCGAACTCGCCAAGCCCCTGTTCAGTGCCACCGACGAATTGATGGAAAACGCGTTCATGCGATTCGAAGCCTTGGATGCACTGGCATCCATCGAAAGCGAGGCCAGGAATCTGGCCGCGCGGGCCGGACTGGCTCGACGCTTCGATCCTTGATCAGCAACGGTACTCAACCGACGATGCAAGGCCGCTAAGCGTCCTCAAAGCCACTGGCAAACATTGCCCGCCCGCACTCGGTTACCTGACGCGGGCTGAAGACCACGTGGAAGCCCACGCCTTCGGGAAAAATACCCGAGCTGAAAATCCGCCAGCGTCCGCTGCTTTCGCTGTAGTACACATCAAACCTGCGGTCGCCAAAATTCGCCAACGGCGTCGCCATCACTTCAGCGCAGCGAAATCCATTGAGGCGTGGATTGTCGATCCCGGTGGAATCGCCCGAGGTGTTGGCCGCACTGGTCAGGTGACGAAAGGCGCTGATGCTCGGGGGTTGCGCGTAGACGTTGAAGGCGGCGGAGTTCGGCAACACGACCGCGTCGGAATTACGAATGCGCCAACGATCGTCTGCGGCATAGCCAACCGACAGATTGTGATTGTTGTACACGCCTGGCGATCCCGGAGGATTCCAGTTGGATGTGGCGACCACGATCTGTTCCGGCAGCGCATTGACGGCTGCATTGTCGAGGACCGTCTCGCTCAGCGTGGGGCCGCTCGCTGCGACCTGGTGCAGGAACAATCCGCTGCCCGCCGCCGGCGTCAAGGCACTGTAGCCAGCGCCGAGTGGAATATTGGTCGTTGTGTTCTGGTTGAAGATCGACCACAGCGAAGATGACACATTGAAGTAGACGCCAAACGGTGCATTGCTGGTGGTCGTGCCGCGCGAAAAATTGGGCGTGATCAGCGCTCTGGCGTTGCTGACGCCATTGATCGACGGATGGCTCAGCAGCAGGGTATTGAGGCTGTTGTTGCTGCCGTTCGCGCGCGCATTGAACCAGTCGTCGCCAAACTCGTAGGCCCCGATATCGATCACGTTGCCACCGCCACCGGCAACATTCTTGAAGCGCCGCGTACCATCGGCATCGAGCAGGGGTAGCCCGGCCGGGAGCGAAAGAAAATTGCCCGCGCCAATTGCCGGCGAACCGGCCATGAGATAGGGAAACTGCAATGAATACAGCAGCGGGTCGGAGGTAATTGTGCCCGAGCCCGCGGTCGCCGCCGCCGATCCGGCGAAGTTCACGCCATTGCCGAAGAACAGATTCTGTCCATTGGTGACCTGGCTACCGGAGACCGCCGCAATGCCATCGCGACGGAAGGCCGTGCCGTTGTAGGCCAGCAAATTACCCAGTACATAGCCGCTGATTGGCTGCGTCACCGATGGCGGATTGAACGGGCGCGTGATCAGACTGACGGCACTGCCGAAGCCGACGATGGTGTTGTGGGTGACACGCGCTTCGATGGCGCCTTCGCCGCCAAATACGCAGATGGCACTGCCGACACCGCGGCGCCGTGGCACCATCACGTTGCCGTGGATGCGGATCGCGGAACTGCCGGCGGTACCTGTCGCCACTGTCGATAAAGCGCAGATGCCGCCGTAGGCGAAGCCGCTGCGGATCTCGTTGTTGGCGACCGTGAAATCGAATCCGCCTGAGCCCGTCGATGCAATCACGATTCCGTACGCGCTCGAGTCGGTATCGGGAATGCTCACCCGATTGAAACTGGCCTCGCCGCTGATCGGTGCGAGTCCCGATTGAACGGTCAGGAATCCACCCGCGCCGCCACGGCGCAGATACTCGTTGTCGTGCACACGCAGATACACCGGCGCGGTCCCAAACGCCTCGAAATTGATTCCGCTGGAGCCGACGTTGTCGAGGAATTGCACCTTTTCGATGGTGAACGAGCCGCCCGCACTGGGCAGCAGGTTTATTCCGGCATCGCGCAGGGTGATACCTCTGACCGAGGCCTCAATCGACACATTGGGGGCCGAAACGATGCCGGTGCCGACCGGAAACACCGGGCGATAGCCGTTACCGGCGACCAGACCGATCGAGCGGTCGAGCACCACGTCCTGACCAGGCAGTCCGGTGTTCACCGCGTTGTCGGTGACGATGTAGATGATCGAAGGCGCCGCCGCGCCGTCGATGCAAGCCTGCAGACTGGTGTTGCAGGGCGCTATCGTGTCGGGCCAGAAAAAACTTGCCGCCATCGCTGCGGGCGCCAGTGCGCCGCTCGCCATGGTGCAGCCCAGCAGGATGCGCAGGAAGGGCTTGTTGTGGGGGCGACGGTTCATGTGCGTATCGGTCATCCGGGCTGATCGCATCAGCGGTACCTTGGGATTCGCAGAATCCCAAGCTGGCCGGACAGGCAAACTCCGATTCGTACAGGCGCGACTCCAGCAGACCGACTTGCGCCGGGTCGGGACAGCGGGCCGCGATCCGATCAGCGCTGCGGCGGCCGCTGCTTTGCGTTGGCCTTCGGCAGCAGGCTGTAGGCCTTGTTGTCGATGTAGACCGGCACATAAGTCCAGCGCGAGGCATCGCCGGCGACTTCGTTGTAGCGGCGCGACTGCGCATACGACTTCAAGCTTCGCGCTGCGTCGGCGTCCGGCCAGGACTCCAGCACCAGCACGCGGCCCACCTTGCCGCTCGGATCGACTTCAACGATGAACACCGCATAGGTCAGCTCATCTTCGGCATCGGTCATATCGCGAGTAAACCGGCCGGACAGTGAAGGCCCGCGCGATTTCATCTCCGGTCGTTCACCGGTCGGCAGCGGTAGCCATTTGGCATTGCCGCCCTCGCCATGGGCCTTGGATATCCGCTCGCCATAGCCATCGAGAAAGCCGGCCACATATTCGAGCACTTCCTCGTTCGAGGGCCGATCGCTGCGATAGAGGCGTTCGATCCGCGCCAGGATACCGGCCTTGTAGGGCGCGGCCGACTCAAGCAGATCGGGTGCGAGTGTTGCCGCCAATTTGAGATAGGACTGCATCCAGATCATCGCCTCGAGTCCATGACGCTCGGCGATCTCGGCCTCGGCCATCACCAGCATCGCGTCGAGGTCGCCGCCGAGCACACAGCGATTGATCCAGGACTTGGCATCGCCATACTCGAAACGCGGCAGCTCGGCGGGATGCCGTGGGCCCAGCAGCGCCAGACGGCCGAGCGTACAGATCGACGCGTGATGGCCGGACTTGGCGTTGCGCTTGAGCATATTGAGCTCGGCGACCCGCGCCATGTACACGGCATCGGGATCAAGCAGTATCGAGAGATCGACATCGCGAGGCTCGGGTTCGATCGCCGCAGCCGTTGCTGGTGACGCTTCTTCCGCAGGACTCGCCTGCGCGCTCATGCAGGCGAACAGGATCAGACTTGGAAGCCACAGCGTTGGGAATCTTTTGGGCATGGCAAGGCGGTCTCGACAGAGAGAAGGGGAGATCAGGGCGTGCGCCGGGCTGGCAAGCGGGCGCGTAGTCTAGCGTGTCGGAAAACCCAAACGCGCGGCGGTCTGGAACGGCAAGCGCGACCGCCGATAGCGAGCCCGAATACGCCGGCGCAGGGTTTGGCGGTTCGCCCTCAGTTCCGCGTCATGCCACTGCGACCGCGCCTCGCTGCCTACATAACTGGCTCGCCGCTTGTGCGCGCAGTTTGCGGCTTACTCGAAACCGCTCGCAAATACTGGATCGACCGGCGCAATGTACTCAACTGCGCCGATATCGCAGGTCGCTGTACTGTTGGGATCCGGACCATCGACCGCACGGGCATTGCCGATCTGGTCAGTGGTGAGCGGCGTGCTGCCATTGGCGTCGATGCAGCCAGTCGGGTTGCCTGCGTCTACCAGCGCACTGGTGGGCAGCGGCGCGCGCGTGCTCATGCCCGAGATGATGCCGAGGCTGGAACCCGCCGTCGGGCCACCGTTGTTCTGCGCCGGGCCGAGATTGGCGCTGACTCCGGTTTGGTCTGAGGCAATGTCAATGAACACACAACCAGTGATCGTCTGGATCAGATTATGGCCGCCTGACTGCACCAGTCCCGAGCACTCGGGTCCAGCGCCACCGGCAGAATTGCCAGCTGCCACCGTATTGGCGATGAACAGATCATTTGCTGTCCCCGACACCCGAATTCCGCCGCCGTTGCCAACACTGTCATTGCCGGCAATCGTCGAGCTCCTGATGGTGCCACCGACGCCACCGCCCGCGACAAACACACCACCGCCATCACTGCTTGCGCTGTTGTTCAGCACACTGGAATTGACGATGTCGAAGTCCCGCGACGATATCCCGCCGCCGACTCCAACGTCGGACTCATTGCCGCCATCGGCGATGTTGTTTGCAACTGTGCTGCGACGCATCGCAAGTGATCCGTTGAGCCCGCCACCGAAGGCATCGCTTTGGTCCGCCGACGTTGCGATCGCTTGATTACCGCTGATCACCGAATCCACAACGGGAAGCTTCATGCCTTCACTGCGTATGCCACCGCCAAGCGCTTGGGTTGTCGCAGTTTCGCCAGGCTCGACATTGCGAGCTATGTTGAAGGCCACCACGCAGCGGTCGATCAGGCTCGCACTCGACACGCCGGTGCTGAAGATGCCGCCACCGAGCACATTGGCGCCCACTGCTTCATTGTGGGTCACTGAACTCTGCACGAGGCTCATCTGACCGCTGGCATGAACGCCACCACCAGCTGCGTCACGGTCAGCCAGCACTCTGCGACCATCCGCCAGATTGCCATCGACGACACTATTGTCGAGGATCAACGTGCCATCGCTGTAGATGCCGCCACCGAAAACCGGATTGCTGCCGTCGGTATGGGCGATGTTGCCGAGTACCCGGCTGTCGTTGAGTGTCAGACTGGCATCGGGTGAGTTGAAAAGTCCGCCACCGCCCAGCGAGGCGGCTTCGGCAGTATTATTGCTTACCAGACTGTCGTTCAGTATCATCGTGCCACGGTTGAGAATGCCACCGGCATTGCCGCCGGCGCGATTGGCGGTCACCACCACGCGCGTCAGCACGCTGGTGCTGCCAGGTTCGCTACGCAGGCCGCCACCCGCGGTGGCGCCATCTTCAACACCATCTTGCAGCGTCAGGTCGCGCAGGTTCAGCGCACCGGCGATCACATGAACCAGTCGATGGCGATTGCTGTCGGGGTCCAAGGTGTTTCCGCGGATCAGCGAGTTGTTCCTGCTTACTCCCTGGATAGTCAGCAGACCATCGATATCAAGATCTCCGGAATTATTGTTGTCGTCGGTGCCAATCCGCGTCAGGGTGAACCCTCCGGAGGTCAGGGTCGGCAGGGTGATCACATCGGTGATCACAGCGCTGTACACGCCGGAATGCGAACAGCCACCGAAGTCGGCATTGTTGTTGGCACTCTGGATGGCTTCGCGCAGCGAGCAGTTGCTGGTTACGCTGCCAAAGTCATCGGTAGCGGTATTGACCGTGATGCTCGCCGAGATTGCCGGTCCACCACCCATCAGCAGCAGAATCGCCAACAGGTTCGCCAACAGGTACCTGGCTTTGATGGCCGTTGATTCGCTGCGCATGGCTCACTCCCCGTCGATGGTCCGGGAGCATGCTAGAACCGGCCCAGCGCCACGAACACTGACTTTCGACAGGTCTGCTATTCCCGGGGCATGAAAAACCGGCTGATCGGTCGATCAGAAGTGTGGCCGTCGATCGTGTAGCGAAAGCGCGCATTGCTGTAGGCGCCCGCGTCGCCACAGTTGCGGTCGGCCAGCGACTGGAAGTGCAACTGCACCGCGCCGACATCGGTGACCGTCGTGTCCGCTGCATCGTGTGGCCCGCTCGCCGGCGAACCGGTGGTTCGATAGAGTCGGGCCACATAGGTCGCGCAGTCGATCCAGCTTCCGTTCTGTACGGTGTAGAACGCGGCCCGATGGTCGCTGTCGTAGGTGTAGAAGGCCGCGAACAATGACGCATCCGGCTGCTGGTAGATGCTCAGGCCCCAACCCGGTTCATTGCGGTCCCACCACAGATCGCTGAAGTTGTAGCGGTGGGCGGTCGCGCAACGCCAGGCGTCGGCGGACGCTCGGTCACGATCAATGGGCGGCGTGCCAGCAGGCGCGCCTCGCTGGCCGGACGACCCAGCGTGGCCAGCGAAACTTCCAGCGTGTACGTGCCGGCAGGAAACTGACCGAGCACGATGTCACGCGCCGGCATCTCCGGCGGCAACAGGCTGATGCAGGGATCGGGGCATTGCAGATCGACAACGATCCGGTTGTCACCCGGCATGCTGACCCGATGCAATTGCGCGGCCGTCTGATCGAATACCGACCCGGGTATGCGCACGCGCAAGGTTTCCAGCTCCATCGGCTCGGCCGGCAGCGTGATCAATTCGATGTCGTCGAGCCCCGGTGATTGCGCGAGCGTTGCGCCGCTCATCAGGCAGAGCACCAAGTAAAGGATTGCGCGCAGATCGGGCACCCGGACGCCTGGTGTGCTGTGGCAGTTCATCGCCAGTGGAACTCCGCGACCAGGGGTCGATGATCGGACAGCATGTGCACGCTGCCGCGAACGAGGCCGAGTTGTTCAAGTTCGGCGCGTGGGAGGTCCGCAGTATCCAATATGTAACCCGATTCGAGCGCCAGTGATTGCGGGCTGTACAGCAGAAAATCCATCGCCCGGGAGGGGAACTCGGTGCCTTGCCCATTCCAGGTCCAACTGACTTGGCTACCCGGGTGATAGAGCTCGGCGGCAATCAGTCCGCGATGCGGAGCAGGATAGGGACCGGAGGCAATCAGCAGCGGCAGCGCCGTGCTGACCAGGTTGAAGTCACCGGCCAGCATGACGCCGTCAACACTTGTTCGCGTCAACACTTTGCTGACAAGTTGCCGGATCTGGGTAACTTCCACCTGGCGCCGATCTTCTTCCCAGCTCGCCGGATCATTGCCGCAGCACTGCAGGTCGATGCTGACCACCAGCAGACGGCGTGGTCCGTCCAATACCACGGCACCGTTCACCGCAATGCCGCTGTCCATCACGATGGCCGGAGTGCGCGGTTCCACGGCGCGCATCCGGCGTAGCAGGCGGTGCTTGTCGGCCTCAGGATAGGGCACAATCTCAGCGAATTCCTGCAAAGACTCCAGCGGCAGCCGACTGGCAATCACGTTGCGCTGGCGGCCACCGCTGCGACCGAAATCGATATGCCAGTCATCACCATCGACGCCCCCCAGTCCGGCGAGGGCTTCGCGCAACTCACGCTCGCTGGCCGAAGGCGCAACCTCGTCGAGCAGAAGAACATCGGCGCCGGCCTTGCGCACCAGTGCGCGGAATGCGGCAGGGTTTTTGACGAAGGCATCGGTCGAAACATTCCACGACAGCACCCGCAGCGGCCCGGCCCTGGCTACGGACGCCGGGCCGGCGCCTGTCGATGAAGGCTGCGCAGCCGCTGCTGCCTGCGCCTCAGATTGCGCGACGGCTGTACTCGCCCAGCCCAGCAGCGCAATCAGCAGCGCGGGCAACCAGGGACTTGGGAGCCACGCCCGGGGAATGCCGTGCGCCACTGATCTGTTCGTCATGAGTCCAGGCATCGATCACGAAGGAAGCGTTGATCTTGCTTCGTCCACGCCGTAACCGCAAGGAACCCAGCACGACCCGCGGCCAACTATCGTCACCGACTGCCGTGGCGAGTCGCAGTAGGGCATCTGTGTGAATTACCGGCTCTTCTGTAGGGCATCTCTGTGAGATGCCATCCCAACACCGCCGCGGATTCAACACGGCATCGCACAGAAACACGCGCTCTTCTGTAGGGCATCTCTGTGAGATGCCATCCCAACACCGCCGCGGATTCAACACGGCTCTCACAGAAACGCGCGCTCTTCTGTAGGCATCTCTGTGAGATGCCATCCCGGCACCACCGCGGATTCAACACGGCATGTCACAGAGATGCCCTACAGGGGCACGTGACGGCACCTCACAACGATGCCCTACGGAAGGCCCGCGCGCTTGCATCGGGGCAAAACGCGCATCAAGCGCTTACACACCAACACGGGCGCGCGTCACAGGCAAGCTGTCAGATCGCACAGGTCAAATGTGCGGGCCGCGCCACTAGCCTTGTCGATCACCAATTGCCTTTTTCCACGTCGGAGCACGTCATGCTTCTCAGCAATCCTCGCACCAGCCCCAGCCTGCCACAGAACGACAATCCGCGCGCGCAGCAGAAGCGTCGCGATCAACTCGGCGCTGCCGCGCAGGTCTATCAATGGACGGATCAGGTCGCCAGTCTGCCCGGCGTGCCGCTGGCGACGGCGGTGCCCAAAGATGACAAGCCGACCATTGCCTGGTTACTCGACGTGGCCGAGGTCGCAATCGATATCGTTGCTAATCAGCTGCTGGTGAAAATTTCCGGCGGCGATCGTTCGCTGGCGCAGTCCGGTGGCTCGGCCCTGCAGGCGCACATGAACGATATGCGTCAAACCGTTGCCGCGATCCGGCGCGAGCACGAGACGCCCGTAGGCGATGTCCTGCGAGTGATCGAGCACGCCGAGTCGGCCCTCGACATCCTGCATCGCATACGCCTGAATTCGCAGCTGGATGCGTTGCAGGAACTGATCGCGACCAGCTATCTCGATGACAGTGCAGCGCCCGGCCTGGATCGTTATCGCAAACTTTTCGTCACCCTGCCGTTGCCGGCCATCGCCGACGATTTCATGCAGAACGACGCGTTTGCGCGCATGCGCGTGGCTGGGCCAAACAGCATGCTCTTGCAAGGTGTGACGCAATTGCCGGCAAAGTTTCCGCTCAGCGCAGCGCAGTACCAGCAGGTAATGGGGGCGAACGATAGCCTGGCGACAGCACTCGCCGAGCGTCGTGTGTATCTGATCGACTACGCCGAGCTCGCCACGCTGATACCCGGTACGACCAATGGCGCGCAGAAATACGTCAATCAACCGATTGCGATGTTCGTCGTGCCTCTGGGCGGAAAGTCACTGGTTCCAGTTGCCATCCAGGTCGGCCAGAACCCGGCAAGTTCGCCGACTTTTCTGCGTGTCGACAGCAATGCCAGCCCGGACTGGTGGAGTTGGCAGATGGCGCGCAGCGTGGTGCAGGTCGCCGAGGGCAACTATCACGAGTTGTTTGTGCACCTGGCCCGTACCCACCTGGTGATCGAGGCGTTCGCTGTCGCCACGCATCGTCAACTGGCACCCGAGCATCCGCTCAATGCGCTGTTGCTGCCGCATTTCGAAGGCACGCTATTTATCAACAACTCGGCGGCTGGCAGCCTGATCGCGGCCGGCGGGCCGATCGATATGATCTTTGCGGGTACCATTGCGTCGACTCAGCAGACCGCGAGTGCCGATCGCCTGGCTTTCGATTTTTACGCGCAGATGCTGCCCAGCAATCTGCAAGCGCGCGCCGTCGACGACTGCAGCGCGCTGCCCGACTATCCATACCGCGATGACGCCCTGCTGGTCTGGAACGCCATCCGCCAGTGGGTGGGCGACTACGTCAACACCTACTACGGCAGCGATGCCGAAGTCGTCGGCGATTACGAACTGGTGAACTGGACGCAGGAGTTGCAGTCCGCAGGCAAGATCAAGGGCTTCAAGGCAATCACCACGCGGGCACAATTGATCGATGTGGTCACCATGATCGCGTTCACCGCCAGTGCCCAGCATGCCGCGGTCAATTTTCCGCAGCGCACCTTGATGAGCTATGCGCCGGCGATCACCGGTGCTGCCTGGGCGCCCGATCCGGCAGTTTCGCCACTGGCTGTCGAGTCCAACTGGCTGAAGATGATGCCGCCGATTGCGCAGGCGCAGCAGCAACTCAATACCTTATGGCTGCTGGGCTCGATCCTCTATCGCCCGCTTGGCGACTACCGTGCCAATCACTGGCCCTATCCACTCTGGTTCCGCGATCCTCGCATCACTGCAACCGGGGGTCCACTGCAGCGTTTCCAGGCCGCACTCAGGATCGTCGATGCCCAGATCGACGCGCGTAATCTGCAACGCGCCGTGCCCTACGAATATCTGAAGCCGAGCCTGATTCCCACCAGCATCAATATCTGATTGCTGCAGAACCGGCATCACGGTACTGAGGCGCTGATACTGTCCCTGTTCTGGCCTGCCTCGGACGTCGCGCGGGCAGGCTTCGAAAGCATGATTGGGGTCCGTCGCTGCCGAAGACACGCCGATGGTGTGAGCGCACTGTGGCCGGGATCGCAGCATGATCAACAGGGCAGCGGCGCGGGCATTGCGACACACTCCACTGATCCACGTGACCCACGTTTATCGGGGCAAGTGCGATCACGCTGCCGCTTCAACTGGACCCAAGTGTTCCAGTTCGCCCAGATCGATGGCCAGAGAACCTTGACCGGGGACTGAAACGCCGGCGCCGCTGTGGACGCGTTGCAGAGGTTCCTTAACGTCTGTGCCGCTAGCATGCGCGAACTGACCTGGTGAAGTCCATGAATAAACCCGAACGAAAAATCTTCGCGCTCTGCTCCGCCGTCCTGTGTTTTGCCGTTGTCACGGTCCAGGCGGATGCGCCGGCGATCCCGGTCGAGATGGACCGTGCGCTCAAACGCTACGAAAAACCGGCGGACTGGATCGGCGTCGGCGCCCAGCGCCGGCTCAATGTGCGATGCAGTGGTCGCGGTGAACCGACCGTCCTGCTGGAGAGCGGCGCGCTCGCCGATTCAATGACTTGGGCCGGAATCCAGCCCGCGCTTTCGGAGTTGAGCCGGGTCTGTTCGTATGATCGCGCCGGCCTCGGCTTCAGTGATGGCGGACCGCTGCCACGCGATATCAATGCTGCGGTTGCTGACCTGCACGCGCTCGTCGCGGCGCTCAAATTCAAAACCCCTGTGCTCATGGTCGGGCATTCCCTGGGCAGCAATATCGTGCGTCGCTATGCCGAGCTGTATCCGCGCCAGGTATCCGCTCTGGTGCTGCTCGATCCGGCAGCCCATCAGGAGGCCGAATTTTCAGCGGCCTGGGCCGAGGCGGAACGCGATTCGCGGGCGAGCGCTATCGCTTTTATCTCGACCTGCACGCTGGCCGCTGAGCAGGGCGAACTGAATCAGCCTGCGGGCGACCTGGTCAAATGTCTGCGCGGCCCCGATCCGCGTTACAGCGAACGTCTCAACGAGGTCATCCGCAAGAACAAACTGCGCCCCGCATATTGGTACACCCTGGGTTCGACGATGCAGGAGAACGGCGAATTGTTCGAGCAGCCGGTTTCCGCAGGCGTGAATCTGGGCGATCTCCCGGTGTACCTGCTCAGCGCCGTCGATACCTACGCGCAAGCACCGGCTGCCGACCGCGACGCACTCGAGCGCGCGCGTGACCGCACCCACGACCAGATCGCCGCCGAGAGCACACGCAGCCAGCGCATCCGCGTCGAGCATGCGGGTCACGATGTGCACATCGATCAGCCCCAACTCGTCATCGAGACGATTGCCCAGGCTCTGGATGTCGTGCGTCAGGATCGTGAACGCCGGGCTGCCGAGTCAGAGCGTCGTCGCTGATTGCGTCAGCGATTTCAGCAGCCGGATCGTGGCTGCGGCGCGGCCAAGATGCTTCGTGCATTCGCGCATTCGCGCATTTTCACGTGCGCGCCCGGCCCGCGTCACGAAGATCAATAGCCCGCACCCTGACGGGCGCATCGTGCCTGCGGCACGACAAAGAGCTTTCGCGCTCACGCGCGAGTACCCTTCTCTTGATGGGGGCGGTTTCAACTGGTCAACGCCACCCCACGCTGGTTTCGTTTAGAATCGCGCCTCGCAAACCGTCCATGGCGGACGGCGCCCGGCCCGGCATCCGGCAACTGCTCCTGCGTTGCCCTACCTCGGGCATCCGGCAATTGCTCCTGCATTGCTCTACCTCGGGCATCCATGCCCTCGCCATGCCCTCGCCATGCCGGGCGTTCGACACCATTCGACATGCGATTCAACGCATGTCGAGCGCATGGTGTCTCACCCCTTCGGGTTCGTGCTCGGCGGCCGCTGGTCGGCGGGCGCACATCCGGCAACTGCTCCTGCGTTGCCCTACCTCGCCGAAACCATCAGCGGACTCTACACGGCCGAACTGATCCACCGGCGCGCGCCATGGAAGACTAAAGAGTCTGTGGAGCTCGCCGCCCTCGAAGGGGTAGCCTGGTTCAATGCCCAGCGCCTGCTCGAACCCATCGGCTATATTCCGCCTGCCGAAGCGGAGGCGAACTACTATCGGCAACTCGTCAGTCCTGCAGTCCCGATGGCTGCATGACTTGAACCAAACAGCTTCCACGAAAACCGGGGCGGTTCACACGCTGTTCCTGCTCGACGTCATCGACGATCCCGCAGTGCGCGAGACCATTCACACCGAGACCAACAAGAGCGAGCAATACAACGGCTTCGTCAAGTGGTGTTTCTTCGGAGGCGAGGCGGCCATCACCGAAAACATGCAGCACGAGCTTCAGAAGAGCATGAAGCACAGCCAGCTCGTCGCGAACCTGATCATTCTCTACAACGTCGACCAGATGACGCGCATCATTGGCGAACTGATCGACGAAGGGGCGCACATCACCCCGGAAATGCTCAGGCAGACCTCAGCGTATCGAAGAATGCACATCAACCGGCACGGGACATGCACGATGGACCTAGCCAAGAAACACACCCGAATGGAGTGCGGTGTGGCGATCGCTCGCAAGATTCCGATGCAGAGCGCGGCGTAGCCGCCACACCGATCGTCGTAAGCGCGACGCACGGAATCATCGATAGACTCGGAGCGCCAAACGGCTTCAAATTGGGACTTTACGCGCGAATGGCTGTGTTTCTTCCGATTCCCGGCCGTCCCTCACGAAGTGCCAGCTTCGGGGGGCGGAGTCCATATATGTCCAGGAACGCGCCCGTCGATTGCATTTGGGCTGTCGGTATTTGCGCGGGATTCCGTTTCTGTATTTAGAGGCAAGTCATGGGAGACGAAGGTGACTTCCTCCCTTGCTTGACGGCTTCATGATCCGAGTCGACACCCATTCCCGCAGCGGCCATGGTCTCCCGCTGCGCCTGATTCCCCCGAGCCCAACCCACGAGGTGTTCTTATGCAACTGCAGAGACTGGTTCTCTTCGCCACTTCTTCTAGCGCTGTGGCCGGTGGCAGCGGGAATTTCATCGTCGAGGGCAAAGAGTTCGCGTTGGCGAGCGCCTATGCGTATACGCATCCGAAGCTTGGCGTCGTTGGTGCAGCCAAGCCGGCATTTGCGCATGTCGGCACCCATGCTCATCGAATCCACTGCCACCTTGCTCGGGCTGTCGCAAAGGTAGCATCGATGTTCGTATTCGCTCCGTGGGACATTCCCTCCAGCAAGCACCGCACTCGGCAGTTTCTGGAGCCTGTCATGCGAACGATGTGCCAGCTCAGACTTCCGGTCATGCTGCTGGCGTGTGTCGTGCTCGGTCGGCCCGCGCAGGCGACGGAGTTCTGTGTCAACACGCCTGCCACCTTCCAGGCGGCGCTGACGGCAGCGCAGGGCAATGGGCAGAGCCTCAACGTGATCAAGGTGGTCGAGGGTACGTACAATCTGACCAGTGGGCTGACCTACATCATCGGCACGACCAGCAGTCTGTTTCTTGTCGGCGGATATTCCGCTGGTTGTGCCAGCTACACCGGCGGGGTGACGCAGCTCAATGGGCAGAATGCGGTTCGCCCGTTGCGCATCGTGGCGTCGCAAACGGACATCCTCGTGCAGGGCTTCGATTTCGCCACAGGGCTGTCGACCAACAATCGCGGTGGCGGGCTGTCGATCAGCAGCAACCTGGGCGATATCACGGTGGAGAGGAACAGTTTCTACGGCAATCGCGCGGATGATTTCGGCGGCGGGCTGTTTGCCAGCACGGGTGGCGTGGTGACCGTGAGCAACAATTTGTTCTTCGGCAATTCCGCCGCGGACGTTGGTGCTGCGGAGTTGTTCTCCAACAGTCCGCAGAGCTATGTCACCAACAATACGGTGAGCGCCAACAGCGCCGACACCGCTTCGGCGGTGGGTGGGCTTCTCCTGACCGGGGCCACGCACTACAACGTCAGCAACAATATCGTCTGGAACAATAACGCGAACGGTGCGGTCGACTTCAGGTCCAATACCATCCATCTGCGCTTGAACAACGACATCGGCAGCAGTGCCGGGGTCGCGCCCGATGCGGCCAGCACCGGCAATCTGTCAGTCGTTCCGGTGTACGAGTCGTGTGGGTTCCTCTGCATTTCCTTCGCACTGGCGGGCGATTCGCCGCTGGTCAACGCTGGGCGGATGAATCCGCCGGGTGGTCTGGCCAACCTCGACGTGCTGGGTCGTCCGCGCGTCGTGGGTGGGATCGTGGATATCGGCGCGGTCGAGTTCCGGCCTTTGTTTGAGAGTGGGTTTGAGGAGGCGGGGGGGCATTGAGATGCCGCTGCCCCACCACCCTCAGGTTCAACCGCCCCGCTATTTGAGGAGGTTCCAACTCTTGAGAATGGAAACCGGGGTCAGTGCACCAATACGACCGAACGCGAATGGTCAGAAGGGCTCACTCCGTTGGTGCCAGCAACGGAGTGACCGCTTTCAGCCTATTGTGTTGAAAAACTCACGTGTTGCGACAGACGCCTGAAAAGTGAACCACGAGAAGGCGATTTCGCGGCTCAAAATGTAAAAAACCCCAGTTGAGCGCCCTGTTTCGGCATCACTTTTTGATGCGGCCGAGTTTTTCAACACAATAGGCCAGAAGCGGACGCTGACCCCGTGAGGGCGAACCCACTCTCGCCTAATGCCGCATTAAGCAGCCGCGGGTCGATACGAGACGGCTGAGCAGCGCCCGCTTCGAAAAAGGCCGAACCCCGCCCGCCAGAAGCCATCCCGGTACGGAACGATCGATGACGCGGGGCCGGCCGAAACATGACCTTGCGGATGCATCCTCCACCCTGCTCGATTCGCCCCGGCAGCGAAGCGATGCCTGCAAAGGGAGTTTTCATGACCCACTCGCAATCCATCGCCGCGCCGGCGATGTCGCGCCGCATTCCTTGGTGCACGCTGCTGCTTTGTGCGGCAACCGCCGCTGTGAGCGTTCATGCCGCTATCGAAGTCAGCGGAACGTGGCTAGGGCGAGTCAGGATCGTCGAACTCGAGAGCTACGGTCTGCGCTTCAGGTACATCCGTGAGCTCGAACTTTGGCGCCTGATCACCGCACAGCTCGTCCATGTCAAGCAACTACACATGGTGTCGGACGTGTTCTGCTTGCTGTTGGTCGGCACGGCTGTCGAGCGACACGTGGGCTTCATCCGCTTGCTTGTGCTTTGGCTGATCGGCGGCTCGATTGCAACACTGATCAGCACGCTGTTCGTCACGCCGCCGTGGAACCTCGGCACTGGTGCATCCCAGGCGATCATGGCGATTGCCGGCGCTGGCCTTTGGTTGGCGCTCACGGGCGTCGATCGCTCGAAATCTCTGCTGCTGTCGCTCGCGTTCACGATATCCGTGGCGCTCGCGCTCGATCTGATCCATGTCCACTATCCGAAACCCGGACATGTCGCGGGCGTGCTGCTCGGCATGTTGATTGCATCGCGTTGCAGAAAGACAGCTGAGACTCCGGCCGGCGGATGAAATGTCTGCTTTGGGCCTATTGTGTTGAAAAACTCACGTGCTGCGACAGACGCCTGAAAAGTGAACCACGAGAAGGCGATTTCGCGGCTCAAAACGTAAAAAATCCCGATTGAGCGCGCTGTTTCGGCATCACTTTTTGATGCGTCCGAGTTTTTCAACACAATAGGTCGGAAGCGGTCACCAGCCAAAGTCGCACTGTGTGCCCTGCATGTGTCGTTCTGCTCAGCCGCGCCCGTGCGCCTGGATGCGGCGGTACAGCACGAGGCTGATGATGGCGCCGAGCATGGCCAGGGCGGAATCCTTTTGTGCGTCCCAGATGTCGCCTTGGGCGCCGAGATAGGCCTGACCGAGTTCGCCGCCGAAAAATTCGGCGGCCTGCCATTCGATCATTTCGTAGAGTTCGGAATTGGACATGATGAACATCACGGGCACCAACTGCTTCCAGATGCCAGTGAGCTGGCCGCGGGCATCGAGCAGTTGCACGATGCTCGGCATCAGCAGAAAACCATAGAGAAAGTGCATCAGCCGATCGAAGTGATTGCGATCGGTGCCGAGCAGCGCTGGCAGGTCGTGCCCGGTAAGCCTGGTGTACCACTCGGCATAGGGCACCTCGGAATAGGTGTAATACGAGCCCACCGAGTGCAGGCAGAAAAACACGAACAGTGCGCTGTAGGCGAAGTTGGAGAACGGCAGGCGCCGGTGGCTCCAGACCAGCAGGGGTATGGCGACGAAGACGAGCAGGTTCTCCAGCAGCCAGTCCTCGCGGTAATGCGGCGCAATGGCGAGCAAGCTCCACCAGGCTACGAAGATCAGCAGCAGGATCAGCGGATACCGGCTCGATGCGGGCGCGCCGGCAGCGTTGGCGACGGGTGACTTGATGGCCTTCATGTCGGGACTCCTGCAGTGGCTCGACTCGGAGCGCGACGCCTGCGGCCGTCGCTACCTGCAAGATATCGCAGGTAGTTGCCGCCGGGCGCGCCGCGTAGGCTCGAGACACAAGTGTGGCCGCGCTGGTCCACGCAGACAGGGGAAGGCCATGGGCATCGCATTCGAGCGGGTTGTCATCGTCATGCTGGAAAATTCCACGCGGGCCAATGTGATGGCCAATCCGTATATGGATGCGCTGCGGCGCAAGGGCGTGTTTCTCAGCAACAGCTATGGGGTCACCCATTCCTCGCAACCGAACTACATCAATGCCGTGGCCGGCGACACGTTTGGCCTTTACAACGACACGCCGGGCTACGTGCAATGGATCTACTCCAACAACAATGATAATCCGGTGACCAGCATCGTCGATCTGCTCGAGGCGGCGGGTCTGAGCTGGAAGTCCTATGCCGAAAGCCTGCCGCCGCAATACGTAGAACAGGCAGCGGCGAACTTCCCGACGATTCCAGCCGATCCGGATCCGAACCCTGGTTTCTTTGCGCGCAAACACGTGCCCTTCCTGTCGTTCCCGAACATTATCCAGAACGCGGCGCGCAGCGCGAACATCGTCGATGCACAGCAGTTCCATCTTGATCTGGCCGCGGGCACCTTGCCCACGTACAGCTGGTACACGCCAAATCTGATCAATGATGGGCACACTCTGGATCCAGCCGAGGCCAGCAAGGACCCGAGCGATCAGGATCGGCACACCAATATCGACAATGTGGCGGCATTTCTGCACAACTTTCTGGGTGATGATCCGCTGACGCGGTTTCCGCCCGAAACGCTGATCGTGATCACCTTCGATGAGGCTTATCCGTATCACGACGCCTACGAGATCTACAGCCTGCTGATCGGCGACATGCTGCCTGCGGGTACGGCACGCAGCGAGCCCTACAACCACTACAGCCTGCTGCGCTCAGTCGAGGACAATTTCGGTCTCGGCAGCCTCAAGCGCAATGATGCGGTGGCGGCGCCGTACTGGTTCCTGCGTAGCTAGTGTGCAACACCACACTAGTGCAAGGCCCCTGGTCTGTTGTGGCGCGCCCTGTGGACAGCACCGCATGACGCCACGCTGATCAGGGGATCAGGCCAGCCTCTTTGGCGCGCTGCACGGCCTGGGTGCGACGCTGCGCCGACAGTTTGTCGAACAGTCGCGCCGCATGCGTCTTTACTGTGTTCTCACTGACATGCAGACGTTCGCCGATCTCGCGATTGCTGAGGCCTGCGGCCAGTGCTTCGAGGATCTCGAGTTCGCGCGGGGTGATGCCGAGCTGGCGCAGCCGGGTTTCATCACGGCAGAAGACCGGCGTGGCCGGCACCTCGACGCGCACCGGCACTTCACGCACGACAATGGTTTGGCGCGGACGTGTCAGTTTCAATCCGAGCCAGATGCCGAGCCCGGAAAAAACCAGGGCAACGATACCGCCATAGATTTCCATGGAATGGCTGAGCACCAGGAAACGGTATTCAACTAGCCTGAGCAGGGCGATCAAGACACCGCCAAGCAGGCCATAGAGGAGGACGGTTTTCTTCACACGGGTTCGGCCAGGCGGGCAACGTTGGTGGTGTGTCCAGCCTAGCATTGCGCCCACCCGGTCAGCGCCTTTGACCTGCTGCAAGCCAGGTGTGCAGATCTGCGGCTGGTCCTGACGCGGTTGATCGACGTACCCTGTGCCTGCTGTCGGCACCACGTTCCGTTGCCGACCCCCCGGCGAGGAGAGCCCGTGTATCAAGACCTGCTGCGTTTCTGGTTCGAGGAAGTTTCCAGCGCTAAATGGTGGAAGGTCGACCCCGAGTTTGATCGCCTGATCGAGCAACGCTACGCCGCCCTTCATCTGCAGGCGACGCGCGGGGAATTGTTCGAGTGGCGCGCGCAGGCCGAGGGCCGGCTGGCCGAGATCATTGTGCTCGACCAGTTTTCGCGCAATCTCTACCGCGGTCAGGCGCGCGCCTTCGCCGCCGATCCGATGGCGCTGGCACTGGCGCAGGAAGCGGTAGCCGGCGGCGCTGATCTCGCGCTCGCGATCGAGCGGCGCTCGTTTCTCTACATGCCCTATATGCACAGCGAATCGGCGCTGATCCATATCGAAGCCGAACGACTGTTCAAGCAGCACACGAGCGAGAACTCCTACACGTTTGAAATGCGCCACAAGGCGATCATCGATCGCTTCGGTCGCTATCCACATCGCAATGGCGTGCTCGGTCGTGATTCCAGCGCGGAGGAGATCGCCTTTCTTGCCGAGCCGGGATCGAGCTTCTAGGATTGTTGATGCGCGGCCAGCTGGTCTGCGCCCCACCGCGCATTGACGATGCCATCCCAACACCGCCGCGAATTCCAGACGGCATCTCACAGAGATGCCCTACAGAAGAGCGCGTTTCCTGTAGGGCAAGTCTGTGACTTGCCATCTCAACACCTCGGCGGATTTGAGACGGCATCTCACAGACTTGCCCTACAGGAAGACGGCATCGCACCGAGAGTCCCTGCAGGTGACGGCTGCCGCTCGCGACCATGACCTTTGGCACCCGGTGACTTCCGTCACTATCTAGTGTGCTACGGCACCAGCACACTAAAGCCCCTACCGAAGGAGAGACACCATGAGAGGCATCGCGTTATCGCTATTGATCGCCGGTTTGCTGGGCGCGGCTACCCCGGTACTGGCCCAGACCCCGGTTGAATCCGCACGCCGAGTGGCCGTGGCAGCGCCCGATCCGGCCGTCCAGGTGCTGGAAGTCGCCCGCCTGCTGCGTGGCAATGATCTGGCTGGCCTGATCCAGGCCACGGTTCCACCCGAGGCTTACGAGAAAATGCGCACGGAATACGAGCTTGGCCGGGTCCGCCCGATCAGCGACAAGGACCGCGCCAAGTTCGCCGAGGAGTTTGCCAAGTTCACCGCCCCGGATTCGATCGATCGCCTGATGGCCGAGATCGAACCCAAGCTGGTCGAGGCGCGGCCGAAACTTCCGGCGGCCCTGATGATGGGTCTGGGCGCGGCGCAGATGGCCGTGCTGTCGGAAGACAGCGACCTGACCGCCGATCAGCGCGCTTCGCTGCAGCAGGCCTTGCCGGCTCTGCAGCAATGGCTGACCACGACCGATTTCCTCAGCTCCGAATCGGCGCGGCAGGCGCTCAGCGTGGTGGCTGAGGCCGTGCGTGGCACCGGCATCCAGTCCATTGATGAGCTCAGGCGGCTGTCGTTCGAGCAGGCACTGGCCAAGGCCGATGCCGTGCTCGCGGCGGGCAAGCAGGCGCTGCAGGTCTATGGCCTGGACGTGAATGCGATTGCAGATTCGATCCGCGTCGAAGTGCTTTCGATCGAGGGCAGCACGGCCCGGGTGCGCACCACGTTTACCGTGTTCAATGCACCAGTTTCCAGCGAACACGAACTGGTTCTGCTCAATGGTCGCTGGTATGGCCGGCATGCACTTGAGCACGATCACGACGAGGGGGAAACCACAGCGCAAGGTTGATCGTACTGCAATCGGTACATGGCCCCGCTTCGGAGAACGAAGCGGGCCTTTGCATTCAATCACTCGAAGGAATCGGCGAACAAGTCGACGTCGAAACGGAACTGGTAGAAATTGTCGTAGAGATTCTGCACCAGATGATCGTATCCCTCGGGCGTCAGATGGAAGCAATCGCGGCCGAGGCCGGCGCGATTGCGCATCGCCGTGAGTGGACTCGGCAGAGTCGACTCGCCCGGTAACGGCAGGCCAGGCGGCAAGGTGTCGATACCGTATTTGTTCTGCATCAGACCGAAATGGCGCACATGGTGGATGCGCGGATTGGCATTGGCGATGCCGGCATAGGTATCGACGAAATCGATCGCAGCGGCGTTGAGTTGGGTCGGGGTCGGCTGGCCCATGGCGTTCCATTTCGGTGTACAGAAAAATGTGCCCATCAACCCGGTGCGAGTATCCCGAAAATTCGGGTAGTCGTAGAAACTCAGCAGCACCTCGATATCGGCACGCTGGGCCAGAATGAAATCGGTAATGATGCCCAGATCGATCAGGATCGACTGCTTCAGCGCATCCACCTGCGACGGCGTCAGACCGGTCGACCATGTATCCAGAAAATCATTGCCGCCGACGGTCAGCTGGACGATATCAATGCTGGGATTGGCCTGCAGCGCATCGGCGATCAGCTGCAGCTTGGCGGCCTGCTTCCAACCGGCTGCGGTGCTGCCACTCTCGGTCGTGGTCGCACCGACTGCGCTGAACTGACCGACGCCATTGCTGGTGAACACCACTTGATGCGCGCCGTCCTGCCACATCTCGGCAGCCCAGCTGTCGCCCACCACCAATACTCGCGGCGTCTGCGCTGCAGCGGCAAGACTGAACGCCAATTGCAGCAATAGTGCCCAGAACAGCAGGTATCTGTTCTTCATCGTATCGTTCCCCTCGCAGATCGCTGACGATAACAGCACCGAAGCAACAGACGAATTGCTCGTTGCGCCATCGGCCGGCATGCGGACTCAGCGAAAAATTCACGGCAATCGATGCGCCATGATCGGCGCGGCCCATCGCGCCATACCGTGCCTGGTCACAACAAGGCTGTCACCGGTCTCAATCCGCTGGCTGGACCGCGGCCTCGTGTCAACACTGTGCTGCCACAGCTGCAAAGCACGGACCATCCGATGACCTTGACTACTGCCGAACTTCTGCCGATTTCAACACAGGACATCAGCGCTGCCGATGCTGCGACACGCCCGCAGCCGCGATCGTGGGCCGGCACGCTGAAAAAGGCGGCAACCGGCTGGACTGTGGTTGCGGTGCTTGGCCAGTTGATGATGGTGGTCTATGTCATCGGTTTCTATGGGCGAGCTGCTGTGGATGGCGATCTGGCGCGCTGGAACAAGGTGCTGCCGCATGGATTTGTAGCCGGCGATACGCTGGGTAATCTTGGAACCGGTCTGCACTTGCTGTTTACGGTCCTGATCATCCTGGGTGGCGCCCTGCAACTGATCCCTGCCATTCGCCGCCACGCGCCTGCCTTCCACCGCTGGAATGGTCGTGCCTATCTTTGCTCCGCCCTGGTGATGAGTATTGGCGGATTGATCATGGTAACGACGCGCGGCAGCGTCGGCGCCTTGTCGCAGCACATCGCGATCAGCATCAATGCCCTGCTGATAATCCTGTGCGCGGTGATGACTCTGCGCCACGCCCGTGCACGCCGCCTGGATCTGCATCGACGCTGGGCCCTGCGCCTGTTTCTGGCGGTCAGCGGGGTATGGTTCTTCCGCATCGGCCTGATGCTCTGGATCGTCGTCAATCAGGGCCCGGTCGGATTCGATCCGGAGACGTTTCGCGGGCCGTTTCTCAGCTTTCTCGCGTTCGCGCAATATCTGATTCCGCTGGCGCTGCTGCAGGCGTATTTTCTGGCGCAGTCAGCACGCAGCGAAGGTCCACGGATCGCGATGAGCTTTGCTCTGGCAGCGCTGACCCTGCTGACGGCCGCCGGCATCGCCTGTGCCACGACGCTGCTCTGGCTGCCGCGGCTGAGCTGACCGGCGTCATCCATTGCCGTCCATCCGGATCAATCCATCGCTAACATCAGCTGATGAACGTGTCGCCGGCTCAAGCCCGTCCCCTCGCTCCCGACGCCACGCTCGGCTGGCGGCGGCTGCGCCTGACCCTGATGGTTTCCAGCGCCATCGGATTGCTGCTGAGCCCCGCCTGGACCGCTCCGACCGTGGTGGTGATCATTCGTGCCGTGTTCGTGGGCCTGGCGGCGATGCTGATGTTCAGCCTGCTCGAACGCTGGCCACGGCGACTGCCATCGTGGGTCGGGCGCTGGGTATTGCAGGTGATCAGTGTCGCGGTCGTGCTGCCCTTCGCGGTCTTCATCGCCTATCTGTTGACCACCAGCAACGATCCGGTTCCGCTCTGGCAGGACAAGGACCGGCTCTCCGGCATGGGCATGATGATGGGCTTCGGCATGCTGCTGGTGCCATGGATCGCGATGGCGGCACTGCTCAGGCAGCGCGACAGCACCGTGCGCAATCAGGCCCAGGCTTTCGCGCTCGAACGCATGGCGCTGGAGCGCAGTGCGCTCGATGCCAGGCTGCGCCTGCTGCAGGCCCAGGTCGCACCGCACTTCCTGTTCAATACCCTGGCCAATGTGCGCGAGCTGGTGGACTCGGGCTCCGCGCAGGCATCCACCGTGCTCGACAGCCTGATCGCCTATCTGCGCGCCGCCGTGCCACGCCTGCATGAATCCGCCACTACGATGGCTCAGGAGTTGCAGCTGGTGCGTGCCTACCTGGAGCTGATGCACATGCGCATGCCGGATCGCTTGAAGTATTCGTTGCAGGTCGATGATGCCGCCCTCGCATTGCGCTGTCCGGCGACCACGGTGCTCACCCTGGTGGAAAACGCCGTGCGCCATGGCATCGATCCCAGCGAGGACGGTGGCGAGATCGAAATCCGCGTACAGCAGATCGATGGCCGCTGCCGGGTCCAGGTCAGCGACAGCGGACTTGGCCTGCGCCAGACCGAGGGCAGTCTCGGTACCGGCCTGGCCAATCTGCGCGAACGCCTGCAATTGGTATTCGGTGACAAGGTGCACCTTCGCCTGGCTGAGCTGAGGCCGCACGGCGTGCTCGCCGAGGCCGAGTTCCCGGCGCAGAAGGTGGCGTCATGAGGGTCGCCGCGGCGAGCGCGCTGATCGCTGACGATGAGCCACTGCTGCGCAAATCGCTGAGCCGGATGCTGGCCGCGGCCTGGCCGGAATTGCGCATCGTCGCGCAGGCACGCAATGGCCGCGAAGCTGTCGAGCAGTTCGAGAGTCTGCAGCCGGACATCTGTTTTCTCGATGTGCAGATGCCGGGCTTGTCTGGTATCGAAGCGGCGCGACTGATCGGCCGCCGTGCCCAACTGGTCTTTGTCACCGCCTACGATCAGTACGCCGTCCAGGCATTCGAGCACGGCGTGCTCGACTATCTGGTCAAGCCGGTCGAAGCGGCGCGACTGGCCGATACCGTGGCGCGTCTGCAGCAACGCCTGGCCACGGCGCGCGCACCGGCGGACACCGACGCCCTGCTCGAACAGTTGGCGGCTCGCCTGCGTCCGCAGCAGGATCAGCACAGCCTGCGCTGGATTCGCGCCTCGGTCGGACAGACCGTGCGCATGATCGCTGCCGATGAAATCGATTTCCTGCGCTCCGATGAGAAGTACACCCTGATCGCCTGGCGCGGCGATGGCGGCAAGCCGGGTGAAGCGCTGATCCGCACGCCGCTGAAGGAACTGCTGGCTCAGCTCGACGCCAACCACTTTGTCCAGGTACACCGTTCGGTGGTGGTCAATCTGCGCGCGATCAGTCATGTCGTACGCGGCGACAACGAGACCGCCGATATCCATTTGCGCGGTCGCAGCGAAGTGCTGCCGGTCAGTCGCAGTTATCTGCATCTGTTCCGGCAGATGTAGCTCAGCTCTGCAGACACTTCGCCGATGGCAAGACTTCGGCGACTCGTCGCGCCGCAGCGCACCTGGTCCGGCCGGAATCGTGCCCCGTCGCAATCGGCTGGCCGCAGTGGCAATGCGCGCGCACACTCGTCTGCACTAAAGCACAAACGAGGGACGCCCATGCGTAGTCTGCATATCATCGCCGGTCTGATCGCCCTGGTCGCAGGCGCGCTGGCTCTTTGCACCAGCAAGGGCTCGCCCCTGCATCGTCGCAGTGGTCAGGTATTCGTCGCCGCCATGCTGGTGATGACTTCCAGCGCGGTGATCATGGCCCTGTTTGTGCGTCCGCACCGGGTCAATGTGGTGGCCGGTCTGCTGACCTTCTATCTGGTCTGCAGCGGGTGGCTGACTGTGCGTCGCAGCGTGACCGAGGCACGCGGACAGATTGCCGTGCTGATGTTGCTGGCGCTAGCTGCCGCCGGCTACGCCCTGAAGCTCGCCCTGGAGGCCGGCAGCAACGGCATCGGTCATATCGGCGGCGTACCGCCCGCACCGATCTACATGTTTGCCGTGGTCGGTCTGGCTGCCGCCGTGCTCGATGCGCACTTGCTGCATGCGGGGACGATCGTCGGGGCGCACCGGCTCAGCCGTCATCTCTGGCGCATGGGCTATGCGATGTGGATCGCCACGATGTCGTTCTTCCTCGGCCAGGCCAAGTTCTTTCCACAGTCGGTACGTGGCACCGGTCTGATGGCAGTGCCGGTGTTGCTGGTCGCCCTCGCACTGCTGTATTTTCTGGTCCGCGTGCTGGTCACCGCCAGGCGCAGACGCGCACCCGTCCACGTCTCCGAAGCTCAGCGGTGATCCCCGTGCGTTCCTGCAGCGCAGCGTTGATGTCGATGTCGATGTTGATGTTGTAGCGGGGCTTGCCCCGCTGCGTTTGGCGTTGGCGTTGACGTTGACGTTGACGTGGACGTGGACGTGGACGTGGACGTGGACGTGGACGTGGACGTGGACGTGGACGTTGCCGCTGCCGCTGCCGTTGCCGTTGCCGTTGCCGTTGCCGTTGCCGTTGCCGTTGCCGTTGCCGTTGCCGTTGTAGAGCGTGGCTTGCCGCGCTGATGTTGATCTTGATCTTGGTGTTGTCCCAAAGGGATTTCCCCGTGGTCATAGAGCGTGGCTTGCCGCGCTGATCTTGATGTTTCTCAAACGAAAAGAACAACTCAAGAGCAGCGCGGCAAGCCACGCTCTATGCAATCCCCTCGGGGACAAGATCCCCTCGCGCGGAACGACTCGATCCCGTCTAGTCGTGGCGGACGCCGAGCGTCAGTCCCTTCAGGAAATTGCGCAGCATCTGATCGCCGCAGGGGCGAAAATTGCGATGATCCTGTTGCCGGAACAATGCGGACAATTCGGGCTTGGTCACCGGAAATCCGGCGTCCTCGAAAATCTGGTGCATGTCGGCATCCTTCAGTTCGAACGCGACGCGCAGTTTTTTCAGCACCACATTGTTGGTGATGCGCTTCTCTACCGGCCTCGGCGCCTGGCCGGGCAGGGTGCCACGCTGGTGGATCACCAGGCCATCGAGAAAGTGTGCGAGCACGGCGTCACTGCATTCCTGAAACCCGGGTGCGTCTTCCTTCTTCAGGAAAGCTTGCGCGGTTTCCTTGTCGAGCTCAAAGCCTTCGTCAGCCAGCCGCACAATCTCGGTCACGCGGATATCGCTCAGGTCGAGCATGTAGCGGATGCTGCGCAGTACGTCGTTATTGATCATCGCCAGGTTGATTCCATCGCTGCCGGTTGGGCTCAAGGCGCATTATGCCGGTTGCCGGGCGAGTGCGGCAGCCTGGCGGGCCAGCGCGTCAACCATTGCTCGCCACCGGCGTTGTAGGGCCTGGGGCGCCGAACGCGCGCGGCAGCCTCGAAACCCTACTTTTCCAGGAGTGAATCATGATCCGTACCAGCCTGCTGTCCAGCCTGCTCGCGCTGTGTCTGGCCTCTTCCGCGCATGCGGCCCTGCATGTCGACAGCAATACCACCTTGACCGATGCCGGCGGTGGCACCATGGTCAGTCACACCAGCGGTGACATCGGCAGCGAATCGGGCAGCGCGGTCGGCGAAGCCAGCTTTCTCAACTTTTCGCCGCAACAGAAGGGCGGCAGTGTCAATGGCAGCCTGCGCCGCGAGCGCGAGCGCGATGGCGACTTGATCAGTCAGAGTTATGCTGGAGACCTCAGCCTGGTCATTCCCGCCGACGCCAGCGGTCAGCCGGCGCGCACTGTGAGCGTACGCTTTGATGACGTGACTGTGGTGCGTTCCGAGGAGGGGCGTACCGTCAACGGTACCTTGATCATCAATGGCCGCGAGGTGCCCGCTGCCGACGCACCACGCTCGATCATCGCCATCCTGATTGGTCTGGTCCGCTTGATGCGCGTCTAAGCCGCGTACCCGCAATCCCGCTCAGAGCCCCGCACCTGAGACAGGTGCGGGGCCACCCCGCGAGGCGTGATCAGTTGTGGCGCTGTTCGAACGCCTTGATCTGCTTCTCGGCTTCGTCCAGGCTGACGCCATAGGCTTCCTGGATCTTGCCTGCCAACTCGGTGCGGCGACCGTCGATCACATCCAGCTGATCGTCAGTGAGCTTGCCCCACTGAGCCTGCACCTTGCCCTTGAATTGCTTCCATTCGCCTTTTGCGATTTCCCAGTTCATGATTTTCTCCATTGAGTTACGACGTGGATGCCGACGTCGGAGGACGCCAGCGCTGCGTCATCGAACAGGCGACGGGCAGTTCTTCGACTGTCCTCGTCGCCTTGAACCTGCGATCGAGCCTGCAGATCCCGATGACGTGTGAAACTCTTGCATTGAACTCAAGTGCCGCTCAGGCGGTCGCGAGTTCGGCGAGCACATTCCAGCGCGCGCGCGGGGCTGGCTCGTAATGTGGCTGCCGCGGCAACAGACGCTCGGTCTCCCGATGTACCGCCGCGTAGCATTCGCAGCTGAGGTGCTCGAGCCGACGACGGTCGAGCACGGCGATGCGCCCGCGATGGCAGGAGATCGCGCCCAGCTTCTGCAGCTTGCCGGCGCTGTCGGTCACGCCTTCACGGCGCACACCCAGGCGATTGGCGATCGATTCATGGGTCAGGCTGAGATCGGTATCGGACTGCCGATCCAGCGACAGCAACATCCAGCGGCAGAGCTGCTGCTCGATCGAGTGATAGCGATTGCAGGCAGCGGTCTGCGCCATCTGCGCACTGCGTGCCTGGCTGTAGCGCAGCAGTAGTTGCAGTGCGGCGCCATGCCGGTCGAACTCGTCTTTTACATGGGTCCCGAGAATCCGGCAGGCACCGCCAGCGCGCTGCACGCTGGCGCGCCAGGGGCTGCAGATCCCGCCCATGAATGCCGCGGTCCCGACTACGCCCTCATTGCCGATCATGGCGACTTCGGACGAGGCCCCGTTCGCGCTGACGTTGAGCAGGGAGACGATGGCGTCGGTAGGAAAGTAGACATGGCGACGCGGCTGCGCCGCCTCATACAGCAACTGCCCGGCGCGCAGCCGTACGCATTCCATATGCGGCAGCAGACGGGTCTGTGCTTCTTGGGGCAAAGCCGCCAAAAGGCGGTTCTGCTTTGCGACGATTGAAGACAGCATGTCGAATTCCTTTCGGCCGGGAGCCGGGCGCTCGGAGTTGTTCCCAAGGAGAACTACTCACGATGCGTGCCAGCTCTGGGCGCCTTGCAAATCAATAGCTTGCAGATGCGGAAAGGCGAAATGGCAGTGCAAGTCGCACGGCTGGCGTGCAGGCTGCACGAGGCACGCGGCCGAGTTGCTGACAGCGCTGGTGTTCCTTCGTGCCCTCGGTTCGCTATCGCACTGTGTTGCGGCGCACAGGCGAGCAGACTCGATGCTCAACCGATCCGCCGAATCGGGACCACGAGGGAAACGCCATGACCAAACGATCCGCAATCCTTGATTCGAATATCTGGACATCGCGCATCCGCGATCGCTTCGGTAGACCGCTGGTGGCGAGCCTGCTCGCAGTAGCGATGGCCAGTTGTGCGTCGACACCGGAGCCGCCCACCGATGCCATGCAGGCAGCGCAGCTCGCTATCGAAGCCGCCGAACAGGCGCGCGTCGCCGACTACGCCGCCAGCGAACTGGGCTCTGCCCGCGAAGACCTCGCCGAGGCACGTGTTGCGATCCAGGATGAAGAGATGGTCCGCGCGCGACGCCTGGCCGAGCGCTCGCGAGCCAGTGCCGAGCTCGCCACCGCCCGCGCATCTGAAGCACGCAATCGCGAAATCAATGCCGAACTGCAGAAGACCATCGACGCGCTCGAACAGGAACTGCGCCGCAACTCCGGAGACCGCCCATGAATTCCTTTAGTCGTCGCATCGCCGGGATCACCGCCACCGCCTTCATCGCCATTGCGCTCAGTGCCTGTGGCCCATCCATGGTTAGGCCGGAGGGCGCCGATGATGCGCGCACCCGGCTGACTCGCCTGCAGTCCGATGCCAACCTGGCTGGATTGGCGCCGCTCGCCATCCAGGAAGCCGAAGCAGCCGTGCGCTCCGCCGAGCAGCCGCGCGAGGATCAGGACTACGCCCGCCATCTGGTGGCGATCGCCGATCGCAAGGTCGACACGGCCTGGGCACTTGCCGAGGCGCGTCATCTGGAGAATCAGCGTAAGCAGCTCAGTGACCAGACCGAGCGGATGCGTCTGGATGCACGGACCCGCGAAGCCGATCGCGCCCGCCGCGATGCCAGCGTCGCCCGTAGCCAGGCCGATCTGGCCCGTCACGACGCGATGAATTCGCGGCAGACCGCCGAGCAGGCGCGTCGCGACGCGATGAATTCGCGGCAAACCGCCGAACAGGCGCGCTACGACGCGATGAATTCGCGACAGACTGCCGAACAGGCCCTGGCCGAGAAACGGCTTGCTGCCGAGCGTGCCGAAGCCGCGCGGATGGATGCGAACGCGGCCCGCAGCGATGCCGATACTGCGCGTACTGCGGCGGAAACCGCAGCGCTTGAGCGTCAGACCGCACAGCAACAGACCGCCGCCGCGCGGGCTGATGCTGAGGCCGCACGTCAAAACGAACAGCAGGCGACTCAGAGTGCGCAAGCCGCGCGTGCCGAAGCCGATGCTGCACGTCAGAAGAATGAGGTCCTGCGCCAGCAGATCGCCGAGCTGGATGCCAAGACGACTGAACGCGGCTTGATTGTCACGCTGGGCGATGTGCTGTTCGAGACGGCCAAGGCCGATCTGAAGGGCGGTGCCTCGGCCAATCTCGGCAAGCTGGCCCGCTTCCTCAATGAGTACAGCGATCGCAGTGTGATCATCGAAGGCCATACCGATAACGTCGGCCGCGATGACTACAATCTCGGCCTGTCCCAGCGCCGTGCCGATTCGGTGCGCAACTACCTGATAGCCCAGGGCGTCGCGGCCAACCGGATCAGCGCAACCGGGATGGGCGAGTCGGCACCGGTGTCGGGCAATGACTCGAACACTGGCCGTCAGCAGAACCGTCGTGTCGAAGTAATCATCTCCAACAAATAGGTTGCTTCGACCAGGCCGCGACCGGACGCAGAGTTCTGCGCCGGTCGCGGCCTGTTTGCATTCACGGGCCAACACGGCGCGCGTTCGCAAGCAAAGGAGCAGGCTTCCCGATACGCTTGTGCGCTATCGCGTCGCGCCCAACGCGACGAACGGATTCGGAGCCGCATGATCAGAAAATGCCGGTTGACCCTGGACTGCTTCCCGTCTGCCCGTGCTGCGTCAGTGCTCATCCGCCTTGCCGGTGGGCAACCTGGCCGGCCTCGAATCGGCGCAGGGGTCGTGCGATGAAAACCGAGATCACACTCAGGGTGGTGCTGATCGATCCGCCTGCGGGGGTGCACTTCGCCGTGCAGCGTGGCCGTGACGAACTGCTGCCAGCGTTTGCCAGCAGCACCGATCGGATCTGCTTCGAGTTCCCTGTGTCGCTGCTCGATGCGTGCAGCACGCCGCCGCGGATCACCGGAGCGTATGCGCAAGGCCCGGCGGCAGCGCGCTTTGTCTACGTCAATTCGGGCACGGCGGCGGGTCAGCTCGGTTCCTGCTGGACCCGGCGCATCAAGGTTCCGCTGGGTGGTCTGGGCAGTGCCCTGCTGCAGTCGCTGGGTAGCGCCAATGTATATGCGCTGGAGGCGGAAATCTCTGGGCGTGCACGCGATGGTGGACCGGCCTGTGCGACGGTTCCGCTGCTGCGCGATTGGCGACGGGTGCGACGAACCCCATCGTCTTCAGCATGAGATCGTGCGCAGCAAACGCGGCGACTCCGGTGCGCGCGCAGCCGCTCCAATGAGCCGCGGCCGGATCTTTCTGCTGACTACGCTCAGTCTGCTCGCCTTCGCCGGCAACTCGCTGTTGTGCCGGGCGGCCTTGCGCGAAACTGCAATCGATCCGGCCAGCTTCACCAGTATCCGTTTGCTTGCCGGCGCGATCACCCTGTGGCTGCTGCTGCGATTGCGCGCCGGCACGCCGCGCGGTGGTGGCGACTGGGGCTCGGCCATCGCGCTGTTTGTCTATGCGGCGGGATTCTCCTTTGCCTATGTCGGACTCGGCGCGGCGACCGGCGCCCTGCTGCTGTTTGGCGCGGTCCAGGTGACGATGATCGGGCGCGGACTCTGGAATGGCGAGCGCATGCACGGATGGCAGTTGCCCGGTCTTCTGCTTGCCGCCGCTGGCCTGATCGCCCTGCTGTTGCCCGGACTGAGCGCACCGCCACTGGGCTCGGCACTGTTGATGGTGCTGGCTGGCCTTTCCTGGGGCATCTACTCGCTGCGCGGTCGTGGCAGTGCCGATGCGACGCGGGCGACGGCGGGAAATTTCATGCGAGCGCTGCCGTTGAGCCTGGTCCTCAGTGTGGTCGCCATCGATCAGTTCGCCGTCGATGTCGCTGGCATCGCCTTCGCACTGGCATCGGGCGCCATCACGTCCGGGCTGGGCTACATGATCTGGTACACCGTGCTGCCGATGCTGCGCGCGACCCAGGCGGCGACGGTCCAGCTCAGTGTGCCGGTATTGACGGCACTGGCCGGCATCGCCCTGCTCGATGAATCGATGAACTTGCGCCTACTGCTCGCCTCGATCGCGGTGCTCGGCGGCATTGCCCTGGTAATGGTCGGCGCGGCACGCACAGACGCGCAACAGCGCTGACCGGAACTGGTCTAGCACGTCCGCAGCAGCAGCCTTGAGCGCGCTGGGCCCAGGCTCTACGCTTGCCCTCGCATGCCCAACGACGCCGACCGGATCATCGATCTCTACCAACGACACGCCGATGCCTACGCAGGCGAGCGCTCAGCGAGCCTCGGCATGGAATCGGCATGGCTGGCGCGATTCTGCGAACTGCTGCCCGCGCACGGACGCGTACTCGATATCGGTTGCGGCTGTGGCGTGCCGCTGGCTGCGCAACTGATCGAGCGCGGCCATGTGTTGACCGGCATCGATGCCAGTGCACGCATGATCGAACTTTGCCGTCTGCGCCATCCCCAGGCGCAATGGCTCTGCGCCGATATGCGCCAGCTTGCCCTGCCCGCACGCTTCGATGGGCTGATCGCCTGGGACAGCTTTTTTCATCTGGATCACGATGATCAGCGCGGAATGTTCGAGGTGTTCCAACGGCACGCCGAGCCTGGCGCCGCACTGATGTTCACCAGCGGTCCCGAACACGGGGTCGCCTATGGCAGCTTTCAGGGCGAGCGCCTGCATCACGCCAGTCTGGCCCCCGAAGAATACGCGGACCTGTTGCAGACACATGGATTTGTGCTGCGCGCGAACGTGTTCAATGATCCCGATTGCGGGGGTCACTGCGTCTGGTTGGCGCAGGCGGTTTGAACGGCGGGACGCGGGCCCGCGACTCGGCCTGGGCCCGCCCCTGCTGATCTCGGTCAGTTGCTGCTCTGCACGGCTGCCAAGCCAGAAACCTCGCTGAGGCGTACCTGGTCACCGGGATCACGATCCATCAGCACCGTGCGCCGCGTACCGTCGAGTGCATAGGTGACACGGAAGCCGACCTGCTTTTCGACCGTGCGGTTCTGCACGCGGCAGTTCATCGCCGTGCCGTTCACGGTTTCGGTTTTCTGATGGCGACGGTCGATCTCGCGCCCGGCAAAACCACCGGCTACCGCACCAGCGACCGTTGCTGCATCACGGCCGCGGCCATCGCCGACCTGATTTCCGAGTGCGCCACCGACCAGTGCGCCGATGATGGTGCCATTGCGCAGACTGTCGTCGCGCGCGACCTCACGGCGGGTGTTCACCTCGGTGCAGACCTCGCGCGGTGTCACCACCTTTTCGAGTTGGGGCGCAACGCGCACGACTTCGGCGAACTCCGGTGGAGCGATCAGCGCCCGAGTTGCAAAGACTGCGCCTGTCGTTGCGAGTGCCACTCCAATTGCCATGCCAAGTATCAGTTTCCGGTCCATGACGTCTCCCTTCTCTTGTTGTTGACGCGCTTCCAGCCTGCCATTCGCGAGCTGAACGCGTGCTGGCAGTCCGGATTGGCGCCAACAATTTGTGACGGAGTCGTGGAGTGCTACTCAGAGCAGGTTCGGAAGACGAATAGCGGTTCACCCCGGCAATCGGGTTCAGCAGCCGTCGATGCCTGCCGCAGGCCGCGATCAGGCGCCTGGCGCTTGCGTCGCAATGACACCGATCATCCAGCTGATACCAAAGCGATCAGTGAGCATTCCGTAGCGCGGCGACCAGAAGGTCTTACCCATTGGCATGGTAATCGTGCCGCCTTCGGCGAGCGCGGCAAAGGCACGGTCGGCCTCGTCCTCGCTGGCCACCGCCAGCGACAGCGAGAACCCGCTGAAGCCACTGCCCTCATCACAGCCATCGGACGCCATGATCGTCGTGCCGCCGACACGGAACGCCGAGTGCATGACCTTGCGTTCGAAACCGGGTTGCAACATTCCGGCCGGAACCGGATCCGGGCTTTCATCAAAGCGCATCAGCAGATCGACTTCGGCGCCGATCGCCTCGCGATAAAAGGTCAATGCATCCTCGCAGCGACCGCCAAAGAAGAGATAGGCCTGGACCATCGAATTCGACATTGAAATCTCCCTGATCGCCTCGTCGGCCGGGTTAGTGGCGGGGTCCGATATTGCGCCTTCGCTGTTCCACCGACAAGTCGTTGCCTGCATGCCGGAGCGAAATCGTGGCTTCATTCGCCATCGCCGGCAAAGCGCGGTCCGAATCTGGCGTGTATGCCGCGGCGCCATCGGCTAGATTGAACCCGGCCGCGACTGGCAGGTTGACCGGATCGATTGCATGCACCCCTTACTCGACAATGTTCTGTGGAATTCACTGAATAGCGATCACGCCAGATTTTCTGCGGGTACAGCCAAGGCACGTCGCTACGCGCGCGGTTTCTCGCCGATTCTGGGCTTCGCGGATCCGGAGCAACCGGACTTCGCTGCGATCGCCGGCTATTGCGATCAGGGTGAACACTACTACTGCGCCGATTGGTCCGGCGTCATGCCGGCGGGATGGCAACTCGATGCCGAATCGACCATGTTCCGGATGGTCTATACCGGTTCGACGCCGGTTGTCGATCAAGCCCACGACGCTGTGCCGCTCACCGGGGTTCATGCCGCGCAGGCCCTGGCGCTGGCCAAGCTGACCAATCCCGGGCCGTTCGGGATACGCACCATCGAACTCGGTGAGTATTTCGGCTACTTCGCCGACGGCCAATTGATTGCAATGGCCGGCGAGCGCATGCACGCCGGCAATCTGCGCGAGATCAGTGGCGTCTGTACTCATCCCGATCATCAGGGCCGCGGCTATGCGCGCCGGCTGATCGACAAACTGCTACTGCGCCAGTTGCAGCGCGGCCAGGTGCCGTTTCTGCATGTGATGAGCGCCAACCAATCGGCGCATGCGCTGTATCTGCGCATGGGCTTTGTTGATCACCACGAACCGGTGGTGCGCGTGGTCTCTCTGGCACCCTGAAAGATCCAAGCTGAGGCCTTGTGCGGAATTTCCAGGCCGCGCATCACGGCCGGACGTTCGAGCCCACGCTGCAACCAATCGGAGACCCGGTCGTAGGCGTCGAATCCGACCAGGTCGCGCGCCTGATAGAAGGTAATGAGATTCTGCACCCAGCCCAGGGTCGCGATGTCGGCGATGCTGTATTCCTCGCCAACAATCCATGGATTCACGCCGAGTTGAGTATCGAGCACCGCCAGCAGCCGCTTGGCTTCGCCGACATAGCGCATGAGTGGGCGCTTGTCCGCAAGCTCCTTGCCGGCAAACACATTGAAGTATCCAAGTTGTCCGAACATTGGTCCGATCGATGCCATCTGGAAGAACAGCCACTGGATGGTCTGCCAGCGCCGCGCTGGATCGGACGCGATGAAGCGCCCGGTCTTGTCGGCCAGATAGAGCAGGATGGCGCCAGACTCGAACAGACCGAGTGGACGGCCACCGGGACCATCGGGATCGATGATCGCAGGAATCTTGCCGACCGGGTTGAGCGACAGAAACTCCGGAAGGTGATTTTCGCTGATGCCGATATCTACACGATGGGCCTCGTAAGGCAGGCCGCATTCTTCCAGCATGATCGAGATCTTGACGCCGTTCGGTGTCGCCAGCGAATAAAGTTGCAGCCGATCGGGATGCTGCGCCGGCCAGCGCTGCGTGATCGGAAATTCGGATAGTGCATCCATGAGCGAGACTCTCCCTGTGGGTTGAAGGCGGCCCGGAACCGTTTCGAACGGGACCGTGTGCCGAAGATTCAGTATTCGCGGATTGCCGTAGAAATCGTGACCAGTTCTTCGGCGATGGTGGGATGGACGGCGACAGTGCGGTCGAAGTCCTCCTTGGTAGCCGACATCTTCACTGCGATGGCAGCCAGTTGGATCAATTCACCGGCGCCCGGCGCAACAATCTGGCAGCCGAGCACGCGACGATTGTCGCGGCCGACGACGAGCTTCATCAGCACCTCGTCTGTGCGCCCGGCGAAGGCGGTACGCATCGGTCGGAAGCGCGAGGCGTAGACCATGATCGGGCCCTGGGCGCGAGCGTCTTCCTCGCTCAATCCCACCGATCCAAGTTCCGGTTGCGTGAACACCGCAATCGGCACGCAGGCGTGATCCGATCCGGTGGGATTGTCCTTGAAGACAGTTTCCACA
This sequence comes from Lysobacterales bacterium, assembly GCA_038255435.1. GTDB lineage: Bacteria > Pseudomonadota > Gammaproteobacteria > Xanthomonadales > Ahniellaceae > 0-14-3-00-62-12. The sequence continues at coordinate 166,239 of JBBSLG010000006.1, forward strand.
TAGGCCATGCCATCACGGATCGCGACCGGGGTCAGGTTCAAGCGATCAGTTACATCACCGACCGCATGCACCGAGGGCAGCGAAGTTTGCGCGTAGCGATTCACGACTACCGCACCGTGCCTGCCAAGTTTCACGCCAGCCTCCGCGAGACCCATGTCGGCGGTATTGGGCGCTCGGCCCGTAGCAAACAGTACCTGATCGAACTCCCCGGTTTTGGCTTCACCGAACTCCACGCGAGTGCCGGAGGCCGCACGATGCAAGGCGCACACGTCCCGGCCGAATTCAATCATGATGCCGTTTGCCTGCATCTGCTCGGCGACCAGATTGCTGGCCTCCGCATCGAAGCCACGCAGGATCCGATCGCCGCGATGCCAGACATGCACTTCGACGCCCATACCACGCAGGATGCAGGCGAATTCGCAGCCGATATAGCCGGCGCCGACGATCAGGATGCGTTTTGGCAAAGCCGACAAATGAAACACCTCGTTCGAGGTAATCGCCAGTTCGGCGCCGGGAATGTCCGGACGCGTGGGATGCCCGCCCATTGCCAGCAGGATATTGCCCGCGGTTTTGCGTTCGCCATCGGCGAGCAGAACCGTATGACCGTCGATCAGCGTTGCGCGACAGTCATAATTGCGCACCTGTTTGCGCGCCAGGATGTCGCGGTAGATCGATTCCAGGCGATCCAGTTCGGCGTGCAGGCGTGGCTTGAACGCCTGCCAGTCGAAGTCGCCGGTGCCGATGCGCCAGCCGTAGCTGCGCGCATCGTCGATCATGGCGCCGAACTCCGAGGCGAACACCATCAGCTTTTTCGGCACGCAGCCGCGGATCACACAGGTGCCGCCGTATCGATCTTGCTCGGCAATCGCGACGCGTGCACCGGTCTGCGCGGCAACCCGGGCGGCACGTACGCCACCGGAGCCACCGCCGATCACGAACAGATCAAAGTCATAGGCCATGGCCAACTCGATGTCATGTGGTTCGCAGAATAGCCGCAGCGTCGTGTCGCGTCGGTGCGCGAGGCCACGCAACAGCGGCTGCAACTGCGCCGCCAGACCATAGCAGTCGCGCGGGAGCGCGACCCTCCTTTGCGGCGACATGGCCGCTGTTGGAGGGCGTCGCTCCTGCGGCGCTTGCTCTTGCTCCTGTCCCCGAGGGCTGACGTTTCCCCTATTTTCGCAGCATTGATGTCTTGAAATTCAATGAATTGCGCGTAGGCTGTCGCGAAAACAGCGCGTGCATGACCGGTTTTTTCTCCGACACGGGACCAACCGTTTCGGAGGCGGCCATGCACGC